>NZ_JJNZ01000030.1 GCF_000690055.1 Pseudoalteromonas fuliginea
TCGTCATTTTTTCACCCAAATTTGTATGCTTATTAGCATAACATTTCTTTCTTAATGGGTGGCCAAAATCACTGTACCACTACACCCTTTTACCCTAAATAATAGCCACTCAAACACCCGTAATTCCTTCTAAAACGCCAATTAAAACAATATCAAATACTTCTTTATATTCTGCGTAAAAATACAGTAATCAATTGAACCAAAATAGGAACTCAGCTATGGTTTGTTTATCAATAAAAACAAATTTAAAAACGAGTTAATCTACAGGCTCGTTGAGGCTGTAGAATTACTTATTTTTAAGAAAAACAGCCTGTTTTATGGGTTCCAAATGCATTACCTAATGCTTTAAAAACGCTTAGCGTTGATTTTAGGCGCTCGTTTTTAAATTAATTTGGTTGTTGGAGTTATTGTACAGTCTCGTTATGTTCGAAAAGGAATATTATGTTTAGAATTTTAAAGTTAGTAATTATAGTTTTTTATTTCGCTAGTTTTTACTCGTTCGCTGAAAATATTGACGACAAAGCGCAATTAGAAAAAATGGTAGTAAAATATGAGTCGGCGGTTGGGTTAAGCAAAGAATGCATATCTTCAAAAATGAAAAATATTTCGAGTTGCAAAGCGTTTCAAAAGATTTATCTCTTTGAGTTAAAGGACAGCTTCGCAGCGTTTACGACTAATTTAGGTTCGTACATAGAATTAGATGTAGACATCACCTTGCGTGGCGTGGCAGCTATAACCTCAGCAAGTGAAGCGGCGCTTGATATATACGCACATAACAAAAACATTAAGACGAACAATTCACAAGAGCAGTAAATCGCCGCTTATATGAGTGTTACCAATGTCTGCTCATGGTACAAACCGGAAATCACCTTCCCATAAATTCCGTACTTAGACATTAAGGCTTCTGAAGCCTTAATGTCATTAATTTTCAACCATTCAAATATTTACCTAAACCTAACCTTACTTAAATTTAAGGTCGACTCTAGTAAATCTCAATCTGTGTGCCACACCTTGCTTAAAATTAAAACAATTCTCAAGCTGCCGCGAATTCTCAATTTAAGTGGCGCTGGCCACATAAGCTGAAAAAAGATACATATTAGCCAATAAAATAATTGATAACTATTTTCGTTTAGATTAATATGCACATACTAAATGTAATTGAGAGTGGTTTGTATTCATGTATATTTGTCTATGTCACGGTGTGACTGATAAAAAAATTGAGCAAACAATTGACGATGGTGCAACGACCATGCGTGAATTAACTAAAGAGCTTAAAGTGGGCAGCCAATGCGGTAAGTGTTGTGGTTGTGCTAAAAAGATCCTTAATCGCAGACTTATTCAGATTGCGGATGTTACGGATCAAGTTGCTTAATTACATATAAAATTTAGATATAAAAAAGCAGCTTTTTAGCTGCTTTTTTTGTGGCTGAATTATTGTTTACAGTTGAGACTGTAAATAGTTTTTAATGCCCGTATTTTTAATAAGTAATTGTTGGGTTTCTAACCAATCAATTTGCTCTTCTTGTTCATTTAAAATGTGATCAAGGGCTTCACGGGTAATATAATCTTTTTTACTTTCAGCCAGTTTAACTGCGCTTCGTAATTCATCAATCGTATCGAGTTCAAAGCTCATGTTAGCAGCAATCATTTCTTCGCTGTTTTCACCAATACGTAATCGGCCTAAGTCTTGAAGGTTTGGTAAGCCTTCTAAAAACAAAATACGTTCAATTAATCGATCGGCGTTTTTCATTTTTTGGATAGATACTTTGTAATCTGCTTTATCTAGTTGAGTGAAACCAAAATCTTTAAACATGCGTGCATGTAAAAAATATTGGTTAATACCAACAAGCTCATTAGCGAGTACTTTATTTAGCGCCGCAATAACGTCTTTATCGCCTTTCATAATATGCTCCTACTAAGCCATTTGTGCTTGATGATAATTTTCAGAACCAATTTTATCAATTAGACCAAGTTGTTGCTCTAACCAGTAAACATGATCTTCTTCAGTATCAAATAACAGCTTTTCTAAAATGCTACGTGATTGGTAATCTTGCTGTTCTTCACATATTGCGATTACGTCTTTAACACACGCTACTACTTCAAGCTCTAGTGTTAAATCGTTTTGCATCATACTTTTTACATCGCTACCGATAAGTAAGTCACGGCGCTTAGTCATATTTGGTACACCTTCTAAAAACAAGATGCGCTTAATAAGCCAATCTGCGTGATCTTTTTCTTCTTCCATTTCATGGTTAAGGCGTTCGTATAGCTTGTTTAAACCCCAGTCGTCATACATGCGCGAGTGTATAAAATACTGATCGATTGCTGCTAATTCGTTAGCTAACAATGTATTAAACGCATCGATTACTTTTTGATTACCTTTCATGATAAATCGCCTTAACTATTTCAATTGTAAGCAGTGTAGTATAAATTGAATGAATTGCAAGTTTTCTCTATAAAAATCATTGTGTTACTATTGGTTTTGATTCTTATTTAAGTTTGCGTTATTGCTTGGTTTATGGACAGTTTTTTATTTGTATTAGCATCTGAGAATGATTACTAGAGGTATTTATAGATAATAAGTTGAGATACTGCTTTTTATATTATTTTTTTTAATAAATAGGCATGCTGATGATGCCTATTTATTGAGTCTATTGCTAATTAAAACTGGTATTTAGCACCGAGAGTAGCCGTTGTGCCTAATCCTTTGATGTTATAGCCGCCGTAAGTGTAAGATTGTGCGCGGGCAGGGTAGTAATCGCTATTGAACAGGTTTTCGATACCAAAATAGCCACTCCACCTGGCGTTAACATTGTACTGGCCACTTAAGTTAAATGTGTTGTAGCTGCTAACAGGGCCCTGATCGCCAGAGTATTGGCCTTGCGCATTTTTATCAAAGCGCTTTCTGTCACCTACATATAAAAAGCTCATTGCAAGTGATAACTTTTCGTTAGTTTGCCATGTTAAATTAGCAGTGGCTTTAGGTGGGCTGATTTGTTTTGCCCCTAAATATTCATCCGCTTCAGTATTTTTTCCTTCTACGTAGCTGTATGTAGCACTTAATTTAAGATCTTGATTAATAGTATAATTAACTAAACCTTCGTAACCCCATATTTCTTGCGGTGCGCGCACGGGCTCGTAAACACCCGTTACTTCGTTAAATTCATTACTGGTGCCAAGCTCTGAAGTACTTCTGTACAGTGCAAATTCAAAACGAACGTTTTCAAACTGTGAAGTAAAACCAACTTCGTAGTTGTCAATTATAGATGCTTGTGTCTGAATAAGTGCAATATCGTCAACGGTTGCAGCGCGAAGTAAGCGCCCAATATCAGAAATATCAGAGCCCTGTGAATAACTAAAAAATGGGCTGAATGCATCTGTTAAATTGTATTTTATGCCTGCATTATACGTTGTAGCGTCATAGTTTATGGTATCACCACGCACATTTAATGGGACTGAGCATTGCGAAGGGGTTCTACACAGTTTTAATGTTTGGTAATCACTTACGCTCAAATCAATACTTTCGTTTCTTACACCTGCTTTTACAATAATATCGTCGTTTATTACCCATTTTGTTTGTAAAAAACCAGCAACACTTTCCATGTCCATTTCTGGTACCCACACACGGCCATCCACCAAAGGTTGTGATGTTTTATCGTTTAAGGCATCAATGCCGTAGATTAGGGTGGCTGCTACGTTCTCAAAATCAAACTGGCTATTAAATGTAGCCCTTGCACCTTGCTTTTCTGATTTAATAACGGACTGACCACCGGTATAGCCTTCATCGAGGTTAGCTAGGTTAGTGGAGAAAAAGAATACGTTTTCTATATCTTGTTTATAAAGATCGAGGGTCATTTGTGTGTTTTCAAACAACGCGTAGTCAACATATTTTAGAGTAATATTAACGTTGCCATCGGGTCCTTGTGGCTTACCTTGCTTTTGTAGTTCAGCGGGTACGTGAATAGCGTATGTTTTTTCCCCTATATTGCCATCGCCAGTAATATCACCTAAGTCAGTTTTTTGCTGTGAGCTGTAAAAGTTATAGCTAAACTGCAATTGCTTTTCGTCGTCAAAATCGTAACTTAGTTTAGTAAAGTAATTTTGAGTTTCAGAGTCTGATAAACCGTATTGTAAGCCTAAAATATCGCCCTGTGCATCGCGTTGCACGCCGTTTTCTTCATAGCTTGCCGTTAACAGGTAGCTTAATTTATCGATCTTGCCGTTTACTGCTGCCGATATTCTACCGCCGCCACTTTCTGCTAATTTAACAGCGCTAAAGCGGCTTGAAATACTTATTTCACCTTCAGGCTTACCATCACTGCGAGCCTGTTTTGTTATGTAGTTAATAATGCCACCTGAAGCACCATTACCATAAATAGAAGTCGCGCCTTTTATAACTTCAATGCGCGCTATGGCACTTGCATCAAGTGTTTTTATGCCTAAAGAGCCGTTACGAAGAGGGGTTGATTGCGGTACGCCATCAATCATTATTAAAGGCGCACGGCCTCGTAGCGTTTGTCCTGAATTACTTGAGCTGCCTGTATCAGGGGCAAGTCCTGGAACCATTTGCGCAAGTAAACTCCCCAGTTCTGAGCTTACTTTTAAATGCTGCTGTATTTGTTGTTGATTAATAACGGTAATAGAGGCAGGTACTTCGTCAATACTTTCTGAGATACGACTGCCAGATACAATGACATGTTCTAATTGTTCAGAAGCGTATTCATTTTTATTATTTTCATCTGCTAGCGTGTTAGTACTTACTGCAACAGCAATAAGGCAAAGCGAAGTTTTTAACATGGGAGAGCCCTTAGTTGATAATAATTTTCGCAATGGTAATTATTATCAACTAATCACGCAAGTGTTAATGAGATTTATTTTCGTTTGTGGCGTTTTAACCAAAAATACACACCGCTAACAATAAAAAATGCGAGTGAAAGGGCAATCAATAACCATATAAATTGCACTATGGGGCCTGCAAAATCCCCAATGTGAAATTTATACTTAAAGTTCCATGCTTGCGTCGTAAAGTTGGCTTTACTTGCGTCAAATGAGTTTAATACTTTGCCTGTAAATGGATTTACCCATACCCAACTATAAGCATGGCTTTCACCAGGGTTTTGAATTCTGAGCGCAATGGCATCGTCTGCTTTTTTAGGTAAGTAAATTCTAAATAATCGACCATCAGGGAATACATCCCCAGCATTTTTAATTGCTTCGTTATAGTTTATATCAGCTTGAGAAGGCGCTATTATTTTTGGCGCTTTGGGCCTTTGTTCTACTTTATTAAACGTTACAAATTCTAATACTGATTGAGTTTGTGTTTTCCAATTAAATGCCATACCAGTAAAGGCAATAAGTACAAGCGGTATAAAAAAGTAAACACCAAGTACGGTATGTAATTGATACATTAGCACTCTAAATTTGGCTTTAGGCTTAATAGCTAAACGCTTAATTCTGTTTTTTGGTTTTATCCATAGGTAAAAGCCGAGTAGTACATTGATTAAAAGTAATAATGCACACACTGACATCCAATTTTTAAATGGTTTTTTACCATCACTATCTTCAAATAATAACCAGCGATGTAAGCCTAAAGCAAAGCCATAAATTGTGTCTGTTGTTTGATAGCTATGAATTATTTTTCCAGAATACGGATTGACACTCACGTAGTGCTTGTTAGCCAATCTAAATTGCCAAGCTAATGCTTTATTTTGCTCGGGCATAAAAAAAACAATTTTTTGTTGTGTTTGCGTTTGCACGCTTTCTATCAATTTTTGATTGTTTAATGTACGAGGCTGCGGAATAACCTGCCATTTATCTGGCTGAATGAAGTGCTGTATGTCTTTTGCATAAATCATAACAGCACCGGTTAAGCTCACTATTAATAAAAATAGTCCGCTAATGAGGGCAAGGCCTAAATGAATTCTACGTAACCAAAGTTTCAAAAACAGTATCTCATTATAAGTTAGTAGCAATATTGTAAATGATAATACGAGATGTTTTCAATTAAATAGTTATGTATTTGTTTAGCTTATTATTAACCCTATTATGCTGCGCTTTTATTTGCAATAGGTCTGGTTTCTATTATGCAATTTTCGATGTTAAAATTGTCGTGTAAGAAGCCTTTTACTGCGGGTAAATCAATTGTTTGTTGAGTGGTAATAACAAGCTCACAATGATTTTCTTTATCATCTAGTTGCCAAAGCTTAATGCTGACTACCGATTCGATATTAAATTCATTACTAATAGCATGTGATATTGCGTGTGTATCAATGTTATTAGGGGCTGCTTGCATTAAAATTTTGCCGCTTTGCTTTAATAATAAAATACCATGATAAATTACATACACAGAAATAAGCACTGTGGCAATTAAATCAACGATATACCACTGGTATAAAATAATTAAAGTGCCAGCAATAATAACAACAATAGAGGCCATTGCATCTGAGATGTTGTGAATAAAAGCCGCTTTTATGTTTATGCTGTGATTAGCACCAGCTCGGTAGGTTAAATACGCTGTTGCTAAATCAATAACTAATGCTATTGCTGCCACCCACACAACTATCCAACCATTAATAGGCTGTGGATTTAAATAGCTAGAAATGGCTTCAAAAATTAAATATAGGCCAATTATAATTAATGTAGTGCTATTAAAAAGAGTAGCGAGGATTTCAGCGCGCTTATAGCCAAAATGATGAGTTACGTCAGCTGGTTTATTACCGATTTTACGTGCAATGAGCGCTATAAATATTGCCCCAGCATCGCTTAAATTGTGAAGTGCGTCAGCTATAAGCGATAAGCTACCCGAAAATATCCCGCCAATAACTTGGGTTACGGTTAGTAATACGTTAATGATAACAGCAACGGCGAGCTGTTTATCGCTTTGGTTTTCGTCTACATGACTATGTGAGTGATCGTGCGCCATAATGCTCTCAAAACACTTTTATTGAATAATGCTTATATCATGGGGAGTTTAAAACAGCTACAAGAGTGACAAAGGAGTCAAAAAATTAATCCTATTGGCATGTTTTTTATTGTAATGCTAATTAGACGTTATAACGCTAAACACCGATTTTTTAAGGCGTTTATAGCTCAAAACTTGCGTCTTTATATATTTAATGCATTAATATAGTCACTATAAAATGATTATAAGCTATTAGGCAATAAGCATGGATAAGGGTTTAAACTTTGGAGTATTAACAGGTAAAGGACAATCTGTTCGAAGTAAATTAATTATTACCTTTATAATTATAGCATTAGGGCCGTTATGCTTGTTAACGTGGTTTAGTTTTCAGCATGTAAATAATACGCTTAAGCAAAATGCGCATAGCGAACTAAATGAACTCAGCAATATTGGAAAGCAATTTGCTGAAATTTGGTTTTTAGACCAAGTTAATGATCTGTATTTATTAAAGTCGCAATTAAGTATAAGTCCAACCAAGGAACACGCTTTAATAAATGATTTTGTCAGACAATATGATTTTATAAATCATATTGAAATCATTGATGTGTTGTCTAACAAAGCAAAAATAGAACTTTCCTTATTTAATCAAATTCAAGAATCAGAACTCACTAAATTATTCATAGCACAAAATAAAACAGATAAAGCATTATTTCATTCTATGGTGGTTGAAGGACATGCGCATCATATAGTGTCGTTACCTATATTTGACGATCAAAATAAACTAAAAAGTGTATTACTAGCCGATGTAAACTTACAGGGACTGCTAAACAACTTAAGCAAAATACAGGCAAAAAATACGAGTGTTGCATTCTTTATACTGCACAATAGCAAAATCGAAAAGCAAACAAGGGCTTCCGTTGCTACCCCACCGCTTTTAAATCAAAACAGCTCTGCACCAAAACAAGTGTTTAGTTATGCTAATAACAATGAAAAAATATTTTATGCATACATTAATGAACTTGATTTTTTAGGCCAGCAAGGTTGGCAGCTATTAGTTTCCAAACCAGCTGAAGCAGCATTACAAGGCAGTCTCTATTATAAGCGGCTTGCTATTTTAACTAATGCTGGATCTTTGCTGCTTATTTTATGTTCGTCTTGGTGGTTTGGTCGTAGATTATCTCGCCCGTTAATTCGTTTAACTAATATTGTTGAGAGTATAACTAGAGGGAAACATGTAAAAATCCCTATTTTAAACGACAGTATTGAGTTTAATCAGCTTTCAAAAGATCTGCATGAGCTTGTAAAAGTAAATCAAGAACAGCAAAGTACTTTGCAAGAACAACGAGCTGCATTGCAAATTGCACTTAAGCAATTAGCAGAGCAAAAATCAGCGCTTGATAAGCATGCAATTGTTGCTGTTACTGACTTACACGGAACAATAGTTTTTGTGAACGGAAAATTTTGTGCAATAAGTGGTTATGAAGAATATGAGCTTATAGGTCAAAATCACCGGTTATTAAATTCAGGCACGCATTCACATGCTTTTTTTGAAGAAATGTATGCAACGCTTAAGCGTGGTGAAGTTTGGAATGGGCAAATTTGTAACAGATCAAAGGACGGTAGCTTATATTGGATGGACACCACTATAGCGCCATTTTTAGATGATGAAGGTAAACCACAAAGCTATATAGCAATTCGCACTGATATTACTCCACTTAAGTTACAGGAATTTGAATTAGAACAGCATAAAACACAACTTGAACTTGTTATCAATAGTACCGCTGTTGGTATTTGGGATTGGTATGTAGGTACAAGCAAAGTTACGTTTAATAAACGTTGGGCTGAAATCATTGGTTATACACTTAGTGAAATAGAACCTTGCAGCATAGATACTTGGTATAAATATGCACACCCAGAAGATTTAGTTGAATCAGAATTAAAATTAAAAACCTACTTAGCTGGCGGCAGTGATTTTTATGTTAGCGAAGCTCGGATGAAGCATAAGTTAGGGCATTGGGTCTGGGTACTTGATACAGCTAAAGTAGTTGAATGGAATAGCGACGGCTCACCTAAACGAATGATTGGGACGCATGTAGATATTACTCAAAGAAAAACAACGGAGTCTGAACTACAAAGCAGCCGTGATCAGTTTGCGTCTCTTGTTGAAAATATTCCCGGTATTATTTATCGCTGCGAGTCAGATGAAATATGGACGATGCTTTATTTAAGTGATCAAACTAAAGATATCACTGGTTATGCCGCAGATGATTTTATTAATAATAAAAATAAGCGTTTCTTTGATCTTCTTCATGAAGAAGATATTGATCATATAAAAAAATCAATTAACCAATCTATTAAAGAGCATAGTACGTGGTCAATTGAATACCGAATTATAGCAAAAAATGGTTATGTTCGATGGGTTAATGAAAAGGGTAAGGCAATCTATGACTCTGACGGTACTGTTCTGTACCTTGATGGCTTTATATTGGATATTACTGAGCGCTACAATATACAGTTAAAAATAAAACGTCAGCAAAGTTTACTTGAATCAATGAGTAAGCAGGGACAAATTGGCGCGTGGGAAATAGATTTAAAAGCCCATACTCTTTATTGGTCAGATGAAGTTAAAGTTATTCATGGTGTACCTGATGAATATGAACCCGATTTAGCGACCGCAATAGATTTTTACAAGCTGGGAGAACATCGCGATAAAATCTCTAAGCTATTTGAAAATGCAGTTACTTTAGGTGAAAGCTGGAGTGTTGAGCTGATAATTTTAACCCATCAAGGTAAAGAAAGGTGGGTTAAGTCTATGGGTCAAGCTGAATTTAAAAATGGTGAATGCATACGTATATTTGGCTCATTTCAAAGTATTGATGCTCATAAACGTTTAGAGATCGAAAGTGAAAAAGCAAACAGATATAACAAAAATCTTGCTCAATTAACCATTGCGCCTGAAGTACAAAGTAGTGATGTAAGCGAAGTGAACAAACTAGTTGTTAAATCAATGTGTGAGGTATTGAATGTAGAGCGTGCTTCGTTATGGATTTTTAATGAGGCCGGTGATGCTATGGTGCGTCATAGTTTACATACCAAAGGCGAGGGACTGGTTCGCACGGAAGAT
Organism: Pseudoalteromonas fuliginea; assembly: GCF_000690055.1. Classification (GTDB taxonomy): domain Bacteria; phylum Pseudomonadota; class Gammaproteobacteria; order Enterobacterales; family Alteromonadaceae; genus Pseudoalteromonas; species Pseudoalteromonas fuliginea. Next base: position 10,026 of record NZ_JJNZ01000030.1, read on the forward strand.
GAGCTAAAAGTTAAAGACTTTCCTGCGTATTTTTCTGCTATTTACAAGCATAACTTAATTGCGGTTGATAATGTAAATATGCACCCTGCAACAGCTGAGTTTATTGATGACTACACCAGGCCGCTAAATATTAAATCGTTAATTGATGTTGTAATTTCTTCGGGTGACGGGAATTTGGGGATTTTGAGTGCTGAAAAAGTGGATGAACACCATTATTGGACTCAAAACGAAGAAACTTATTTACGTTCATTAGCAACCTTAGTCGGAAGTACGCTTATATCGCAACGCCGTAAAAAAATAGCAGAAGAGCTTAGTGTTGCCCTCGTTAAGGCTGAAGATGCTGCGGTTGCTAAAAGTCAATTTTTAGCGACGATGAGCCATGAAATTAGAACGCCGATGAATGGTGTACTTGGCATGCTAGAGCTTATTGAGCTTGAAAACTTATCGAAACCAATTGAAACAAAAGTAGGGATTGCTAAAACAAGTGCTCACTCATTGCTGGGGGTTATTAATGATATTTTGGACTTCTCTAAAGCTGAAGCGGGTAAAATAGAGCTCGAAAGTATTAATTTTAATGCGGGTGATTTAATTGGTGAAGTTGCAGCTGCGCAAGCTTTTACAGCTCAAGATAAAGGCATTGAAATTATCTTAGACTTAGTCGCTTTAGAGCCTTCACAATTGTGTGGCGATCCAGGTCGTATCCGTCAAATTCTTACTAATTTATTGAGTAATGCAGTCAAATTCACCAGTAAAGGTGAAGTTGTCGTTAGTGCTCAAATAGATAAAGTAGAACAAGGCTTAGTGCTACAAATAAAAGTAAAAGATTCAGGTATTGGTATTAATGAGCAAAAACAGCATCAATTATTTTCACCTTTTTCTCAGGTAGATGCTTCAACAACGCGAGAATATGGTGGCACTGGACTCGGTTTAGCTATTTGTAAACAGCTGTGTGAGCTGATGGGCGGGGAAATTTCACTTAAAAGTGAAGCAGGCCAAGGCAGTGAATTTACTGTGACTATACAAGTCACCCAAAGTGAGCAAAAAGAACGTTATATACAAAAGCTAAATATAAAAGGTTTATCTGTCTTAGTTGTTGATGATAATGAGACTAATAGAATTGTTATATCCCAGCAGCTAGAGCATTGGGGCGCCCATGTAGCGCTTGCATGCGATGCATATGATGCACTTGCAATGTGTGAAAGCCGGATCAGTAGTAATCTAAAAATGTATGATATTGCAGTGCTTGATATGCAAATGCCTGGCATGGACGGGATTGGACTTTGCAAGGCTTTAAAAGCAAACGATGACTTTAAAAACATGCCCCTTGTTATGATGACGAGTATTGCTGGTATGGAAGGTGCTCAGCGTTATTCAAGCATTGGATTTCAAGCTTATTTCCCTAAACCTGTTACAACGGCGGATCTGATTTCAGCGTTGTCGGTAATTACAAATAATGAGCATGATGAAGCATTACCGTTGGTTACATCCGGTTATATCTCATCTTTGAAAAAAGAAAAATTAGGTGAACCTATTCAAATATTACTTGTAGAAGATAATCCAATTAATCAGCAAGTATCCACATTAATGCTTAAAAAACTTAATTGTAATATTACGCTTGCTGAAAATGGACAGCTCGCTATTGATATTTTAAATACTCATGGGCAAGGTTATTTTAAAGCTGTGTTAATGGATTGCCAAATGCCAGTGATGGACGGCTTTGATGCCACAAAAGCTATTAGAAATGGCTTAGCGGGCGACAAACACAAAGATATTAAAATAATAGCATTAACGGCAAATGCGATGGATGCAGATAAGCAAAGGTGTTTTGCTGCCGGAATGGATGATTATTTAAGCAAGCCAATACAATTGGATTTTTTAAAAGATAAATTAGAACAATATATTTGAGGTATAAAGTATATGAGTGAAATAATTGAAATTCGTGATGCGCGACCAAGTGATTCAAAAACGATTTTACATTTTATAAACGAGTTAGCCATTTATGAAAAAGAACCAGACGCAGTAAAAACAAATGAACAAGCCATATTAGATACATTATTTAGTGAAGGGGCGACAGCACATAGTATTATTTGTTTGGATGGCGATGAGCCAATAGGCTTTGCTGTTTATTTTTATAACTACTCTACATGGTTAGGTAAGAATGGCTTATATCTCGAGGATTTATACGTAAGTCCAGATAGCCGTGGGAAAGGCGCAGGAAAAGTAATTATGAAACACCTAGCTAACAAAGCGATTAGCAATAACTGTGGTCGGTTTGAATGGGTGGTTTTAGATTGGAATAAACCGGCCATTGATTTTTATGACAGCATGGGTGCTAAAGCGCAAAATGAATGGATTATTTACCGATTAGCAGGAGATGAATTAATTAATTTTGCAAAATAGATAATGAAAATCATTTGCATTTGCGTTTTGTGGTGTGTAAGTTAATAGCATATTAAATAAACGCATAGATGATTTTATGATCTTAGGTCAAAAACAGCAGCAACCTGATTTACTTTATCTTGAGCAAGCATTGAGCCCTTGGCAGTCAAACATCATGCAAGGCAATTATGCCTTTGAGCAAGGTGCATTACTTGAAGCGCGTGACAAGTACTTATTAGCTAAAACACTCGCTGGCCATCTATTACAACAATTCTTATGTGCGCAAATTAATACTAATGTCATTTATGCTATTGAACATTGTATTCCTGCACTTGTTGTTGCCTCCCATAATTTAGCTGATACCTATATTGCAATGCAGCAACCTGAAAATGCATGTAAATGGTTATGTGAAGTTCACTTATCATTATCTCCACTTATTAAGCACACTCATTACGATGTACAAAAGGTAAGTAAGCATCATTATCTTAAAACATCAGCTGAGCTTGTGTCATTTGCACGTCGTTACCCCTCTTTACCCGAACTTATTGAGCAAGTAAATTTTTGCTTATGCTCAGAGAGTACTACAAACAATCAACTGCACTAATTTAAAAGAAAAAGGAGTATTTATGGCTTTTACTTTGCCTGCACTTAACTATGAGTACGATGCGCTTGAGCCTCATATTGATGGTAAAACAATGCATATTCATCATACTTTACATCATCAAACCTATATCAATAAAGCTAATGCTGCTTTAGCGAATACACCGTTTGCTGATTTAGATGCCGAAAAGTTATTGAGAGAGATTAATGGCTTACCAAATGATTTAAAAAAAGCAGTGCAGGAGCATGTTGGTGGGCATTTAAATCATAGCTTATTCTGGTCAGTCATGAGTCCCCACGGAGGAGGAGAGCCAAGTGATATTATGGCACAAGCAATTAATGAGCAGCTTGGTGGTTTTAATCAATTTAAGGAAAAGTTTACTGCAGCGGCTGTGAGTCAATTTGGCAGTGGTTGGGCATGGCTTTGTGTAGCACCTGATGGGTCATTAGTTATACAAAGCAGTACTAATCAAGATAGTCCCTTAATGGAGGGTAATACACCTATATTAGGCCTTGATGTGTGGGAGCATGCGTATTATTTAAAATATCAAAATAGACGCCCTGAATATATTGCTGCTTTTTATAATGTGGTTAATTGGGCTGAAGTACAAAATCGCTATTTAGCTGCTATTGGTTAAGTGCCGAATATGGCTAGTAATACAGTTTATTTTCTATAAGCTAGGCTCTATTAAATTACTTTGTAGAGCCGTTTATGAAATTTTTACATTGGCAAAAAGCACGTCAAAGTCGAGACCCTCGTTTTGATGGTCTTTTTTATGTAGCGGTTAAAAGCACTGGAATATATTGCCGACCAATTTGTCCGGCACCAACGGCTCATGAAAAGAATGTGGCTTATTATCAGTTTGCGCACAATGCAGCGCAAGATGGTTTTAGGCCATGTATTCGATGTAGACCTGATAGTGCACCTGGCAGTGCAGCGTGGCAGGGGACAAAAACTACCGCGTTGAGAGCAAAACAATTAATAGATCAAAATGATGAACATGACTGCGAAAAATTAGCAGGTCGTTTAGGTATTAGTAGTCGCTATTTAAGACGTTTATTTAAACAATATTTTGGTGTGTCTATTACACAATATAGGTTATTCAATCAATGCCATTTTGCTAAAAAACTGATTCAAGAAACAAACCTACCAATGACAGAAATAGCTTTTTCCGCTGGCTTTAAAAGCATTAGGCGCTTTAATGATGCATTTTTACAGCAGTTAAATATAGCCCCCTCGAAGCTACGCAGTGGCGATAAAAAACCAACGTCAACACTCACATTAACTTTACCATTTAGGCCGCCTTATAATTGGCCTGCTTTGCAGTGTTTTTTACAAAGGCGTTTGATAAAACCAATGGAGTGGATAACGCAAACGAGTTACGGGCGTACTTTTGCAAGTGAGGAATATAAAGGAAGCTTTACCGCTGAATTTATAGCGAGTAAAAACCACTTTAGGGTGTCTATTGACATAGATAATACGCGTCATCTGCAACCAGTAATAAATAATATACGTCGTGTACTTGATTTGGATGCCGATATTAATTTAATTGAAACGCATTTAAGCGCTAATACAAACAATGCATTTACAGTGTGCGAGGGGCTCAGGCTTCCAGGAATTTGGTCAAGCTTTGAAGCCGGTATAAGGGCGGTACTTGGGCAACAAGTAAGTGTTACTGCGGCGCATAATTTAGTAACAAAGTTAGTTGATGAATTAGGCGAAAAAAAGGGCGATGCCATTTATTTTCCTACGGCTAAAATTGTTGCTAATAGTGATTTTACATTTTTTAAAATGCCACAGGCGCGTAAAAATGCGCTGCATAACTTAGCGCAATTTTGTGCGTTAAACCCTCAAAATGATGATTTAGACGAATGGCTTAGTTTAAAAGGAATTGGCCCTTGGACGGTAAACTATGCAAAGCTGCGAGGACAAAGCCAACCCGATATACTACTTGATGGCGACTTAGGTGTTAAAAAAGCACAAGCGGCAGCAAACCCTTTTGAGCCTGCTCATTGCGCTCCTTTTCGCTCTTACTTAACGTTTCAACTTTGGCAGCAATTGTAATGATAATTCAAACAAAAATACCAAGCCCAATAGACAATATTATTATTCAAGCAACCGATAAAGGTGTGAGTTATGTTGGGTTTTATCCACCAGTTGAGCACTCTCATACGCCATTTGAGCAAGTCACTAACAAAGCGGTGCTTATTTGCGCTGTGCAATTGAACGAGTATTTTGCAAAAAAACGCACTACTTTTGAGGTACCACTTGATACAAACGGTACAGTATTTCAACAAAGTGTATGGCAGGCGTTATTAACAGTACCTTTTGGGGAGTCGCAAACATATGGCTATATTGCTAACCAACTCAACAACCCCAAAGCAGTGAGAGCGGTAGGCGCTGCGAATGGTAAAAACCCGATTAGTATTATTGTTCCGTGTCATCGGATCATTGGTGCTAACGCAAAGTTAACGGGTTATGCGGGAGGCTTGGATAGAAAACGGTGGTTATTAAAACATGAAGGGCTAATGTGAATTGGTATTAATTTAATATTAAGGTAGCATAAGCGCACTTTTTATAAAATGGCACAGCAATGGCTCAATTATATTTCTACTACTCTGCAATGAATGCAGGTAAATCAACCACGTTATTACAATCGGCATTTAACTATAAAGAGCGTGGTATGGAACCTGTGATCCTCACCGCAGCCATTGATGATAGGCTAGGTGTGGGTAAAGTATCATCTCGTATTGGCTTACAAGCAGATGCGCATGTTTTTGATGCTAGTAAAGATGTTTTTGATCTTATTCAATCACTCAATAATGATAAAAAACGCCATTGTGTATTGGTTGATGAATGCCAATTTTTATCAAAAGAACAAGTAATGCAATTAACCGATGTAGTTGATGAATTAGGTATACCGGTATTGTGTTATGGCTTGCGTAACGACTTTAGAGGCGAGTTATTTATAGGCTCGCAATATTTGCTAGCGTGGGCTGATAAGTTAATTGAGCTTAAAACTGTATGCCACTGCGGACGTAAAGCAAACCATGTACTGCGTACCGATGAAAATGGTGAAGCAATAGCCGATGGTAACCAAGTCGAAATTGGCGGCAATGACCGATATGTTTCGGTATGCCGCAAACATTATAAAGCTGCGTTAAATATGGGCCGACAAAGCATTTAGGAATGTATCAATATCTTCGCGCGTAATATCTAAATGCGTTACTAGCCTAAGCTGCTTGCTTGGGCTAAATAATATACCTTGTTGTTTAAGGGCTTTAGCAACCTCTTCAATGCTTATATTACCAGCGTAAGTTGCGTAAACCATATTAGTGGTGTTAGTCATATCGACAGTAAAACCACTGATTTCACTTAATTGTTGAGCCAAATAACGTGCATTTTCATGATCGTCTTTTAAGCGCTCTATATTGTGCTCAAGTGCAAACTGCCCAGCGGCTGCAAGCATTCCGGCTTGGCGCATACCGCCACCAAGTACTTTTCTCCATCGTCTTGCTTTATTAATAAGTGCTAGTGAGCCTAATAATAAAGAGCCTACGGGGGCCCCCAAACCTTTAGATAAACAAATAGAAACTGAGTCAAAGTGCTTTGTGATTTCAGTAATATCAACTTTTAGCTCAACAGCGGCATTAAAAGCACGTGCGCCGTCTAAGTGCAGCGCTAAATTATGCATATCAACAAAGTCGCGAGCTTGGGCTAAGTACTCAAGCGGGAGTACTTTTCCGCCAATGGTATTTTCTAAGCTGAGCAATCGCGTTTTTGCAAAATGGCAATCGTCTGGTTTTATAGCCGCCGCTATTTTACTAAAAGGGATGCTGCCATCAGCTTCGTTTTTAATAGGCTGTGGCTGAACAGATCCTAATACAGCTGCGCCGCCACCCTCAAACTTATAATTGTGAGCATTTTGGCCACAAATGTATTCGTCACCTCGCTCACAGTGCGCCATTAACGCAAGTAAGTTGGCTTGTGTGCCTGAGCTACAATAAAGTGCGGCTTCGAAGTTAAAACGCTTACACGCATAGATTTCTAACTGGTTAACGCTTTCATCATCACCATATACATCGTCACCAACCGGTGCGTTGTACATAATATCGCGCATTGTTTTTGTTGGTTTTGTAACCGTATCAGAGCGAAAATCTATCATGGTTTGCTTTTCCTTTTATAGCTTAATCAAGCTCGCTACATATTTGTTCACGAGTTTCTTTATCAAAATAGCTCCATGCAATAAAGCGGCTAATTTTTTGACCCTGTGCCATATCAACTATTTTATACTCGGCTATTGGGTGAGCTTTTAACACTTCTTCAAGCGCTGCAATATTGTCTTTTTTAGAGACTAACGACGTAAACCACAGTACTTGTTCTGCAAAGTCTTCGCTTTCTTTAATCATATTAGAGATAAACTGTACTTCACCGCCTTCGCACCATAATTCATTATTATGACCACCAAAGTTAAGCGTGCTACTGGGTGTTTTTCCTAAGTTTTTCCATTTACGTTCACTGCCTTTACTTGCCTCTTCTTCACTTGCATGAAACGGCGGGTTACAGAGTGTTAAGTGGTATAGATCTTTTTGATTAATAACGCCTTTAAAAATATGTGATGCGTTTTTTTGTTGTTTTAGGGTTATTTTTAAACCATTAAACTGCGCAATTTGCTTTGCTATTTTTACTGAGGCTGCATCAATATCAGTCCCTGTAAAATGCCACTTATATTCACTTGTACCCGTAAGTGGATAAACCAAGTTAGCGCCAGTGCCAATATCAAGCACTTTAATTTGTCTACCTAGAGGTGTTTGTTGTTGATTATCATCACTTAATAGGTCGGCCAAGTAGTGAATATAGTCAACACGCCCAGGTATAGGCGGGCATAAGTTATGCTCGGGTATATCCCAAAAATCAATATTATAATGCGCTTTTAAAAGAGCCTGATTAAGTGTTTTAACAGCCTTGTTATCACTAAAATCAATGCTTTTAGTACCTGCAGGTGTGGTTATAACAAATGGCAGTAGAGCAGGGTGCTCTGTTGTTAATAAATCGAAGTCGTACCCATTTTTATGTAGGTTGCGAGGGTGTAATTTTGAACGTGTTTTATTTTCTTTCATGGCTTCATTTTAACAACAGATATAATGACGTAAGTGTAACAAATGCTGATGGGTAAAGTGCAGACATTTCCTTTGGTATATTTAATATTGCTGGTAGGATGAGTTGAAAATAATAAAAAGGAATAACTGTGGCAATTTCTCAGCAATCAATAATTATCAATTTAGCTGATCAACAAACACTTCATTTACGCCGTATCAGTGATGAAAATCAGCAAGGGCCTGTCGTATTTTTTATGCATGGAGCTGTAGAAAACGGTAAAATTTTTTACACGCACTCCAATAAAGGACTTGCCCCTTTTTTGGCTGAGCATGGGTATAGATGTTATGTGGCTGATTTACGTGGCCGAGGTGATAGTACACCGGTTATTTCAAGTGACGCTAAATACGGGCAAACCGAGGCCATTTTAGAAGATATCCCAGCCTTTATTAAGCAAATAGAGTTGATTGAAGGTAAAAAGCCTGACTACTGGGTTGCTCACTCTTGGGGCGGGGTATTGATGAACAGTGTATTTGCACGCTTTCCAGAATATATTAATGATGTAAAAGCGTGTGTGTATTTTGGCTCTAAGCGTTCTTTATTTAATAATCATCCTCAAAAATTATTACAAGCCAATTTGATTTGGTATTTTATGGCACCTTTACTTGCTAAAAAGCATGGCTATTTAAATGCTAAAGGTTATAAGTGGGGAAGCGATAATGAAACTCAAAAGTCGCATTATCAAAGTATGCAATGGGCTAAAAAGAAGCCATGGATAGATTCTGATGATAATTTTGATTATGCAAAAGCGCTAAACAGCCTGCATTTACCGCCAACACTTCATATTGCTGCGGTAAAAGATAAAGCATTAGCGCAGCCAATCGATATTCAAAAATTTATGGACGAATCGGGGCCAGGCATTCAACAAATGCGAATTTACGGTCGTAAACACGGGCATAATTTTGATTACGACCATATTAATATGCTTACCCATCCGAGTGCCCGCGATGATCAATTTAAAGATTTACTTAATTGGTTTGAAGTACATTCTGTTAACTAGTTCTCATCAAGCAATTTAAGCAAAGGCGCTCTATAGCGTTCCCATTTTGTAAGTGCTGAATTATTAACAGGCTTTCGAATGGCATGCTTACTAAGCGTAGTAACAGCTGATGTACGCTTATGAAATGCTAAACAGCCATCTTCATATTGACAACCTAAAAAGTTAAGTAATGCAGTTAGCTGACCTTTTGGGTTGTTTATTAATGCTTCGTAATTCATGTTGTAAATTGGCATATTTTCAAGAGACTGCCAATGACCCATTAATTTCTCATATAAAGTATGGTATTGCTTAAACTCCACGAGAGAGCAAAAATAAGGCTCGTTTTCAGCAAAGTAATTACTAAACACTGAAAAAGCAGTTGCATTAAAGTCACGCGTTAAGTTTATAAATTTGGCATTTGGAAAAAGGACATAAATAAGTCCAAGAGATAGGTAGTTACTTGGCAGTTTATTTATTATAAAAGGCCTGATGGGCGATGCTGTTTTTAATGTTGTGATATACATTTCGCGGGCTTTTTTGATTAAATCAGGCGTTAAATGCGCTAAACATTGCGGGTAAGCAATCCCCGTTTTTTGTTCGATAAAAGCAACTGCGTTATTACTAATACTCGTACTCTCTCCTAGGCTCGAAAACTGACTATGGCTTGCCAACATTTGCTCTACAAGGGTAGAGCCACTTCGAGGCATGCCGATAATAAATACGGGCGCGATATTAGTTGTAAAACTTTTATCACGTTTTTGCATAAAGGCATTGGTATTGTGTTTAATTATTTCGCTGTAAAAAGGTTCAAGCTCTTGAGTATTAAAGTTACTTAATTTTCGTTGTAGTTTATTTGCTAGTACAAAGTAATTAAATGCTTGTTCAATGTCTTCAAGTTTATCGTAACTTTTAGCGAGTGCGTAATAACACACCATTTTGAGTCGTAAATTATCTGTTTGCATTAATAAATGATGCAGATTACTTATGTAGTTGTGTTCTTTGTCAAAGCGGCCTAATTGAACTAACTCAAATAAAATATAAGCAGTTACGGGGTAAACCCCCATACTCAATGCGTGTGCAAATGTGGTATGCGCTTTATTTAAATTGCCATGTGTTAAATAGTGCTGAGCTAAGTAGTAATGAGGTTCAGGGTTATTATTTGCTAGACTTTTTGCATATTCAAGCACAGTAAGTGCATCTTTTGGTGAGTTGACACCATTAAACGCATCGGCTAGTGCATGCAGTGGCTCAAGCATATTAGGCATGCGTTCACACACTTTTTGGAGTAAGTACACAGCAGCATCAAATCGCTCTAACCTCAATGCGATTTTGCCTAAACCAAATAAAGCTTCACCATTTTCAGGGTTGCTTTTTAATAGTGTCTTATAGTGAAACTCAGCTTCTTTGAGCATGTTTTGTTGTAGTAACTGATTAGCTTTTTTGAGTAGCATAGCGGGGCATATTATTTTTTATTTACTATAAAATAAAAAAGGCGAAATGTCTTAACATTTCGCCTCCACTTCTTTATGTAAAAGTATTAGAACGTGTATGTTGCTTTAGCGTAGTAAAAGCCACCATTAATACCGAACGGAGATGTTTCGTAATACTTACCACCCCAGTTGTTATTTGGCGCGCCAGCTGCTTCAGCAAAATCAAGTTTTTCAGCATCCTGATCAAATAAGTTTTGAGCACCAACCGAGAAGCTAATTGACTCATTCATGAAGTAAGTAATTTCAGCGTCAATAGTTACAGCTGCGTCAGCAGTTTTTGCTGTTGCATCGTAATCTACGTGAACGCCTTGGTATTCGCCGTAGTAATTTGCACGAGCAAATGCAGAGATAGATTCCCACTGTTGAGACAATGTGAAAGTAGCACGGTGATTAGGTAAGTCTTCTTCTAAACGCTTAACTTTAAATGCACCGGTAATATCACTAAATTGAGTTACTTCAGTATCATTCCAGTTGTAAGCAAGGCTAAAAGTAGAGCTACCGCCCATTAATTCAGCTGTATAGTTTGCAACTAAATCGATACCTTGTGTTGTTGTATCAAAATCATTCGTGAAAAAGCTTACTTGTGCAAGACTCTGTACATTAGGTACGCCCGCTGCTTCAAGTGTATCTTTATCTGCTTGGCTTAAGTTTATTTTATCTGATTGGCTAATGCGATCTTCTACTTGGATATTGTAGTAATCAAGTGTTAAAAATAAATCACCAATAGTGTATACAGCGCCAAACGTGTAGCTTTGAGATTCTTCTGGCTCAAGCTCTGTACCACCTAATTGTACCGCGATAGGGTTTGTTGGTGGAAGTAGTGCTGAATCTTGTAATACACCATTGTCTAAGCTTGTTTGTACGTTACTTACATTAGCTTGACCAACCGTTGGTGCACGAAAGCCTGTACTAATAGAGCCACGCACGTTTAAATCTTCCGTTACATGGTACTGCGCCATAACTTTATAGTTTGTTGTTGTGCCAAAGCTGTCGTAATCCTCAAAACGTAAAGCTAAGCCCATTAAAAAATCTTCAGTAAATGGGGCTTCAATATCAACAAATGCAGCGTAGTTACGGCGAGTGTATTCACCCGCGTCAGATGGTTTAAAACCAGGGAAACCATTAGAACCTATACCAAAACCTTGCTCAGTAAACTCACCTGCAGTAAATGACGCTACATCACCAGATGTTACTGTAAATGTTTCTTCATGCCACTCTAAACCACCGGCAATATTTACATCGTATGCTAAATCAAAATCAAATCCTTTAGAAATATCTAAATTGAAGTTTTTCTCTAGTTGCGAGTATTTACCTGGACTAAAGTCGCGTGGTGAGTCTAAGCCTAATGACGCATTAACTGTATCGTAAATAAAGTAGCGAGATTCATTAAAGCCAACCGTACCACTAATGTCATAAAGTGCATCTTTTAAGAAACCACCAGTAAACATGCCTTTAGTACCAATTGTTAAGGAAGTATCGGTAATGTTACCACCAAAGTTAGGTGTGAAACCGCCAGGCAGTGTTTCATTAAATGCAAAACAGTTAGCAGAAGTTAGTGAATCTATTGCAGATTGATCTGGTGCACCGTTAGCTTGAATTTCTACTACTGGACAATCTAATTGAGCGTCATAACCGTCTAAAGATCCAACTAAAACAGTAGGTGTAGCAGCATCCCAAGCAGTTTGTCCAACTGGGTTGTCATCACCAGGGCGGCGCATATTTACACCATTAACATCGCGAATGTTACCACCATATACACCTGGACGAGATGTAGGGTTACGATAATAGAAGCCACCTCGTACATCGCGCTCAGAGTAGTTACCAAACATGTAAAATTCAGAATCGTTTGTTAGCTCTAATCCAACATTACCAAAAATTGAAATATCATCATCGACTTCTGGTGCGCCCCAAACTTGAGCTAAAGGCGATACGTCTTGAACACCGGCTGCTGCAAGTCCAGCAGCATCAGGACGCTGTACAGAGCGACTAGTTGCATCAGATGTTTTGTATTGAAAGCTTAAGTTAGCAAAACCGTTGTCGGTAAACGGTAAACCAATGTTACCCGATACTTGAGTTGTATCGCCATCTCCTTCGTAGTATTGGCCGTGACGAACTTCTAATTTACCGCCTTCTGACGCGTCTTTAAGTTGGAAGTTCATTACACCTGCAATTGCATCAGAACCATACTGAGCTGCAGCGCCATCACGAAGTACTTCTACTTGCTTGATTGCAATACTAGGGATAACTGAGATATCAGCACCTTGTGCACCATCATTAATACCACCACCTAAAAATGCGATTACAGAAGCACGGTGACGACGTTTGCCGTTTAAAAGAACCAATGTGCTGTCTGATGGTAAGCCACGTAAGTTTGCTGGGCGAACAAGTGATGCTGCATCACTAATAGGGTTTTGGTGAACATTGAAAGATGGCACTGCACCTTTTAAAAGCTCAAGCATGTCAGTATTACCTGACTTTTCAAGCTCTTCACCACCAATAATATCGATAGGAACCGGTGAATCACCAATTGAACGTGGAGCTGAACGCGTACCTACTACAGCAATTTTTTCAACATTTTTATTAACTTTAGCCTTTGCTTGTTCTTCATCTGCAGCAATAGCAGAGCTTGAGATGAATAAACCAGCGGTAGTGGTCGCTAGAGCAAACTTAATTGCCTGATTTAGTACGTTGTTTTTTAATTTCATTCTAATTTTCCCCAGTTAGAATAATTTTTGTTTAGTAAGACTTTGTAAGTATTACTTATTTTGTATTTTTGGACTGGAATACAGTGGATGTCAGGAGGAAGTTTAATTACTTGACCCCTTAGAGTTTTAGCTCACATCTAGTGAAGTCCTAATTACAGACTATACATAAAAAACAACGAGAGCAATTATTAATTAACTATTAAATAACAAAAGTTTAAATTAACTAAAAGCAGCTAGAGTGGTGCGTTATAAGAAGTAAAATGGACTAATTAAGTGCAATATGGTGTTTTTAAGGGGAGTTAATGCATTTTTTAGGTTGTTAAACTGTCGGCCTTGTTAATTAACTGTATCTATTTTGGGTTGTGTTAGCTGCCATTTTTTAAGCTTTTCTTTGTATGTATCCCATACACACGGGCAGTAAGAGCCTCCGCCACAACATTCATCAGATTTTGGTTTTTCAGGTTTTAAAATGTTTTTAGTATTTTTTTTGAACATGGAAATAAATTAATTCGGCACTAGTTTGGTGCAAATAATAGTAGATGAGGCGAATCAAGTAAATTATTCTTTGTGAACATGGATGCCTGTGTGAAAATGCATGTTATGCGATTATATAAAGTTATTCACCGTGCACCTTGGCGGGTAGTTAAAATTAGCAAGAAACGCCAACAGCTACGTTTTCGCCGTGCTATGGTGGCGCTTAAACTTGCGCTTGCTCAAGAAAAGCAAGAAACAAAAGAAATGCTTTCTATTTATAGGCGCTATACGCAAGGACAAACAAATCAAGCTGAGTTAAAGCGCGCTAACGAACAATTTGTCGATATTTTAAAGGGCCTTGGCTTGGGTGTATTTGCTGTATTACCATTTGCGCCTATCACTATTCCCTTAGTGGTTAAATTAGGAAGTTTAGTTGGGGTGGATGTACTACCTAGCTCCTTTAACATGAACAAATCAATTAAAGAGCTCGACGCAGAAATTAATCAAGAAAATCAAAAAGAAACTCAAAAAAAACAGACTAAAAAGTAATCTTACAAACCGTTAAATTAGCGATACCTTTTAGGTGCGCTTATTGATATGCTCTTAAGTACCATTTTTATATTATACGAGCTATTTAATGAGTGCATTACTACGTCATACATCTTCTGGTATTCCTTTATCTTTTATTTTAAAAAACGAATTATCTGACTGGCACGCACAGCAGCCTGCATTTATACAAAATTGGTTAACTAATACAGGTTTTGAAAAGCAAGGTGTTGCTTTAATTCCTGATGCTAAAACGGGCGAGTTAAGCCAGGTATTTTGTTTAATGCAAAGCAGCGATGATTTTTGGGCTGCGGGTAATTTAGCAAATACACTTCCTACAGGTACTTATCAAATTCAAGGCGACAGCGCTTTTGTAGAGCAGGTTGCTTTAGGGTTTGTACTTGGTGGTTACGAATTTAGTGAATATAAAGAAAAACCAACAGCAAAAGCGCAATTAGCCATTAGCGATAAAGCGTTATATGAACGCATTAGCAAACAAGCTGATGCCATTACACTTGCACGTGATTTAGTAAATACTCCAGCGGTAGATATGATGCCGCAACATTTATCGCAAGTAATGGAAGATTTAGCTGCAACTTACAATGGCGAATTTTCACAGTGGGTTGGCGATGAGTTACTAGAGCAAAACTACCCGACTATTCATATGGTGGGTCGTGCAAGCGAAAATAAACCGCGTTTACTTGATTTAAAATGGGGTGCAACAGATGCTCCATTAATTACACTAGTCGGTAAGGGCGTATGTTTTGACTCAGGCGGACTTGATTTAAAACCAAGCTCTGGCATGCGTAACATGAAAAAAGACATGGGCGGCGCCGCGCATGTAATTGCACTAGCGCAGCTTATTATGGCAGCTAACTTACCAATTAGATTACGTGTACTTGTACCCGCTGTTGAAAATGCGGTATCGCGAAATGCATTTCGCCCTGGCGATGTTGTTAAAACACGCAAAGGCATTATGGTCGAAATTGATAATACCGACGCTGAAGGCCGTTTAGTATTATGTGATGCACTAAGCGAAGCACAAAACGATAACCCTGAGCTAATTATTGATTTTGCTACCCTCACGGGTGCATGTCGTGTTGCGTTAGGCACGGAGCTTCCGGGCTTTTTCTCAACAGAGCGCGATGTAGCAAACGGTATTATTGATGCAGGTTTAAGTGTCCATGATCCTGTTTGGCAACTTCCGTTGTTTGAGCAATATAAAAACTTACTAAAAAGTGATGTAGCCGATATGGCAAACTGTGCAAGCACACCGTTTGGTGGTGCTATTACTGCAGCGCTTTACTTAAAAGAATTTGTTGAACCAACAACACCGTGGGTACATTTTGATGTAATGGCGTGGAACTTACGTGCATTACCAGGTCGTCCAACGGGTGGTGAAGCATTAGGTATTCGTGCTGTATTTAACTACTTACAAAATCGTTTTAATAAATAAGTTTTTGATTCAATAGTAAGAACTTGAGTTTTATGAGTTTTAAAACTCGTAAAGCTCAAGTGGCAAGTTATCTGGATCGGCAAAAAAGGTAAACTTTTTGCCGGTTATTTCATCCACTCTAATATCCTCAACGTTTACATCGCACGACTCTAAATACGTTTTTGCAATCTGTATATCCGCTACCTTAAAAGCTAAATGTCTTAAGCCTTGTGCCTCGGGATAGCTGGGTCTTTCGGGCGAACCATCAAACGAAAATAGCTCTATTTGGCTACCATCGGGCATGGCTAAATCTAACTTATATGAATTACGATCAGCTCTAAAGTGCTCATTAATAACGTTAAGTTTAAGTACATTGCTATAAAAGTGTTTAGAACGTGCATAGTCACTACAAATAATCGCAGCGTGGTGAATACCTAAAAGTTTCAAATTTAATTCCTTAAAAAGCAAAAACGCACTTAATGAAGTGCGTTTTAAATGTGGCTTATTATATGCTGCGTTAGCTTTTCTCGGCTTCTTTACATGCTTTAACAGCCGGTGCTACAAGCTCTAAACCAGTTTTATCACACGGCGGTAAAGCAGCATCGCTTACACTAATAGGCGTTACACGTTCGCCCCATTTTATGTAACTTGCAGCCCACGTAAGGCCTGCACCAAAGGCAGCAGACATAATATTTGAATGCGGTTTAATTAACCCTTGCTCAACGGCTTCACATAACGCAATAGCAATCGTAGCAGCAGAGGTATTACCATACTCACCAATGTTAACCATTACTTTTTCGTCAGGTACTTTTAAACGATGCTGAATAGCCTGAATAATACGTAAGTTAGCTTGGTGTGGTACAAGTACATTAATGTCATCAAGGCTTAAATCGGCTTGTTTAAGTACGTCGTCGCAAGCTTCACTCATACCTTTTACAGCACGTTTAAAAATTTCACGACCTTCAAATAATAAATCAGAAGGGCCAATTGGCTCATACTTATTTAAATCGCTACCAAAGTTGGTGATGTGTAAAATATCGCGGTCTTCGCTGTCGCAACCGGTTTTGGTACCAAGTAAACCAGCAGGCGTATCTGCTGCTTCAAGTATTACTGCACCTGCGCCATCGCCAAATAAAACAGCGCTGTCGCGACGTGCCCAGTTTACGTACCAGGTCATACGCTCAGCGGCAATGACCACTGCTTTTTTAATCATACCCGCTTGAATTTGTGCTGTAGCAGCTTGCAACGCATATAAAAAGCCCGAGCATGCCGCGTTTGTATCCATTGCGGCAGCGCCTGTTGCACCAATATTTTTTTGCACTTGTGAGGCGGTATTTGCCACAACGGTAGAAGGTGTACAGGTTGCTAATATCACTAAATCAATATCTTTAGGATCAACGCCTGCGCACGCAATAGCATGCTTAGCAGCAACAGTTGCCAGCTCGGCGGTACTTACATGGCTCACTCGGCGAGATTTAATGCCAGTACGCGTGGTTATCCACTCGTCGGTGGTATCAACTATTTCACTAATTTCATCGTTGCTAATGCTTGCTGGTGGAATGCATTTACCCCAACCAGTGATATGTGCGTAAGGCATAGTATGTTCTCTTAAGGTGGTCTGACATGTATTACTAATGGGGGAGTTATACCAAAAAACGGCTTTCAAGACTAGTTTATAGCATGCTTTGTATCGTAAATATTCGCAATTACAGGTTATTTAAGGTAATGCTAGTATAAAAAAGGAGCAAGTATGAAAACAACACTAATAACAACATTCACTGCAATAACACTGGCATTAATAGCAAATGGGGCTTTTGCTCAACAGCATAAAATTATTTATGCGGGCAGTTTACTTGCATCCGAGGATCAAAAAGTAAAAACAGAGCAAACGTTAGTCATAACAGATAATACAATAACAGCTATTAAAAACGGCTACCTCACAAAAGCAGAACTTAATCTACCTGATGCCGATATTATCAATCTTAAAAATCAATTTGTAATGCCTGGTCTTATTGATATGCATGTTCACGTTACGTTTGAGCGAGATTCAAAAGCAAACCCTCACCGCTGGGCTACAGAATATGATGCCGATTATGCTTTGCGCTCAATTAAATATTTACAACGTACGCTCGATGCGGGTTTTACATCAGTGCGAGATTTAGGTAGCGATCACAAAGTAATATTTCCGCTAAAGCGCGCTATTGAGCGAAATGATATTAACGGCCCTCGCATTTTTGCAGCGGGTAATACAATATCGCCTACTGGTGGACACGCAGATATGCACGGATATCGAAAAGATATTACAGATGCGGTTACAGGCGGGATTGGTATTTGTAATGGCGCGGATGATTGTAGCCGTGCGGTACGCGAGGTAATTAAAAGTGGCGCTGATGTAATTAAAATTACTGCCACAGGTGGGGTACTAAGTAATACCGCTGCTGGTGTTAACCAACAACTTACAGATGCAGAGCTAGTTGCAATTGTTGATACGGCTCACCACTTAGGGCGTAAAGTTACAGCGCATGCACACGGTACACAAGGTATAAAAGCGGCCTTAAAAGCCGGCGTAGATTCTATTGAGCATGGCTCTTACTTAGATAAAGAGGCAATAAAGTTATTTAAAAAAACGGGAGCTTATTTAGTACCGACGCTTTTAGCGGGGGCAACGGTAAGTGAAGAGGTGCTTACAAACCCAAATATGCCACCGGCAATAGCCGACAAAGTGCGTGAAGTGACTCCAAAAATGCAGGCTTCGTTTAAACTTGCACTGAAAAATAAGGTTAATATAGCTTTTGGAACAGACTCTGGGGTGTCGCGTCATGGGCTCAATGCTAACGAATTTAGTTTAATGGTAAACAATGGTATGAGCGAAGCCCAAGCGATTAAATCAGCAACCATACATGCAGCTAAACTGCTGGGACAAAGCGCACTCATTGGCGACTTGAGTGTTGGTAAACAAGCAGATATTATCAGTGTGAATGGCTCACCGCTTAAAAATATCGACGTACTTAAAAACGTACAATTTGTTATGAAAGCTGGGCAAGTTTATAAACAATAGGGAAGGTTATGAGCAGCAAAATAAAAGTGTCGTTGTTTAATCATTTGATTGACGCTGAGCGCCAGTTACTAGACCCAGAAGTTCGCCAATCTGAGCGCGCATTAGATGCTTTACTCGATGATGAATTTATCGAAATTGCTGCCAATGGCACTACATTTAATAAATACCAAGTACTAACTCGTTTACCTACCGAGGTTGTGCCACAGTTTTATAATCAGCATTTTAAGGGCCGAATGCTGAGCGATGATGTAGTGCAACTTAGTTATCAAGCAGCTTATAGGCGCTCTGCTCGCGCTGAGTTTAATTATTCATTGCGTATGTCGCTTTGGCGGCAAACTAACGGGCAATGGAAAATGGTGTTTCACCAAGGAACGCCTTGTGCACCTTTTTCAATTTCGATGGATGATGATTAAAAATCACATAACCGTTAAAATAACCTTATTAAACATTTGATTGGGCAATTACCTCTTGTTAATGCGTACCGACCCCACCATTAGTCGACTATTAATGCTGCGAAGCGGCGCTATTGCCGTGCAATTAATTGCGGTGCTTAGCGTTTATTTTTTATTAGAACATCAAATTGCATTACTGCCTTTACTTATTGTTATTGCCGTTGAGGCTGTGTTTCAGCTTATTAGCCTATTTGCTTATCGAAATGTAAGCCGTGCTAAACCTTTGGGTATGTTGATGCAGTTAACCGCTGATGTATTATTTTTAACGGTTTTGCTATCGCTAAGCGGCGGTGCGACCAATGCATTTGTATCACTGTTATTGCTCCCGATAATGATCGCTGCTGTTACGCTGCGAGAAAAAGGATTAGCTTATATTGCGGTATTAGCCATTGCCGCATACAGTTTTTTACTTATAAAGATGCCCGATCACAGTATGCATCAAATGAATATGAGTGGTCATTTTATTGGCATGTGGGTTAATTTTGTTTTAAGTGCCAGCGTAATTGCACTTGTTATTGGCGCAATGAGCAGGGCACTTAAAGAGCGAGAGCGAATTATTGCAAACGTGCGTGAAAAACAATTGCGTAATGAACAGCTTGTTACCCTTGATGGGGCCGCAGCACAAATAACCCATCAACTAGCGACCCCAATTGCAAACTTACAGTTACTGTTTGAAGAGTTATTAGAAGATCAACCAAACAACCCTATTGTTAAGCACATGCAAGCGCCGCTTACTCAGTGCAGTACACAACTTAACGACTTTAGAAAGCTCTCAAGGCAGTTACGCCTTAAAAATTCACAAGAGCATGTAACGGCAAAGCAGCTGCAAACACAAATTACAGATACACTTTTACTGCAATACCCTGATCAACAAATTAAATGGATTACGCCACCTATTGCGGCAACGCTATTGAGTGATGCGATGTTATTGCCTGCTATTTTAAATTTATTGCAAAACGCCGCGCTAGCTAATCAAAAACAAGGCCAAACTCAATTAGAGCTGAGTTGGCAGCAAGATAACTTACATAGTGAATGCGTTTACTTGTTAATTCGCGATTTTGGCCGTGGCTTTTCATCATCGCAATTAGCAGAGCTTGGCGGGCAACTTATGCCAAGCGATCAGGGAATGGGGCTTGCTGTGCTTTTATCAAACGTTACTTTTGAGCGTTTAAATGGCTCACTTACTTTGTTTAACCATGCTGATGGCGGCGCTGTCGCCAAAGTTAAACTCGCTATTGTAAACACTGAGGATAACGCCTCATGAAGTTACTTATAATTGAAGACGACATTAATTTAGCCTGCACACTGGCAAGGCGCTTAACTAAACAAGGCTTTACCTGCGAGGTGGCGCATAACCAAAGTGATGCGTTACTTACCGCGCGTAAACTATTGCCCGACTTTATTTTATTAGACATGAAACTAGGTGACGATAACGGACTTGCACTCATAAAGCCGCTGCGTAGTTTGCTCCCCCAAACTCATATTGTTTTACTAACTGGGTTTGCAAGTATTGTAACCGCAGTAGAGGCAATGCGGTTAGGCGCAAACGATTACCTTACTAAGCCGGTTGATATGGCAACATTATTAAAAGCGCTTAACACCGAGCCTGTGGCATCGGCATCGAATGTTATTGATGATGCGGTTATGTCGCCAGAGCGTTTAGAGTGGGAGCATATTCAACAAGTATTACACAGTAATAATGGCAATGTGTCGGTTACCGCGAGGCAACTTAATATGCATAGACGTACTTTGCAGCGCAAGTTACAAAAAAAGCCGGTGCAGCAGTAATTTAGTACTTAATTTAAGGAAAGTGTTATGAGCGATGATGCAGCTATATTAATGCAAAATCAAAAAATTATTTTATTTGATGCGCAATGTAAGCTTTGCAGCGCGTGGTGTAACTTTATTATTACTCACGACACTAATACTATTTTTAAATTATGCAGCGTGCAATCTCCAAAAGGGGAACTGTTGTTAACGCATTTTGGTTTTTCAACAATTGAATATGCTTCAATGGTTTACCTAGAAAACGGCAAAGCGTATACGCAAAGCCATGCTTTTTTTAACGTTGTTAAGCAGCTAGGTTACCCATATAAGCTAGTAAACGTATTTAGTATTTTGCCAAATAGGTTTAATAATTGGTTATACGATAGGGTTGCTTTGAATAGGTATACCTTATTTGGTAAATATCAGTATTGCAGAATTCCCAACCCAGAGGATGCTAAACATTATTTATAAATTAGTGGTTAATACACTGCAGTATAAGTAGATGCTAGGTTTATGAGGTTGTGTTAAAATCGCCGCGTTTAATTTTAGCTAACGGTATAAAAGGCTTTTTTCATGGCAAACACAGCACATGCACTTCACATTTTGGTTAAGCACAAAGAGATTGCAGAAGATATTATTAAGCAATTAGGTAAAGGTGCAAAGTTTCAAACCTTAGCTAAAAAGTATTCGTCATGCCCATCGGGTAAAAAAGGCGGTGACTTAGGTGAATTTAGACGCGGACAAATGGTCCCACAGTTTGACAAAATTGCGTTTAAAGGCGCAATTTTAGAGCCACACCTAGTTAAAACAAAATTCGGCTGGCATGTAATTAAAGTACTTTATCGCACGTAATAAAATGATTTTTTGGTATTTACGCGTTGTGATTGCTTGTATATGGGAGATGACCACATCGCTGTAAATTTAACCTTTGAAGATAAACACGCGCTAACCTAAAATTTTGGGTTGTTTACTATTATAAAGTATTAAAAAAAAACCGCATTTTATATCTACGCGGTTTTTAACTAATTAAATTATTGATTACTTAACTGGTAATTCGATATCTGCAAATAATTTATCTACATCATCTTGGTTACGCAATAAACTTGCTCGTTCAACACGTTCTTTTGTTAGGTGCGGTGCAAAACGCTCAATGAAGTCATACATATAAGTGCGTAAAAAACTGCCTTTTCTAAATCCAATTTTAGTGGTACTTGCCTCAAATAAATGGCTCGCATCAATACAGACTAAATCGGTATCACTTATTTGATCTATTGCCATTGAAGCGACTACACCGACCCCTAACCCTAGACGAACATAGGTTTTAATTACATCAGCATCGGTTGCTGTAAATACAATATGGGGTTCAAGACCATGTGCACTAAATGCTTTATCTAGTTCTGAGCGACCCGTAAAGCCAAATACGTAAGTAATGAGCGGATATTGCGCTATGTCGGCAACAGTTAAATTATTTACTTTTTTCGCAAGAGGATGGTCTTTTGCAACAACAATACTGCGATTCCAGTGATAGCATGGCAACATAACCAAATCTGAATAAAGATGAAGTGCCTCAGTCGCAATTGCAAAATCAGCGTCGCCACGAGCAGCTGCGTCTGATATTTGTTGTGGTGTACCTTGGTGCATATGGAGTGAAACCGCAGGATATTTCTTCATAAATCCTTGAATAACACTCGGAAGAGCGTAGCGGGCTTGCGTGTGAGTTGTTGCAATATTAAGCTTACCTTGATCTGGTAATGTATGCTCATTTGCAACCGCTTTTATGCCTTCTACTTTGGAAAGTATTTCTCGGGAAATATTAATTATTTCTTCGCCAGCGCCCGTCACATGGGTTAAATGTTTACCGCTGCGGCCAAAAATTTGTACACCCAACTCATCTTCTAACATACGTACTTGTTTAGAAATACCAGGTTGAGAGGTAAATAAACTTTCAGCAGTTGCTGAAACATTTAATTTATGATTTTGTACTTCTACGATATATCTGAGTTGTTGTAATTTCATAGCTGCATATTTTAACGTTGTTATTCATATAATTTATAAAGGTAATACGTGTTAAACCCAAGCGTTTTTAATTTTAAAATTCACCTTGAGTTTTAGGCATACACATTTATCTGTTTGGGATCTAAGGCTAGCACAATAAATATGCTTCAGATAGCAATGATTATCCGAGATAATCTTATAATAGGTCCTCCTTGTAATGCTTTTTTAGCATATTTATAAGTTAAACAGCGCAAAGCTACCCTGTTAGTATATATTTAATGTAAGATTAAAAAATTAGATATGAATCCGAGAATTACACTATGATCGTTTCAATTATTATTGTGCTCATAGTCGCACTTATTGTGATTGCGCTTTGGGTAAGTGCTGTACAGCAACACAAAGAGAAACAAGAAGGCGAACGTCGCAAAGAGCTTACAAAGCAAAAGGCGATAATAGAAGAGACTGAAGAGGCACTTGTGAATAGCGCCAACATACCTTTGTCCGAACCTATTATTCGCGTACTACAACGCCGTGTTTATGAAGCGCTGAAAACTATGGTGGCAAATTCCACTGGTTCAAAGGCGCTTAAAAATAGGTTAAGTGAAGCAAAAGAGCATCTTACGCAACCTGTTCAAGGCAATAATAATGACTCGCTGTCTTTACCGAGTAACGACAAACAGCTTGTAAGTCTTATCCAAGGTATAAAAAAATTACGCATAGTGTTACGCTCAGAACACAATAAAGGGCGAGTTGATAGCCAAGTGTTTACGGTTGAAGATAAACGATTAGAAAAGCTTCAACTTCGTATCAATATAGAAAGCCAAATAAAACGCGGTTTATCAGCACGTTCGGCAAACATGGTAGGTTCTGCTAGGCAATATTTTGAAAAAGCCCAGGTTACTCTTAACGGGGTTACTTATTCGGACGAATATGTTTCAGCTAAACGTCAAGAAGTGGAAGGTTATCTAGAAGCAATTAGTGTAGAGCTTCGAGCATCAAATGCTAATGCGCTTAAAAAGAAAAACGAACAAGAGCAGGACGACTTGGATATATTATTTGCTCCTAAAAAGAAATGGTAAATATGTGTTATCAGCGATAAGCATCCTTTCATCTTAAATTGTTATTTGAAAGCCAGAAACTTTCTGGCTTTTTATATTTTTATTTCAGCCTACCCCTCAGCTAAAATGCTTGATTAGCTTGTCGTGTTGTTACAGGTAATCGGTACTCGAATGATAAATCTAACACCCATCCTAATTTCCTTAGCGAAAAATGGAATGAAAAATAAACTTTAGCCAAAAAAGTAAATTTAGTGGCGCAGTTTTGTTAGTCCAATTAATGTGGCAGTCTACTTTGGTTTTTGAAGCAACTATTACTTAGCCAAGAATCTATATATGGTAATTAAATGATTGAAAAAATTATTGGTTTCGTTCTTTTATTTTTATTCTTACTATCATTTTTAAGTGTGCTCGGCAATTTATTAGCTGCTTTACTTAATCCTATTGAACTGAAGTTAATTGCCTTCAAAAGGTTGAGTATATCCTTGGCTATACTGATAGTTACATTTTTAGTCGCATATAAATTAGGTTATTTTATTGATAAGTATAAATAAAGGAAATAACAAAGACACATATAGGCGTTCCCTTTTAGTCAAAACGAGTTAGTTTATAAACATAAAAAATTAATGCTTTTCATCTTATTTAATATCACTGTAATGGTGCGTCGCAATCTTTTTGAAAAGCAGAGTTACTAAAAAATAATGATGACATCCTGCATAATTTTATGTGGTGAAAATTATTTACGGGAATCGAAGAGGGTGGGTTGAAGTTAAGTCCTTTATACTACTGTGAATAATAACACCTCCTTATTACTGTATGTTGACGATAAAAAAATAACGTTAACATCCATCCTAATTTTCTTAGCGAAGAACGGAGTAAAAAAGATGAAATCTTTGCCAAAAAGATTAAATTTAGTGGCACAGTTTTGTGGTTAAATTAAGATGGCTGTCATCCTAATTTCTTGTATGGGGTACGTTGGAGTTGAAGCTTCAGCTACCATTGGAACTGCTGAAGGCTATATGAGTTATAGTTATCCTGTAGTAGAAAATTTTAACGTAATAAGCAGTGCTTTCATAGAGTCGTTTTATAATCAGTCTAAGGGACCGCTGGGGGATTAATTGAGTAAGTTTTTATTTTTTATATTGTTAGTAGTATTTTTTTGCCATCAAGCAAAGGGTAATTGTAGTGAGAATGTTACTTTAGAGTTGATAAAGGATGATATTGACGCACAACAGGAACTCGAATGGAAAGATGTTTCTAATATACTAGAACAAGGGATATTGCAGAATGACAGCACTGCGTATTTTCTGTCTGGTTACATTTTATATTTGGGAGCATACAACCAAAATCCAGATTATAAAGAAGCTAGAAAAATGCTTTCAATTTCATCGGATTTAGGGAATATAAGAGCAAAGCATATTCTGGGTAGTTTTTTAATTACAAGTGAAAAAGCAGAAGATGTATATAAAGGTACCAAGCTACTAGAGTTATCTTTTGAGGAAGGTATTTTAGATTCTAGTGTAAATTTATATTATGCATATCAACTTGGAAAATATGGTGATATTGCTTTTCTAAAAAATTCCTTACGTAAAGCATCTGATGTGGGTGATGATGAGGCTGCTATATTATTCGGTCAATTGACTTTAGATGAAGCAATGAAAAAGAATGATTCAGAATCACTATTTAAAATGGTTTCTTATCTATCAAACAGAGCTGATAAGCAAGGTTTTTCAAATGATATGTATAAGAACTTATATTATCTTTTTTTTGGAGTATACGGCCTGCGAGACTCTCCGTTAAAAAATAGTATTTATGCGGATTATTATTTAAAAAAAGCGGCTGAAAATGGACATGAATATGCAATAAAAATACTTAATGAAAATAAATAGGTCCAGGTCTCTTTTTGCTTTTTTGTTATAATAGTTATTTTTACTGGTTCAATTGTTGCTGTTGGTAAAGGTAGTGTTAGTGAGGAAATCACAAATATTACCAGCATTAGTTCTGGGATACTTGTACGCATTAATGCGAAAAAATTAACGTGACACCCATCTTAATTTTAGGCTTGTCTGCGCCCACTTATATACCAGTAAAACATCAGTTCAAATACCACAGAATTACAGGAGTATAGGTTGATTATGTCCCTTGGTAACATACGATTAGTAAAATATATTGTCCCAATACTTTTACTGTGTGCAAATAATGTCTGGTCTTGCTCAAAGTATGCAGAGATGGTTCAAACGGCTGACTTGAGTGAGGTCGGCGAACTTGCCCGACGAGAATTGGGACATGAACTTATGAGGGAGTATGATTTCCCAAGTAAGGTATTGAAGAGACTGATGAATAATGAAATGGAATTTGAAAAAAGTAATATTTTTCATAAATATGGGGATGTTTTGCTTGATATGGCTGTTTATCGTTCAAACTATGAAGGTGTCAGGTATTTGCTAAGTAACGACATATCCTTATTTTCAAAACGGAGATTTATAGAAAGCCCAATATTTGTTGCTACAAGTGCTAAGGACAAAAAAATGTTAAAGTTACTATTAGAAATGACAAGCTCTGAACATACTCAATTGTTTAAAATGGCAAATAAATATATTGATTGTGCTAACTCTTTGTAAGGTTAAGTAGTTTCATAAAAAATTAACGTGGCACCCATCTTAATTAGGATAGTTTTGCTTGTTAAAAATAGGTGCCTGTCTTGCTTAATATCTACCACAGTTCGATAAGGTTGCATTTAAAGGCGAAATTTTAGAACCCCACCTAGTTAAAACCAAATTTGGCTGGCATGTAATTAAAGTACTTTATCGTACTTAGTTTATTTTTAAGTAAGAAGTAGTCTGCGCTATATAGAAGAAGGCTGCAATAAGCAGCCTTTTTTAGTTTTAAACTTTATTTGTATATTAAGCGTCTTGCTTGGCTTCTTCTTCACTAATTTGTTTTAGTGCTTGAATGAATGATTCGCTTGGTTGTCCGCCAGTAAGTGCATACTTATCGTTTATGATAAATGTAGGTACTGACGTAATACCCATTTGTTTAAAGTTGTCTTGCTCTTGGCGTACGTCTTGTACGTATTTGTCTGAATGTAGAATACCGCGCGCAGTTTCTTTATCAAGACCTACTTTTTCAACAACGTCGAGTAGTGCTTCTTCTTGATTTAAGTATTTTAAATCAGTGAAGTGCGCTTCAAAAAAGGCAAGTTTTAATTCGGTTTGCTTACCTTCTTCACGTGCCCACATTAATAAACGATGCAAATCAAAGCTGTTGATCATGATGCGTTTGCCATCAAAATTAAAGGTGAATCCAGCACGCTTTCCTGCTTCGAACATGTTTTTACGATTTTCGTCGCCTTGCTCTTCTGTTAGGTTGTACTTTTGCATTAAATGTTCGTTTAAGTCTTGACCTTCAATTGGCATATCTGGGTTTAGTTCAAAAGGATGCCACGTAATATCTGCGCTCATTTCGTCTTTGAGTTGCTCTAGTGCAGTTTCTAGGTTTTTATAACCCACTACACACCAAGGGCACATTACGTCTGAGACGATATCAATTTTAAAGTTTTTCATATTTATCCTTTTGAGGATTGCTTTGGTATAACAGGGGATATTGGGATGAACTGCACTTTATCAATACCAAACTAAAAAGAGCAGCTAAACAGCTGCTCTTGAAGGTATTCAGTTTTAAGCGTTAAGCCCAAATGGGTCGTCAATGCTATAACTTGGTTGTGTAAACCAATGAGGGCCGTTGTCGGTCATGTAAAAATGATCTTCTAAACGCACGCCAAATTCATCGGGTATAACTAACATTGGTTCGTTACTAAAGCACATGCCAGGGGCAAGTGGGGTTTTATCACCGCCAACTAAATATGGCCATTCATGAATGTCTAGCCCAATGCCGTGCCCCGTTCGATGCGGGCAACCCGGTGTTTGGTACTGCGGGCCTAGCCCTTGCGCTGCTAAATAGTTACGTGCGCCCGCGTCAACGTCTTCGCACGTAGCACCAATTTTAGCTGCATTAAATGCCGCCATTTGCGCTGCTTTTTCATGATCCCAAAACATACGTTGGCGCATTGTTGGTT
The DNA here is from genome assembly GCF_000690055.1 of Pseudoalteromonas fuliginea. GTDB lineage: Bacteria > Pseudomonadota > Gammaproteobacteria > Enterobacterales > Alteromonadaceae > Pseudoalteromonas > Pseudoalteromonas fuliginea. Next base: position 38,194 of record NZ_JJNZ01000030.1, read on the forward strand.
CGCCAAATACATAGGTACGGGTTATATCTGATAGGTAATCGTGTACTTTACAGCCAGTATCAATTAGTACCATATCGCCTTTTTTAAGTATTTGGGCATCTTTAACACCGTGCGGGAAAGACGTTGCAACACCAAATAAAACAATACAAAAATAGTTACCTGGTGCACCTACTTTTTGGTGTGCTTGCTTAATAAAAGCTTCTACTTCGGTGGTGGTTATTCCCTCATAAAGCATGCTTGCTGTGGCTTGATGTACGGCTAAGGTCATGTCCATCGCGCGTTGCATTAAGCTAAGTTCATGAACTGATTTATGCATACGGCAATGCGCCGTTACAGGTTGTGCATTTATGAGGGTTAAACCCATTTGTGCTTTATTAATGCCGTCGAATATAAAAAATTGTGCGCTTTCATCAATGCCAATAGTTGCGTTTTCATTAATGTTTAACTTTTTTAATACTTCGACAAAAAGTGCATAAGGATTTTCGTGCTCTTGCCACCCATGAATAGGCCCATCTATTACTTTAAACCCGTTTAGTGAACCAATTTCGAAATAAGGCGCAATGTATTGTACTTCACCAAGGGCGGGTAATATCGCGCCAACCATACGTTCGCTCGCGTACCATTTCATGCCTGTAAAGTAGGTAAGGTTGGTGCCAGCGTTTAAATAAATTGCATCTATGTTGTTTGCTAGCATATACGCTTGAGCCTTGGCTATGCGCTCTAAATGTTCGTCAGCTGCGATAGGGGTCAGCGTTTGCGTCATGTTACTTAGGCTTGCCAGCGCTTGCTCGCTTGATTGTGTACCTATACCTATGGTGGTCATGTTTTTCTCCTTGGATTTTTAGCTAGTGTGATTAATACCAAGGTAAAATTCAATGTTATGCGATAAGAGGCTATTAGTTTATAGCCTCTTAAAATGGCATATTATTTTTTAGCGTAAGGTAAACGCGTGAGTTTATTACTTGTGTGGTAGCTATCAAGCCCGGTTACTGCCACCGTTTCAATAGCCTGTAAATCTAAAAAGCCATCACTTTGAAGTGCTACTTCATCTAAATACACATCAGTGATTTCACCGATTACAAGCTCTGTGCCATTGATGGCTAAATGTTGGTTTTCTACAAATTTAACCGAGTACTTTAAGCGGCTTTCTTTAACAAAAGGCGCTGCAAAGTCGTTTAAGTATTCGGGCGTTAACCCCGTCGTATCAAACTCAGACTCATTTTTATCGTAACGAGCTGAAGTTTGATGGGCTTGCTTATAAATCGCTTTATTAACCTGGTTAATGGTGTAACTACCTGTTTCGATTATGTTTTCGAACGTATGTCGAGGCGCGCTATTTGGTCGCATTATCATGCCAACTAGCGGAGGGTGAGCACCTAAATGAATAACAGAGCTAACAATGGCGAGATTAGTATTGCCTTGTTTGTCTTGCGTGCCAATTAAGTTGGCGCTTTTAAAACCCGAAAGCGAATTAATTAAATGAGTACGGGTGTGTTTTTCAAGTGCGTTTATGCGCTCTTTAGTAAAATGCATTAAAGGTCCTTACCACGGTATAGTTTCGCCTTGCCAATCTAAGTAGGCAGGCTCACCATTGAGTTCTAAATGAGGGTTATTAAAAGTAAGTGTAAAAAGCTGCTTAGCTACAAATTCAGCTGTAAAGAGTTTTCCTGCGGGTACGTTTTTTTGAAATGGCTTTGAAAGCGCAGTATCAGTAGTCCCTGGGTGAAATAAAACGAGCTTGGTATTTTTAGCTCGGCGTGCAAGCTCAATCGCTGCGGTTTTAAATAGCATGTTAAGCGCAGCCTTGGAGGCGCGATACGTATACCAACCGCCTAATTTATTGTCGTTAATGCTGCCCACACGCGCACTGAGTGCTGTAATAGTACACTGCGTTTTATGTGTTAAAAGCGGCAAAATACTCTGCAAGCAAAGTAGGGGAGTTAGGGTGTTTGAATTTAGAAGTTGGCTAAAATAATCAGCGTCTAAATCCTCCAGCTTTTTTTCGGGCATATGAGTTTCGTTGTGCAGTGTACCATTGAATATAATAACTTGTTGTATATCGGCATTTTGCGCTTTTAGGTAATTAGTAACGCGCGCTAAACTTTGTTTTGTGTAGTCAGTATGCAGGTGGACAACACTTGAGTCAGATTCAATACTTTTTGAACTAATACAAACGATCTGATGAGTAGGCGTGTTTATTTGTAGATGTTCTATATATGCATTTGCTATGGCACTGCTTGCGCCGAATAAAACAATGGTTTTCATTTATCACCTTTTGCTTTTAGTCCACATTGGCCGTTACTGCACTGAGTATTTGGCATTAAAAAGCGACTGATGGGGTGCCGATACTTAGCAAATAACAGGTATCCGCAGTCAGCGAAAAAGCGAATTATTGGCAAGCGAAAAATTTTCAACCAGCCGTGTTTACCCACTAATTTCCATGCTTCGTACGTTACATCAAGCCCGTAAATCATTTCACCTGATAGCTTTTGAGCTTGCAGATAAGTCATTGCTTGGTCTTTATCAATATACGAGTAGCGCTCACTAAAGTCGCTCGCGTTAAGATCTTCAAGCGTAATTAGATTTTTAGAATCAGCGTGTTTTAGTTGCTGCATTTCGGTGCTGCAAAGGGGGCAGTTACCATCGTAAAAAATTATCATGTGGGTGCTTTGTGATTATTTTATATATATTTTTTTACGACAAGACATTGCAAATGGATCTATTAAATATCCCTACATGATGATATTAATAGTGCCCTACGAAATAAAGGAGAATGAGAAATGAGTGAACAATACGCCGCCTTGCGAGGTAATGTAAATTTATTAGGGCAACTTCTAGGACAAACAATTAAAGATGCTCAAGGCCAAGCTATTTTAGATAAAGTAGAAGAAATTCGGGCTTTATCTAAATCATCTCGCAGTGGTAATGAAGACGACAGACAAGCGCTAATAGATGTTTTACATGCGCTTAGTGATGAAGAGCTTTTGCCGGTTGCCCGTTCATTTAATCATTTTTTAAACCTTGCTAATGTAGCAGAACAATTTCATACCGTTTCGCGTTTTAATGACGTTGGCCTTGGTCAACAAAACCCTCTCACTCAAACATTAAAAACGTTAGTTACAAAAGCAGAACAAGGCCAGCTAGATAGTAATCATTTGGCCGAAACACTCTCAAAACTCCACATAAACTTAGTATTAACCGCTCACCCAACCGAGGTGACGCGCCGTACTATCATTAATAAACATGTTGAACTAAGTGATTGCTTAGCGTCGCTTGAGCGAAAAGATAACTTACCGCTAGAGCGAGATGCTATTTTAAATCGTATTGAACAGCTTATTAGTCAGGCTTGGCATACCGACGACATTCGTCGCTCTCGCCCAACGCCAGTTGATGAAGCTAAATGGGGTTATGCGGTAATCGAAAACAGTCTATGGCACGCTGTTCCGCGCTTTTTACGTGAATTTTCAGCCAATGTTAAAGAGCAATTGAACTTAGATCTACCAAAAGATTACAGCCCGATTGAGTTCACATCTTGGATGGGTGGAGACCGTGATGGAAATCCATTTGTAACATCGCAGGTTACAGCAGAAGTGCTTGACCATGGTCGTTGGATGGCGCTTAACTTATATATTCAAGATTTAAAAACGTTATGCGCTGAACTCTCTATGTCAGATGCCAGTGATGAGCTTATTGAGTTGGCAGGTCAAGACTTTGAACCATACAGAGCGGTGATCAAAAAGCTTAAAAACCAAGTTGCAGAAACAGTAGCTCATCTTGGCGCTAAAATTAAAAATAAGCGTAGCGATTCACAAGATTTAATTACCGATATTAATCAGCTTAAACACCCTGTAGAGGTCTGCTATCGCTCGTTATTAAAGTGTAATATGAAAGTCGTTGCTGATGGCTTATTGCTTGATTTACTGTACCGTATTAATAGCTTTGGCTTGCGTTTAGCTAAACTCGATGTGCGCCAAGATTCGTCTCGCCACAGCGATGTGTTTTCAGAGCTGACGCGTTATTTAGGTTTAGGCGACTACAACCAATGGCAAGAGCAAGACAAACAAGCTTTTTTACTTACTGAGCTTAACTCTCGCAGACCGCTTATTCCAAAACATTGGCAACCAAGCCCTGATGTTCAAGAAGTGCTAGACACCTTTGATGTGATTGCTAAGCAAGACGAACAAACATTTGGCTTGTATATTATTTCGATGGCGCGAACAGCATCAGACATTTTAGCAGTACAATTATTGCTAAAAGAAAGCGGCTGTAGCTTTGATTTACCAGTAGCACCGTTGTTTGAAACACTCGACGATTTAAACGCAGGCAGTGATGTAATTACTACATTACTTGATAATGTTTGGTATCGCGGGCACATTAAAAACACCCAAAATGTAATGATTGGTTACTCTGATTCTGCTAAAGATGCCGGCATGATGGCAGCAGGTTGGGCCCAGTACGAAGCAATGGATAAGCTAGTACAGCTTGCTGATGCTCGTGGTATTGAGCTTGTTTTATTCCACGGACGTGGTGGCACAGTAGGGCGTGGTGGGGCACCTGCTGCACAAGCGCTGCATTCACAACCGCCAGGTTCGTTAAAAGGGGGGTTGCGTGTAACCGAGCAAGGCGAGATGATCCGCTTTAAATTTGGTTTACCCGATGTAGCACTGCAAAGCTTAAATATTTACGCAGGCGCGGTACTACAAAGTAACTTATTACCGCCGCCGGAGCCAAAACCGCAGTGGCGCGAAGTAATGAAGCTAATAAGTGAGGAGTCGTGTGAACACTACCGTAATGTAGTTCGCCACGATGAAAACTTTGTACCTTACTTTAGAATGGCAACACCTGAGCTTGAGTTGTCTAAGTTACCGCTTGGCTCGCGTCCTGCAAAACGTAATCCTAATGGTGGCGTTGAAAGCCTGCGTGCTATTCCATGGATTTTTGCGTGGAGCCAAAACCGTTTAATGCTACCTGCATGGTTAGGTGCGTTAACTGGCTTAAAAGCTGCGCTTAATAAGTACGGCGCAGAAACACTCAACGAAATGAGCTTACAGTGGCCGTTCTTTAGATCGCGCCTAGAAATGTTAGAAATGGTATTTAGTAAAGCCGATTGCTGGTTGAGTGAGCATTACGATAATGCGCTGGTGGAAGATATGTACAAACCATTGGGTGTAACACTTCGTAAAGAGCTTCAAGAAGCGATTAGCTTGGTGCAATCACTTAGCCCACAAAAAAGCCTACTCGCCGAACAACCTTGGATTAAGGAGTCGATTAGTTTACGTAATCCTTACACCGATCCACTTAACCTATTACAGGTTGAGCTTTTACGCCGTGCTCGCTCAGAGGAAAAACGAAACGAAGGTGACATTGATAATGCGTTAATGATCACGATGACAGGTATAGCTGCAGGTATGCGTAATACCGGCTAACACTTTATTTTGTTAGGTATACCTATTAGTATTAAAAGGGAGCACGCGATGTGCTCCCTTTTTTTGCGTTAAATAGGCTGGTATTTAACACCCTAACCTTTTAAACTACTTAGCCATTGAATAATTAAAAAATATTATGGCTTCAGCAACTTTTACTGTACAGCAAGATACAGCACTTACAAATTCGCACTTCACATTAAGCGTAGCGCAAACAGCGTCATTACGTAGTCAATTAAAATCACAACGTGGCATATTAAATTCTAATAATATTAAAGTATTATGCGCGCAACTCAATGTGTCTGATGATGTATTACTACAAGGTTTAGTACCTTTAGCTTCTGAGTATGCCGTTGCGCCAGTGTCAGATTTTCATGTAGGCGCAATTGTTAAAGCGCTTGATGAAAAGGGTGAGGTAAACTTTTACTTTGGTGCGAATGTAGAGTTTGATCATCAAGCATTGAGTTTAGTGGTTCATGCAGAGCAATCGGCTATAAATAACGCATGGTTAAACGGCGCTAAAAAAATAGTTAAAATTGCTATTAGCGATGCGCCTTGTGGGTATTGTCGCCAGTTTATGAACGAACTAGCTGATGCGAAAGAGTTTGATATTTTACTTCCTGATCAGCAATTTAAACTTGCTGAATTACTGCCGCATTCATTTGGACCTACCGATTTAGGTAACGAATTTAGCTTATTTAACCCAAAACCACAGCAAGGTAAGTTTAGCTTTGATGGCCTTGATGAAACCCTTGCGCGTTTTGCACTTAATGCGTATGTGCCTTACAGCCAAAACTTTAGCGCCGTAAAAATAAGTACATTTAGTGATGGTGACTTTTACGGAAGTTACGCAGAAAACGCAGCGTACAGCCCAAGCTTGTCGCCACTGCAAAGTGCACTAAGTCAGTTCTTTTTAGCTGGGCTTAGCTTTAACGAAAGTACGGTGAAGGGAATAACATTGCTCGAAACAGCGGGTCGTGAAAACCAGTCGCAAGTGGCAAAAGCTGTACTTGCCAGTTTTACGCATTTACCAGCACTTAAAGTAATTAGCGCACCACTTAAATAGTGGCTTGCATACAATAAAGCACAGCCGGAGCTGTGCTTTATTAAAGCGAGTCATTCTATCGAATTAAATAACTCACTAACTGCTATAATCTGTATTAATCAAGTAATACTTTAGCTGCTTCTAATACGACTGCTACAGATTTACGCTCAATTTCACCGTGGTCTACATTTGGTATTTCTTGGCGAGTACGGTTAACAAGTACGCCTGCTACACATGCTGCTTGTAATCCAAGGGCTGCACACATAGTAAATAATGTTGCCGATTCCATTTCGTAGTTCATCACGCCCAATTTTTGCCACTCTTCGCAGCTACCTTGTAGTGATTTAGGAACGTAACCAGAGTGCGTATCGTAACGCTCTTGCCCTGGGTAGAATGTATCGCTTGATGCAGTAATACCAATATGAAAATCGATATTTAGGTTTTTACATGCTTGTACCATAGCTTGTGTTGCATAAAAGTCAGATACAGCAGGGTAGCTAAGTGGTGCAAAGTGTTGGCTAGCTCCATCTAAACGTACAGACGCTTGGCTAATTAAAATTTCGCCTTCGTTAATGTGTGGCTGAATTGCACCGGTTGTACCAATACGTAAAAATTTACGCACGCCAAGTTGTGCTAATTCTTCTACTGCAATCGACGTAGATGGACCACCAATACCTGTAGAACATATAACCACAGAGTGGCCGTTTAATTGACCTAAATAAACATGAAACTCGCGAGTTTGAGCAAGGCAGGTTGGGTTGTCTAGGAATTGTGAAATACGTGCTGCACGATCTGGATCGCCCGGTACAATCGCAAGTTTTGCACCTTTAAGATCGTCAATACATAGTCCTAAGTGAAATACCTTTTCCATAGCTAAGCCTTTTATAATAATTTGTTGTCAATCTAGCATCATTGCTAGAAACGTTTATTAAGTACAGGACGATTGTCCGTTTTATCTTAACTCTTCCAATAAAGCCTTAATAATTTTAAGGGCTAATTTGATTTATTCACCAACTATGAATATTCACTCAAGTACTTATATACGTAGCCTTGTTGCGCTGTTGACATGTTCAAGCAGACATAATAAGTATCACTCAAGCGCGTAACTACGATTAAATGGATGATTACAAAGTTTCATTAATATCAAATAAATTCAATGGCTTAATCTTGTAGTGAACACGTAAAAACTAACGTGTTTACTTATATTAAGCACTGACTTATTTAGCAAAGTGACATTTATTTGAAGTTTAGGCACTTTTAGTGATTTTGCATAACTAATCAAAAGTAATCAAAACTAATTAGCTACGTACAGAATAAAAACCGAAGGAGTTTATTATGAGCACACAATTTGAAGCATTTAAAAACAAAGTTGAGCACTGTTTGTGCGCACCGGGCGATGGCGTATACACAGTAAATACTGCAAAAGAGCGCAAAGCCGCACTGCGTAATAAACTTTACGGACAAACTGAAAACGTTGATAACTTGTGGCGCGAGTCTTTAAACGAATTACCAAGCTCACCACATAAAGCCGTTATGTTAGGTATTAGTTCAGACTGTGGCGGTGGAATTTTACGCGGTGCAAACTGGGGGCCATTGTTTGTGCGCTCAGCATTAATTGATCAGCATCCGCAATGTCATTCGTTTGATTTAGGCGATGTACGTGTAATCCCACATTTACTTCATGACAAATACCTAAATGATGCAACCATTTCTAATTGCCAAAAAGCTTTATATGGTGATGAAGATAACGATTATTACGTAAGCCCATTATCAATCACTGAAGATGTCTGCGACAGTTTTTACGCAACGTTTAAAGATAAAGGATTATTTGGTATTGGTGGCGATCACTCAATTAGTTACCCACTTACTAAAGCGTACTTAAAAGCAAAACGTGAGCAAGGTAAGCGCACGGCTATTATTCATTTTGACGCGCATACCGATTTACTTGTGGAGCGCTTAGGTATTGATTTATGTTTTGGCTCGTGGTGTACACATATATTAGAGTTTTTACCGGCACCGCATCATTTAATACAATTTGGTATACGCTCAAGTGGCAAGCCTAAAGCGCACTGGGAAAGTACCTTTGGCGTTAAGCAACATTGGGCACATGAAATCATTGAGCGCGGCGCAGCAGCGGTTGCTGCCGACGCTATTGCACAATTAAAAGCCGATAACGTTGATGAAGTATATGTAAGCTTTGATATTGATGCGCTTGATGCCGAGTTTGCATCTGCCACAGGTACGCCAGAACATAATGGTTTAACACCAAAGCATGCGCTTGATATTTTATCAGCCATTGCGGATGAGTTTCCAATTACGGGGGCTGATATGATGGAAATAGCGCCATTCACCGACAGTTCGCTTGTCGGTCAGTCTAGTTCTGAAACAACACTCAGAGAAGGCGCTAAAATATCGGCCTTTTTAATCAACGCAATGAACAAGTAAATTGGTCGTGCTTATACACTACTAAAAACTAGCAGTTCGCAGAGCCTCAGCTATATTTATTAATGTACTTATCATGAGGCTCAGTTAAATGAAGTGGTTTATCTTTTTACTGTGCGTTATCTGTATTAAGGTTAACGCCACTGAAATTACAATAGTAACGGAAGTATTTCCGGACTTTCAGTACATCAATGAAGATAACAAACTCATTGGCCGCTCTGTAGATAAAGTTCATAAAGCGCTAGAAGGGTCAGGTATAAATTACACTATGTTTGCCTATAGTTGGGCCATATCGTACAACGCAACATTACGTGATAAAAACACCTGTATATTTTCGATAGTGCGACTCCCTAATAGAGAGAATAAGTTTACTTGGATAGGCGAGCTAGAAAGCTTTGACTCTGCTATATATGGGCTTAAGTCGAGAGGTATAAAGTTAAATACTCTCAATGATGCCAAAAAGTATAAAATAGCAGTACTGCGTGATAACTTTAGTCATCATTATTTGTTAGAGCGTGGCTTTAGCGAAAGTAAGCATTTATTACTTATAGATAGCCTAGACAAAATAGATAAACTTATTAGTACTCGCGACGATATTCTAGATTTTGTTGTGCTTAGTAAAAAGCAATTTGACTATCGAATTCAAGCTGAGCCAAGGCTTAAATTACTTGAACCTGTTCTCAGTTTAAATACAACACAATCCCCTTTGTACTTTGCTTGCAATATTAATATGGATCCTGCCTTAGTTACGCAATTAAAAGCTGCATTTAAAAATATTAGAACAGTAAAATAAGTGGTTTTATTAATATAACACCATGAAATATAATTACTTTAATATATTTTTTAAATTTAAATTGCTGCGTTTAAAAAACCGACTATAATCAGCTGCTTTTGTTTCAAAAGCACTAACTTTTTTGGAGCGTTAAATGGGTGATTTAATCGGGATTAGCTTATTGATCTTGATCAGTGCGTTGTTTGCTATGTCAGAAATAGCAATTGCGGCGTCGCGTAAAATAAAACTGCGAGTAATGGCAGATGAAGGAAATATAAAAGCTGCAGCGGTATTAAAGCTACAAGAGAATCCAGGGGCTTTTTTTGCCATGATTCAAATTGCACTCAACGCGATTGCGATTTTGGGTGGTATTGTGGGCGAGCAGGCTTTATCGCCTTATGTTGAAAGTGTTTTAGTGCTTTTTTATCAAGGTGCACACTTAGAAAAAATTAGCTTTTTATTCTCATTTTTTACTATTACATCTCTGTTTATCTTGTTCGCCGATTTAATGCCCAAACGCTTAGCGATGATCATGCCAGAAGCAGTCGCTGTGAGAGTGGTGACTATAATGCGTTGGGTGACCTTTGCCTTAACCCCGTTAGTGATGTTTTTTAATGGTGTAACTAACTTTGTACTGCGCTTATTTAAAGTACCCGCAGAGCGGGAAGACAATGTAACAACTGAAGATATTGTTGCGATGATGGATGCAGGTGCTGCATACGGAAGCTTGCAAAAGCAAGAGTATGAATTAATAGGCAATGTGTTTGATTTAGAAGCGCGGTTTTTATCAAGTGTAATGACGCCACGCGACCAAATTGTCTATTTTGATTTAAACGAATCGAGTCATGATATTGCGACTAAAATTATTGATCATCCTCATAATCACTTTTTAGTGGTGTCAGGGAGCTTAGATAAGTTACATGGCTCTGTTGAATCAAAAGATATTTTACGACAAGTATTAAAAGGTGAAGCAGCCAATATAAATGATGAGTTGATTGATAAAGATGTTTTTTATTTACCCGAGACATTAAGCCTATCAGAAGCATTAAATGCCTTTAAAAGTGCAGCCAAACCGTTTGCCGTTGTTGTTAATGAATACGCTTTATCGGTCGGTATCGTTACGGTAAAAGACTTAATGAAAGGCTTTATGGGGGATTTAATAACTCACCAAGGCGATGAATTAATTATAGAACGCGATCAAGACTCTTGGTTAGTTGATGGTTTAACTCCGATTAGCGATTTAGCAAAACTGCTGGACATAGAAGAGTTTCCTGAGCAAATGCACTATGAAACCGTTGCAGGCTTTTTAATTTACAATATGAAGCGAATACCCAAGCGTGCGGAACATTTAACCTTTTCAGGCTTTAAATTCGAAGTGGTTGATGTAGAGGGTATTAGGGTAGAGCAGTTATTAGTTTCAAGAGTTATTACTTAGCACAGTGCTAATATCCTTTAAAATAAGGTGCGCTTTAGTTTTTATATAAATAGCCAAGCTGTGTATTTGCTTGGCTTTTTTGTGTCTGTTAAACACTCCGTTTCTAAAATGAGATATTATTTCAATATGTTCATTTGTTTTATTTTCATACAGTCTTGATTCTATTTTCATCTAATTAACATTAAATGCAACCTAAGACGTATATTGTACTGAGGAGTGTAAGTTTGTGTAAATTTCTTCTAATTAAGATTCATTCTCAGCGCGTTTTAATTTAGAATGATCGTTCACTCTAAACTAAAAGGTATTTAACATGCAGCGTTCCCGCATCGCTTTATTTGTATTGTCCGCCCTCGTAGGTTCTGTTGCTTTAACTGGTTGTGACCAAGCAACTGAGCAGTCACAAGCTTCAGCTCCTCAAGCTGTGCCAGTGGGTGTACTGACATTAAAAAGCCAAGCGCTTACTCTCAAAAAAGAACTTCCTGGGCGTATCAGTGCATTTCAAATTGCTGAAATTCGCCCACAAGTAAGTGGTATTGTGCAATCTCGTTTATTTGTCGAAGGTAAAGAGGTTAAGCAAGGCCAAGCACTGTATCAAATAGACCCAGCTACATTTGAAGCAGACCTTGCAGCAAGTGAAGCGAGCGTTGCACGCGCAGAGGCAAGCATCGCCAGCTCTAAATCAAAAGCATCACGTTACGGCGAACTCTTAAAAATCAAAGCAGTGAGTCAACAAGATTTTGACGAAGCGGATGCTGCGTACAAACAAGCAAATGCTGAATTATTAACGGCTAAAGCCCAGTTAAAATCAGCACAAATTAACCTTGATTACAGCCATGTGTCTTCCCCTATTAGTGGCCAAATTAGTAAATCAAGCGTAACAGTGGGTGCACTAGTAAGTGCAAATCAAAGTACAGCACTTGCTACAGTGACTCAATTAGACCCAATTTATATTGATTTAACACAATCGAGCAATGAGTTGACGCAACTTAAAAAAGCGATTGCATCTGGCCGTTTAGGTATTGATGCAAACAGCCAAACAGATGTTGAATTAATAATGGAAGATGGCTCGGCGTATTCTCACAAAGGAACGTTGCAGTTCTCAGAAGTGACTGTTGACCCAAGTACCGGCTCTGTAACTTTGCGCGCTAAGTTCCCTAACCCTGAAAAGCTATTATTACCAGGCATGTATGCACGTGCATCTATTGTTGAAGGCGTTAAAGCGGATGCGATTTTAGTACCGCAACGCGGTGTAAGCCGTAACAACAAAGGCGAGCCAACAGCAATGGTTGTCAGTAAAGACAATAAAGTAGAAAGTCGCGTGTTAAAAGTGGATAGAACCGTTGGTTCAGATTGGCTTGTTACTGATGGCCTAAGTGATGGCGATAAATTAATTGTAGAAGGCTTACAAAAAATTCGCCCGGGTGCGCCAGTGAGTCCTTCTGAAATTCAGTCATCTACAAAAGCTGATAAAGCGCAATAACGGAGAGTTGTAATGTCACGATTTTTTATCGACAGGCCCATTTTTGCATGGGTACTGGCAATAGTAGTGATGCTAGCAGGTATTTTGGCTATACAAAGCTTGCCAATTGCACAGTATCCGTCAATTGCACCGCCAGCAATTAGTATCACGGCAACGTACCCTGGTGCATCTGCACGTACGCTTGAAGATACGGTTACGCAAGTTATAGAGCAAAAAATGAAAGGGCTTGATGGCTTACTTTATATGTCATCAACGTCTGAGTCGAGCGGTTCAGCAACGCTTACTCTTTCGTTTAGCGCCGAAACAGACCCTGATATTGCACAAGTTCAAGTGCAAAATAAATTAGCGACAGCAACACCACTTTTACCTGAAGAAGTACAAAGGCAAGGTGTCGTTGTTGCAAAGTCTGCGCGTAACTTTTTGATGGTATTAGGTTTTGTGTCTAAAGATGGCAGTATGACCAACATCGATATTGGTGATTATGTATCATCAAACGTGCAAGATATTGTTTCACGTGTTGAAGGCATAGGTGAAGTGCAATTATTTGGCTCACAATACGCTATGCGAATTTGGTTAGACCCTTCAAAACTGCAAAATTACAAACTAACGCCAGCGGATATTAGCGCCTCAATTAGCGCGCAAAATGCACAAGTATCTGCGGGGCAATTAGGAGGGATGCCAGCAGTTGCTGGGCAGCAACTTAATGCAACGGTGACAGCGCAAAGTCGTTTACAAACGGTCGAGCAGTTTGAGAATATTTTAGTAAAAACAAATCCTGATGGCTCTTTTGTCCGCCTTGAGGATGTTGCACGTGTAGAGTTGGGTGGCGAAAGCTACCGTGTTGTAGCACGCTACGATGGACAACCTGCTTCGGGTTTAGGTATTAAATTGGCCAGTGGCGCGAATGCACTTGATGCAGCGGCAGGCGTTAAAGCCGCAATTGAAGAGTTAAAACCTTATTTTCCTGAAGGGTTAGATGTAGTTGTACCCTATGACACCACACCATTTGTATCTTTATCAATTGAAAAAGTAGTTCATACGCTTATTGAAGCGGTTATTTTAGTGTTTGTCGTCATGTATTTGTTTTTACAAAACTTCCGAGCAACGCTTATTCCGACCATTGCTGTACCAGTAGTGTTGTTAGGTACATTTGGTATTTTATACACCTTTGGCTATTCAATAAATACGTTAACCATGTTTGCTATGGTACTTGCCATAGGCCTATTAGTAGATGATGCCATTGTTGTTGTAGAAAATGTTGAGCGCTTAATGACCGAAGAGAAGCTATCGGCACTTGAAGCTACGCGTAAATCTATGGATGAAATTAAAGGCGCGTTGGTCGGTATTGCCATGGTACTTTCTGCGGTATTTATACCAATGGCGTTCTTTAGCGGCTCTACTGGGATTATTTATCGTCAATTTTCTATAACACTTGTATCTGCGATGGGGTTATCGGTTTTAGTGGCCCTAATTTTAACACCTGCATTGTGTGCAACGCTTTTAAAACCAAGCCATGTACATAACAATAACACGTTATTTGGCCGATTTTTTACAGGCTTTAACCGTGGTTTTGATAAAACAAACTCAGGTGCACAAAGTTTTGTGGGCCGTATGCTTACGCACTCTAAGCGCTATCTGCTTATTTATGGCGTGATTGTGGGCGGCATGGTTTATGTATTCTCAAGCTTACCAACGGCATTTTTGCCTGACGAAGACCAAGGTATTTTGTTTAACCAAGTGTCATTACCGGCAGGCTCCACAACACAAGAAACACTTGAGGTTGTTAAAAAAGTAGAGAACCATTTCTTAAATGATCAATCCGAAGCAGTAAACGGTATTTTTACCGTGACTGGTTTTAGTTTTGCAGGTTCTGGCCAAAACTCAGCGATTGCGTTTGTTAACTTTAAGCATTGGGATGAGCGTCAGCGAGATGATTTATCTGTTAAAGCGGTTGCAGGTAAAGCAATGGGCTACTTTTCAACAATAAAAGAAGCCTTTGTCTTTGCATTTCCACCGCCGGCAATTGTTGAGCTGGGTACGGCCAATGGCTTTACTCTCTTTTTACAAGACCGTGTTGGCCTTGGACATGATGATTTATTAGCGGCAAGAAACCAATTATTAGGTATGGCGAGCCAAAGCCCAATTTTAGCGGGCGTACGTCCAAATGGACAAGAAGACATGCCAGAACTTCAACTTGATGTAGATTTAGCTAAAGCTGAAGCACTTGGTGTTTCACAAGGCGATATAAACAGCACGCTTGCCACTGCTTGGGGGAGTAGTTATGTAAATGACTTTATAGACCGTGGTCGCGTGAAGAAAGTATACCTACAAGGTGATGCGCAATCGCGTATGGTGCCTGAGGATCTAAACAAGTGGTATGTGCGCAATGATAATGGCGACATGGTGCCGTTTTCAGCTTTTGCTAGCTCGTTTTGGACATACGGTTCACCACGCTTAGAGCGTTACAATGGTTTTTCAGCAATGGAAATTCAAGGTAGTGCAGCGCCTGGTTACAGCACGGGACAAGCAATGGATGAAATGGAGCGATTAGTTAAACAGCTGCCTAATGGTATTTCGTCTGAGTGGACCGGTATTTCATTCCAAGAGCGCTCAAGTAGTGGTCAAGCACCCTTATTATATGGCTTATCGCTCTTGTTTGTATTTTTATGTTTAGCCGCGCTTTATGAAAGTTGGTCGGTACCATTTGCGGTAATGATGATTGTACCACTGGGTATATTTGGTGCGATTATGGCGGCACTCGCTGGTGGTTTATCTAACGATATTTACTTGCAGGTAGGCTTGTTGACCACCATTGGTTTGGCATCTAAAAATGCAATACTCATTGTTGAGTTTGCGATTCATAAAATGGAAGAAGGGCTTGGTTTAGTTGATGCTGCTATTGCAGCTGTACGCTTACGTTTGCGCCCAATACTCATGACTTCGATGGCCTTTATTTGTGGTGTTTTACCACTAGCAATAGCCTCAAGTGCGGGCTCTGGTGCGCAGAATGCGTTAGGTATTTCGATTATTGGCGGCACACTCGCATCATCAATATTAGTTGTTGTATTTGTACCGTTATTCTTTGTGTTAGTTCGCCGTATATTTCCTGGTAAAACTAACGAAACAACAAAGGAGAGCGCAGAATGAGCATTAAAACATTCAGCCTAAGTGCAATTGCTTTATTGGTGCTAAGCGGTTGTCAATTAGCGCCAGAGCAAAAAGACCTTGTGCTACCAGTATCTGATGCTTATGCATCAGGTACTGCGCAAAGCGCTGCGCAGCAATTAAATTGGCAGCAGTTTTTTAATGATGAAAAACTACAAACGTTAATTAGCCAAAGCCTTGAGCATAATAAAGACATGCAAATTGCAGTGCTTAATGTGCAGCGTGTGCGTGGTTTGTATCAAATTGAAGACTCTGCTTTGTATCCGTCTCTTGATTTAAACGCATCAGGTACGCGTCAGCGCTTACCTGCTGATTTAGCGGGGACTGGCGATGCTACTATTAGCTCGCAGTACAGTGCAACAGTGGGTATTACCTCCTACGAGTTAGATATTTGGGGCAAAGTGCGTAACCAATCAGCGCAAGCCCTGCAAAATTTATACTCTACAGAGCTTAGCCAATACAGCACGCAAGTGTCGTTAATTTCAGAGTTGGCAAATGCATGGCTCAATTACGCGACGGATTTACAACTGTTAGAGCTTGCAAAAGAAACGCTGACTTCTCAGCAAGAGTCATTATCGCTTACGCAAAAAAGCTTTGATTTAGGTGCAGCTTCTTCAATTACCCTTGAGCAGCTTAGAAGTACAGTTGCTACAGCAAAAGTAGACATAGCAACGTACAAACGTTTGTTAAAGCGTGATAAAAGTGCCTTAGATTTATTAGTTGGTAAATCTGTTTCAGCTGATTTACTGCCTAATAAAGACCTGACTAACTTGATCAGTATGCCAGAAGTACCCGTTGGTTTACCGTCTGACTTGTTATCACAGCGCCCTGATATTAAAGCCGCTGAGCACTTAATGCTTGCTGCTAATGCCAATATTGGTATTGCTCGTGCGGCGTTTTATCCAAGCATAAGCTTAACAGCCAATGCGGGGTCTGCTTCAAGTGACTTAAGTGGCTTGTTTGATTCAGGCTCAGGTACATGGAGTTTTGTGCCGACAATTAGCTTACCTATTTTTAATATGGGACGTAACCAAGCAAATCTTGATGTAGCAAAAGCAGATCAAGAAATTGCAGTGGCAACGTATCGGCAAAAAATTCAAAATGCGTTTCGCGAAGTTGCCGATGCACTTGCTGATAGAGAAGGTTACCAAGAGCAATTAAGTGCCCTTGATATGCTTATAAGTAGCCGACAAATCACGTTTGATTTATCAAAAATGCGTTACGAAAAAGGCGCAGATAGCTACTTGCAAGTACTTGATGCTCAGCGTACGTGGTACGGCGCTGAGCAGCAGTTAATTGCGGGTCAGCAAGCGTATCTTGCGAGTCAAATTAACTTGTACAAAGCGCTTGGTGGCGGATGGAATGTAGCCAGTGAAACAACTCAGGAAGAGAAATAATATTTGCGGCTTTTAAAGCCGCATTACATATTTATATGGCGAGACTATTTATAGCTCTTGCTTTACTGAGTTTATGACTTGGTAGTGGAGTTGAACATGAAGCCTAAAGCAAAAAGGCAAACAGATCCCGCGATAGCACTTGCTAGGCGTGAGCAAATTTTAACAGCTGCTGCAGAGTGTTTTCGCCGTAAAGGTTACCACGGTGCAGGTATGGCAGAAATATCTAAAACGGCAGGGATGAGTGCAGGCCATATTTATAATTACTTTGAAAGCAAAGAAGCCATTATAGAAAGCATTATTGAAAAAGATATGGAAGAAATGTTCTCTATCTTTCAAAAGTTTGAAGATCACCCCGGTGATGTTTTAGCAGCTCTTTTAGATGGCTTAAATATTGGTGTGCAACGACACATGGATACGGGCTCGTGTGTTATTGATTTAGACATGATGGCAGAAGCAGGTCGTAATATGAAAGTCGCTACTCTTTTGCGCGAAACTGATATTCAAGCAAGAGGGCGCATGAGGCAGCTTTTAACAAGCGAGCGAAGTGCGCTCAAAGACATTGATGAGCTTGAACTTGAAAGCCGAATTAATGTTATATTTTCGATGATGGCAGGGTTATTACTCAGAAAGTTACTTTACCCTGAACTAACCGAAGAAACGGTACTTATAGCGCTTCGCCCTGCGATGAAAACATTACTGATGCCATTTGATAAAGCTCAGTAACGTTAAAAATAGATGACTAAAAGTAAGCTAGCCAATACCTTGGCTAGCTTTTTTATTTTAGCCCACAAATTTGTCCATTAGTATCTCCTTGCTCTTTTGCGCTAAAAAGAGGACGTTGGGTATCGTTATCCACAGTGGTCCTGTTTTCTTATTATCATTGAGTAAACGGTTGAAATGGTGATTTGGAGGCAAAAATTGCTATTCAACTTGAATTTTGGTTAAGAGAATTACTAACGTACTGAACCATATTTATTTTTCTCTTACCATTTATTTTCCAGAGTTCAAGTTATTTATACTGGCTGAGTTATACGTTAATACAAGCGACAACCGTTAAGATATTGAAACTAAACATGTAGGTATAATTTATTCACATGTCTGTAAAAAGTGCACAAAGAATGAGTTCACTTGAGGGAGTGTATTTTATTATTTTAAATATCAGTTGGTTAAGATATATTTTTGAGTTTTAAGTGTTTTTTATATGGCGTGATACTTGCAAAATAATTTATACAGCCGTTTAAATTAAGATTAAAAAACGGGATTATTTATAACAAGGAGAAATTATGTGGGCTGCAATTGGTTATTCACTTTTAGCACTACTGCTTATTTTTATTGGTTGGGAAGTGGACTCTGTTTATTTTGCTATTGTTTTTTATTGGACTGCACTGTCACTTTTATTAGTGAGTACCGCATATATTTTTAATACTGCAAAAATATTTAGAAAACGTGAAAATGGGGTGATCCCTTTTTATATACGCTGGGCGTTTGTGCCATTTCTGCTTGGTGTACAAATCTATAATGCTTGGTCACGTAAGCGCGATAAAGTACCGCCCATTCAACAAATAAACGAAAATCTATTTTTAGCTTGCCGATTATTCCCCTCAGATATAGATACATTAAAAAGTAACGGGATCACGGCTATTTTAGATGTAACGTGTGAATTTGACGGCCTCGAATGGAGCTCTACGCAAGAAAGTATTGATTACTTAAATATTCCGGTACTCGATCATAGTATTCCTACCCATTCGCAGTTAAATCAGGCTATTAATTGGATACATCACCATATTAAAGAAAATCATCGCGTTGTTGTACATTGCGCTTTAGGGCGTGGGCGTTCAGTTTTTGTTATGGCGGCTTATTTATTGAGTCAAAATAAAAATGCAGATGTACATGAAGTGCTTGCACAAATAAAAGAAACCCGCGAAACCGCAAACTTAAATAAGCATCAGCTTCGTCATCTAGCTAAACGCCATAAAAAAGGCGAACTGCTGATTAAAAACAAAGCCGTTTTAATTGCAAACCCTGTATCTGGTACACGATTATGGCAAGAAAAAGAGCATTTAATTGTTGCGCGGCTATCGACCTATTACGATTTGAAAGTGCTTACTACTTCAAAAGAGGTTAATGGTATTGAGCTTGCTAAACAGGCAATTGCGCAAAATCCAGATATTATAATAGCGTGTGGTGGCGATGGTACCGTAGCAGAAGTTGCAAGCATACTTGTAAATACACGATGTAAACTAGGTATCATCCCAATGGGTACAGCGAATGCACTAGCCCATGTATTAATGGGTATTAGCTCTAAATTTATTCCTGTAGAACAAGCTTGTGATTTAATTATAAATGGTCAAACAAGTTTAATAGATACTGCTTATTGCAATAATGAACTGGTATTGTTGCTTGCGGGTATTGGCTTTGAGCAGTCAATGATTGAAAAAGCAGATAGAAAATCCAAAAATAAATCAGGGCAACTTGCTTATTTG
This sequence comes from Pseudoalteromonas fuliginea, assembly GCF_000690055.1. GTDB lineage: Bacteria > Pseudomonadota > Gammaproteobacteria > Enterobacterales > Alteromonadaceae > Pseudoalteromonas > Pseudoalteromonas fuliginea. The sequence continues at coordinate 57,836 of NZ_JJNZ01000030.1, forward strand.
AACGGCTTTTTTCAAGCCTTTAACGAGCAAAAATCATTGTTACTTAACGTAAAGCTTGATGACAATGAACCTCAAGAAATTTGCACCAATAGCTTTATTGTGGCTAATGCTGCGCCTTTTACAACGTTATTGGCGCAAGGTGGCGGGCAACCTGATCATAGTGACGGACTACTCGATGTAAATTGGTTAACACCAAATAATGAAGATTCAACTACAGTACTAAGTATTGCAGAACTGATGTTTAGTAGTTTAACGCAAACACATTTAGCAATAAATTCGCACCATACAAATGCTAAAAGGGTCGAGGTTACAGGCGAAGGAGAGCTTAAGTATGTACTTGACGGTGAGGTTAAAACAGCTCAAAAACTGGTTATTACTATTGAACCAGCCTCATTAAATGTGATTTGTAAAGAGCAATAAATCGCGCTTGCTACAATCAAAAAAGGAGCTAAATTAGCTCCTTTTTTACATCATTTTTTAATTGATGGCCAAACAAACCCTGTAGTATCCGGCGCTTGAGAAGATGTTTCTCTCGGTGCACTTTTTGGGCTACGAATAGGTTTGTTATTTATAGTGTGAATATAAAGTGCTTCCACTTTATCGCGAGCCCAAGGCGTTTTACGCAAAAACTTTAAACTCGATTTAATGCTCGGTTGATCAGTAAAGCATTTGATTTTTACTTGCTCGCCAAGTGTTCTCCAGCCAAGTCGCTGTTCTAACTCAACAAGTATTTGTTCTAACGTTACCCCATGTAAAGGGTTTTTAGGTTGATTATCCATAGCCATACTACTTATTTAAACTGCGTGCATTGTAGCTCAAATCAGCTTTTAGCGCTAATTCACAGTGATTGTTTTAGGAACTGTTGGGTAAATAGCATTACCTTGTTTATCTATTTTAAGCCAAATGAGTTGGCTGTTACTGTGCTGGGGTGTTTTAGCACCGCACAAAAGTGTAAATGAGTGAATTTGTATTAACGCCCCTTCGCTATAGCGTTTGTTGTCATACCAACAGTTTGATTCTTCATTTACAAACTGGTTTGCATCAATAATTGAATGGGTTTTAAGCGTTGTTGCTTCACTAAGTATTGAATACGATAAGCTGCTAAAACAAAAACATAGAATTAAAAAGTTACGCATTAGAGGCCTTTAAATAGGGGGTAAAAATAATACATTAAGCTAAAAAACGTGCTAGTGTAAAGTACACAAAGTGATTTAATTATAAACTTAGTTATTCACAGAACAATAAAAAGGTGCACACAATGCAATTTAATCAAACAATGATCGAAGAATTCACACTATTAGCAAAATTCCCTCGCGACAGTAAAATGCAAGGTATTAAATTACATTCAGACGCAGAGCCAAGCTTACTTAGCGCAGCGCAACGTTTATTTGAAAAAGGGATTATAGATAGCCCAGATGGCGGATATTTAACTGATCTGGGCTTAGATTTAATTGAGCACGTTACGGTTATTCATAGCGCGCTACAAAGTTAATCTAAATTGGCTTAATTTGCATCGGGTTGATTTTGCGGTGCAGCGTCATTAAATGCAGCTAATTTATTACAGTGTTCGTAAATGGCTGCAATTTTTGGATAAGCGCTCATATCTACGTTAAAACGAATTGCATTAAATACTTGCGGCACTAAACAAATGTCAGCAAGTGTTGGTTGGTCACCAAAGCAGTAGCCATCATTTTCGTTTAGCATCAGTTCTATTTTTTCAAAACCAACTTCTATCCAATGTCGATACCATTTATTTTTAGCCTCGTCATCAACACCTAATTCGTTTGATAAATACTTCAGCACGCGTAAATTATTAACAGGATGAATATCGCAAGCAATGGCAAAGCTTAAGTTTCTTATTTGCGCCTTTTGCCACGCAGTCCCTGTAATTAATGGCGATTGCGGATAAGTTTCATCTAGCCATTCCAGTATTGCAAGCGATTGTGCTAAAACACCATTATCGGTTTCAAGTGCAGGTAGTAACCCTTGCGGATTAGTCGCTAAGTATTCTTCCCCAAGCTGCTCCGATTTTAAAAGGTTAACAATAGCAAGTTCATGATCGATTGCTTTTAAGTTAAGCGCTATACGCACTCTATAAGCCGCTGATGAGCGAAAGTAGCTGTATAATTTCATAATTAATCCTGTGAACCTGTAAATTGTTTTTTAATAGTACGCCAGCAATCGGTGTAGTTTAGTTGGCGCTCTTTACCTTCTAATGCATATTTTGTCGGTGAAATTATATAGCGCGACTCAAACATAAAGGCCAATGTGTTTTCGTATTTTTGTGGTGTAAGCTCAGCGTTTGAGGCTTTTTCAAATACGTCGGCTTCAGGTCCATGTGGCGACATACAATTGTGTAAACTTGCGCCACCAGGTACAAAACCATGCTCTTTTGCATCATACACACCTTCAATCAAGCCCATAAATTCACTCATAATATTGCGGTGATAATAAGGCGGGCGAAATGTATTTTCGGCTACCATCCAACGCGGTGGAAATATCACAAAATCGACATTTGCCATACCCTCAGTAGCAGAAGGAGAGGTTAGCACAGTGAATATAGATGGATCGGGGTGATCAAAGCTCACTGTATTCATCACATTAAAACGCGATAAGTCGTATTTATAGGGCGCACTATTACCTGTCCATGCAACCACATCAAAAGGAGAGTGCTTAATTTCACAGCTAAATAAATTACCGTTAAATTTAGAAACAAGCTCAAAGTCACCTTCTTTATCTTCAAAGGCAGCAACGGGGTATTGAAAGTCTCTGTCGTTGGCATAACCGTTTGCACCAACAGGTCCTCGCTCGGCAAGCTCAAGAGCATGGCCATAATTTTCACAAATATAACCACGGGCTGTATCGTCAATTAAATCAACAGAGAACTTAATTCCTCTGGGAATTACAGCAATTTCACCTGGCTTAATGCTTAACTTACCGCACTCGGTGTGAATTAATAACTCACCTTGCTGAGGAACAAACAACATTTCGCCATCGGCATTGTAAAAGTAACGTCCTTGCATTGACCGATTAGCGACATATACATGAATGCCAATACCAGATTGCCCATTAGCATTGCCATTAGCTGCCATCGTTACCAAGCCATCAATAAAGTCAGTAGACTGTGAAGGCATATCAATAGGATTCCAACGTAGCATTGTTGGTGGTGTTACGGCTTCAGTGATTGGAGCTGTTCTTATTAGGCCGTTATCAATTGCTTGGTAATCTCCTTGCACTACAGACGGACGAAGACGGTAAAACCAAGTGCGGCGATTTGAAGCGCGAGGAGCCGTAAACGCAGTCGAACTAAATTGCTCGGTGTATAAATCGTATTTAACCTTTTGTGGGCTAAATTGCCCTATTGGCAGTGCACCGGGTAGCGCTTGTGTTTCAAATTCATTACCAAAACCGGTCATATAACTTAATTGTGTCGCCATTACTGACTCCTGTGAGAGGGGGTTGGTTTAATATTATTTTTATTTCAGTTAAGATACTCTCAAGTGAGACTAATATCAAATGTGCAAGTATGCACCTGCGTAAATATTAATGAACACCAAAGTAAGCCTTATAAAGCTGGGATAACCAAAAATGAAAATTGATTTAGCAACGTTTTTACCTTATCAATTAACGAATGTAGCAACACGTGTAAGTAACGACTTTGCCGAGGTTTATCAAACTAAGTACGGTTTAAATATTCCCCAGTGGCGAATACTTGCTAACTTAGCGCAGTATGGCCAGAGCAACGCAAAGGATTTATGCACGCAAGCAAACATGGATAAGTCGACAGTGTCGCGTGCGGTAAAAGTTTTAATAGATAAAGGTTTAGTGAAAAGTGAGTTAAATGCACAAGACAAACGCGCGGCCTTACTTGTACTGAGCAAAGCAGGGCAAAGCTTATATGAAAATATAGCGCCCGATGCACTGAATTGGGAAAAACAATTACTGAGCACTTTAACCAACGAAGAATACGGAGTATTAGTGAGTATTTTTGAAAAGTTAAATAATAAATTAAAAGCATAAAAAAGCCCACAAAGTGGGCTTTTAAAAAATGTATTTGTTTACAATTCTAAATTAGAAAGTGTAACGAACACCTACACGCATTTGCCATAAAGACGCATCAGATTGTACTGATGTATTTGCGTTGTTTTTGTTAAAGTCTGAGTATACGTAGCGGCCTTCTTCATCAATTGATGTTGAAATCATGCTAGCGCCTACGAAAGGACCTTTCTTAAGTACGCCCCAATCATCGTTTAACAGATTTGTAAGGTTATCAATTACGAAGAATGCTTCACCTTTGTGACCTTCCATAAAACCTGGAAGCTCTTGTGTCACTTTAAAGTTAAACTTAACAAACCAATCAGAGTTCTCTGCGTTACGGCTAGTCGTTTGACCACGTTTTAAACCATTTGATGCAATAAATTCATTGAATTCATTGATATCAGCAGCACTCATGTCGTAAACAACGTTAGGATCGTTTTCTAGTGGAACATACAATAGCTGGCGGTTGCCATTCCAGTTTGAGTCACCGAATTTGCTATCACTGCCATCAAATGTGTAGCTGTAAGGTAAGCCTTTATATGCTTCACCGAATAGGTTAAAGCGAGTAGCAAATCCATCAACAAACTCATGACTATAACCAAGAGTCATAGTAAAACGATGTGGGATTTCGTAATCAGATGAAGCAACACCTGGGTTACCTGGATCTGTTAGCGCAATATTACCGTAGTTAGAACCTGCTGTAGAGCTAGTCATTGGGTTAACATCATCAGAATCTGTGTATGCATAACCAAAGTTTACGCTCACACCATTATCAAACATCTTGCTAACCGCTAATGAGATAACCGATGAATCACCGCTATCACCAGTTACATTTGTAAGAAGGTATTCCTCCTTGCGACCTTCAATTGACTCGTAGATAGGGCGACCGTCAAAAGTATTTTCGCCGCTATCTTGAAGAGCGATGTCACGCGTTAATGCAGCGTCTCTTTTCTTAGAGTATAAGTAATCAAGTGAAATAACATACTCGTTTTCAGTTGTGTATGTTGCACCAAGTGAATACTTCCATTCTGAAGGAATTTCGAAGTCTGGGTCAACAGCGTTTGTTGCTGAATCACCTGAGCCGATTACAGTATTACCAACCTCATCAAATAATTGCTGAGGAACTTCAAAACCTGGTTTACCAGCATTTACATTAGCTGTATTGAATAAATCAATTTTATTATCGTCATCGCGAAGTAATGTACCAATGTTTGTTATACCATCATTCGAATATGAATTTGATAACCAAACGTTAGGATTACCGCCTGAGAACAAGCCAACGCCTGCACGTACTTCAAGTGCGTCTGTAGCGTACCATTGGAAGCCTACACGAGGTTGAATTAAATCAATACCATCAAATGTACTTTGGTTGCTGTAGCCATAGCGATCAGTAAAGTTTTGATTTAAGTTAGGTGCATCATCACTGGTGTATTTATCATAACGTAGACCAAACGTGATGTTTGCATCTAAATCAGTGAACGAGTACTCGTCTTGCACGTAAAATGTATGTTGAGCGTATGAAAAGCTCGCAGCAGCATCATTTGGATCATTCGTACCTGCCGCATTATTGTAGTAGATACGGTCGGCAAGACCTGCCTCAAAATTATTTATTGAGTCAAAACGATATTCACCTTCAGTATGCTGAACGAATAAGTTAAATACATCTAACTCTTCGAACTCATAACCAGCAGTAATTGTATGTTGATCAAGGTAGTAAGTACCTGCAACTTTAAATGTAGTTGTATCGTAATCTAAGTCATTTGATTGACGTGAATCATCTGGACCAATATAAACTGTACCACCATCGTCGGTACGAATTTGCATTTCACCAAAGCTGCTTGCTGCATCTAGTGATTGTACTGTTGCATCAAGCTCAGATTTACCAATTCGAACTTCAGTAGAGAAGTCATCTGACCAATCAGAGTAAACAGATGCAATGATTGAAGTGAATTCTGCACTTTGGTCATAAAAGTGGTTAGATAGTGATACACGGCTAGAGCCAGTATCAGACTGTGAAACAGTATTACCATCGTTGTAGTTGTAGATTAAGTTTGCGCGGTGATCTTCGTTGATGTTCCAATCTAGTTTAACTAGTATTTTTTCATCTTCAACAGGCATACTTGAAGGCATACCACCGGCATCATAACCGTAAACAGATTGAGAAATGCTCTGAATTCGAGAAATATCATCAGCAGTTACACTACCGCTGCTTAAACCATCGTAGTTAAACTGTTGAACGCCTTCAAGTTTTTCATATGAAGTGAATAAAAATAGTTTATCTTCAATTAGTGGAAGACCTACGTTGAAGCCGTAACGTTTTTCAGTATAGTTACCGTTATCAACGTCATCACCTTCAATTTTATCACCCTTGAAAGAGTCGCTAGTGTAATCATAGAAAACAGCGCCATGAACATCATTGCCACCAGATTTGGTTACTGCGTTGATGTTACACGATGTAAAACCACCGTATTGAACGTCAAACGGTGCAAGTTCAGCTGAAACTTGTTCAATTGAATCAAAAGAGAAAGGGGCGCGAATAGTTGGGTAACCATTTGAGCTTAAGCCGAAGTTATCGTTCATACGAACGCCGTCTAGCGTTAAGCTGTTGTAGCGAGGGTTACCACCACCACAGTTAATTGAACCACGGCTATCATCGATTGTGATACGTGGGTCAATACGGATAATGTCTTTTAAATCACGGTTAATAGCTGGTGTATTTTCAAGATCAGTTAGCGTAAATGTAGACGCCGGACCAGTACCACCAGACATAGAGCTAATTGGCGCGCCAGAAACTACAATTTGTTCCATGCTTGATTGTGACTCAAGAGAAACGTTTACTGGGTAGTCGTTACCAATATTAAGAATAATGTTATTGAATTCTTGGTCTGCATATACATCAGAATCAACAATTACTTTATAAGGACCGCCAACACGTAGGCCTTTGGCTGTGAAATAACCAGCGTCATTTACTTCAGTTGTTTTTACTGATCCAGAAGGCACGTGTAAAATTGTTACTTTAGTGCCGGCTGCTGGGTTGCCATTAGGCCCCATTACTTGACCTTTAATTGCAGAGGTCGTTTCGTTAGCCATTGCAGCGCCACTTACACCAACACATGCTGCAATAGCAAGTGAAAGAGCTGTTTTGCGTAATTGAGTTTTCATTTAATTTTCCCGTGTAGTTAATAATTAAATTTTTATATTTTTATTTTAAATTTTGAAAAATAAACAGTCGAAGTTCATTTATTCAAAATCCGTTACTAGTGTACCTCATTTATTCGTTACAAATAAAATACAACTGCAATATATTTTTAATAAATAGTACTATTTTTGTCTATTTGAGTGTTTTTTTGAGCAATAACTCTATATCGGGGTATATATTACGCGGGCTTTATGACAAACATGTGAAATTATAGGGAGGAATATGAAAAAACCCATTACAAATTGCAATGGGTTTATTGTGATTTACAAATAACTTAACACGTTATTTGTATTGTTTTTAAGGCTTAAAATTTGTAGCTGATACCAACTTTAGCCTGCCAAGCTGATGACGATGAACTGATTTGCGAGTAATTACGCACATCCGCACCGCCAAAACTGTTGTCTATTTTATATCTGCCTTGATCATCAAGACCACCAAAGTCATAAATAGTTTGGTTAGAGTAACCTAAGCGCTTTTCTATACCCCAGTCACTGTTTAAAAGGTTTGCGAAGTTATCAATCATAAAGTAAACCTCACCACTGTGACCTTGTGCAAAGCCAGGTATTTCTTGCTTGATGCTTACATCCATGGTTGTTACCCAAGGCTGAGTTGCTGTGTTTTTACCTAAAATACCACCACGTTGAGATATACCAGCACGCTCTAATAACGGTTCTAACTCAGCCCAAGTCATTTTAGAATCAGCCCAATTTACATTCGGATCATCAGCACCTGTAGGAATATAAGGTAAGTAGGCACCATTAGAGAATAAAGAGCTTGTATCTCCTAAATCACCTTTTTTATACATATTCATAGTATAACTAAATGGGCGACCTGAACGACGCTCAAAATACACGTTAAATTTAGTAGCATATCCTTCAAAAATTTCAGTGTTATATGCTAAGTTAATTTTAAAGCTGTGCTCAACTTCGTAAAAGCCACGTGCTGCAATATCTTCATTACGATTTACTGTAATATTGTGCTTATAGTTACCTTCTGCCTGAGAGGCTGAACCTGCTGATGATTCTGTAACATCTTGGTGAGCATAGCTTGCCGATACAAACAGGCCATTGTCCCATTGTTTAGCAATACCCGTTGAAATAATAATTGAACGACCATCATCCGATGAATTAGTCATTTCTATGTCAACATTATCGCCACTGTAAATACTTTGATTGATAACACGTTCGCCGTCCGCTGCTAAGCCTACTGGGTTAATAGACGAATTATGCCATACCGCTTCATTCTCTTTTTTATGATAAGCAATCTCTGCTTGCCATTTAAAGCCATCACCTAATAGTTCAGAATCAAACTCATATTCAAAACCTATTTGAGTACGAATGCTTGAAGGCAATTTAAAGTCAGGGTCGATATACGCAACGCTACCAGCACCTTGCTCTAATGTATTTTTTATTTCATCAGGAACCTGAGTAATATCAGCTGTGTTATTTGCATAGTAATCATTAATTACATCGTTTTGTGCTGATACTAAAGTAATGCCATCACTTTGGAATGAATTGTTATACCAAACATTTGGAATGCCGCCTTGGAAACGACCAATACCACCATTAATAGTAAGCGCTTCTGTTACGTAGTACTTAAAGCCAACACGAGGAAGTATAATATCTAGGCCATCAAGATTTTCTTGGTTAGTAAAGCCATACGTATTAGCAAAGTTTTCATTTAGAGTTGGTTTATCATCAGATGATAAGCGCTCATAACGAATACCTGCTGTAACTTCTAAATCGTCACCTACATAAAAAGTATCTTCTATGTAAAGCGCTAGCTGGTTACGTCTTACATCATATGCTGTATCAGCTGAATCATTAGTGTAAGCATTTTGATAAGAGAAATCATAAGAACCAATTTCACGGTTTTCAAAATTTTCTAAGCTATCAAATTTCCACGTTCCAAGAGAGTTTTGAGCAAACAAGTTATATAAACGAAGTGACTCGTACTGAGCTCCAAAGTTTATTTCATGCTCATCCATTAAATACGTAGCGTCTAACGTAAAAGTTAGGTTTTGTGTTTCTGAACGGTTTGCATGGCGGTATTGATCTGTACCAAAGTTGTAAGAAGGACCATTTCGACCGTCTTCCTCAACAGTAATGCTTCCTAAGTTAGAGCGAGTTGCGCTATCAGAGGTAACATCTTTATACGACACACCAATTTCTGTTGAAAAGTTTTCAGTCCAATCAGAGTAAAGCTTAGATGAAAAGTTATTAAACTTAGTTACGTATGCATAAGTACTTGAAACTAAGGCTATATTATCACCGCCTGTGCTAGAGTTACGCTCATCTTGGTCGTCTTGCCATTGATAAGTGAAATCTAAACGATGGTCATCACTTGCGTTCCAGCTTAATTTAACAAGCAAGTTTTTGTTTGTATCTTCTGGCGCACCGGCTAATGAATCAGTTAAGCCGTATTCATTATTTAAAATAGAAATAAAACGATTATAGTTAGCTTCAGAAGTATTAAATTCATTTGAAGCACCAGAGCCGTCAAAGCCGTAATCTAGATCTAATTCACTTGACCATTCTGCATAGTTAACAAAGTAAAACAGTTCATCAGCAATAATCGCTCCACCAACGTTAAAACCAAATCTTTCTTCAGTTTTAATCGGCTCTACTTTATTTGTAGAGTAAGTTTTATGACCTAGCTCATCAAGATCGTCTTCTTGTACAATATTATCAACATCGCCAGCTATCTCAGGAGTAGATATTTCGTAAAAGCCAGAAAACTTGAACTCATTTGTACCAGATTTTGTTACTGCATTAATAGTACCGCCACCAAAGTTACCTTTAGAAGCCGAAAATGGCGATACATCAACAGAGACTTGTTCAATAGCATCAAGTGCTACAGGAGGCTGAGAAGTAGGGTAGCCACCAAAGTTCAAGCCAAAGTCATCATTTTGACCAATACCGTCAACTGTTAAACCGTTGGTACGAGGGTTACTACCTGCAAACGTTAGTTCACCATTACCATTAATACTGGCAAGTGGGTTTAAGCGCGCAATATCTTTAATGTCGCGATTAAAGCTTGGCATGTTCTCAATAGTATCAGAACCAAAAGAGCTGCTTGAGCCACCTGATTGTTGAACAATCTTATAACCAGACACTTCAATCTTTTCGATGTTTAGCGGAGCTAGCTGTGAGCTTAAACGGTAAGTTTCACCAAGGTTTAAGTAGATATTTTCAACCGTTGTGTCGTTAAACGTATCAGAATCGATGATCACCATGTAAGGACCACCTACACGTAAACCATTAGCGATAAACGTACCACTTTCGTTTGTAGTGAGCTCGCTAATAGTTCCCGTTGGTTGGTGAACTACTTTGATTTTAACGTTTGCAGCACTGCCACCTGAAGGCGTTGTGATTTTACCACGCATTGCAGATGAAGTATCAGCAGCCATTGCGCTTGTAGAAACACCTAGAGCTAAAATTACCGCTCCAGTTAATTTCGAAAGGCGAAGCTTAGTCATAATGTTGATTTCCCGTGTGTAGGTTATATAAATTTAATACAGTTTATTTGTCAGTCGTCATTTTCAGCGCCGTTTCTAACTCTTTTGCAGAAGGGTCAAATAAGGCATTTAGTAATCCAGCTAGTCGAATACCTGCTTGTTGTAAGCGCGTTTTTATAATCGGAGTGTTGTTATATATGTAGCTATAACCAATTTCATCGTTGGTATATTTATAAATTTTTGTTGCTAAATTATGAGATTCTTCAACCCAAGTTTTAGGTGAGCTTTGTAAATACTCAGCAATTAGTTCTTTATTGTTTGTATCAATAAATTGTGCAAATTCGGTGTAAGACAAGTTCTGGTTTTCGATTAACTTAGTATCCCAAAGGCTGTGAAGGTTTGTTTCTTCGTTAAAAAATGAAACCTTGATACGGTTACCACCTCTGTCTTCACCTCGACCCGCATGAAATGGTTGGTGACTGTCGCCCACCAAATGTACTAAAAAACGTAAACTGAACTGTTTAGCATCCAAGGTGCTATTTTTATCAGTGAGCGTTTGCATTGAATAGTGAATGCCTTCTAGGATATTACTTACAGATTCTTTGTTTTTAGTGTGATCGTGATTGAAGCTGAAAGATTTTCCTGGGGCTGCGTTAATGTAATGCCAACGAGATGATTTCTTTTGCCAAAAGTCGCCAGGAGCAGAGCGCATTTCATCAGGCCACGTTGATATTTGCGCAAGTGACTCACCATCAAGGTAGGGTTGTATTGCCGTTTTTGTTGTTTCGCTTATATGAGATTCTGCAATCTTCCCTACAATACGATGGCCATTTTGACCCCAAGCGTATGAGTTAGTGCTTGTGAATATTGCACTAATCAAAAGCACAGAAGATATCGAGTATTTTATATTGTTATGCATTAGAACTTCCTAAATGAATATTTCATGGGGTTGCTATAAGCTAATACGGTCAATTGTCCTCACTTTTAATGTTGATAGGAAGGAGTCATTAAAATTCATACTTTCTTATTCACTTATGATTAAAATCAATGGCTTATATTTAACAGGTAAAATTACTTGTTGTAATAAGTAAGTAAAGTTGTTCAAATGCAATATATGATTTATTTTTTAGTGGCATTGCGTTGAATTTGAAAAATATCGTGCTAAATAAAACGTTAATTGTTACATTTTTGTTTGTATTGTTGATAGTAACGTGGGTTTGTGGACAAGTTAGTGTGTATAACGATGATTTGCATTTCCCAGTTATGATCGAAACCTCAACAGAGTGTCAAACAACAGCAACAAGTAATAAAAGCCAATTGATTGTTTTTACGCAATCAAAAAAAATAGCCAAGTTATTAACACAAAACTTGTGTTCTGATAACGTAGTGTCTAAGCAGTACGGCTCTGTAAAAGGGTATTGGGGGTATAGAACGGCGGACAGCTTTGAGTTTGTTGGTAAAGGCATTGCTGATTTAATTTTGGCTAAAAATAATATTATGGCAGCCTTTAAAGCAGAGTCGACCTATAACTACCAGCCTGTTGTTGGCTTTTCTGACTACACGGCCTTTTTTATATCTTCTAAAGAAAAGCCTCGAATCACAAAACAATACTTTTTAGATAAGCGCATAGGTTTGCTTGATTATCCGACTAGCCGCTCAGGGCATATTTTACCAAAGCAGACGTTTAAAGAGTTGGATATAAATTTAGCTAATTTGAAAATCACTTATGCTAGCTCTCATAACGAATTACGTGATTTACTCGCCGACGGAAAAGTAGATATTATTGCCTCGTTTTGGAAAGAGAGCGACGAAAAACGTTTTTCTAAAAACTATATTACGCCATTGAGTAATAACATTTCAGGAACAAGATGGTACTTAAAAATGCAGCAAAACAATACTGATTTATTGTGTGCAGTGCAAGCAAATTTACTTGATATGTCTAAAGATCAAAGTTTGCATTACTATCAAAACGTACAGCCATTTTGGAGTTGCGGTACTAGTTCAGTAAACTTAAAAGAGGAAGTTAGTGATGAGTAAATATAAACAACTGCTTGTTTTATTTTGCTTGTTTTTAACTTTATCGTCTGTTTTTTATATTTCTGTAACTCAAAAAAACCAGCAAGTAACTAAACAAAAAATAACGCAGATAGAAAGGCAAATAGCACTCGACTTACCATTACTTGATTTACCAAATGAGCTGCTTAAGCATTCAGGTAATAAAGATGCAGTTAACAGCTATATCAAAATCTTAAATAGCTACATTAATATGAGTGGGCTTAAAGTTGTTGCTATTGCACCAAAAAGCGAAATGGCAACACCTATAAACTCAAGCCAAATAATACGTAATTTGAGCACAAATAACGGACTCGTACTAGTTGTTTTTAGTGTTAAACACATTCACTTTCCGCTGAGTCATTTTATTTATTATTTCATATTTTCGGTATTAAGTGTGTTGATTAGTTTTTGGGTAAAGTTTGCGTTTATTAAACAAAGCAATAAGCAGTTTAATAATGCAAAGCATCAATCAATTGCAGAGCCTACGCCGCTGATACTTATTGTTGATCTTAACGATAAAACATTATCTAGTAGTTGTAACCCAGAACAAAAAATATGTTTAGCCAATAAGCCATTGTGCTTTTATTTAGCACTTGTAGAGTATTGTACAAATAACGATGATGTAGCACTTAGCCATAATAAAGATGTACCTGAGGAACTGCTAGAGCTTGCTAACAAGTATTTTTATAGGTTAGTCCAACTTGGTCACACGGTTAGAAAAAGACCAAACTTTAATAATAGTCTTGAAAAAACGTTGAGTGAAATACGTGCGGCACTAGATGAAGTACTTAACGAATGCCCTGAAGAGAAAGAGTTATATTATCCACCAAAAGCGTATGGTGAGGGCTCTCGCTCTCGTTTACATAGTTATGGGCTGGCAAATATTAGAAAAGGCAATATTGAAATAAGAGGAAAGTAGCTTAGCTACTTTCCTCTTATTATATTTATTTACTTAGGAGCAAACTCAGCCGTTTTAAGAGGGCTGTTCTTTGATATAAAGTCTTGAAGGGCTTGGGCATCTGTTTCATCTGTACTAACAAACCCCTTTTTATTTGTAAGCGCAGGGTAGCCATCACCGCCTGATGCGTTATAGCTATTTAGACTCATTCTATACGTATTATGTTTATTAAAAGGCTGGCCATTAATAACCAGATTAATTAGCTGGCCATCTTTACGCTCAAACGATAGTTTATGGTATTGCAAATAAGCACCTGCATCCGGTGGGAAGCTCGTTACTGTATTTAAATAATCCCATAAATCACTGCCTTGCCAATCCATATAAGTAATGCGATTTTTAAAAGGATGTACTTTTAAAATATCTTTATAGCTTACTTCACCAGCATCAATTGAGCTGCGAATGCCACCACCACTTATCAGTCCAAAGTCTGCACCCACTACATCCATTTGCGCTTGAATAATTACGCGTGCAAGATTTGTTTGTTGATAGCGGACTTTGTTTCTGTCACCTTCTAAACGAGCATCTACTTCACCAATGGTACCTTCAATTTGTTTAGCGCCTTTAGCTTGATATACCGCTAAATAAGATTCAAGTTTTGAGTCTGGTTTAATGTACTCGTTTGCTAAGACTGCTTTAGTAGAACCATCAGCTTGTACTTTATCAACATATAAATTAACTGGCATAAGTTTGTAGTCAAGTAATGTTAATTTACCGTTTTCAAGTTTAAACTCAGCTTTACCCACATACTTACCCCATTCATGGGCCTGCATAATGTAAGTACCGTTTTGCTGGTCTGGTTTACAGGCAAGGCCTGGTTTAAAGTTATCGTCATTTACATTTGTATCACTCATACACACAGGTTCTTGTGAGTGACCACCAATGATCATATCAAGCGTGTTTGCAGGAAGTGAGCGGGCAAGCGTTACATCGCCTGATGCATTAATGCCAAAGCTGGCATCAACATAATGACCCATATGAGTCAGCGCAATGGTAATGTCAGGGTTGTACTTAGCTTTTATTTCTTTAGCTAGTTTTGCGGTAACGTCAACAGGGTCTTTAAACTCTAAGTGCCCAATATACTGAGGATTACCAATTTTAGCAGTGTCGGTTGTTGTTAAACCAATAACAGCAATAGTTAAGCCATTTTTTTTGAATATTTTGTAGCCATCAAAAGCGTGCTCGCCTGTCTCTTTTTCAAATATATTGGCTGATAAAAAAGGGAAGTTCACCCATTTTTGTTGTTGCTTCAAAACATCAATAGGGTTATCGAATTCGTGATTACCTAATGCCATTGCATCGTAACCAATCAGCGACATTCCTTTAAAGTCAGGTTCTGCTTTTTGTAAATCTGACTCAGGAATGCCCGTATTAATATCACCACCAGAGAGTAGTAAAACGGCATGACCTTGTTTGTTCGCTTCAGCTCGAAGCGAATCAATAAGCGTTTTACGTGCAGCCATGCCGTATTCGCCTTTTTCATTGTGCCAAAAACGTCCATGGTTATCATTTGTATGTAGAACAGTTAAGTATTGAGTTGAGGGACTACTAGTTGATGATGAAGTGCAACCAAGTACACTAAGAATAATTGAGAATAAAATAATAATACGCATAAAATACCTATGGATTAAGGTCTACTTAATTTATTGAACGGGTAGTTTAAACTAGTTTAATCTTAAAAAAACGTACTTATTTACATTTTATTTAGAAGGTGCAGTTAATTGATTTGTTGCAGCACGTTCACGACGCCTTAATTCGGTATTCGCATATTCCCGCTTGCTGTGATTAGTACCTATCATCCATGTTAAAAAGCTCGCCGGTAGTTTTGTGTATGGTTCACCTTTGTGTAAACCAAAGTCGCAAATCGTTTGTTTAGTGTGTGGCATTGTTAGATCCTGTTGTTTGTGTTTTTTTAAAGTAACAAAAAGTAGTCACGCTTTTTAGATGATTTATTTGTAAATAATTAAATTTATATAGCTAAAAAGCATATAAATAATGATGTATGTAATTAATTTGTTATCAACACGGTCTAATTTGTATCAACTCGCACTTTAGAATCGATTTTAATCGCCTATGGTATTAATGTGTTAACGTATTAACTACTTATCTAAAAAATATAACAACAGGAATGTAACATGAAAAAACTTTTACTTGGCTCAGTACTCGCTGCAGCAAGTTTTACTAGCACCGCTACTATTGTCGAAATGAACACGAGCCAAGGTGTGATAGAAATTAATCTTTTTGATCAACAAACACCTAAAACAGTCGAAAATTTTTTAAGTTATGTTCAAGATGATTCATATAACGAAACAGTGATTCACCGCTCTGTCAGTAATTTCGTTATTCAAGGTGGTGGATTTACATTTTCTGATTCATTAGATGCGATTACGACAAAGCCTACTGTAATAAATGAGCCGGTTTTTTCTAATGTTAAGGGTACAATTGCTATGGCTAAATTATCAGGTGATGCTAATAGCGCGACAAGCCAGTGGTTTTTCAATATCACCGATAACAGTGCTGCACTTGATACGCAAAATGGTGGTTTTACTGTGTTCGGACAAATTACTGCAGCGAGTCAATCTACTTTAGATAAAATTGCAGCTTTGGTGCACTGTGGTGAAACTCCAGTTGTTGATATTACTGCTGAACAATGTTCAAGCAATGACGTAACGATTAGCAGTGCTAATTTAGTGACTATTCAAAGCGTAACTGTAATGGATGATGACCCGAATTCTTCAGCAGGGCTTACAGTCACTGCAAATACGTTAATTGACGCTGACACATCAACAGATTCAGGTAGTAGCTCTGGCGGCGGGTTAATTTGGCTTTTAGGTGCTTTCTTACTTGCGGTACCTCGTTTAAAACGTGCTAAATAATTAAAATTAACGGTAATGTGGATGGCGTAAACCAGCCGTCCACATTACTATTATTAAACTTTGCTATTTAAAATAATATTCGCCAAACCATCGCAAGCCAAATTGAAAACACACAAATACAACCCAGTAAAAACACGTTAAAACGTGCGCGTACGTTATTTTTACCTAAATGAATAACACTATGCACAATTCGTGTTGCTACAAATAAACAGGCCAATATAGCCACAAGTGTACTGGCGCTACTTAGTTGTAGTGCAAGTAAACATCCCGCGTAAAAAAGTACAGGTATTTCAAACTGATTCGAAAAGTTCCTATCTGCAACCCTAATAGTGTCGCCAGCCTTATCTAACTGCATTGTTTTAAAATCGCTTAAATCTAGTTGTTTATTTTTAGCTGCTGCAAAGCGCCTTTTACCCATAATGAGCATAACAACCAGTGAAAGTGTAACTTGTGTGAACATGGCAAGTATGATGATTTTTTCCATTATTTTTCCTTATTATTATTTAGAGTTTGTGTATCTTTTGATATTGAATGATTTTTAATCTCACAAGGTTGGCAGATTCCCAATCTAATATTCGATTATGAAGTCATTTTTCACAATGTGTTACACAAAATAGCGTTATTTTGTAGAAAGTTATTAATTGAAAATGTTAGTTTAGCTTAACTATATTGCTTTGAATTGGCGCACGCTATTTTGCGCAATACTTTTTAATGGAAAACAAAAATGAAAAAGATTATTGGTTTTAGTGCCATCGCACTTGCAGTTTTAAGTGGTTGTTCAAATACGGCTTCGGTTTCAGTGGCGCCTCAGGCCTCTTTACTATCAGATACGTTAGTCGTAAGTCCTAACGATAACCGCGAATATAAAACACTTAAGCTGGCAAACGACATTGAAGTTATTTTAGTGTCTGATCCGGGTGCTGAAAAATCAGCAGCGGCACTAAGCGTTGGTGTTGGTTTACTGCACGACCCGATGTCGCAGCAAGGTATGGCGCATTATTTAGAGCACATGCTGTTTTTAGGCACAGATCGTTACCCAGATACAAAAGGGTATTCTGATTTTATGACCAAAAATGGTGGCGCGCACAACGCGTATACGTGGCTCGATATTACCAATTACATGTTTAAAATTAATAACGACGCGTTTGATGAAGGATTAGATCGTTTTGCCGATTTTTTCAAAGCGCCAAAGCTATACCCAGAATACACAGACAAAGAAAAAAATGCAGTGAACGCAGAGTGGTCAATGCGCCGCGAAATGGACTTTTTTGGTCAGTTTAAACTCGCGCGTAAAATGATGGGCGATCACCCCGCTAATCGTTTTTTAATCGGGAACCTTGAAACGCTTGGCGATAAAGAAAGCAGCTCGCTGCATAAGGAAACCGTCGATTTTTATAATAAATACTACTCTTCAAATATTATGAAAGTTGCGCTTATTTCTAATTTACCTATTGCTGAAATGGAGCAAAAAGCGCAAAAATACTTTGCTGATATAAAAAATAAAAACATCGAAAAACCTACAGTGACTGCAAAGCTTGATTTTGATAACGCTGGCGGAAAACGCGTGTTTTATGCACCAAATGAAGATGTAAAACAGCTGCAACTTGATTTCACCATTGCTAATAATAATAGTGAATTTGCACTTAAACCAAACCGATTTGTAGCGTATTTACTAAGTAATGAAATGCCGGGCAGCCCAGCGCAACTTCTTCGTGATAAAGGGTGGGTATCTCAGCTTTCAGCTTCAGCTGCACCAAATCAATATGGCAACTACGGTTCGTTAAATGTAAATGTAGAGCTTACAGATGAAGGCATGAAAAATCGTGACGAAATAGTTGCAACTATCATGCAGTACATCGACCTAATTAAAAGAGAAGGCGTTGATAGCAAGTACTTCAACGAAATTCGTACTTCCCTTAATAACCAATTTAAGTTTTTAGAAAAAGGTGATGAGTTTAATTATGTAAGCTCACTTACACAAAGTATGCAAGATTATCCGTTAAATCACGCTATTAATGCACCTTATTATTATGCAAAGTTTGACGCTGACGCTGTAAACAATGTACTTGAGCAGTTAAATGCCGATACCCTTCGTATTTGGTATGTATCGCAGCAAGAAGAGACTGACTCACAACTACACTTTTACGACGGTAAATACCGCATCAGTGACATTAGCGATGATGAAATTGCCAGCTGGAAAAAACCAAGCGAATTTAAGTTAGCACTACCAACAGTAAACAATTTATTGCCTGAAAATTTTGCAATAAAAACGCAAGCATTTAAAGAGCAAAAACACCCAGAACTTGCTTACGATAAAAATGGTGTAAAAGTATGGCGCCAAGCAAGTCAAAAATTTGCAGAGCAGCCAAAAGGGCTTGTCGAAGTTTATATAAATACTCAACCCGGTTTGAACGATATTAAAGCAGAAGTCCTTTATTCTGTTTGGGCTGATTTATATAATATTCAACAAAGTCAGTTAAGTACCGAAGCAGCAATCGCCGGTATGAGCGTAAGCTTAGCACCGAGTAATGGTCTTGTTTTATCTATGAGTGGTTTTACAGATAAGCAAGATGTATTGCTTAAACAAGCTTTAACCGGGTTAAAAGCCGATGAAACAGCACAAGCATTTAGCCAAGCGGTAGATCGTTTTAAACGTAATTTACTAAACCAACAAAAGCAGTTTCCGTATGCACAAGCATTTGGCGAGTATTCAAAACTAACGCGTACAGGTGGCTTTGATACAGATGCGCTTATAAAAGCCGCTGACTCACTGAGTGTTGCCGACTTAGCACAATTAAAAACAGCTACGTTTGCACAAAACGATTTACGCGTATTTAGTTACGGTAACTACGATCAGCAAGATATTGACGCGATTGCACAAGAGTTAAGTGCAACATTACCAAGTAATCATAAGCGCAGTGAATTTGCACGAAGCAAAGCGTGGTTGCCACAACCGGGCGAAACGCAGGTACTGCAAAAAGATATTGATGTAGCCGATGTAGCGGTGGTTGATATGACCGTTCATCCTGTTGCGGGTTACAAACAAAAAGCAGAAGCAGCTGTATTACAAAGCCACTTTAGAACAGTTGCGTTTGATAAAATGCGTACTGAGGAGCAACTTGCATACGCAGTAGGTGCGTTAGCTCGCCCAATTGAAGATTACTCAGCAATTGGTTTGTATATCCAAACACCGGTTAAAGGACCAAAAGAAATACAAGCTCGTTTTGATAAGTTTAAAAAAGAATACGCAGTTGAACTCGATAACATGAGCGAAGAGACTTTTGAGCAGCTGAAAAACTCTACCCTTGTATCACTTAAAGAGCAGCCTAAAAACTTAAGTGACGAAATGAGCCCACTTATAAACGATTGGTACCGTGAAAACTTTACCTTTGATTCTAAGCAAAAGCTGATTGATGAAGTTGAAAAAGTAACGCTTGCAGATATAAAAGACTACTACAAGCAAACAATGCTTAACCCTAATGCTGCACGTTTAAATGTGCAATTACGCGGGACTAAGTTTATAGAAAGTGACTTTGCCGATTTACCAAATCAAACTAAAATCACAACGCTTGATGCCTATTACAATGGTATTAAACTACAAAAATAAGCTTTATCTATGTAGCTAAAAATAAACCCCAATGTATCACTACATTGGGGTTTTTATTTAAGCAAATTTAAGCCATTATCAAAAAGCCTATAACAGCTAATGCCGCAGCAATCAGTGTATATGGCAATTGTGTAACGGCATGGCTCATTAAATTACAACCAGAACCTTGCGCTGCGAGTACGGTTGAATCTGAGTAAAAACACGCTTGGCTACCAAAAGAGGAAGCCGATAATAGCGCACCAATGACCAGTGGTATGTTTGCATCAACCGTATTTGCCAGTGGCATAACAATCGGAATTGATACAGCAAAAATACCCCAGCTAGACCCAGTTGCAAACGCTAAAATAGCCATTGAAATAAATACCACGGCTGGTAAGTATGCAGCGGTCATATAAGGGCTTAAGCTGCCAATAACAAACTGAGGCAAACCAATTAAGTCGCATACATCTTTAAATATAAACGCAGCTATAACAGTACCAATCGCGGGGATCATACTTTTAAAGCCATCAAGCATGCGTTCAATCATTTCACTTACGCTCATTAATTTTTGTAGAGCATAAAACGGGAGAGTGACCGCCATTGTTGCTAATAAGCCTTTGTATACGTCTATTTCAAAGTAAACAGTAAATGCAACCAGTAAAATAATCGGCACCAAAAAGTTACGTAATTTACCTTTAGGATCAGCATCTTCAAAGTTTTCTTCTACGGCTTTTACTGCATATTCATCCGCTGTTTGAACGTCATTGTATTGGGCTGGATCAACTTGAGCTTGCTCAATTTGAGCCATTTGCTCTGCTTTTTTCATTGGGCCAATCGCAGGGATAACACCCAGCACAACAAGTAAAACAACAAGCACTGCAAACCACGCGTAAAACATGTACGGAATAGCTTGAATATAAACAGCAATCCCTTTGCCTTCCTCAGCAATACCGTTATCTACCAATAAGCCACTAAAAAATACCGCCCAGGTAGATAAAGGGACAAGCACACAAATTGGTGCAGCAGTTGAGTCAACAACGTAAGCAAGCATCTCACGGCTCACTTTAAATTTATCGGTAATGCGTTTCATGGTTTCACCCACAGTAAGCGCATTTAAATAGTCATCAATAAAAATAACCACACCTAAACAAAAGGTCATAAACAAAGATGAACGCTTACCTTTGGTGTACTTAAGAGCTAGCTTGCCAAAAGCCGATGCACCACCTGTACGCACTAATAGTGCGATAAGTGCGCCAAAACCACCACATACAAGTATTAGCCAGCCGATGGTTTCGTCTGTCATCACTTTTAGCGATGTACTCGCAAAGTTAGTAAGTACCTGTGCAGGGTCGGCTATAACTAAACCAACTAAAGCACCAATAAGTAAAGATAAAATAGGGCGGCGTAATACAACAGCCAATACAACTACCACCAACGGTGGCAGTAAACTTAACGCAGAAGGTTCAAGCATTTAAGTATTCACAAAATTAAAAGCATGTATAAAAATTAAAATAGTATTAATTTTTAAACTGCTTATACAAAAACAAAGAAGATGATAAGTTTGTTGTTAAATCATTTTCCAAGTCACTGCTTTTGTACGCGTGGGAGGGACACTTAAACAGTTATGTTAAATAGCTGTTTAAGTGAAACGCGTTGGCTTTGGCGCCAGACGGTGCGAGGAGTGCAAACCGCTATTGTTGTGCCTGTAAAAACATCGGCGCAAAAATAATCTGCTTTTTAATTTCAGTCAACAAAAAGTTACATGCTAAACAAAGTTTTTTAGAGGAACTTACATTGAACGCAGTATTTAAAACAAATCGTCTGTTGTTACGCCATGCGAATGAGATTGATGCAGCGGTTTTACTTAAGCTAGTTAATCAGGCTAGTTTTATAAAGCACATTGGCGATAAAGCAATTTATACCCTTGATGATGCCAAGTCGTACATCAATCAGTCATTTATTGCTTCTCATAACTACCAAGGCTTTGGTCCTTACGTTATTACTTTGCATAATGCTGAAGTGATTGGCGTTGTTGGGTTTTATAAACGTGCAGCGTTACAACAACCTGATTTAGGTTTTGCACTTGTAAGCGGTTTTGAAAAAAAGGGCTATGTTTTTGAAGCGGCCAGCGCACTTTTGCAACATAAACATAAATTTGGAATTACAAAACTGTGTGCAATAACATCACTAGATAATAGGGTATCGCAGAATGTGTTGTTAAAATTGGGTTTTAAAATAGAGGGCAAAGCGGTTATCAATAATGATAAAACCGCCATGATTATATTGTCACTTAATGATTAAAGTCTTGCTTGTTCTATTTGTTTTGCAACATTTAGGTTTATATTTAGCCATGTTGCTTCAAGTGTCGAAACCAGGCCATCGTATCCATCATCATCTATAGGCACTAGGTTTGAAAAATTATGGATACTTATAAGACGTCGGCCTGTTTCTGGGTGTGTGTAATATAAACGCCAAAGCCCTGAAATATCAGCGTTACCTTCCATATCGCCATTAAAGTGATGAATTTCGTATTCAAGCTCATAAAATGTTTGTTGATCGAGTTCAGTAATGACCGGTAAGCCCTTTATAACCATCCAATTTGGCATAGCATTAAAAAGAGTTTGCTGGGCTGTGGCAGTAAGCATTACATCTGGCGATTCACCCCACAGGTTGTAATTAGCAGCATGAATTTGGTTGCTGTCTATTTTCATAGCAATGCCCAAATTATTTAAAGCGCCTCTGAGTACAACAGTTTGTATTCTTAGTTGCGCATCTGTATCCGCAATGTTTCGAGACGAAGCGCCTATAGGCTGTTCAAACTGGTAATACTGTGTCGCAGTTTGTATTGATGAACTACAACCTGACAATAGTAATAATAAACTTGCAGTTAAAAATAACGATTTCATTATTGCTTCCTTGGTTTTGGATCTGCGGGTAATGATTTATCAAAAATTAGCATATTAGGTTGCTCGTTCAAACCACGAGTAAGCGGTTGTAACCCTTCACTTAAACGTTTAAATTCTTTTAATGTTTGCTGTATTTGATGATGCAGTTCAGAACCGGCTTGGTAACTGGCCATTGTTTTGTCGAATTGACGCATGGTTACTTCAAATTGCACCATACTTTTTGTCATTTTCTCAAAATTACGGTTAAAGTCGCCTGGTAAGTTTTGTGTATCTTTTTGGCTCAGTAGCTCTCGCATTTCATTAGCAAGCGCTCGATAGTCAGTAAATGTCGCTTGCATTTGCGCTAAGCTATCTTCAATTTTTAAGTCATTAACTTTATTGAGTACATCAGATACTTGATCTGCCAATACGGTTATACCGCTGGAAATACTTGGAAAAACATCATATTGAACAAGTTTGCCTAAATGCGCTGCGGGTGCGTCGGGATATATATCAAAATCAACATACACCGCACCCGTTAATAAATTGCCGGGCTTTAATGAAGCGCGCATCCCACTTTCAATCCAGCCTTTTAAACTACCTTGCCAATATTCTTTAGCTGAAGCACTGTCATGATACAAGCGTCCGTATTCTACTTTTATAAGTACCGGAACGGCCGTATTGTGGTTTCTAAAGTGAGCGGGCTTACCGTTAACAATTACATTAGCAGGGGCTTCTACAACAGTCCCTACACGCATACCTCTATATTCTACAGGCGCTCCTGTGCGCAACCCTCTAACGGATTGTTCGAATTCAATTAGGTAGTAATCAAAGTCGTAAAAGCGCTCTTCTAACGCTTCTTTATAGCTTTGGCTTAATGAAAAGCTATGCCCATCTTGTGCTATTTCACCCGGTGCCTGTTGCTCAGGTAACCCAACAGAAACACCGCCTTTTAAAAGTTTGCTTAAAGAGCCAGTATTTATATTAATACCGTCTGCAGAGAGGTCAATTTCAATACCCGCGTTCACCCAAAAAATAGAATTCATAGTGATGAGGTTTTGATAAGGTTCTTTAATAAACACGCCATACTTCATTGCTTGGTTTTCCCAATCAAAAATAGCGGTTTCTATCTGACCTATTTTGTAATTTTTGAAAAATATACCGGTACTTACATCTAGTACTTCAGCGTTATAACTAAGGAGTTTAAAGCGACCGCCTTTAACGTCTTTGCCGATAAGTGCGGGTTCATCTTGGAGTGTAAACCTTTCTTTTAGTTCTTTACTTTCTCCTGGAGAAAACTCTAAATAAACACCAGATAAAAGAGTACTCATACCACTAATACCTGTTTCATCAATGCGAGGTTTAACGACCCAAATTTTTGCATCATCGGTTAATAAGCTATTGTAATTTTTATCTATTTGTGCACGAGCAATAACACTGTCTTGCGTGTCGGATAGCCGAATATGATCAATTTGACCTATTTTTACACTGCGCACTTTTATTTCCGTTTTACCTGCAATAATACCTTCGGCCTGTGGCATTTCGATAAAAATAGTAGGGCCTTTATTTGCTTGATACTGATATAGCATCCACATGCCCACTAAAAGCGCAATTGCCGGAATGATCCAGATGGCGGAAATCTTCGGTTCTTTTGTTATTTCAGCAGTTTCGGTCATGCTTTATTCTCTGATATCTTATTTTTAGGTGAATCCCACAACAAGCGTGGGTCAAAGGCATGGGCAGCCATCATTTGGCATATTACCATAACTGTAAAAAATACAATGCCAAGACCTGGAGTTACCGACATTAAATTACCAAGCTGTACCAAGGCAACTAAAATAGCAACGACAAATACATCTATCATTGACCATTTTCCAATAAACTCAGTCAGTTGATAAATTCGAGTATAACTTTTTGTATGCCGATTTGCAGGTTTTGTAACCATAATACATAAAAAGCTCAGCACAAACGCTTTAGCAAGCGGTACAACCACACTGGCTAAAAATATAATGGCAGCAATGGGATAGGAACCACTCTTCCAAAGTGTAATTACACCACCAATTAATGTAGAGGGGGATTCATCACCTAAACTAGTGGTATGCATTATTGGTAAAACATTAGCAGGAATATAGCAAATAACAGAGGTTATTAACCATGCAGTTGCTTTTTGTACACTATAAGGGTTTCTGATGTGTGTTTTAGTGTGGCAACGTTGGCAGATATCACCGGTGCATAGTTGGTGACATACATGGCAGGCTTTAATATTTTCATCAATTGCGCGTTTTGCGTTATCAGCGCCTTCGAGTATTTTTACAGGCTTAATTTGAGCCCATAAACGCGGGCGATTTAAGTGAACAAGTGCTGCTATATATAAAATAACAAACCCTACATAAGCCCAGAAACTTGCCCCAAAGCTAATATCAGCCAGCGACATAATTTTAACCATACTGACCAGCACACCGATTAAAAATATTTCTGACATAATCCAAGGCTCTAACGCAAGCGTGAATTTCAATAACCGCCTTGCTATGCCTTCGGGCAATGTTTTTAATACCCCTAAGTGCAGAGGGATCAAAATAAGGAGTAAACCCATAGGCAGGGCAATAATACTAAGATCAATAAATAAGCCGAGTAGTTCGCTATCGTAATTAAATAAAATTCGTGCGGCATCGGGTAGAGTAATTGTTTGAGTAATGCCGCTACTGCTAAATGAAATGAAAGGGTAAAACATGCTGCTTAGCAACATTAACAAAGCGCTAAAACTCAGTGCAACAATACGGCTGTCGTGATTCACATCGGCTTCGCAAAGTTTATGATGGCAATGTGGGCATATCGCCATTTGTTTCGCGATTATGCGAGGTATGTCTATGATCAGATCGCAGCAGGGGCAGACAGTTTGCAATTTAATACCAAGCAAGAAGAATGTTTGTCCAATTTTGCAATATTTAATGCATTAATACAACGCGAACAGTGAATAAGCCTTTAAAAGCCAAACACTTTAATATTGTTTGGCTTTAGGGCTTTTAGTCAAATAACGCCACCGTTTGGCGTGTAAGGGCTATTAACTCCCCTGATTGTGACCAAATACAGCCATCTTCTAAACCATAACCATCTTTTGAATGATGAGTGATTGCTTCAAAGCCAAGCCATTCGCCAGGTGTTAAGTTTGGTTCTTGCACAAACTCTAAGTACCAAGACATGCTACTAGCTGGAGCGGGTTGTTTAAACATTTGTAATAACGTAGGTGGCCATGCATCTGTTAATGCAATAACGTGCGCTTCTGTTATTTGCTCTGGGGTGTGCTTAAAGCGCATCCAGCCCCCTAAGTGAGAAGTTTCTGCGCTGCTAAATGGCATAGCGCCTTGTTGTGGGCATAAATCAACATGCTGAAAAAACTCAGGCATCTGACCTTTAACAAAAGGGAGCGTATAGCGCTCGTCTACCGGTTTTAACCCTAAAGATTTCGAAACGGGCACATTAACACCCGACTCTCTACTTTTAGCAAAACATGCTTGTACGATAACGCACACTTGTTCATTTTGAATGGCTTTGGCAAGTACTTGTGTACTACTTTTACCTTGTCGTAGTATTTCTACTGATAAAGAAAAGGGAGTATCGGCAAGCAATGGTCCTACAAAATTAGTGCTAAGAGAAAGTAGACGACGATCACTTGCAACCTTACCTCTGATTGCTTGATACAACAGTGCGGCTGATAGCCCACCAAAAGCAGTTCTGCCTTGGCACCAGTTTTCTGGAAATTGCATTGTGCTAGTTAATTGTTCGGTATTGTCTGAACTTCCAATTTTTGAAGCTTGGAGAAGTAATTGTTCAAAATGCATGAAGATGTCCTTTTAAAGTGCGATTTAATAAATTTATAACATAACCAAACTAGTCAGACCAGTAATTAAAAGCGCCTCTGGCGGTGTAAAAATCATCATTCCTTACAATTATTAGGGTTATTTTGTAAATAAATCATAAAAAATGAATTTTTTTTCATTTTTACAGTTGAAATAAGTTTGGCGCATCCCTATTTACTAAGTCATCGAACGTATTAACGAATATTGAAGTTGGAGAAGTTTCATGGGTAAAATTATTGGAATCGATTTAGGTACTACAAACTCTTGTGTTGCAGTACTTGATGGTGGCAAAGCACGTGTTATTGAAAACGCGGAAGGCGATCGCACAACCCCGTCTATTATTGCTTACACGCAAGACGGCGAAACATTAGTAGGTCAATCTGCTAAGCGTCAAGCGGTTACTAACCCGACAAACACATTATTTGCAATCAAGCGTTTAATTGGTCGTCGTTTTGAAGACGAAGAAGTACAACGCGATATCGGCATCATGCCGTTTAAAATCATTAAAGCAGATAACGGCGATGCATGGGTAGAAGCGGGCGGCGAAAAACGCGCTGCACCACAAATTTCTGCTGAAGTACTGAAAAAAATGAAGAAAACGGCTGAAGACTTTTTAGGTGAAGAAGTAACTGAAGCTGTAATCACAGTACCTGCATACTTTAACGATTCACAACGTCAAGCAACGAAAGATGCTGGTCGTATTGCGGGTCTTGAAGTTAAACGTATTATCAATGAGCCAACTGCTGCGGCACTGGCTTACGGTATGGATAAAAACCGTGGCGAAAACATCGTTGCAGTATATGACTTAGGTGGCGGTACTTTCGATTTATCAATCATTGAAATTGATGAAGTTGAAGGCGAGCACACTTTTGAAGTACTTGCTACAAACGGCGACACTCACTTAGGTGGTGAAGATTTCGATAACCGTGTAATCAACTACCTAGTAGCTGAATTCAAGAAAGATCAAGGCTTAGACTTAAAAGCTGATCCTCTTGCAATGCAACGTGTTAAAGAAGCTGCTGAAAAAGCAAAAATTGAACTTTCATCTGCACAATCTACTGAAGTAAATCTTCCGTATGTAACTGCTGATGCATCTGGTCCTAAGCACATGAACGTGAAACTAACACGTGCTAAGCTTGAATCACTAGTTGAAGATTTAGTAACTAAGTCTCTAGAGCCACTTAAACGTGCACTTGCTGATGCTGATTTATCAGTAAGCGACATCAACGATATTATTCTTGTTGGTGGCCAAACACGTATGCCTTTAGTACAAAAAACAGTTGCTGATTTCTTCGGTAAAGAACCACGTAAAGACGTAAACCCTGATGAAGCAGTTGCAGTAGGCGCAGCGATTCAAGGTGGTGTACTTGCTGGTGACGTTAAAGATGTACTATTACTAGACGTTTCTCCATTATCTCTAGGTATTGAGACAATGGGTTCAGTAATGACTGCATTAATTGAGAAAAACACGACGATTCCTACTAAGAAATCGCAAACATTCTCAACCGCTGAAGATAACCAATCTGCTGTAACAATTCACGTGTTACAAGGTGAGCGTAAACGTTCAAGCGACAATAAATCTCTAGGTCAATTTAACCTAGAAGGTATTCGCCCAGCACAACGTGGTACACCGCAAATCGAAGTAACATTCGATGTTGATGCCGATGGTATCTTACATGTATCTGCGAAAGATAAAGATACAGGTAAAGAGCAAAAAATCACAATTCAAGCATCTTCAGGCTTAAGCGATGAAGAAGTTGAAAAAATGGTTCGTGATGCAGAAGCACATGCTGAGGACGATAAAAAGTTTGAAGAACTTGTAGCTGCTCGTAACCAAGCTGATGCTTTAGTTCATGGTACTCGCAAGCAAATTGAAGAAGCTGGCGATGCATTACCAAATGAAGACAAAGAAGCGATTGAAGCGGCTGTTGTAGATTTAGAAGCGGCTATTAAGAGCGACAATAAAGAAGAGATTGAAGCTAAAACTCAAGCGCTTGCTGAAAAGTCTCAAAAACTGATGGAAATTGCACAAGCGAAAGCACAGCAAGGTTCAGCAGATGCAGGCGAGCAACAGCAATCAGCTAAGCAAGACGACGACGTTGTTGATGCAGAGTTCGAAGAAGTGAAAGACGACAAATAATTGTTGCTAACGCTTCTCGCTAGCCAAAAATACTTAACTCAGTTGAGTGTTTAGGTTAGGATGAACAATTGAGGCGCGCGAGCAATAGCTTGTCGCGCCTTTTACATGTGTTTAAGGTTCAAATTCAATGATAAATCGATGGGATTTATCGGTTTATCCAGCAGCTTACGCTGCAAATAGAAAAGAGTAGTGTGATAGATATGTCAAAACGCGATTATTACGAAGCCCTCGGCGTAAGCAAAGATGCGAGTGAGCGAGACATAAAAAAGGCGTATAAACGCTTAGCGATGAAATATCATCCAGATCGTACCGCAGGCGATAAAGATCTCGAAACAAAGTTTAAAGAGGTTAAAGAAGCCTACGAAATTTTAACCGATGCGCAAAAACGCCAAATGTATGACCAACATGGTCATGCGGCATTTGAGCAAGGCGGCGGTGGTGGCCATGGTGGTTTCGGCGGCGGCCAAGGTGATTTCGGTGATGTATTTGGCGACGTATTTGGCGATATTTTTGGTGGTGGCGGTGGTCGACGTCAATCTCGTCAGCAACGTGGCTCTGACTTACGTTACAACATGGACTTAAGCTTAGAAGAAGCGGTTCGTGGTAAAGAAGTTGAAATTAAAGTACCAACATGGGTGGGTTGTGAGCCATGTGACGGCAGTGGTGCTAAAGCGGGTTCTAAACCTAAAACATGTACTACATGTCATGGTGCTGGCCAAGTGCAAATGCGCCAAGGTTTCTTTGCTGTGCAGCAAACATGTCCAACGTGTCAAGGACAAGGTCAGATTATTTCAGATCCTTGTAACAAGTGTCATGGTCAAGGCCGCGTAGAAAAAACCAAAACGCTTTCAGTTAAGATTCCAGCTGGCGTTGATACCGGTGACCGTATTCGCTTAACAGGTGAAGGCGAAGCCGGAATGCACGGCGCGCCATCTGGCGACTTGTACGTGCAAGTATCGGTTCGCGAGCATGAAATATTTGTACGTGAAGCGAATAACTTATATTGTGAAGTACCAATTAGCTTTACTACAGCAGGCCTTGGTGGCGAAATTCAGGTGCCGACACTTGATGGTCGTGCAAAACTTAAAATACCGTCTGAAACGCAAACGGGAAAAATGTTCCGTATGCGTGGCAAAGGTGTTAAGTCTGTACGCAGTGGTGCCCAAGGCGATCTAATTTGTAAAGTGGTAATCGAAACGCCAGTTAATTTGAACGAGCGTCAACGTGAATTACTGACTGAATTAGATGAAAGCATGGGCACAGATAGCTCTAAAAACCGTCCTAAAGAGCAAGGCTTTTTTGACGGTGTTAAAAAGTTTTTTGATGATTTAACTAAGTAAATTTAAATTATTATAAATAATGAAACGGCGCTTTTTAGCGTCGTTTTTTTTGCTTTAAATTTTATTTTTGTTACTGTTAATAAAAAATGATTAAGTATTATGACACCTGCAATCGATCTATTGAAAAAATCAAAAATCTCGTTTGATGTCTTAAGTTACGAGCACGACGCTAGCAATAGTCACTATGGGCTTGAAGCAGTTGAAAAGTTAAAGCTTAATAGCCATCAAGTATTTAAAACATTAGTGCTTGAAACACATGAAGGCGAATTAATTGTTGCAGTAACACCTGTTTCTCAACAAATTCATTTAAAGCAATTGGCAAAATTAGCCTCATCTAAAAAGGTGGCGATGGCGGCTGCACAAAAAGTACAAGCCAGTACGGGGTATATTTTAGGAGGGGTAAGTCCACTGGGACAAAAAAAACGCCTCGCTACCTACATTCATGGTAGTGCATCACAGTTTGAGCACGTATATGTAAGTGCAGGAAAACGCGGTTTAGAAGTGAAATTAATGACAACCGATCTTATTACATTAACTGGTGCAAAACTGGGGATATTTTAACTTTTTCTTTTTGACATTTACGGGGAGTCCATATAAGGCCCTAGTTTCCAGATTATGAGTTTGCCGCTTTAATAATTATTAACTACAGTCAAATAACCCATCATGCATAAGTTATGGCAGTATATGAATTTTTCTGATGTTGATTATTTTGCGGTATTAATTGCCGCGCTCTCTTGCTTTATGCTTGGCGGCATTTGGTATTCAAATAAAATGTTTAAACAAGCTTGGCTTGAAAGTTGTGGTTTAACAGAGCTAGATTTGCAATCAGCAGATCCAAAATTAATTTTTGGAGGGAGCTTTTTATTATCTTTTATAGCCACTTTTTTGCTTGCATTGTTTCTAGGTGAAAACCCTAACGTTGGTGAAAGTGTAGGAACTGGATTTATTATCGGTGTATTTTGGGTTAGTAGTTCACTTGGGCTTAGTTATATTTTTGAGCAACGGCCGATGAAGCTGTTTTTAATTAATGGTAGTTTTCATATTTTACAATTTTCTTTAATGGGCCTAATTTTGGGTATTTGGCCTTAGTCTTGTTACACTTTAGGTATTACTTTGAATTAATGACTAATTATGGCTAAACCAAATAAAAAAGGGCCAACAAAAACGGTTGATATTTTTTGTTCTGCTTGCAAAACCCCCTTATTTAAGTATCGAAAGGGCGGTAAAGGAGCGCTTGTTAAATGTTTTATAGAACGTATTAGCCAAAATTTCACAAAAGAGCCCTGTATTTGCCCTAACTGTAATCGTCCTTTTGCAAGGCCTGCTGTGATAAGAGGGATACCCGCTTATAAAATTATTGGTGGTAAAGTTACATTTAAATAAGCATATTGCTTATACGGACATATGCCCTTGTTAGAATTTATCATCTTGATAGAATCGCCCGGTTTTGCTGTTTCAATGAATGAAAAAATACCCTCCCCACGGATCGGGCCAGTTTTTTGGGTTATTTAAAAATGGATAAAGGATAGTTTCGTGATAGCACTCTTATTTGACATCATAGGTATGACAGGTACTTTTTTAGTCGTTGGCTCATTCTTTTTACTGCAGCTAGGTAAAACATCTCCAACTAGCTTAATGTACAATATGATGAATTTAACAGGGGCCATTTTATTGTTGATCAGCCTTTGTTATAACTTTAACTTAGCCAGTTTTGTAATCGAAATATTCTGGATTGCAGCGTCATTAATTGGTTTATACAAATATGTTAAAAATCGAAGAGCTGTAACTGCAAGCTAATTTAGCGAATAGATAATGCTCTATATCAATTTGCAATAATACGTTATCAATTTAAGGGATAAAGCCTGAGGCTAACAGAAGTCAAAACTTCTGATTTATAACGCCATGGATGCAGTAGATAAAGCAATGCAGAAGTCATTGCTGGGAACAACGAAATAACGAATTTTTACCTTGTTATCGGCAATGTTTACTACCTCAAAATAGATAATTTAATGAAGTGAATTGGTATAATAAAAATCACCGTGAATATTTTTGTTTGCGGTGATTTTTTGTTTTTACTCGCTCTGATTTTTGTTAACAAAAGTTTATATCGCTATGGCCAATAAGCCGTTAAACTAGGTTCTTTAAATTCATCAGGTTATTTTGTGGGTCAGTATGTTTTCTCTTTCTAAAAGAATCATTATTACTTGTATATTACCCATATTTATTTTGTTGATATCATTTTTTCTCGGACGAATTCATGATATTGAGCAAGCAAACCTTCAGGCTGAACGCCAAGTTACTCAATTAAATAATTATATTGATACTGAACTTGCACGCTTTTCTGCGATCCCAGAGTTATTAACTTATAATGAGTTGATGATAAGTTTTGTATCAGGATCACCACAACATTATAGCGCAATTAATAATTATCTAGCTGATATTCAGCAAGCCAGCGGTGCGTCTGACATCTTTGTGTTGGATACGCAAGGTGATGTTATTGCAAGTAGTAATTGGCAGACTGATTACACTTTTTTGGGCAGTAACTATGCTTTTAGACCCTATTTTAAACGTGCTTTTACGGATGATAAAGTGGCCTATTTTGCACTTGGTATACGTTCAAATAAACGAGGCATATATTTTTCACAAGCAGTTTATAGTGATAATAAAGCCATTGGAGTAGTGGTTTTAAAAGTTAATGTAAGTAAGTTCGAAAATGATAGAGAGTTGCTAAATACGTCGAAAGGGAGCCATTTTTATTTACAACTTCCCGATCACGTTATTGCCATGTCTGATATTGAACAGTGGCGTTTGAATAGCTTTACTCAGCTCGGAGTTACTGCAAAGCAGGAGATTAAATCTAGCCGTTCTTATCTGGATCATCAACCAATATACATAAAGCAGCATCAGTCTCAGAGCCAAGGTACGACGCAATTTAAAATTGATAAACAGCGATATGTTTCGTCCTCAATGAAACTCAATAACCTTAATGCCACAATGCATATTCTTGTCGATGTATCAAAGGTCGATAGCGCACAAATATCGCGCTTATTTTGGGTTATTATTATCTACAGTTTTATAATTATTATTGGGTATAGCTTATTAGCTCGTTTTGCTGGATATAAAAAATTACTTTATTCAAGGCATAGTCTTGAGCAAAAAGTAATAGAGCGTACCCAAACGCTTGAAAAGGTACAAACGGCTTTAGTGCAATCAGCTAAACTGGCTACTATAGGGCAGCTGAGTGCTGGTATAAATCATGAAATAAACCAACCTCTTAGTGCAATTAATACATACCTAGCAAGTGCTAAGCGGCTATTAGCAAAAGGTAATTACGAAGCCTTAAGTCAAAGTTTGGTTATTATTGAAGGGCTAGTCGAGCGAGTGCATAAAATTGTGGGGCAGCTGAAGCACTTTAGTAAACCATCAGGGATGCAATTAAGGCCATACCCGCTTGCTGCGCTTGTTAATAATGCATTAATGATTTCTAGCGCGCAGTTAAAGCAAGACAATGTGCAGGTGCAGCCCCCGCAATTTGATGAAGCAGTCATCGTCTGGGTTGATGCTCTTAAGTTTGAACAAGTGCTGGTTAATTTAATTACCAATGCCAGCCAAGCTATGAATGGTGCTGTTGAACGTAATTTGACCTTCAATTTGGAGTGTTTTGAAGAACGCGTTAAATTCTCTATTTTAGACACCGGTTCGGGTATTGAACAACATGTATTTAGTCATTTATTTGAGCCCTTTTACAGCACTAAAGATAACAAAGGTCTCGGTTTAGGGTTATCAATATCAAAACAGATTATTGATTCATTTAATGGCTCTTTAAGCGCACACAATAGATTGCAAGGTGGGGCTGAATTTATTATTAGTCTTTCAAGTAAGCAGGGGGATAAGCATGATTGATAGTTTGTTGTGTAAACACATTATAGTGATTGATGATGAAGCGATGATCAGAGATTCGCTAAAACAACTACTCACACTAGAAGGTTATACAGTAGAGTGTTTTAACGACGCAAGTACGGCTCTTAGTAAGCTTAGCCGACGGTATAATGGAATTGTGCTTAGCGATATTAATATGCCCACAATGAACGGTTTAACTTTACTCGAGCAAATCACAGCCTTTGACAGTGAGCTTCCTGTGATATTTTTAACCGGCTATGCCGACGTGTCCATTGCGGTAAAAGCGATGCAATTAGGGGCATACGATTTATTCGAAAAACCGCTGAACGAACACTTACTTGATTGTATTGCCAGAGCTTGTGATAAGCGCAGTCTTGTTATGGAAAATCGCGCATTAAAAGTGGTTGTGCAAAAAGCATCTGCGCCGGGTGTACGTATATTGGGGGATACGCCCAAAATGCAACATATGATGCATTTATTAAATACAGTAATAGATACGCCAACAGATATAATGATTGAAGGCGAAACCGGCACAGGAAAAGAGCTCGTAGCACGCTATTTACATGATCAGAGTATTCGTTCGAGTTGTAACTTTGTGGCGATTAACTGTGGGGCTGTACCAGAGCAATTAATAGAAAGTGAACTGTTTGGCGCAGCAAGTGGAGCATACACGGGTGCTACGCAAAGCCGTAAAGGTAAGTTTGAATATGCACAAGGCGGTACGGTCTTTTTAGATGAAATAGAAAGTACCCCAATGTCGCTGCAAGTTAAATTACTGCGCGTTTTAGAAGAGCGAAAAGTGACACCAGTGGGCGATAATAAAGCCATTGATTTAGATATAAGAATTGTAGCTGCGACAAAAGTTGATTTACTTTCCTTGGTGGAGAAAGGGGAATTTAGAGCTGATTTATATTACAGGTTGAGCTTAGTTAAAGTTAATATCCCGCCATTACGTGATCGCAAAGCCGATATATTACTTTTGTTTAAGCATTTTAGTTCCATTGCTGCAACGCGCTATCACAAGCCTCCAGCACCCCTGAACAGCGAAATACAACAGCGCTTAGTTGCTTATGATTGGCCTGGTAATGTAAGAGAGCTCAGAAACCAAGCCGAACGTGCGGTATTACTTGGCGCCGAACTTGCCTTTACCGAGGTGAATACGCAGCAGTTTGGTGGATTATCTCCTGATTTGAGCTTATCAGAAAAAGTGGCTTTTTATGAGCAATCACTGATTGAATATGCGCTTGAGCAAAATCATGGAAGCATCAAAAATACCATGGAAACACTGCAAATTGCGCGTAAAACACTTTACGATAAAATGAGTAAATATAATCTCAATCGAGATATGTTTACGGAATAGTTGTGCGGATTTAGTGACAACATGTATTTCTAAGTGTGCGGTTAACCGCACACGCTTGTGTAAATAATAACAGCAATTTTTTTTAAGGTTATGAAAAAAAAGGTTTTTATATCATTGGCAGTAAATTTGCCTTATTAGAGCCGACAATAAGTTGATTCTAATAATTAGGACGCACAATGATAAAAACAACACACCTATCTACTTTGCTTATACCCCTGAGTAGTTTAGCAATATTGCCCAGTATTACTTTAGCCGCTGATTATACCGTTTACGGTAAAGCAGAAGTTCAAATCGCAAATACCGACACTGGTATTATGCGCTACGCCAAAGAAGGTACGCAAATTGAAGCGCCTTTTTCTCGTATTGGTATAAAAGGTCAGCATAAATTAAATGAATACTTAAGTGCAGTTTTTAAATACGAAGTACAGGTGAAGGGCTTTGAAGAGGATGATACAGAAGAGCCCTTTACAGCACGTAATACTTATTTGGGTCTAAAAGGGGCGTTTGGTGAAATCGTTATAGGTAGAAACGATACGCGCTTTAAATACTCCGAAGGAAAATTAGATAACTTCAATGAAACCCAAGGTGATATGGCGCAGGTAATTGCTGGGCAAGATCGGCTTGGTGATACGCTTACATACACATCTCAATATTGGTCTAATGCTCAGTTTTCGTTTACCTATGCTCCAAAAGACGATAATAAAAATAACAAAGCAGGGTTTGCAGCGACGCTAATCTACGGTGACCGTAATTTAAATAATACACCTTATTACGTCTCATTAAGTAGGGTTGATTCTTTGAACAATATTACAGCTAGCCGAATCGTGGGCGTGTATAAATTTGAGAAATTACAGCTAGGTGCACTGTACCAACATTCGGAATCAGTTGATGAGACTAAGTCAGGCAACGGTTATGTATTAAGTGCAAGTTATACAATTGATAAATGGGTTCCAAAATTACAATTTGCTAAAGATGACTCTGCAATTCGTCAAGAGTCAAAAGCGATTCAGTGGAGTACTGGACTTGACTATGTCTTTGACAAGCAAACCACAGCGTATCTTTTGTATACCGATTTAGATCTCCAAGAAAATGCGGATAATAGTGTCGCACTTGGTCTCAAGTACAAATTTTAAGGGCAAATTATGACTCAGAAAATTATAAAAAACGAGCCAGTGAAAAATACATTAACGCAAAAAATTATATTATGGCTTGGCCCTGCTGTAATGCTATTAACGTGCTTGATAGACCCTCCTAGTGGTATGTCTGGTCTTGCATTTAAAACCGCAGGGTTAGCTTTTTGGATGGCATCGTGGTGGGTTAGTGAAGTTGTGCCAATACCTGCAACATCATTATTGCCACTTGTTATATCGCCGATTGCTGATATAGCACCTATAAAAAGTACCGCAGCGCCTTATGCGCACCCCTTAATATTTTTATTTTTAGGTGGTTTTTTGATCTCCATTGCGATGGAACGTTGGGGGCTACATAAACGGATCGCGTTAACGACGATGCTTTATGCGGGTAAAAAGCCGAGTTTACAGATTTTAGCCATGATGTTGGTGACAGCATTTTTATCTATGTGGATGTCAAATACTGCAACGACAGTAATGATGCTACCAATTGCACTTTCAATCATACACTTAGTGAGCGAATCAAACTCAGAGGATGATGGATTTGCTAAAGCACTTTTGTTATCTATTGCATATGGTGCGAGCATTGGAGGAATTGCAACACTAATAGGTACACCGCCGAATGCCTTAATGGCGGCCTATTTGTCAGAAAGCTATCAAATCGAAATAGGGTTTGGTCAATGGATGCTTGTTGGTGTTCCGTTAGCAATTGTTATGTT
Organism: Pseudoalteromonas fuliginea; assembly: GCF_000690055.1. GTDB lineage: Bacteria > Pseudomonadota > Gammaproteobacteria > Enterobacterales > Alteromonadaceae > Pseudoalteromonas > Pseudoalteromonas fuliginea. The sequence goes on from NZ_JJNZ01000030.1 coordinate 95,333, forward strand.
GATAGTATGTTGGGTTTGGCTCACAAAATTCAGCTACAAGGTTGATGAAAAAACAGAACATTTACACGACAGTAAATCTGTTTTTATAAAAGAACTGACGACCCTTGGTCCTTTGCAGCGTGCTGAAAAAGGGGTGTTTTATGTGTTTGTATTAGCCGCTCTTTGTTGGGTTTTTAGACCTTTACTCGCTGATTTTTATGGACTTAAAATTTCAGATACAGCAATAGCAATAGCGGCTGCATTGTTATTATTTGTTTTACCAGCCAATAAAGGCAGTGATGAACGAATTTTAGATTGGGTGAGTGCATCGAAAGTACCATGGGGAGTACTATTATTATTTGGAGGAGGGTTATCACTCGCTTCGCAAATAAAATCATCTGGCTTAGCACAATACATTGCGCATTTAATTGAAGGTGCAAGCGCAATACCTCTGGTTATGGCTGTATTAGTGGTTGTTGCGTTAATTACATTTTTAACCGAAATAACCAGTAACACGGCTACTGCCGCTGGTTTTTTACCTCTTTTAGGCCCTGTTGCGGAAAGTATTTTCGGATCGCCTTTAGTTTGGGTTATTCCAGCAGCTATTGCATGTAGCTGTGCGTTTATGATGCCAGTGGCAACACCACCAAATGCAATTGTTTTTGGCTCGGGAAAAATACAAATACGAGATATGATAAAAGCAGGGTTTATGCTTAATATTATTGCGATAATTTTAATTACATTAGTGACGATGACTATTGCAGCAAAAGTATTTAATTTTTAAACAAACTTAAACTTAGCTTATAGCTATCTCAATATGAGTCGTTTTGCCTATCATCTCAGTGCTGGGCAAAACGACTCTTAATGCTTACTTGTTTGGCTATTATAGCTAAATTAGTGTGATTGCTCGAAAAACAGTTCAGGGTTATTATCTGTAGTAACTTTGAAAATTGAGTAACCTACTTTGACCACTGACACTTCTAATACAGTTTCTTTAACCACACAGTTTGATGGGTTACAAGATGCCTTTCTAAGTACGCCTTATTTACCAATCAATAAACGTATTACGTTGCTAAAAAATCTCCGATTACGAATTGTTGAACTTGAAGAAGAGCTAGTCGATGCAGTTTCAAAAGATTTTGGCTACCGAACGGCATTTGACACTTTACTTGGCGACATTCTGCCTACAGTACAAACAATTGCGCATATAATAAAAAAATTGCCTAACTGGTCTAAACCAAGTAATCGTGCGGTAGGTTTAAGTTTATGGCCTTCAAAAGTCAGTGTAACTTATCAGCCTAAAGGGGTTGTTGGTGTTATTGCACCGTGGAATTACCCTATTCAATTAGCCATAGTACCTGTTGTAACAGCGATTGCCGCAGGTAATAGAGTGATGTTAAAACTGAGCGAATTTACACCACACACAAATGTGGTACTTGAAAAATTATTTAGCGACGAAATACAAGAGCACTGCAAAGTAATTCAGGGCGGCAGTGAGGTTGCAAGTGAGTTTTCATCGTTGCCATTTGCTCACTTATTGTTTACGGGCTCAACTGCGGTGGGTAAATTGGTGATGGCCTCAGCGAGTCATAACTTAACACCAGTAACACTTGAACTTGGGGGGAAGTCACCCGTTATTATTACCGAGCAGGCTGATATTAAAAAAGCAGCGCAAACGTTACTATTTGGGAAAATGGCTAACGCTGGGCAAATATGTGTCGCACCCGATTATGTATTGGTACCACAAGCACTTGAGCATCAGCTCATTCAGCAATTATGTGAGCTTTATAAAAAGCATTTTAAAGAGGGTGTTGAAGGTAAAAACTTAACATCGATTATTAGCGATGCACATTACAAGCGTTTAACGGGTTATTTAGCGCAAGCACAAGAACTCGGTGCAACGATTGTAAAACCGCTTGAGCAAAACCAGCAAGATGCAGAAAAACACCGTATGGGGCTGCATATTGTTACACAGGTAAGCGATGAAATGCAGCTCATGCAGGATGAATTATTTGGCCCTATATTACCAATAATGAGTTATAACAAACTTGACGATGCTATTGATTACATTAAACAACATCACCATCCATTAGCACTTTATATTTTAGGGCAAGATAAATCTGCTCAAGACTATATTATTAAGCAAACACTCAGCGGTACAGTTGCTGTTAATGACACGCTAGTGCAAGTTACAGCAGATGATGTACCATTTGGTGGTGTTGGGCACTCAGGTATGGGTCATTACCATGGTAAAGAAGGATTTTTAACCTTTAGCCATGCTAAAAACACGCTAGTTTCAGGTTCATTTAATCCGCGAGTTGGTATGTTACTCAAGCAAAGTAACGTGCTTATAAAGCTTTTAAAGTGGCTTTATATTAAGTAGGTGTGGCTTCAGATGAAAAAAGCTGAACTATGGTAATAGTTCAGCTTTAGTGAATATAAAGATTAGAACAATCGGCCTTCACCTGCATATGTACCAGCTAAAATTTTGGTATAAATAGCGTCCGCTTTTTCTTTAGCTTCCTCAACTTCTTTAGGTAGCATTTTTCGTTCATCGAGCTTTCGGCTATGGCTTGCTTGCATATTACCGTTGTATTCAGCAATAGTATTCCAAATGTATGACTTTTCTAAGTCTTTTGGCATGCCTAAACCTTCAAAATACATGAGCGCTAAGTTAAATTGCGCTAGTGAGTAATTATTAGCGGCTGCTTTTTCGTACCATTTTTTTGCAAGTTCAAAATCGTGGCTAACGCCATCACCATTCGCGTACATAACACCAAGATTAAACTGCGCAGCGGGTAAATTTTTATTGGCTGCTTTTTCAAATAAGTTTAATGCCATTTGTTTATCTAACTTAACGCCTTTGCCTTCATCATATAACACCGCTAATGCAAACATAGAGTCTACATGGTTTTTCTTAACACCTTCTTGATAAAGTTGAGCGGCTTTACGGTAATCGCGAATTACACCGTAACCCCCTTCATATAACTTCGCGAGTTCATATATTCCAGGTGCATAACCTTTATCAGCAAGGTATTCAAACTCTTTCAGGGCTTCTTCAAAGTAACCTTCATTAGCTGCTTTAATGCCATCTTCGAGCCCTGCATGGGCAAAAGGGCTTGTAAGCAACACGCTAGCAAGTATTAAAGTTTTTAAATTAAACTGTGACATATTCATGTCTCCAATTAGTAATCGTTGCAATATGTATTAGTCAAACGTCATTTTATTACAAATTAATGCGCTAAATAGACTGTCGTAACGTTTAAATGTGAGTGCAAAAAGAAGTGTCTACTGTTATGTTTTACGCCAGCTTTTATATAAACGCAAGATACAGTGCTTCTAGTTTGGCTGAATATGTAATGTATAGCTCAAAACAGAGTTTTTTTGCATGAAGTAAATTTATAAGTGGTGTGTAAGATACAGATATTGCAGAAAATTTAAAGAAATAAAAAAAGCCCGTTAGGGCTTTTTTGAGTCATATCAACCGTCACTAATATGAGCAATGTAGCAAGTAATTGTGATCTTGAGTGCTGACTACTTGGGTCGAGTAAGTAGCAAACACGAAGCGGCACAGTCTTCTTAATTAAATATCAGCATCCTTGCTGTAACTTCTTCCTTAGGCACTGAGGTCGTTACACTGTGTTTATGCGAACGATTATCACTTGTAATAGAATGCAAGTCAATGGTAAATGATAATTATTATCAAATGAATTTATTTAATAACAATATAAGTTAAAAAAGGAATGGGATGCTAAACAACACTAAAATGAAAAAATTCAAACATGTAGGCGTCGCTATTAGCATGTTGTTTTTATGCAGTTGCTCTGCCTCATTTACTTATAATAATTTAAGCTGGCTTTCATCGTTTTGGGTTGATGATTATGTTGATTTAAATAAACAACAAAACAAGCAACTAAAAAAAATTATCGAAACAACACAGCATTGGCATAGGTCAACGCAGTTACCAGCATACAAACAAGATATACAAAATATAAAAACCTTGTTTAACGAAGGTTTAAAACCCGTTCGGCTTAAAGAACACGTTGTTTTTGCAAAAAAACATTGGCGAAATTTACTTGAATTCGCTTATTTGCCTTTGGCTGAATTAGGTGAAAATTTAACGCCTTTACAGCGCAAAACATTCATAAATAATATTCAAGAAAAAATTGATGAAGAACGCGATGAACTTAACGAGCAAACATTTATAGCACGTAAAAAAGATCGTTTAGAAGAACAATTAGAATATTACGAGCAATGGCTCGGAAAACTTAATGCTGAGCAAAAAATACTAATTAAACTGACCAACGATAAACATCAGGACTCAAGTGAGCTGTGGCTCGAATACAAACAACAGCGTTTAAATGCTGCTAAGCAAGTATTTGAAAGTGAAAATTTAACGCAATCTGAGTTTATTGAGCAATTAAGCACGGTTATAAAAGAGCGTGAATTATATATGAGCCCAGAGCTGCTTAAAATTAATGATGAAAATCTTAGTTTATATGTAAATTTATTAAATGAGTTAAATACCACTTTAAGTGATAAACAACGCGAAAATGTAAATGAACGTTTTGATGAGCTAATCGACACATTGGATGATATTATTGAGGGCTAAAACATTAATAATCAATCACTTTGCTATAAAAGTGTTACATAAGGTTACGGCAAAGTAAGGTTGCTGTTCAATTTTTGTAGTTGTTTAAACGAATCTAAAAATTGTCACGTAAAGTGGCAGTAATCATCGGCACACACGATGATTTTTTAAGGTAAAAGTGTATGGTTACTGATTTAAAAAATATATTAAATAGCTGGGAGCCTCTCAAAGATAAACAAGAGTGGGTTTTAGCCACTTTGTATCAAATAGAAGGTTCTAGTTATCGTAAGCTAGGCGCAATGATGCTTATTTCGAGTTTAGGGCAGCGTTTAGGTATGCTCTCTGGTGGTTGCCTAGAGGCTGACATACAGCGACATGCTAAGCAAGTAATGAGCACGTTAACTAGTAAAACGATAAGTTACGATGCAACAGATGAAGATGATTTAACATTTCAGTTAGGTATTGGATGTGGCGGTATAGTGCATATTTTACTTCAGCCAATTCATAAGGCTAACGAGTATTTGCAGCTTGAACATATGAGAAAAGCACTTAACGATAATATAGCGGGGCACTACCTTCAACAAGTGACCCCTATTATACCCAGTGGCTGTGGTGAATTTGCTCTAAACGCAGAGCAACAAGGTTTATCAATTAATCGAAAAGCTCAACTGATTGAAATTAATGATGCAACGTTTTTAGATATTTCTATTTACCCTGCGCCTCATATACTTATTGTAGGAGGTGGGGCAGACGCGGTGCCTGTTTATACACTTGCTAAACAACTTGGTTGGAGTGTAACCGTATGGGATACGCGTCCAGCAAATGCTAAAAGGCAGTACTTTACAAATGCTGATGCTATTTTACGTTCTAAGCCAAATCAATTACGTGAGTATTGTATAGAAAACAAAGTGGATGCCGCTGTTTTAATGGCCCACAGTGTTGAGCTTGATGCTAGTGTGCTTTGCAAACTCGCTGATATAACATTTAAATACATAGGTTTACTTGGCCCTAAACATAGACGGGCGCAAGTGCTAACGCAGGCGAATACTTCGCTAGAGAAAGTAAAGTCACCTGTATTTGGTCCTGTAGGCTTAAATCTAGGCGGCGACTCACCGGAGAGCATTGCACTTTCACTCATTAGCGAAATACACGCCGTGTTTTCAAATAAAAATGCCACCTCATTGAGTAACTGGGGAAATGAAAAGTGTTAATCGCTAAGGTGATATTAGCGGCGGGGCAGTCATCACGGTTCAATGGTTGTAAGTTAACTGCCGATATTGGCGCAGGCCAAACGATGATTGAACGTGCGGTTGATGTTATACAAGCACTTGATAGCTCACCTGTATTTGTCGTCACGGGTGCATGGCATAAAGAAGTAAAAAACACGCTCGAAAATAATAAAAATATTAAGCTGATTGAAAATAAACAATGGGATAAAGGTTTAGGTGATTCTATTGCGACAGCCACAAAAGCTATTTTAAAAGATCAGCAGCCAGATGGTATTTTATTTATGCTTGCTGATCAGGTTGAGCTTACTACAGATCATTTGAGTGAATTAGTTGCAAATTTTAAAAAGCATCCTGCTCGTTGGTGCGCTAATTACGGCGAGCGTTTAGGCGTGCCTGCGATATTTCCTAACGTTGATCTATCGAAGCTTAGCGACTTAACTACAGATAAAGGTGCGCAGCATCTACTGCGTTGCAATGATGAAGAAGTTAATACTGTTAATTTAAAATGTGCGAGTTTGGATATAGACACTCAAGCGCAACTCCATGAGTTTATAGAAAAACGCTGTAAAGTATTTTCACGACAAAAGTAATGAGTAAGGTCAGTAATTACATTTTTTAATAGTTATAGTAACTCTTTAAGCTATACGAATAACTTAAAGAGTTGCTATAAAAGCTTAATCAAGGGGCAAGCTATGGTGACGTTTACAATTAATGGCAAGGTGATTGAATCACACGCGAGTGAAGATACACCGTTGTTATGGGTTATTCGTGATGAAATTGGACTAAAAGGGACAAAATTTGGTTGTGGTATTGGGATGTGTGGTGCGTGTACTGTGCACTTAGATGGACAAGCTACGCGTTCGTGCTTGTTACCTGTAGGCGCTATTGCGGGCAAAAAAATTACTACCATCGAAGGATTAAATAACGAACACCCACTGCAAAAGGCATGGGTTGACGAACAAGTCCCACAATGTGGTTACTGCCAATCGGGTCAGATAATGCAAGCAGCTACATTACTGGCAACGAACCCAAATCCCTCTGAAGACGAAATAGCCAACTATATGAACGGCAACTATTGCCGTTGTATGGCATACAAACGCATTAAAACAGCGATTCAACGAGCGGCTGATGAGTCACAAAGTGTTGTCAATATTTTTGATCCAAACGCACAAGACGCTTAACTGGAGCTAATAATGAAAAAATTATTTCAAAAAAATAGTGAAACCGTTAATTTAAACCGCCGTTCGTTCATGATTGGTACTGCAAGCGCAGGTTTGGTTATGGCGTTTGCTCCAGCATTTTTTTCGGGCTCGCTAAGCGCTAAAGAATCAATAGCTCAGCAAGCATTCTCTCCTACAATTTGGTGGACAATGAACACCGAAGGTGGCGTTGAAGTAAGCATTGCAAAGGCTGAAATGGGTCAACATATAGGCACTGCATTAGCGCGTATAGTTGCAGATGAGCTGGAATGTGATTGGGAAAAAGTATCAATTACGTATGTAGATACCCATGAAAAATGGGGTTATATGGTAACTGGCGGTTCGTGGTCGGTTTTTCAAAGCTTTAAACCACTATCCCAAGCAGGTGCCGCTGGTAGAATTGCGCTAATAGAAGCAGGCGCAAAAATGCTGGGTGTGGCTGTGGATACATGCCACGCTGAAAAAGGGTATATAATCTCTGGCGATAAATCTGTTAGTTATACTGATTTAGTTAAAAAAGGTGAGTTTAATCGTACTTTTACAAGTGAAGAAGTTGCTACTTTACCACTAAAACCTGCCAATAAACGTCATTTAACAGGGCTTAAACAAGATTTTAAAGCGCTTGATATACCAGCTAAAACCAATGGTACTGCTGTGTATGGTATTGACGTAGAAGTTGAGGGGATGCTCTATGCTCGTCCAGTAATTCCGCCAACACGGTTTGGCAGCAAAGTGATAAGTGTTGATGACACAGCAGCAAAAGCGATTAAAGGGTACAAAGGTTATGAGATTTTAACCGACCCGAGTAATACGGTAGAAGGGTGGGTTGTTGTACTTGCTGATAACTACCCCAGTGCCATTAAAGCGGTTGATGTACTAAAGGTTAAGTATAAAAAAGGTAACGCAGCAAACGTAACTGAGTCTGATATTCAAAAAGAGGGTATACGTTTGTGTGAGCAAACCGATTCAGGCACTTTATTTGTTGATGAAGGCAATATTAAGAAAACGCAAAGCGATGCCAAAGAATTACTTGAATCAATGTATACCACAGCGACCGCTAGCCATTACCAATTAGAGCCTTTAAATGCCCTTGCTCAGTATAAAGATGGAAATTGGATTATCCATACCGGTAATCAATGGCAGTCGCTAACACTACCTGCGATAGCTAAAGCACTTGAAGTAGCGCAAGAGAAAGTGATTATTCGCCCTTATTATTTAGGTGGTGGCTTTGGTCGTAGATTATTTGGTGATTGGACTGTACCCGCAGCCCTTACAGCTAAAGCAGTAGGCAAACCTGTAAAACTTGTATTTACTCGAGCTGATGACAGCTTATTTGACCAATCACGCTCAGCTTCTGTTGCAAAAATGACAGCATCGTTTGATAAAAACGGCGTTTTCACGGGCTTAGAACATGCTTTTGCTGCGGGTTGGCCAACCAAAGCAATGGCACCGGGGTTTTTATCCCCAGGTGTTGATGGAAAAGGCAAGTTTGACGCGTTTTCTGCATCGGGTGCCGATCATTGGTATAGCATGAACAGCCATCGCGCAAGAGCCATTAATAATGAGCTTGTACAAAGCACATTCATTCCAGGATGGTTACGCTCGGTTGGGCCAGGTTGGATTGCGTGGAGCCTTGAATCGTTCATTGACGAGGTTGCACACAAACAGGGGAAAGATCCTGTTGCTTTTCGCCTTGAAATGCTAGATGCAAAAGGCAAGCAAGCAGGTAAAGCACCAGAGAGTATCGGCGGGGCAGCACGCTTGCATAACGTACTTACAAAAGTATCTGAAAAAGTAGCCAATATTAAGTTAGGTGAAAGTGAAGGTATCGGCTTTTCAGCGAGCTCAGGGCAAGAACGTACAATGCCTGCATGGATTGCTACAGCGGCACATGTGCATGTAAATCGTGGTAATGGAAAAATTACCCTTAAAAAGCTGTATATTGTTGTTGATGCAGGTTTAATAGTTCATCCTGATGGCGCGTTAGCGCAATTAGAGGGGTCTGCACTTTGGGGAACGAGCCTTGCGTTGCATGAATCAAATACGTATCAAAATGGACAGGTTTCAGCGACCAACTTTAATACTTACTTACCACTTAGAATGAAAGATGTACCGGATATGGATATTGAATTTATACAAAGTGACGAGTTTCCGGTTGGTTTAGGTGAGCCGGGCGTTATTGGTATCGCCCCCGCGATTGGTAATGCCGTGTTTAATGCGGTTGGCGTTCGTTTACGAAACCTACCTATGAAACCAGATGAGCTTAAAAAGGGCTTGTCAACATAAAACAGTAAAAGCAGTATATGTGTAAGAGGTTTGTATTTTAATGCGACCTCTTTAACATGTAATAAATATACTTAAGTTATACCCAAGGTTTAGTTATGTTAGTCGATCCAGCAGGACGAGAATTTAGTTACTTACGTTTATCAATTACCGACGTGTGTAATTTTAAGTGTGTTTATTGTTTACCAAATGGTTATCAATGTGACCACGACCGAGACTTTCTTTCGCTTAACGAAATAAGTAATACAATTAAAGCATTTGCTCATCATGGTATTAAAAAGGTACGTATTACCGGCGGGGAGCCAACGCTTCGAAAAGACTTTATAGATGTCATCCGCGCAGCAAAAGACACAACTGGTATAAGTCAAATCGCCGCGACCACAAATGGTTTTTCTTTACAAAAAAACATTAATGATTGGGTAAATGCCGGCTTAAGTGCCATTAATGTGAGTATTGATAGCTTTGATCCACGTATGTTCAACTCAATTACAGGGCACGATAAATTTGCGTCTGTGATGCGTGGTATAGATGCAGCGGTTGATAGCGGTATTTCGTCAGTAAAAATAAATAGTGTACTGATGAGACAATATAACGCCTCAGAGCTAGACACCTTTTTAAGTTGGCTTAAACACCGACCTGTCACTATTCGTTTTATTGAATTGATGCAGACAAACGATAATAAAGATTTTTTTGATGCAAACCATCTCTCAGGTGAATCAATAAAAACCAAGTTATTGCAAAAAGGGTGGCAACGTATCATTCAAGGTGCTTCAGCCGGCCCCGCGCAAGAGTTTTCGCACCCAGATTATCAAGGTAATATTGGCTTAATAATGCCCTATAGCAACGACTTTTGTAGTACCTGCAATAGATTAAGGGTGTCTTCGTTAGGTAATTTACATTTGTGTTTATTCTCTGAAGAGGGCATCTCTCTAAGAGAGCATATGAACAGCGATTCAAACGAAGCGTTAATCGCATTGTTATCGCGCTATATTAAAACTAAAAAGCCATCCCACTTATTGCAACAAGGTAATACGGGTATTACGACTAATTTATCGATGTTGGGTGGCTAGCTGATTTTTAAGTATAAATAAGCCCGCAGCAATAAAGTGTTTTTTTATTACTATGGAAGGGCGATTTAATCGCAGCGTGAAGTTTGCGAATTTGGTAACAGTTTCTGCGTTACTTTCCTTGTTACATCTATGTATGCAACAAGGAATAAATCGCTCTTAGGATGAGCCAACTGGCTGCGCGTGTTTGGTATTTATGTTGCGGTATCGCCTATTGATGGGGAATAACCACACTACATAGGCTCTGCCTTCCCTAAAAACCAAACACACTGCTGCAAATTCACCCACCAAAGGTCAACACGCCCTAACTTAACTTACTAAAAACAGTACTAATACTCAGAATTTTATATTTGTAAAGCTTGTTATCTCTATTTTTCACGTTAAACTGGATTTTTATTTCATTATTAAGTTTTATGAATGGATATCGCAGCTCTTAATAGTACTAAAGTTCTGAGATGGAATGTACTTAGGTGGATGTGCTTCTGCTTTGGCAGCTTATCTGCAATCTTTTCTGCCTTTAATTTAACAGTAAACAACTTTTATACACTTGGTTATTTAGAAATATGTTTTTCTTTATATTGTTTGTACACTTTTATTCGCTTAGGTAAACAAGCGCTTCAAGCTTGGCAATCGATTGTAATGTGCGCGCTTATTACATTAATAGTGGTGTTTGGAACTTACATAGCAACGCCTAAAAATGGTGTATTCATTTGGTCATTTGCGCTCCCCATTTTGTATTATCTTCTGCTTGGTAAATACGCAGGGGTAATTTTATCAGCGTCCTTACTTAGTCTGCAAAGTATTATCTTATTCGAAAAGTCGCCATTGCTCCCCTTTACCACATTTAATCTAAGCTTAAATTTATCACTCACGTACATAAGTATATGGGCAGTGTCACATATTTTTGAAGTGAGTAGGGCACATTCTTCTAAACGATTAAAAAACTTAGCATTACTTGATCCATTAACAGGAGCAGGCAATCGACTTTCAATGAGCCATTATTTTGAAGTGGAACTACAAGATAAATCTCAACTTTTTTTGTTTTTATTAGATTTAGATTTTTTCAAACAAGTGAATGATAAATATGGTCACGATGTCGGCGATAAAGTACTCGTAGAAATTGCTGCATTGTTAAGAGTGACTCTCGCTAAAGGGTATGTATTTAGAGTAGGAGGCGAGGAGTTTGCACTTCTTAGCTCATTCAAAAACGCTGATGATGCGTTTGCCGCTGCAGAAAAACTAAGATCGATAGTTGAAACCACTAATATAGACATTGACGGTAAAGTGATTAATTTAACCATCAGTATTGGGGTAACTGAATACAAAAATGGTCAAACTCTTCTTGAATTTGTGAACTTAGCAGATAAAGAACTCTATAAAGCAAAACGCCTTGGGCGCAATAAAGTATATGGTTAACGTATTGAAGAAAACTCTACTCAACTTGGTTTAATACATTTGTTCAAAGTTAGGAATGCCATTTTCCCAAATTGGTTTATCTTTTCCTAAGTACTCTCGGACCGCATCAAAAAACAATCGCGTTCGCACAGGTAAGTCACGATGTGGGTACACAGCATACATAGCACTGTATTCCATCAATTTTATATCCGTTAAGAGCGGAATTAATTTACCTTCGGTGATTTCATTGCCAATTATAAATGCGGGTGCTACAAAATAGGCCGTGCCTGAAATTGCTTTCATTAGGAGTACTTCCGCATCGTTTGCACGATATACGCTCTTTATTTTTTGCTCACAAGGCTCACCTTTACTATTGTAGTAATCGACTCCTTCAACCCTTATAGAATTGCTAGCATAGCTTGCTGCGGGCAAATCTGCTAAATCTTCCATTGTTTTAGGCATCCCATAAGTCTCTATAAACTCAGGTGCTGCGACAATCAATAGTCGGTTACGCGCAATTTTACGAGCAATAAGCGATGAATCTTTTGGCTCGCCAACTCTAAATGCTAAATCAAAGCCTTCGGACACAATATCAACGAGCCTATCATCTAAACGAAGTTCTACCTCAACCTGAGGAAAGCGTTTTTGAAAATTATTCAGTACCGGTTGCAAGTAACGGCGTCCGATCAAGGTTGATGATGTGATTTTTAATACGCCTCGGGGCTCTAAATGGTAGTTTTCAGCCATGCGCACTGTTTCACCAAGCAGCTCTCTTAGCTCAGCGGCTTTTTTTATCATTTCTGCGCCTGCAGCAGTGAGTGAAAATGAGCGAGTCGTGCGATTAAGTAGCCTAACGCCGAGTTCGTCTTCTAAGCGACTAATTTGCTTAGAAATAACAGAACGGTCAATATTACGAATTTCAGCCGCTTTGGCAAAGGAGCCTTGTTCTACCACCTCAAGCAACATCAAAAGCCGACTTGTCGTATCCATTATTACATCCTAATTAATTTATTGATGCCATTTTGGCACTAATGAATTTAAAAATCTATGCTTTTTGTCCGCAAGCTTAATACGTACTATGCAACACTAATTATAAAAGGAGCGTCTTCATGAAAAAACATTTAATTGCTGCTGCACTCGCTGGCGCATTATTAACACTTGCGGGTTGTGCTGACGAAAGCACACCACCTTCAGCTCAGGCGCAACATCTTCAACCAATTGATGTTGCAACGGTACTTGTTAAACCAGTACAGAGTTGGCACACCTATACAACGCGTTTAGAGTCTCCTCAAGAAGTGGCATTAATGCCGCGTGTGTCAGGTGTTATTGATCACATTGCATTTAATGAAGGCGACAATGTTAAAAAGGGCGACCTATTATTTAAGTTAGACGACCGCCCATTTGCGGCTGTGGTAGCCAGCCTTGAAGCACAAATTAACAGTGCACAAGCTGCATTAGAGCAAGCAAAAAGTGAAGCTAAACGCGCGGTACGTTTAACACAGCGTAAAGCAATCTCTACTGAGCAGGCTGAATCTCGTACATCTGTTTTACGCCAACGTGAAGCACAGCTTGCTGCTTTGCGAGCACAGCTTACATCAGCCGAACTAGATTTAGAATTCACTTCAATTGTATCGCCAATTGATGGTGTTATTTCGCGTGCAAACATTACTAAAGGCAATAATATTATTGCGGGTCAAAGTGTATTAACAAGTATTGTTTCTAATGAAAAAATGTATGCATACTTTGATATTGATGAACGCACTTGGAATAGTGCTTTTAGTAATGTAACAGCCGCTAGCCGCCAGCCTGTTGTTATGCAAAAAGTAGGGCAACACGACTTTGCATACAAAGGGTATATCAACTTTATTGATAACCAAATTAATGCCTCTACAGGTACTTTGCGTGTGCGCGCTGTATTTGACGAAGATAATAACCAACTTCGTTCAGGGTCATTTGCGCGTATTAAATTAGCGGCTAATTCAATTAGTGAACAAATTATTGTGCCAGACAGAGCAATCGGCACTGATTTAAAAAATCGCTTTGTATTAACCGTTGGCGAAAACAACGTATTGCAGTACAAATTAGTCACTGTGGGTGAGCGTTATGGTTCGCTTCGCGCAGTAACATCGGGTTTGTCTGAAGGTGATGTGATTGCCGTAAATGGTCCAGCTCGCGTAGGCCCAGGTATGCCAATTGCACCAAACACAGTGACAATAGACAGCAGTGATGTTGCATTCACACTCTCTAATGACGAATCACGCTTAGTGGCTAAGCAATAAGGTTTATTGATGAAATTTTCACACTTTTTTATTCAACGGCCGATATTTGCGGCTATGTTGTCTTTAGTTATTTTAATTGCAGGTGGCATTTCTTTATTTCAGCTACCGGTCAGTGAATATCCAGAAGTTGTTCCACCAACAGTAGTTGTAACAGCAAGTTACCCCGGTGCTAACCCAACGGTTATTGCTCAAACAGTGGCAACACCACTGGAGCAAGAAATAAACGGCACTGAAAACATGTTGTACATGTTTTCACAAGCAACCAGCGATGGGCGTATGACCCTAACGGTAACATTTGCATTGGGTACCGATTTAGACCGTGCTCAAGTACAAGTACAAAACCGTGTAAACAGTGCATTGCCGCGTTTGCCAGAAGAAGTACAACGTTTAGGCGTGGTAGCCGAAAAGTCATCACCGGATCTAACCATGGTGGTGCATTTATATTCGCCAGAAAAAACACACGATACCGCGTATTTATCTAACTATGCCGATTTGTATGTTAAAGACGAAATTGCACGACTACCTGGTGTAGGCGACATTCGCTTATTTGGTGCGGGCAAATACTCAATGCGGGTGTGGTTAAACCCAGATGCATTAGCAGCACGTGAGCTAACAGCAACCGATGTTGTAACTGCGCTTCGTTCGCAAAACCAACAAGTGGCCGCAGGTAGCTTAGGTGCTCAGCCGGTATCAAACGACAGCCAATTCCAAATACTATTAAATGTGAAAGGGCGTTTAAATAGTATTGAAGAGTTTGAACAAGTAATTATTAAAGTAGGCGATGAAGGTCAGTTAACACGTTTATCTGATATTGCACGTGTTGAATTAGGGCAAGATACTTACTCACTGCGCGCAGAGTTAGACACTCAACCAGCGCTCGCAATGCCTATATTTCAGCGCCCAGGTTCTAATGCTATTGAGCTTTCGGATCAAGTGCGCGAAACCATGGCGCGTTTATCAAAAGATTTTCCTGAAGGGGTTAAATACGACATTGTTTACGATCCTACTGTATTTGTACGCGGCTCGATTGACGCAGTAATTGCAACGTTACTTGAAGCTATTGTACTGGTTGTAATTGTAGTTATTGTATTTTTACAAACATGGCGTGCGTCTATTATCCCGCTTATTGCTGTGCCTATTTCACTTATTGGTACGTTTGCTGTTATGCAGTGGTTGGGTGTGTCGATTAATACTTTATCGTTATTTGGCTTAGTACTTGCCATCGGTATTGTTGTAGATGATGCGATTGTAGTTGTAGAAAACGTTGAACGTAATATTGAGCAAGGTTTATCACCACTTGAAGCCACCCGCGTTGCTATGAACGAAGTAACCGGCCCTATTATTGCTATTGCATTGGTATTAAGTGCAGTATTTATTCCAACCGCCTTTATTACAGGTTTGTCTGGTCAGTTTTATAAGCAATTTGCACTTACAATTACAATTTCGACTATTATCTCAGCGTTTAATTCATTAACACTTTCACCTGCATTAGCAGCGCTGTTATTAAAATCGCACGATGCAAAACCAGATGCATTTACACGTTTACTAAATAAATTATTTGGTCGTTGGTTATTTAAACCATTCAACCGCATATTTGACCGTGGCGCAAAGGGCTACGAAAAATTGGTTAAAAAGCTAATTCGTCTAAGCCTAATTGCTATGGTGGCCTATGTTGCACTGGTTGGCGGTACAATTAAACTGTTTGATACCGTACCTGGTGGCTTTATTCCACAACAAGATAAGCAATACTTAGTGGCGATTGCTCAGTTACCAGACGCAGCAAGCCTTGACCGCACTGAAGATGTATTAAGACAAATGCAGCAAATTGCCTTAGATGTTCCGGGTGTTGCGCATACGGTTGCTTTTCCTGGTTTGTCGGTAAATGGTTTTACCAATAGCCCTAACAGCGGTATTGTTTTTACACCTTTAGATGCGTTTGAAGACCGCGCCGATCCAAGTAAATCTGCAATGGCAATTGCCGCGCAGCTAAACCAACGGTTTGCCGCAATTGATGAAGCATTTGTCGCGGTATTCCCGCCACCGCCAATTCAAGGTTTAGGCACAACAGGTGGCTTTAAGTTGCAAATTGAAGACCGATCAAACAAAGGATTCGAAGCGTTATTTAATAGCCTGCAAACGGTTATTGGTAAAGCACAGCAAGATCCTGCGTTAATGGGGCTTTACTCAAGTTTTCGTATTCAAGTACCACAAATGGATATAGATGTAGACCGCGAACAAGCACTAATTCAGGGTATTCCACTTGATGAAGTATTTAATGCATTACAAATTTACTTAGGTTCGGTGTATGTAAATGACTTTAACTTGTTTGGTCGTACGTACCAGGTAAATGCGCAAGCAGATGCTGATTACCGTTTAGACCCTGACCAAATCCTTAATTTAAAAGTAAGAAACCGCGCGGGTAACATGGTGCCATTAGGTTCAGTATTAACGGTTACACCAACAATTGGTCCTGACCGTGTAATGCATTACAACGGCTACCCAAGTGCAGAACTTAACGGCAGCCCAGCGCCGGGTTACAGCTCAGATCAAGCACAGCTGGCGATTGAAGCAATCCTTGCTGATAACTTGCCAAGTGGTATTGAATACGAGTGGACTGAGGTTACTTACCAACAAGTACTTGCGGGTAATACCATGGTGTATGTATTCCCACTGGTAGTGCTACTGGTATTTATGGTACTTGCTGCTCAGTATGAAAGCTTGCGTTTACCATTGGCTATTATTTTAATCGTGCCAATGACCATATTTTCAGCGCTACTTGGTGTGTGGTTTGTAGGTTCAGACAACAATATATTTACGCAAATAGCATTAATCGTATTAGTTGCCTTGGCATCCAAAAATGCGATTCTTATGATTGAATTTGCGAAAGATCAAAATGAGACTGGATTATCACATTTTGATGCCATATTAGCGGCGTGTCGTATGCGCCTGCGCCCAATATTAATGACCTCAATTGCGTTTACAGCTGGTGTTATACCGCTTGTATTGGCAACCGGCGCAGGAGCCGAAATGCGCCATGCAATGGGTAATGCCGTGTTCTCAGGCATGATTGGTGTAACCGTGTTTGGCTTATTGTTTACACCGGTATTTTATATGCTTGTAGTAAATAAAAAAGAAAAAGCGCAGGAGTTACCACATGAATAAGTTAGCAAATAAAACGCTAAAAACACGCTTAACAATAAGTACTGTATTGGTGGCTGCGTTTTTATCAGGCTGTGCGAGCAAAATAGATACGCTCAGTGAGCAAAACGCAATTAATGAGTTTGTTGCAAAAGCAGCCGTTGCTGAGCAGCTTACTGGCGCTGACGAAACAAGCTGGTGGAAAGGGCTTGAATCAAGCCAATTGAATCAGCTGGTAACTCAGGCACTTGCAAATAACTACGATTTAAAAACTAGCCAATTAACGCTTAAAAGTGCGCTCGCACGATTAGGTGAGCAAAAAGCACAATACCTGCCGCAAGGTGGCGCTGAAATTAGTGCTCAGCGCAGTGGCCTAGGCGATGTAAATAGCCGCCAATCAAGTGCTAATTTAGCGCTCGACTGGCAACTTGATTTGTTTGGGCGCATTACAGCATTGGTTGATGCGGCAAATGCATCGGCTATGAGCCAAGCAGAGCAAGTACGTTTACTTCAGATTGAAGTAGTCTCGTCGGTTGTTAAAGGGTTTGTTAGCTATCAGGGTAATGTTGAAAAACAACACATTGTAGCGCTGCAAATAGAAGCGCTTGAACAAAGCATAGACGTACTACAAGCTCGCGTTGATGAAGGTGTTGCAAGCGAACTTGAT
The DNA here is from genome assembly GCF_000690055.1 of Pseudoalteromonas fuliginea. Lineage (GTDB taxonomy): Bacteria > Pseudomonadota > Gammaproteobacteria > Enterobacterales > Alteromonadaceae > Pseudoalteromonas > Pseudoalteromonas fuliginea. The sequence continues at coordinate 113,160 of NZ_JJNZ01000030.1, forward strand.
TTAAATCGTACTATGGCGCAGCTTAGACAGCAGCAAGCACTTGTTCCTGCTTTTGAATATGCAAAATATCGCGATTTATCTACGCTTGCCGTGCTTACTGGGCGTTTAACGCAAAACGTTGAATTAAGTAATGAACAAGCTATTTTAGAGCATGAGTTTGAGGTGTCTCTTAATGAGCCAAATAACGCAATTGCACTAAGACCCGATATTAGCCGTGCGCTTTATAACTTTAGCCAAGCTAACAGTTTAAGTGTTGCCGCAAGCAAAGCGTTATTGCCAGATATAAGTTTAAGTGGTTTTGCTGGAGTACTTAGTTTAGGTAGTAATGGCTTTAGTGATACACAACAACAGTGGCAAGTAGCGCCGCAGTTACAGTGGTCTATTTTAAGTTATCCTGCGCTTTTAGCGCAGCGTGACGCGCAGCAGTTTTTAAGTGAGGCCGCTTACAGCGATTATCAACAAGTGGTGTTAAGTGCACTAAGTGAAAGTGAACTTTCACTGCAATTGTTGGTCAATCAAGCACAGCAAAAACGCTTTGCCGATGAGCGTTATGACTTTGCTAATAAAGCATTTTTACAAGCACAGGCAATGTACGAAGAAGGGCAAATTCCTTATCTTGAGTTGTTAGATGCGCGTCAGGATGTTTTAATAGCGCAAGAGAACGCTGTCGATTCAAAAATTTCATCGCTACTCGCTAAAGTTAATGCTTATCAGTCATTTAACGGGCGATGGAGTTATGCTTTAAGCAACACTAAGAAGTAGAGTTATATTGATGCCTAATACTGATGTTACACATGAATACACTATACCGCACACTATGCGCGCCATTGTATTACCAGAGCCAAACGAAGAAATTAGCTTGGCTGACGTTCAATTGCCTGTCCCAGAGTGTGCAGACAACGAATTGCTTATTAAAGTTGAATACGTTGGCTTAAATCCTGTTGATGGGCAATTTGCCAAATCGGGTTTTTGTAATTGGCAATACCCCCATGTTTTAGGTCTTGACGCCGTGGGAGTGGTGGTAAAAGCAAATAAAGGCGTTTTTCCTAGCGTGGGTGAGCGGGTCATGTGGCATGCCAGTGTGGGTGGTCAAGGTGTATTGAGTGAATACGCAAAAGTACCTAACTACGCAGTATCGGTATTACCAGCAGGGTTAAGCCCTGCGGTGGCCGCTATTTTGCCTTGTGCCGGTATGGCTGCACTTATAAGCATAGACAAATTAAGTATTAACGAAGGCGACACTGTACTTATCGAAGGTGGTGCGGGGGCCGTAGGGCAGTTTGCTATTCAGTATGCTAAGCAGCGGGGGGCAAACGTTTTTGCAACTGCATCGAAAAGAAACCATAAACTGGTTAAGCAGTTAGGTGCTGAGGTGGTTTTTGATTACAACGATAAAAAGTTGTGTGACAAAATTCGCAGAGAGCTCGGCCCGCAAGGTTTTGATGCCGTTATAGATACAATTGGTGGTGAGTCAACAGCTCGTAATATTGAGTTAATGCGCTTTTGCGGCAAAATTGCATGCCTAAATCCATTGCCATGCTTTGATCAGGACCTAATGTATCGCAGAGCGCCCAATATTAGCGTGGTATCGCTTGGTGGTGCATGGCTTGCTAATAGTTTATGTGCACAACAGCGTTTAAGCTTTATGGGTAACTTATTGCTAGAAGGCGCGTGTAATGGCGATATTAAAACGCCTGCACTCACCGCAGTTGAGTTTAATGCACAGGCTGTGTCTGATGCGCTTAATAAGCAATTAGCGGGTGGCTTTACGGGTAAACAAGTTGTTCATGTAGCACCATAAGCATACGTCACTTTAAAAAACGCAGCATTTTATGCTGCGTTTTTTTATGCCTATTTTATGTATTTTGCATCCCACCAAATCGTATTTTTATTTATTAACCTGAACTTTGGTTAAGAGATTTACTAACATATTGAATCATGGTGATATTTAAATTTATTTTCTCTAGCCAGAGATTTTCAATGAAAACAAGGCGAATTTACGCGTCAATAGCTGGCCTATTGCAAGTAAATTCAACGCAGTTAGCGCTGAAAATAGCTGCTAGAGATAGATTTATTATCCAGAGTTCAGGTTTATTAGCTGTTTTATTCGTCATTTTAATAAAAACAGTTATTTTCAGCGTACAACTGTAAGCCTTTGTGTTTCAACAGTTTACGTTCAGGTAAAGAAAATAAATTGAAAAAACTGTTAATTAATTGAATAGAGTAATTGATCTAAACGATTTTTTATGACGTAATGTAGGTATTATTTAGCTGGTCGGATGAGTTCAATCATGAGTTTACGTACAAAACTAAAAAAAGTATTACCAAGTATTTCTATCACTGAACAAGAAGCGTTAGACGCGGGTGATGTATGGCTTGAAGGGTCTATCTATCAAGGTAAACCTGATTTCAGCGCATTGCGCGACGTACCTGCAGCTACATTAAGCGCAGACGAGCAAGCATTCTTAGACGGTCCAGTAAAAGAACTACTGGGCATGATTGACGATTCAGTGATTCAAAACGGCATTCATTTACCAAATGACATCTTAGAATTTTTGAAAAAAGAGCGTTTTTTCTCGCTTATCATTCCTAAGTCGTTTGGTGGTTTAGAGTTTAGCCCTTATGCAAACTCTACTATTGTTGGCACAATTGCGACTAAAAGTTCAGCAGTTGCGGTAACCGTCATGGTTCCAAACTCGTTAGGCCCAGGTGAGTTACTACTTCACTTTGGTACGCAAGAACAGCAAGCACATTACCTACCACGCCTAGCAAATGGTACAGATATTCCATGTTTTGCATTAACAAGCCCAGAAGCGGGTTCTGATGCAGGCGGTATTCCTGATGTTGGTAAAGTAACTAAAGGTATGTACAACGGCGAAGAAGTGCTTGGTTTAGAAATTACTTGGGACAAGCGCTACATTACACTAGCACCTATTGCTACCGTACTTGGTTTAGCATTTAAAGTAGTTGACCCTGATGGTTTATTAGGTGGTAAAGAAAACTTAGGTATTACCTGTGCACTTATTCCAAAAGAGCACCCAGGTGTTGAGCTTGGTAATCGCCACGACCCTATGGGTATTCGTTTTTACAACGGTACTACACGTGGTAACAAAGTATTTGTACCAATGGACTTTGTTATTGGTGGACAGAAAAACATCGGCCGTGGTTGGCAAATGCTGGTTAGCTGTTTAGGTGCCGGCCGTGGTATTTCATTACCTGCGCTAGGTGTGAGTACAGCACAAGTTGCATTTAAATCAGCGTCTGAATACGCAGCAGTGCGTGAACAGTTTGGTTTAGCGATTGGCCAATTTGAAGGTATTCAAGAAAAACTAGCTGACATTGCAGGTAAAACATACCTACAAGAAGCAATGCGCGTACTTACAACTGAAGGCTTAGGCATGGGCTTAAAGCCATCAGTAGTAACCGCAATCGCTAAATACCACATGACAGAGCTTGGTCGCGACGTACTTGATTCAGCAATGGATATTCAAGCAGGAAAAGCGATTCAAAACGGTCCACAAAATACCTTAGCAAGTGGTTATGTTGCTCAGCCGATTGCCATTACGGTAGAAGGCGCGAACATTCTTACTCGTAACCTAATGATTTTTGGTCAAGGTGTTATGCGTTGTCACCCATATTTACAATCTATGGTTGAGTCAATTCATAGCGAAGACAAAGGCGCAGATAAAGAATTTAACGGTATTTTACGTAAAACAATTGGCTACAGCACAGCAAACAGCTTACGTGCTTTCCGCCTTGGTGTTTTACCATTTACAGCAAGTGCAAACTCTGAATTACCAGAAGTACGCGACTACGAAAAAGCAGTACATAAGTTATCTGCAAAACTTGCAGTGTACGCAGACTTTTCGTTACTTGTACTTGGCGGTAAGTTAAAACAAGCAGAAATGCTATCGGCACGTTTAGGCGATGTAATGAGCTTCTTATATGCAGCTATGGCATCAATTAAATATTACGAGCAAAAAGTATCAAGTAGTGACCGTGAGCAAGCAGCGCCGTATTTCCATTACGCGACGCGTTTTGCACTACAAAGTGCTGAAGAAGCATTGCATAAGTTTTTAGATAACTTCCCTGCAAGTGGTACACGTAAGTTTATTCGTTTCATTACAATGAACTACTCAACTAAAATGCCAAAAATTAGCGATGATTTAATCCGCGAACTAGCTAAGCAAGCTCAGCTAGATACCGCATTTAAAGCGCAAATTACGCATTTAGTTAAGCCAGTTGAGGGCGATGGTCATCATATTAATGAGCAAGCTTACAAAGCTAAAATGGCATCACTTGGCGAGCTGGCTAAAGTTAAAAAAGCACTACGTGCTAAAGTAATTAAACCAGGTGCACGTTTTAACATTACGCTTGATAACGCACTAGCGGCGAACGTAATTACCCAAGCTGAACACGTTCAGTTAATTGATTACAACATCAAACGTGAAAAAGCGATTCGTGTAGATGAGTTCGATTTTGATATGAACATACTAGACGATAACGCACAGCCGATTAACCCGCTTAAAAGCGTAGTTAATCAGTAAAATTAAATTCAATGATGCAAAGCGCCCGCAGTATCGGCGCTTTTATTCTTGAGTAAAAAATTAGTGTGGAGCCCCGCTTGTGTAAAAACAAGCGGGGCTTTTTTATGTTTTTAAAAGTAGCAGTAGACGGCGGAATTCGTTTGTAAAGGGAGCTGGTTTAAGGTTGATTAAAAAAGCATAGATCTTTTGGGTTGTGCTTTTTTGTTTTAAATAGGGGAGTTTATAATCTTGAAAAAGGGCTGATAACTCCGTTGGCACCTTGTTGTAATACATGGGTATATATTTGCGTAGTACGCACGTCGCTGTGACCCAGTTGTGTTTGTACTGTGCGTATATCAGCGCCGCTTTGCAGCAAATGCGTAGCGAAAGAGTGGCGCAAAGTATGTGGTGTAACGTGTTTATTAATATGTGCATCAAAAGCAGCTTTTTTAACCGCGCGTTGTAATTGCTTTTCATCGATATGATGACGTCTCAATTGCTTACTCTCAGGATCAATACTTAATTTGTGTGATGAAAATAAATATTGCCAACCTAACTGTTTGTTATGGTTTGGATATTTTTTACGTAACAAATGCGGCATGTAAGCGCCGCTATATAATGGGTTTTTCAGATCTAATTGCAGGTAACTATCAACTAATTGTATTTGAGAACGTAATTGCGGTATGAGCTCTACTGCAAGGGTTACAACACGATTTTTGCCTCCTTTGCCATCCCAAATTCGAATGCAGTTATAGTCAAAGTCAATATCGTGTACTCGTAAACGCAGTACCTCCATTAATCGCATACCACTGCCATAAAGTAATCCACAGGGTAAATAATGCTTTGCTACAAAGTGTTTAAATAGCGCTGAAACTTCTGTTTGAGTAAGCACAACGGGTAGTTTTCTTGGGCGTTCACTTTTTACAAAGTCTAATGATAATGAAAGGGGGCTCTTAATTATTTCTTTATATAGGAAACTTAGCGCATTTAGTGCCTGCGCTTGTGTGCCTTGCGCTACGTTTTGCGAGTTTACTAAATGGTTCAAATACGATTCCACTTGAGTGTCTCCCATAGAGCTTGGGTGCTGCATATTATTAAAGCGGATATAGCTAGCTATCCAAAAAAGATAAGCTTCAATAGTGCTCTTTGCATACCGTTTGCTATACATATGGTCTTTAATCATGGTTAGAAAGAGAGATTTCATAAATGATATTCAACTTTTAAAAATATACTGTATATATAGACAGTTATTCGTGTTTTGTCCAATAACATTATTAAAAGTCGTTTTGGTGTATTTTAACAACAATAACTTTACAAAATACGTAATTACTTGTTTACATGGGAGTTGTCTAGTGGAATTATTAAGCAATGTAATATACGCCGTTTTGGGGTGTTATAAACTCCCAAAGTGGTGTTCAGTAAGCTGTTATACCTCAAAGGAGTAAATTTAAGCATGGGTGTTATAAAAAGGAATTGTCCTCATTGTGAAACTAAATCTATAGCTTTTATTGCTATATCAGCAGTAAGGAAACATGACACAAACATTTGGCTTACTTCGTTTAAATGTAACGGTTGTCATGGTGGTTACTTTGTTGAAATTAAAAGTAATTCAGGCGTTTCTCCTAAAGATCATCAAGGCGACATAGAAAGTGATAGGCATTTCAACACTACGAGGGAATACCCTAGGAAAGTAGAAACAAATATTCCAGAACATTTACCAAATAATATTAATAACTTTTTCTCTCAAGCAATATCTTCTCTCCGAAGTGAAAATTTTGATTCCTCTGCAATGATGTCTAGGAAAGTTTTAGAGGTATCAGTTAAAAATATTCACCCTGAAAGTACAGGTTCCTTATACCGAAGAATAGAAGCACTTGAGGCTGAAGGCTTAATTACTGGTGCTTTAAAAGAATGGGCTCATATTATAAGAGAAGATGGTAACGAATCAGCTCATGAAGAAGAGCCCGTTACCAGAGAATTTGCCGAAGAGATACTATCTTTTACAGAGTTATTTCTTTTATATGTATTCACAATGCCGGGTATGGTTAATGAGAGAATGCCTCAATCAGAAGAGGTATAACAAGTTGCTTAAACGGACACAAACAGCTGGCTGTGCTCGTACCTCGCTATTATAGCCAGCCATTTTTAGCCGCTTAGCAAAGCGTTAAATTGCAATCAAATCTCGAGGGTGTATGAGTAATCGTAGTAACGGAAAACTAGAAAGAAATGTAGGGGTATTATTATCTATAGGGGTAACTATATGCGTATTAATAATTGCATTTGGTTCTCTTTCTGCAAAGGAAAGTGCCATTCTCAGCTTATTACTAACTATTCTATCTGTTATGGCATCTTGGATTTTCTCCACTATCCATAGTTCATCTCAGCATGCAGAAGCCATAAGTGAAGTTAAAGAAATGCATAATGAAAATCTACGGACTTATGCATTAAAAGCTGCGGAAAAAGTTAATAATTTATCTGATCAGCTTAATAGATTAAGTTTATTTCTTGGTGAAGAATTGCAGGATGATGAAAATGCGCTTATTGATAGTAAACATAGAATTTTAAGTGGAATTCATATGATTGCAATGTTGAAATCCGTAAATGATACATCCCTAAGTGATTGGCAAGGGGTTATTGGAGAAGAAATAGAAGAGCATCGTAAAGAAGCTGAAGAAAACGAAAAATTGCTTCTTAAATTAATGGATAAAGTTGATCATTTATGGGATTCATATGAGCAAGATACAATAACAGCTGAGATCGTTGATAAAAGAGTTAATCAATTAAAGAAAGAAATGAAAAGCTTAGCGGGTAATATCACCGGTGCGCATATATCTATGCCTAGAGCTAAGAAAATAGTAAAAAGAAATTTAGTGAAGAACTGCCCATCTTGTAACAAAAATATATCCTATATACAAAGAGCTAAGCACGGTAGCGCGAAACCGTTAACATGTGAAAACTGCTCTATATCCCTTATTTCTATTTATGATGAAAACTTAGATGATTTTGGAGTTAATGTTTCCGGCTTGAAATCGGAAAATTTCAACTGTCCATCTTGCACAAAAAAAATAATTGGTGATGTTCATACGGTTCCAAACCAGAAAAATATAATAAAGTGCAAGGAATGTAGTGTGGATATAATATTAAATAGATCAACTGCAGGTAAAGTAGTTACGACTGTTAAACCAGAAGAAATATTAACTGGTTTGGTAATTGATGATGAATTTATCTCAAGAGTAGAGACTTTATTGCCTGTACAACCTTGGCCTCAACACGTCCACAAAGATATAGCGACTCAAATAAAAGCATCAAATGCTTCTGTTCAAAAAGCAATTAAACAACTCATATTAAGCGGTAAAGTAAAAGAACAAAAGGATGGGATTCTATATGACTTGGTACCATCGAAAGCATAGCAATTTAACAAGTTGCTTAAACGGACACAAACAGCTGGCTGTGCTCGTACCTCGCTATTATAGCCAGCCATTTTTAGCCGCTTAGCAAAGCGTTAGAAGTTTTATCAAGGATGGTGTTCAATTGAAAAATTTACTTATTCTCATTGTTATTTGTGGGGCGGCTTGGCAGTTCTATTTTAAAGATAGCGCTCTGGTCGAAACCACACATAAAAAAGCGGTATCTGAATTCTCAAATAGTGATGCTATGAAAACATTGGCTCAAGCTAAAGAGATAGCTAATCCTAAAGTCACTTACCAGTGTGATGGTAGGCAACATTGTTCTCAAATGACATCATATGAAGAAGCAAAGTACTTTATTCGTTACTGTCCCAATACAAAAATGGACGGTGATGGAGATGGAATTCCGTGCGAAAGACAGTTTAACAAGTAAGGTGCTTTCAAACTTCTAACAAGTCATTAAAGCAGGAAAATTTACAGTTGGCTGTTTTCACTGCGTTCAACATTTTAGCCAACTACAAATTTCCTCTTAATGAGGCGTTAGTTGCCACTGTTACCTGCATTGATTATTGCATTAAATTATAATGAAAGGAGAACAAATTGTTTAAAGGATATTACCGAAAATATATTTTTCACAGAATCGATGAGCTTAAACGCTATATAGAATTTTCAAATAAACTCTTATGTGAAAAGTTAGAGAAAGAAAAGATCGATAATGCTTTAGAAATAGCACAGATTGAAGATGAATTTTATAAAGAAAAATTTTTAGAACTAGCATATGAATCAGAAAATGAACTGAAATTTGATTATTCCTCTATGCACTGGTCATCAATCTTTATTACCCAGTATTCGTATATTGAACATATATTGGATGAGATCTGTGAATTTTATGCTGCTAAAACCGGGGCTAAACTAAAGTTAAAAGATCTCAATGGCGCAGGAATTGAGAGAGCTAAAAACTATATTTCAAAGTTTATGGGGCTTCCTGAGCCATTTGGAAAGGCTGAGTGGGGAAGGATAAAAGACTATGCTAAGATCAGAAATAAAATAATCCATGCAGGTTTATATTTAGATCAAGACTTGGATATTGATAAGCAAGTTATTAAGATCATTTCCAAAATAAACTCTGTGTCATTAGAGCGTTTTTATCATCATGAGCCTGACGACCCTTATGATGAAAGTAATAACAATTTCAATTCAATTCTTTATGATCCTAAGTTGGAATTAAATGCAGACTTCCTTAATGTTGTTGTAACTGATTATGACAAATTCTTTGATCATCTATTTGATGAATTAGAGAAACTAGTGGATAAGAATGGAAAAGGCAACTAACAAGAACTTTAAACGGAACAAAAACAGTTGGCTACGTTTCGCTCCGCTTCACAATTATAGCCAACAATTTTTGTCCGCTTAAGTGGGCGTTATGGCTCTCTATAGCGAAGGAAGTTTTACATGGAAAATAAATTGCTTGATGCTTTCAAAAAAGAACTTTGGGATATTGAACAACACTGGTATTTGTTTATTGGTTTATTTGACAAACCAAGTAGAGAGCTTCGTCGTGAAAAAATATACCCCTCTTCACCTTTGCTTTTTGATCTAATTAAACTTAGGTTTCATGATCATATTGTACTTCAACTGGCAAAATTGTTAGATCCCAAAGAAACTGGTAATCCCAGATACGGGAACACAAATCTTAGTCTTGCTAGGTTGCTACATGATCTAGGTCCATTTCCCGAAGATGTTCAAATTCAGTTAGATGAATGTGTAGTTGCAATAGATGAAAATAAAGGTCCAATTCTTGAGCATCGAAAAAAAAGAATTGCCCATAATGATTTAGCCAATAAACTAGATCGCGATTTGCCAAATATTAAAATAGCACAAATTACAACCATTCTTAATAACTTAGAAACAGCTCTTAATTTAATGTCGAGCTTTAAAAGAGGAAGAGTACATCAGTTTTTTCCTGACAAAGTAAGTGATGATATGAACCCTGAACATTTAATTGAAATAATATGTGCAGGTAGAGAAAGCTTGGGTGTGTAAAGCCATAACAACACGCCCTGAGGTGG
>NZ_JJNZ01000031.1 GCF_000690055.1 Pseudoalteromonas fuliginea
CCTAGTTCTAGCGTAATTTTCTCAACGTTAAATAGACCTCATATATAAGCAGATTGGTATAAAATAGCTGAGTAATTTACCTAGCTAAACAAAAAAGCCACTCATTGAGTGGCTTTTTTGTTTATATAATTAATAATTTCGGGGCTTAAAATTTGTTTTGAAATATATTGCATACCACGTTTATTTTTTAATAATAATCCGCGCTCTGTATCTATAACTTCGTTTATATCTTGCCATACTAATTGATAGTTTTTGTAATGATTAACCGATTTAATGCCTTCTTCATCAAAAGTAAGGGTGACTTCTGAGCCAGACGCTCTGCTGAGCATTTGTCTGGTTACCCACCAAGGACGACGATAGTAAAAGGCAACGCATTCAAGAATTGCCAGCATGATTAAAAAAGAACCTAAGTAATGATCATTTAAACCATAAATACCAAACAAACCCAGTGCTGTTAATAGCACGAGTAGAAAATATTTAGGTTGCGCACGTTTACTATAAGGAAGCGACTCATCGAAGCATTCATAAAAGTAAGGTCTATCAAGTGTATAGGTAGTAGTTAATGCCATATTGTTTTACTTAAAACATATTTTTTCCTATTTTAGCAAGCTAAGCTGCAAATGCGCAGTGTTTATAATAAAGAACCTGAACTCTGGATAATAAATCTATCTCAAGCAGTTATTGTCAGCGCTAACTGCATTAAATTTATTTGCAGTAGGCCAGCTATTAACGCGCAAATTAGCCTTGTTTTCACTGAAAATCTCTTAATCAGAGTTCAGGTTAAATAATATTTTTTCCTTGTTCAGGATCTCTTGATTTATCTGCTTGTTCACGTATTTCGTCAGTATCACTGCTCACATCATCGAGTGTTTTAGTTTTATCGTCTGTTTCGTTAACTATGTTTTTTACTTTTGGTGATTGTTTTTGCTCTGAACCAAAAATAGTTTCGTTAGCAGGGGTAAGTAAAATACGCTCTCTTGCGTCGTCAGGCATGCTGATATTGTGCTTTGTAAATTCGTTGACAAGTTCTCGCATAAGTTGTGAGCCTACTTTTAATGGGCTGTGCTGCTCGCTATTAACCCAAAAGAACAAGGTAAAGTTAATAGTGGATGAGCCAAGGTTTTTTATTAATACTTGCGCTGGTGGGTCGCTTAGTACGGCACTTTGCTGATTGGCAATGTCGAGTGCGAGAGTTTGTGCATTGCGTATATCGTTATCATAGCCAATACCTATTTCTACTTTACCGCGCATTTTGGGATTGGCGGTGAGATTTTTAATGGTGTTTTTGTACACAGTCGCATTTGGTATTTGAATATGATTACCATCGTAATCCACTAGTGTTGTTGCCCGTGCGGTTACTTTTTTAACGATCCCTAAGCGATTATCTACCTCTATTACATCATCAATTTTAAAAGGTCTTTGTATGCTTAGTAATAAACTGGCGATGAAATTTTCTGCTATGTCTCTAAAAGCGAAACCTAATATTAAGCCTATTAATCCTGTTCCACTCATAATAGCGACTGCAAACTCAGTAAGCCCAGCTAAACGTAAAAATAAGTACACGCCTAATAAAATAATTAAGGTGCTAATACTGCGCCTTGCGACTAAGTGAACGAGTTTACTGTCGGTCATATAATCGATGGGTTTTATAAGTAGTCGCGAAAGCGGCCCTGCGATTAAATAGCTTAGTACTAAAAGGACTGTGCCAAGTAATAGAGTGGGTAATATTTGCGCTGTTGCGTGCAGTAATTGCAGACTTTGTTCGTGGAAAAAATGCCATGAAAGTATATCACCTTCAAAACTATGTGTTATGAGAGGGGCATTATTTTGTACTATGTTGTTTGCTTGGCTACTGGGCATGGCTGTCATCCGTGTTTAGTTTTTATAATTGTTAGCAGCAAGTTTAGTACCAAATGTTCAATATAACTTGGCAAACATTTTGCTGAGATAACGTAACACAAATTTTGGGATTTAGAATGAAAGAGACTAAACGAGGGCAGCAAGCAGCGCAACCTGTGCATATTCCTGTAGTAGGTTGGTGGGATATTGTTAAGCGTATTTTTAAGCAAATGAACGAGGACAATTTATCGCTTGTTGCTGCAGGAGTTGCGTTTTATGCACTGCTTGCTATTTTTCCGGCTATTGCCGCCGTTGTTTCTATTTATGCTTATTTTTCCTCTCCTACTGATATTAGTGAACATTTGAGTTTGTTTGTTACGTTATTACCTGACAGCTCACGAGAACTCATTTTGTCTCAAGTTTCAAGTCTTGCTCAAAGTTCAAACGCTAGTTTAAGTATCAGTGCATTGGGAACTTTAGTACTTACTATTTGGAGTAGCTCTAAAGGGAGTCAGGCGCTTATTACTGCGTGTAATATTAGTTATCGAGAATACGAAAAACGCTCATTTTTTAAAGCGTTACTAGTGCGCTTTTTATTTTCTATGGGTGCGATTATCGTTGCTATTTTTTCACTTATAATTATTGGTATCTTGCCAATTGTACTTAACTTAGTTGGACTTAAAGAAGGCATAGATTTACTGATCAAGCTTATTTCTTGGCCATTATTGGCTTTAATATTTAATTTTACATTAGTGCTCTTATATCGCTACGCCCCGCACCGAAAGCCAGCTAAATGGCGTTGGATCACAATAGGATCCTCCATTGCTACCATGCTTTGGATTTTGGCATCTATTGGTTTTTCATTTTATGTGTCGCGTTTTTCGAGCTATAACGAAACCTATGGCTCGTTAGGTGGGGTAGTTATTATGTTAATGTGGCTTTATATAAGTGCCTATATTGTTATTTTAGGCGCTTCGACTAACGCCGCAACGGAACAACAAACGGCGATAGACAGCACAATAGGCCCCGCAAAAAAAAGAGGCAATCGAGGCGCATATGTAGCCGACCACCTCGATGTGAAAAACAAGTGATTTAATTTACTATAACTTAGGGCGATGAGTTAAAGATTGTTAATCTAAACTCAGGTTAATTAATTGCTCTTTAAACTCTTGTGCAGCAGGCCCTAGTCTGTCTGTGTCATTACACATTAAATATAACTTAAGGGCACGGGTTGTCCCTTGCTCTAGATTTAGTACTTTTAATTTTTCCTCTTCAATTAGGTGAGATACTTGTGTACGAGGAAGCCATGCATAACCTAAATTTTGGCTAACCATATCAATAGAGTTTCGTAAATGACTAACCGTCCAGCGCATATCTGCGCCTAGCCAACCTTCATCATGGCTAGTTTGCGTGCCAGAATCACGAACTACAATTTGCCTATACAATTTTAAATCACGAAATGACAAAGTCTCTGTGCGCTGATGCAGCGGATGATTTGGGTGTGCTACAGCGACAAATTCTATATCACAAAGCTGGTTACAACTAATACCGTAAATAGGAATTGAAGAAATAGCTAAATCAACAACGGCATTATTTAATAACTCGTTAGCGCCCGTTAACACGCTTTCTATTAAATCGATTTTTAAAAGCGGGAAAAGTTCACTGGTTCTGGCCAGTGCTTGATACAAAATGGGGTGGGGGAATACTTCATCAACTGCAATTTTTAATGTGCTCTCCACACCTTCGCTGAGCGTATTGGCGACAGATTCTATTTTACTCGCTTCTTCAATTAAAAACTCTGCGCGGCGTAAAATAAGTTTACCGCTGTCTGTTAAAAAGGCTTTGCGACCCTTTACTTCAAGTAATTTAATTTGCAAAGCGACTTCTAGTTTTTGTACTGCGTGATGAACCGTTGACTGGCTTTTATGAACAGCTGCACTTGCACCAGCAAATCCACCATGGTCAACAACAGCCTTAAACATTCTCCACTGCTCTAGTGTTGCTTTCGCCATATTTTATCCTACTACCACTTTTATCTGATTGCATAACTTGACCGCATAGACTCATTATTTATTGCGTAACAGTTAAACTTTTTGTTGGATTATTTAGATAGAATGATTTTTTATTTTTCGAAACGCCATAAAATCATTTCTATTTTTAAGTAGTCGTATCCATTTATTGTAAGTAAGTGATGAGGAGCCTGTACCAAAGCCGTCGAAAGCAAGCTGCATTCTAATTTTACTAATCATTATTAAACAACTTTGCATTAGTACTTCAGGATTAACAATCAATTACTCAGCAATTTAAGTAATTGATAAAGCGGATATTTAAAAAATAAGTAAAAATAACCACGGTAATACAAGGTTTGAAATATGAACAATAAAGCATAACTTTCTATTTTTTAGAATGTTATGACCAATTTAAAGACATAGTTGTTTTATTTAATGAATGATTTAATACCCTCATCAACTTCTTTTTTAAAGTGAATTAAAAAATGAAAATATCAAAAGTGCTTACAGCTTATGCAACTCAAGATGGCGATGGCGTAAGTATTAGTCGTATCCCAGGATTTGATGGTAAATATTTAGATCCATTTTTAATGATTGACGAACTTAAGTCAGACGACAAAAAAGATTATATGGGAGGTTTTCCAGAGCATCCCCATCGAGGGATTGAAACGTTTACTTATATTTTAAAAGGTGGCTTTGAACATCGTGACCAAATGGGTAACAAAAAAGCAATTAAAGCAGGTGATGTGCAATGGATGAGTACAGGGCGCGGCGTTATGCACAGTGAGATGCCACTCGCTGATACCGTTGATGGATTGCATGGCTTTCAAATTTGGATCAACATGCCAAGTTTGGATAAGATGCGCGATCCACGTTATCAAGATACTACGCAAAATTCAGCTCCGAGTTTTACAAATACGCACGGTGTGACGTTAAAAGCACTTGCGGGATCGTGGCAGTTCGAAAGTGAAACGCTTACAAGTAGTTTGCAGGGTTTAGCTGCTAATGCTCTACTTGCTGACATTACATTACCCGCCGGTAAAAGCGTTCATTTGGAGCCTCTTAGCCAACAAAAAGTAATGATCTATATTCATAGCGGCTCAATAATAACAAGCGACGATCAAACAATCCCAGCTGGTAAGTTACTTATTTTAGAGCCAGACAGTAATATTAATATTACCTCAGAGCAAGGCGCTGGTGTTTTGGTTTTAGCAGGCGATCCACTTAATCAACCGATTGCTCACATGGGGCCGTTTGTAATGACGACGCAAGCTGAAGTACAGCAAGCAGTGCGTGATTATCAAAACGGCGAGTTCGGCAAAATTTAACCCTATTTTTAGGAGAGTT
Source organism: Pseudoalteromonas fuliginea (assembly GCF_000690055.1). Lineage (GTDB taxonomy): Bacteria > Pseudomonadota > Gammaproteobacteria > Enterobacterales > Alteromonadaceae > Pseudoalteromonas > Pseudoalteromonas fuliginea. The sequence goes on from NZ_JJNZ01000031.1 coordinate 5,196, forward strand.
TCATGGGATTATTAGTTGATGGTCAATGGCAAGATAAGTGGTACGACACCGATTCAAGTAACGGAAAGTTTGAGCGTGAAGCTGCGCAGTTACGTCATTGGATAACTGCTGATGGCAGTGCTGGAATAACGGGCGAGGCCGGTTTTAAAGCACAAGCGAACAGGTATCATTTATATGTATCACTTGCGTGTCCTTGGGCGCATCGAACGCTTATATTTAGAGCGTTAAAAGGGTTGGAAAATTTAATTACTGTGTCGGTTGTTAGCCCTGATATGCTTGATAGTGGTTGGGCTTTTGATACGAAAAACCACAGTACTGGCGATACTTTATTTAATAGTAATTACTTACATCAAGTTTATGCAAAAAATAACCCAAAGTACTCCGGGCGGGTAACCGTTCCCGTATTGTGGGATAAAAAGCTAAATAAAATTGTCAGTAATGAGTCTGCCGATATTATACGTATGTTCAATAGTGCATTTAATGAATTAACAGGCAATACCGATGACTTTTATCCTGAAGAATTGCAACTAAAAATTGACGAATTAAACGCGTTGATTTATCCAGATATAAATAATGGAGTTTATCGTACGGGTTTCGCAACAACTCAAGATGCGTATGAAGAGGCATTTAATGATTTATTTAAAGCACTCGATACAGTAGAGGGGATACTGAGCAAGCAGCGTTATTTAGCCACAAACAAACTCACCGAGGCTGATTGGCGATTATTCACTACGTTGATTCGGTTTGATAGTGTGTACGTTGGTCACTTTAAATGTAATTTACGCACAATTGAAAGCTACCCTGCACTGAGCGGATACCTTAGAGAGCTATATCAAGTTAGAGGTGTGGCTGAAACAGTTGATTTTTATCATATTAAGCGTCATTACTATTTTAGCCATACAATGATCAACCCGACACAAGTTGTGCCAAGTGGTCCAAGTATTGATTACTTATCTGATCACGGTAGAGGTATTTATCTTTAAGCGAGTAGCCTAACAAGCCAGCCATATTTTCTAACCAAGCTGGTTTCGCTTTTCCCTGCTTGTACAGCAGCACCGGCTAAAAAAGCACTTGTTAGTCCTACTTTAGTTGCTGCAAAACGTTTTAACCGATATTGAAACGCCGCATGGTGTTGGCGTTTTAATTCACTGCGCATATCCATTTGCTTACTAAGAGCTTGAACGTTTTTGTTTGGGGCCTTAATCAAATTATCTACTAACATACTAATTCCCATGTAAATTTAATAGCTGCTTTAAGCTTTTAAGTGTTTTACTAAAACCAATTTTATTGCTTAGGTAAACTGTGTTTTTCCAAAGCCATACTAAACAAGCAACTTGCAGTGAAGTAGCTGTTGCAATACTCAGCCATACCGACCCAAAGAGATCATATACACCGTATCCAACAGCACCTAGAGATCCTGCCCACAACAAAACCAAGCCACTGGCAAAACAGCCTAAAAATATAGTGATCAATGCAAGCGATCTAAGCGACAACCGCCATTCAGCTTTAGCAAGCTGATGGGTGATCTCTCCTTGGGTCTGGTAATCATCCTTGAGTTGCTTAGAGTACTCTAAAAGCTTTGCAATATGATCTTGCCAATAGTCCTTTTGGCTTGGCTGCTCAGTAGCTTGGTTTTGCGCGTTACCATCCTTGGTTGCGGTTGTTTGTGGGTTATTCATCACTGATTACTTACGACGAAATAATGATGTAATTAACATACCAGCAGCAAAAGCAATGCCCGCAGTTGCTAATGGGTTTTCAGAAGCGAAAGCACGCGTTTTTGCAGTGCATTCGCTCAGCTTTTCGCGTGCAATAAGTTGTTTTTCGCTTAGTGCTTCTGCTGAACTAGAAGCGCCTTTACGAACACTGCTTTCAGCTGTTGCTGCTTTGCTAGAAAGTGCATCTACAGCATCGTGCGCCGCTGATGTGGCTTTCTCTGTAAGTGGCGAGTCAGTATTTTTTAGTTTAACGTCAGGCTTAACATCTGAAGTTGTGTTTGGTTTCGTATTTGTTGCAGTAGCCATAATCAATCCTTAATAAGTTAAAAATTTAAGTAGTGATTTAGATGATGCAATGATTAAACCAAATTTAACTTTTATTTTAACCTGTTGAATTTCAGGTGTTTTTTTGTTTCCCCCTGGTTTTGTCAAGGTTGGTAATTTAAAAAAACAGTAACTATTACTACACGGTTAGGTAAATTTTACAAAGAAGGTGAAAATGCTTAAAAAACTGTAAATATTCATTGTTTATTCAGTAAGCAGAACATGTAGAAATAAGCATATTAAAACTAAGTAAATTTTTTTTTCGCTGTTATTCCACTTTTTCCCACGTAATTCAATCGCTTTGCTTGAACCCTTATTTTTTCTAGCTTTGAGACTCGTTAAAGCTGGTCAGCTTACTTGACAAAAAGGCTTGTCAAGCCCTAAACTGGAGGACTGTGGTAAAAAGTGGTTTTTAGTGGATCAAACTGGATCAAAGTAATCGCTAGGCGATTAAAATAATTTAAAGCAGGCTGTTTATGTTTCGTGGCGCAAGTTCACTGAGTTTGGATGATAAAGGACGCTTTGCGGTACCAACCAAGTACCGAGAATCTCTGCTATCTGAAGACCAAGGAACTGTTATTTGTACTGTTGCGCTAAATGAGCCGTGCTTATGGTTATATCCGCTTGCTGAGTGGCAAGAAATAGAAAATCGTTTAGCTAAAATTTCAAATATGAATCCACGAGCTCGACGTATGCAGCGTATGTTGCTAGGGAATGCCACAGAATATCAACTTGATAAAAATGGTCGGATTTTGTTAGCGCCTTCATTGCGTGCACATGCAGATCTAGGCAAAAAAATAATGTTGGTTGGTTTGATGAATAAGTTTGAAATTTGGGATGAGGCGCGTTGGAACGAACAAATGCGCCAAGATACTGAGCTTGAGAGGCTTGGTGATTTTGAACCTCACCCTGATTTAGATAATTTCACTCTCTAACAGCACAATAAAAGGCAAATAATAGCTAATGACAGCGCAATTTGAACACGTATCCGTTTTAATGGACGAAACCATAGATGCCCTTGCAATTAAGCCAGACGGCATATACATGGACGGCACTTTTGGACGTGGCGGTCATTCAGGGCAAATATTAGCACGCCTTGGTAATGAAGGTCGTTTGCAAGCGATTGACCAAGATCCGCAGGCAATACAATCAGCTGAAAAGTTTGCTGATGATCCGCGATTTGCAATTGCACATACTCGCTTTTCAAAACTTTACGAAGTAGCAGAGCAAAACGATCTCATTGGTAAAGTCGACGGGATTTTATTAGATATAGGTGTGTCGTCGCCACAGTTAGATGATGCTGGGCGTGGTTTTAGTTTCATGAAAGACGGCCCACTAGATATGCGTATGGATCCAACAAGTGGTCGCAGTGCAGCCCAATGGTTAGCTGAAGCTGAATTGGATGATATTACCCATGTAATTAAAAAGCTGGGTGAAGAGAAATTTGGTAAGCGTATTGCGCATAAAATACTTGAGATTAGAGAGCACACGCCAATTACTACGACTAAGCAGTTAGCTGATTTAGTCGATGAAGCAGTACCTGTAAAAGATAAGTTTAAACACCCTGCTACTCGTACTTTTCAGGCGATCCGTATTTATATTAATAGCGAACTTGAAGAGATTCAAACGGCATTGCAGTCTGCAATTAAGGTCCTTAAACCCGGTGGTCGTTTGGTTGTTATTTCGTTTCATTCATTAGAAGATCGTATTGTAAAACAGTTTATTAGAAAACAGAGTCGGGGAGAAGTATTACCCAGAGGTCTGCCTTTAACTGACGCACAAATAAATAAAAATCTGACGTTAAAGGCAGTGGGTAAAGCGATTAAGCCAAGTGCCGCTGAAGTTGAGCGTAATCCGCGTTCTCGTAGCTCTGTACTTAGGATTGCTCAGAGGCTGGAATGAATATAAAAGCGAATCATCGTCAACCACCTAATTTATTTTTTGAAATTGTTAAAGGCCTAGGAGCTAATAAGCTTACCTCGGCCTTGTTGGTTGTGATATTCGCGTCAAGTTTAACTGTGGTACAAGTAACACATCTTGCTCGAGGGCAACTTATTGAACAAGATTCGTTACTCCAAGAGCGTGATGAACTTGATTTAGAATGGCGTTATTTATTAGTTGAAGAGGAATTTTATTCACAGCATGCACGTATCGAAGAAATTGCGAAATCACAGCTAAAAATGAAACGACCAACGAGTCAAGATGAACAGGTAATAATACTGCAATGAGAAATCGAGGCAAAAAACCAGTAAATAACTTAATTACATGGCGCTTTATGCTGGTGTGTGGCGTTGTGTTTATGGTGTTTGTAACACTGGTATCTCGTGCTGCTTATTTACAAGTAATTGAACCTGACAAAGCCCGTTCTGAAAGTGATAAACGTACCGTACGTGTCGAAAAACTTCATGTCCAGCGTGGGATGATTTTTGATCGTAATGGCAAAGAGCTCGCGGTGAGTGTACCGGTAGTGAGTGTGTATGCAGATCCTAAAGCACTTCACAAATCACTTGTTTCTAAAGTGATTAAGCAAGCGCGTAAAAATGGCGAGGATCAACAATCACTTGCAGACAATGCGGTCGAACTTGATAAACGTACAGTGCAGTATTACAAAAATGATATGCGCTGGCGTGAACTCGCTGACGTTCTGCGTACCGATCCGAAAAAAATTAATTCACGCCTTCTTAACGATCCTTCTCGTCGCTTTGTTTACTTAAAACGCCAAGTAACTCCTGCCGTTGCAAATTATATTGGCGACTTACGTTTGCCTGGCATTCATTTATTAGATGAATCTAAGCGTTATTACCCTGCCGGTGAAGTAACTGCACATATTATTGGTTTCACCAATATAGATGGCAAAGGTATTGAAGGTATTGAAAAGCTGTATGAGAATGCATTAACGGGCGAAGAAGGCCGTCGTACTATACGCAAAGATGCACAAGGACGCGAAGTAGAAGTGCTTGATGAGCGCGAACGCGTAGAACCTGAAAGTATTCAGTTAAGTATTGATCAACGTATTCAAGGCATCGCTTATAAAGCGATTAAATCTGCTGTACTTACTTATAAAGCGACATCGGGTTCAGCGATGGTTGTTGATATAAAAACAGGCGAAGTATTAGCGATGGTTAATAGCCCTTCGTTTAATCCAAACAACTTAAGCGATGCTGCCCCGCATAAGCGCCGTAACCGCGCAATTACCGATTTGTTTGAACCAGGCTCAACTGTTAAGCCCCTAGCCATTTTAGCTGGGCTAGACTACGGCGCAATTAAAGCCGATGACAAAATTGATACTTACCCTGGTTGGATGCGTTTAGGCGGTAGCTTAGTTCAAGATACTCGCAATCATGGTGAGATGACACTGCGCGAAATTTTAAAATACTCTTCAAATATGGGAGTTACGAAAGTAACGCAGTTAGTACCTAAAGATTATTTAGTGGGATTGTTTCAAAAGGTAGGGTTTGGCTCAGATTCAGGCACCGGTATGGTGGGGGAAAGCAGTGGTTTGTTTTACCCTAATCGCCGTTGGTCGGATCATGAAATTGCTGCGCTTTCATTTGGTTACAATATTGCAGTAAGTACAGCCCAAATGGCACGATTTTATGCCATGTTAGGCGCTGGGGGAGTCAACCGTCCATTAACGATTTTAAAACAAGATAATGTACCAGAAGGCGAACGTATTTTTAAACAAAAAGACGTAGAAGCCGTAGTCCATATGATGGAAAGTATATTTGAAGAGGGCGGCACAGCCAGTCGCGTTAAAGTTGATGGCTATCGGGCAGCAGGTAAAACAGGTACATCTAAAAAAGCAGCTGTTGGTGGTTATGGTGACGAATATGTTGGCTATTTTGCAGGTGTCGCACCTGCAAGTAATCCTCGATTAGCCGTTGTTGTTATGATTAATGAACCCGGCGGGGATGTGTACTACGGAGGGGCCACCGCTGGGCCTGCATTTGCTGAAATAATTTCGAATTCATTAAGAATATTAAATGTAGCACCGGACAAGGAAGATGTTGCCTACGTGGAAGGTAAAAAGAACGATGCGTGATTTAAGAGATATTTTAAAATACATCGAAATTGATGCGCCCTCGCAACTGGTAAAACATTTACGCATTGATAGTCGTGAGGTAACACCAGGTGATGTATTTGTTGCTATTAAAGGCCATTCACTTGATGGCGGACAATTTATTGCTAAAGCAATTGAAAATGGCGCAACAGCTATTATTGCTGACAGATTATGCGAATTTGAAACAAGTTTCGAACCACTATATTTAGTTTCAGAGTTTGATAAAAAGCTTCCAGAATTAGCAAGTCGCTTTTATAACCAACCAAGTCAGGCTTTGGATTTAATTGGTGTGACTGGCACAAATGGTAAATCAACCACCACAGCAATGATTGCTCACTTAGCGCAATTTTGTAGTACTGAGTCAGCGATTATTGGCACGCTAGGTTATGGACATCCTAATAACTTAACTCCACTGATGAATACTACGCCTTCAACGGTTGATTTACAGCATATTTTGAGTGATCTAAATTTACAGCATAAAAAGCTAGTCGCCATGGAAGTGTCATCGCATGGGTTAGTGCAACAGCGTGTTGCTAAATGTGAATTTAAAGCGGCTGTGTTTACTAATCTTTCGCGTGATCACTTAGATTATCATGGTGATATAGCAAGTTACGGTGATGCAAAATTAATGCTTTTTCGTGATTTTGAACCGCAAGTTGTGGTGCTTAATCAAGATGATTTTCAAGCAGAGCAATGGCTTGAAAAGTATGATTTTAATAATCTAATTTGTTATGGTCGCAAAAACTTAGCTCCTAAGAATACTCGATACGTCTATTTTTCTGATGTTGAATATTCAAGTGTAGGTATTTCGGCGCAGTTATCGACGAGTTGGGGTGATATATCAATTAAATCGCCTCTGTTTGGCGAATTTAATTTATATAACTTAACGGCAGCGCTCGCTACATTGCTAGGGCTTGGTTATCCGCTAGAGCAATTAATTACAGGTTGTGCGCAGTTACAGCCAGTCGCTGGGCGAATGCAAGCATTTAGTCAAGCAGGCATGCCAACGTGTGTTGTTGATTACGCACATACGCCCGATGCACTTGCACTTGCATTGCAAGCATTGCAACAGCATGTACCAGGTGGTGTGAGTTGTGTATTTGGTTGCGGTGGTGACAGAGATAAAGGTAAGCGAGTATTAATGGCGCAAGCAGCTGAGAAAAATGCTAATAAAGTTATTATTACCAGCGATAACCCGCGATCTGAAAATCCTGATGACATTATTGCTGATGTGGCTGGCGGTTTAGTGAACCCTCAAGACGCACATTTAGAGGCTGATAGAGCAACTGCAATTCGTTTTGCTATAGAAAATGCTACAGCTGATGATGTTATTTTAATTGCAGGTAAAGGCCACGAAGATTATCAAATTATAGGCGATAAGCGCATCGACTTTTGCGATCGCCGTTATGTACAAGAACAACTAAAAAAAGCAGTAAGAGGGATAACACAATGATCCCAATGGATTTTGATTGGTTAGCCAATGTACTAACAACCGATTATCAAGGTGATAATCAACAAGTGCTTAATATAAATACTGATACTCGTACAGTGTGCGATGGCGAAGTGTTTTTAGCACTTAAAGGGCCCAATTTTGATGGCCATAAATTTATAGCTGAGGCTAAACAAAAAGGCGCTATTGGCGTTATTGTTCAGCACAAAGTAGATGTAGATATTCCACAATTTATAGTAAGCGATACACGTATTGCACTAGGTGCAATTGGCACTGCTGTTATGGCGCAAGTGGCGCCTAAAACAATTGCAATTACAGGGAGTGTAGGTAAAACCACCGTAAAAGAAATGTGTGCAGCAATTTTGTCGGTTCACGGTGATGTATTAGCTACTAAAGGTAATTTTAATAACGATATTGGCGTCCCACTTACGTTATTGCGCTTAGAGCCTCAACATCGTTTTGCAGTAATTGAACTAGGTGCAAATCACTTAGGTGAAATTGCCTACACAACTGCAATGACCAAACCAGATGTAGCCGTTGTATGTAATGTTGCAGCCGCTCACTTAGAAGGCTTTGGCAGCTTAATGGGGGTTGCAAAAGCTAAAGGTGAGATTTTTGATGGCCTAAAAGATGACGGCGTTGCCATTGTTAATTGCGATAGTGAATTTAGCCAGTATTGGTTAGATAAACTTGAAGGGCGTAATGTTAAACGTTTTTCTACAACCGAAAAACTCGACATTTGGGCAGAGAATATCACGCTTGATGCCAATGCGCGTGCAAGCTTTACGCTTTGTACTAAAGACAAGCAAGTCCCTGTTACTTTGGCGCTACCTGGCAAGCACAATATTAGTAACGCACTTATTGCGGCTGCACTTACTAGTGAATTTGATGTAACTGTTGAAGAAATAGCCAATGCACTTGCCACTATGGGTGATGTAAAAGGGCGCGTTAATCTAATTGAAGTGTCTGATTTACTCACCGTGGTTGATGATACCTATAATGCCAATGTTAAGTCGGTAAAGGCTGCGATTGACTTGTTAAGTGATATGCAAGGTCACCGCATTTTAGCGCTGGGAGACATGGGGGAGCTAGGTGAAGATGCACGTAAATATCACCAAGAAGTTGGTGAGTATGCACTTGAGCAAGGGATTGATGAGTTATTTACATTAGGTGTATTAAGTAAATGCGCAAGTGATGTGTTTGAACTCCCTAATCGCCACTTTTCGAGCCGTGAACAAATGCAGCAAAAAATTCAAGAAAGTATTAATAAAGTGAATACAAAAACAACAATAGTAGTGAAAGGATCGCGCAGTTCTCGCATGGAATTATTAGTAACCGATTTAGTTAATGGCCAGCAACAAGCCATCAATGGAGTATCATAATGTTAGTTTGGCTGGCAGAGTATTTAACCCAGTATTTTAGTGGTTTTCATGTTTTTTCGTATTTAACGCTACGTGCCATTTTAGGTATTTTAACTGCGCTAATTATGTCTCTTTATTTAGGACCTAAGTTAATTCGTGGTTTGCAACGTATGCAGATAGGTCAAACGGTTCGAGACGATGGTCCGCAATCGCATCTATCTAAGTCGGGTACGCCGACTATGGGTGGCTTACTTATTTTAGCGGCTATTTTTACCAGTACGCTACTATGGGCTGATTTATCGAATAAGTATGTATGGGCAACGCTGTTTGTAATTGGCTCATTAGGTATTGTTGGCTTTGTTGATGACTACCGTAAAGTTATCCGTAAAGATCCAAAAGGTTTAATTGCTAAATGGAAATATTTTTGGCAGTCAGTAATTGCGTTAGTGGTAGCGACAGCATTGTATTTTACCAGTGCACAAGCTTCTGAAACATCACTTGTTGTTCCATTTTTTAAAGATGTATTGCCGCAACTTGGCTTGTTTTATATTGTGCTTACGTATTTTGCAATAGTAGGGACATCAAATGCAGTAAACCTGACCGACGGGCTTGATGGCTTAGCCATCGTACCCACTATTTTAGTCGCCGCAGCATTGGCAATTATTGCTTACTTAACAGGTAATATTAACTTTTCGGCTTACTTACATATTCCGCATTTACCGCTAGCAAGTGAGCTTGTGGTTGTGTGTACTGCCATTGTGGGTGCAGGGCTTGGCTTTTTGTGGTTTAACACTTACCCAGCACAAGTATTTATGGGTGATGTAGGCTCATTAGCACTTGGTGGTGCATTAGGTATTATTGCTGTTTTAGTACGCCAAGAATTACTGCTTATTATTATGGGCGGCGTATTTGTTATGGAAGCACTCTCGGTCATATTACAAGTGGGATCGTATAAATTACGTGGGCAACGCATTTTTAGAATGGCGCCAATTCATCATCATTACGAATTAAAAGGTTGGCCGGAGCCACGTGTTATCGTACGCTTTTGGATTATTTCTATTGTGCTAGTCCTCGCTGGTCTAGCGACATTAAAGATTCGATAAATGCAGTATTTAAACGAGATAAAAAATAAACAAATAACAGTGCTCGGACTCGGTGTTACCGGTCTGGGCATTGTGCGTTTTTTATTATCTCATAGCCTTATGCCAAAAGTTGTTGATAGCCGTACAAACCCTCCAGGGATTGATTGGCTTAAAGAGCATGCACCAAATCTAGATACACACTTTGGTAATTTGGATGACGCAGAGCTTCGTTCAAGCGATATAATTATTATAAGTCCAGGGCTTAGCTTAAAAATACCAGCTGTTGCAGATGCAATTAACGCAGGTGTTGAAGTGATTGGCGACGTTGAGTTATTTGCACGTATTAATACAAAACCGGTTGTTGCAGTAACTGGCTCCAACGGTAAATCAACCGTGGTTACGCTCGCTTATGAAGTATTAAAAGAAGCCGGCTATAAAGTTGCTTTGGGTGGGAATATTGGCACTGCGGTGCTGGATTTACTCAATGATGATTTTGATGTGTATGTACTTGAGCTATCTAGTTTTCAGCTAGACACCACAAAGAGCTTAAAGCCAATAAGTGCAACGGTATTAAATGTGTCAGAAGATCACCTTGACCGCTACGACAGTTACCAAGCTTATATAGACTCAAAGCTAAGTATTTATGACGGTGCAGAGCTTATTGTAGTTAATACTGACGATAGTCAAACGCATCCAGTTGAGCGCAGTACAACCCCCAAAATTAGCTTTGGTGTTCAACAAGGTGATTACCATTTAGCGCAATACAATAACGAAACTCACTTTATGGTTAAAGGCGATGCCTTTTTACCAGTGAGTACGCTTGCTGTAGTGGGTAAACACAATTATTTAAACACACTTGCTGTAATGGCGCTTTTAAGTCTGTTTGAAGTAAGCAAAGAGCAGTATGTAAACGCGTTGAGCCAATTTAATGGGTTGGCGCATCGCTGCCAATTTGTAGCTGAATTTAATGGTGTAAAATATTTTAACGATTCAAAGGCGACTAATGTTGGGGCAACTATTGCAGCAATAGATAGCTTAGCTAGTGATGGTGAAAACCTGATTGTTATTGCAGGTGGTGATGCCAAAGGCGCTGATTTAAATGCCCTTAAACCTTATATTCAACGGCATGTTAAAGCATTAATTTGTTTCGGCAAAGATGCAAGCGACTTAGCTGCGATTACCAATAAGAGCTATTTAACTAACAATATGGAAGAAGCCGTTGCTTTGGCCAAAGTACTTAGTCGTGCTGGCAATATTGTTTTGTTAGCCCCTGCGTGTGCCAGTATTGATATGTATAACAACTATATGCAACGCGGTGATGACTTTGTTGAGTGCGTTATGGCGGAGAAAGTATGATTGCCTTTGCCGATATAAAAGACGCATTAACACCTAAGCCTTCGGCGCAGTTATACGATGTACCGCTATTGTACTGCGTAATAATGCTGATAGGTGTTGGTTTTATCATGGTAACCAGCGCATCAATGCCGACCGCTGAACGATTATTTGATAACTCGTATCATATTACTATTCGTCACAGTATGTTTTTAGCTATGGCTTTTGTTCTTTTTTGGATAACGGTTTGTGTACCAATGGATTGGTGGAAAAGATCAAACCCTTATTTATTAATATTAGGCATGGTGCTGTTAATAGCCGTATTAATTATTGGTCGTGAAGTGAATGGAGCTAGGCGATGGATCCCTATTGGCCCGGTTGGTTTTCAGGTGGCTGAGGCTGCAAAGCTGTATTTTTTTAGTTATATTGCGGGCTATTTAGTAAGAAAACGCGAAGAGGTACAAGAAAATATTAAAGGCTTTGCAAAGCCTATTGCTGTATTTGCGGTATATGCTCTGCTTATTTTGCTGCAACCCGATTTGGGCACCGTAGTTGTTATGTTTGTAACTACGGTTGGTCTGCTATTTTTAGCCGGTGCTAAGTTATGGCAGTTTTTTGTACTTATTTTAACGGGGGTTGGCCTCGTTGTTTTACTTATAATTGTTGAGCCATATCGTATGGCACGTGTTGTTGGCTTTTTAGATCCCTGGGATGATCCTTTTGGTAAAGGTTATCAGTTGGTGCAATCGCTAATGGCATATAGCCAAGGTGGTTGGTTTGGCCAAGGCCTTGGCAACAGCGTACAAAAGCTACAATATTTACCTGAAGCGCATAACGATTTTATTTTTGCTGTTATAGGTGAAGAACTAGGTTTAATCGGCGTTGTAAGTATTTTAATGGTATTAGCTACCTTGGTATTTAGAGCGCTATTAATTGGTCAGCAAGCATTAAAGTGTGGCAAAGAATATGAAGGCTATTTTTCGTTTGCTATTGGTATTTGGTTTGCGTTTCAAACCATGGTTAATGTAGGTGCGAGTGCGGGTATTTTACCAACAAAAGGATTAACACTGCCGTTTATTTCTTACGGTGGATCAAGCTTAATGATTATGACGATAGCCACGGGCATTTTATTACGCGTAGATTTTGAGACTAAGATGGCAACAAAACAAGCCACTTCACGCGGAGGTAAGCGATGAGTAAAAAATTAGTCGTTGTAGCTGGTGGAACTGGCGGGCATATTTTCCCTGGTATCGCTGTAGCTGACTATTTAAAACAACAAGGCTGGCAAGTTAGCTGGATAGGAACACCTGATAGAATGGAAGCTGACGTTGTTCCAAAGCATAACATAGACATTGATTTTATTGATGTTAAGGGTGTGCGTGGTAACGGTATAAAACGTCTTGTTAAAGCGCCATTTATGGTGCTTAACGCCATATTGCAAGCACGTAAAGTTTTAAAAAAACAGCGTCCAGATGTCGTACTTGCTATGGGCGGGTATGTAACTGGACCAACAGGTATTGCTGCCAAAAGTTTAGGTATTCCGCTGGTTATTCATGAGCAAAATGCGGTAGCGGGCATGAGTAACAAATTGCTAGCTAAGGTGGCTACACGTGTATTAGCAGCATTTCCAAGTGCTTTTGCACAGGGTCAAGCTGAACTTGTTGGCAATCCGGTACGTCAAAGTGTTATTGATATACCAAAGCGTTATGTATCAAGCCCAATAAATATGTTGGTAGTGGGTGGTTCACTTGGGGCACAAGTACTTAACCAAACATTACCTGAAGCATTTAAAGTATTGAGTAATACCACCGCAATTAGTGTGTGGCATCAAACAGGTAAAGGCCATTTACACAGCGTTAAAGAGGCTTATAAAGCACACAGTTTTGATAGTAATAACTTAAACGTTGCTGAATTTATTGATGATATGGATACGGCTTATGCTTGGGCTGATATTGTCATTTGCCGCGCGGGTGCGTTAACGGTTAGTGAAATTGCTGCGGCTGGAAAAATGGCTATATTTGTTCCGTTTCCTCATGCAGTGGACGACCATCAAACAGCGAATGCACAGTATTTAGTAATGGCAAATGGGGCTTTGTTAATGCCTCAAGCACAGTTTAATCAACATTCAATTGTTGAGCTTTTAAATCCTTATTTAGCTAAGCCTATATTAATTAAACAAATGGCAGCAAATGCTCAAAAGCAAGCCATTTTAGATGCCACAGTAAGCGTTGCAGCACACTGTGAGCAAGTAACAAATAAGAGAGTGTAAGTGAAAGAAGCATCAGTACAAGAAAAACACACACGACCTGCAATGCGTCGAATTGATACTATCCATTTTATTGGCATTGGTGGTGCCGGTATGGGCGGTATTGCTGAAGTACTCGCATTTGAAGGCTACCGTATTACAGGTTCTGACATTGCTCATAGCGCTATGACAGATCGCTTAATTAAAGCCGGTGCTGAGGTATTTATTGGTCATCACGAAAATAACGTAAAAGATGCTAACGTAGTCGTTGTTTCAAGTGCTATTGATGAAACAAACCCTGAGATTGTTGCAGCAAAAGCAGCAAGAGTTCCGGTTGTGCGCCGCGCAGAAATGCTCGCGGAGTTAATGCGTTTTCGCCATGGTATAGCGATTGCGGGGACGCATGGTAAAACAACGACAACAAGCCTAATTGCGAGTATTTATGGACAGGCGGGGCTTGATCCAACTTTTATTATTGGTGGCTTGTTAAATAGCGCAGGTAGTAACGCAAAAGTAGGAAAAAGTGATTTTTTAATAGCAGAAGCTGATGAAAGCGACGCGTCGTTTTTACACTTGCAGCCAATGGTTTCGGTGATCACAAATATTGAAGAAGATCACATGGATACTTACGGCGGCAGTCTCGAAAAAATGAAAGACACATATGTAGATTTCATTCATAACTTACCGTTTTATGGTTTAGCTGTTGTATGTATTGATTCTGAAGTTGCTGCTGAACTTATCCCGCGATTTGGTCGCCCAGTTATCACGTATGGCGAATCGAAGGATGCTGATTACCGCATGAGCGACTTTAGCCAATCAGCTAATACGTGCACATTTACAGTAACTAACAAACAAGGTGAGTGTTTAACTGCCACGTTGAATATGCCAGGTAGACACAACGCACTTAATGCAACCGCAGCGATTGCTGTAGCAAAAGATCAAAACATTGCTAACCATGCAATTTTAGAAGCGCTGCAGAAGTTTGAAGGCATTGGTCGTCGTTTTCAACACTATGGTGAATTTGAAAACGAGCGTGGCAATGTGATGTTAGTTGATGATTATGGGCATCACCCTTCAGAAGTTGCAGCAACAATTGCTGCAGTGCGTGAAGGTTGGCCTGATAAGCGCTTAGTTATGGTATATCAACCACATAGATTTTCTCGTACACGCGACTTGTACGAAGATTTTGTAAAAGTACTTGCTGATGTAGATCAGTTACTATTACTTGATGTGTATAGCGCAGGTGAAGACCCTATAGTCGGTGCTGATAGTAAAAGCCTCTGTAGAAGTTTACGCCAACGTGGCAAAGAGCCACTTCATGTTGCTTCAAGTTCAGAGCTTGCAGGTGTCCTCGGTGAATGCCTAAAAAATAACGATTTAGTATTAACCCAAGGCGCAGGTAATATAGGCCAATTAGTAAAAACCTTAGCTGCAACGGGTATGTCGATAGAAAAACTTAAGCAAGGTGAAGTATGACCCAGGTAAACACACAATTTGGTAAAGTAGCGGTGCTGTTAGGTGGCAATTCAGCAGAGCGTGAAGTGTCATTAAAATCTGGTCAAGCTGTTTTAAATGCACTGCAAAGTAGTGGCATTGATGCAATTGCATTTGACCCACAAAGTCGTTCTTTGTGGGAATTAAAAGAATTAAATGTAGAGCGCGTTTTTATTGCGTTACATGGTCGTGGTGGTGAAGATGGCACCGTACAAGGTGCGCTTGAATTTATGAACCTGCCTTACACAGGTAGTAATGTATTGGGCTCAGCCCTCGCTATGGATAAAATTCGCTGTAAACACTTGTTTAAATCTGCGGGTCTAAGTACGGCCCCTTATGCGGTTGTCGATGCTAAAAAAGGCTTTGATGCAGTTGCCATTATGGATGAGTTTAAAAAGGTAATGGTTAAGCCATCGCACGAAGGCTCAAGCATAGGTATGGCACAAGCAAGTAATGCGCAAGAGTTAGAAGAAGCACTCGCTAATGCATTTAAGTTTGATAGCCAAGTACTTGTCGAACAGTGGATTACAGGACGAGAGTTCACGGTTACTGTATTGGGTGATGAAGTACAGCCTGTAATTGAGATGACCACGCCTAATGGTTTTTACGATTACCAAGCTAAGTATCAATCAAACACGACGCAATATCATTGCCCTGCAAATTTATCAAAGCACGATACAGAGCACTTACAAGAAATTTCACTTGATGCATTTGACCTTGTAGGTGCAAGTGGCTGGGGACGTGTGGATGCAATGCAAGATGAGCAAGGACACTTTTACCTACTAGAGGTAAATACAGTACCTGGCATGACTGAAAAATCACTAGTACCAATGGCTGCAAAAGCGAATGGGGCAAGTTTTGAGCAATTAGTTGTTCGCATTTTGGAGCAAACACTTTAATATGCACCCCCTTTTAGAAAAAGCTCAGAAAATCAAACAGCAACTAAATTGGTCGCTCATTTTTGGTGTGAGCTTTTTTCTAATTGTTGTGATTGGCTTAATACAGATCACGGCGGGGATTTCGCATTGGTTAGTTGAAAATAAAGATGCTCAAATTAAGCATTTAACAGTGCAAGGGCATCCTAAGTACACTGATGAAACGGCAATAATAAAAGCAATAAAAAGAGCCGATTTAAGTAGTTTTTTTGAACTTGATGTAAAACATGTGCAACAACTGGTGCAAGATTTACCTTGGGTTGCGACAGTATCAGTACGTAAGCAATGGCCAGATACTTTGCAAGTATATGTTGTTGAGCATGATGCTGTGGCACATTGGAATAGTGATTTATTACTAAATCAAAAAGGTGAAGCTTTTCAGGCTAGTAGCGATAAACTAAATGTAGATTTACCGCAATTATTCGGGCCAGAAGGCAGTGAACAAGAAGCATGGTTAGCTTTTAAACAGTTTGATGAAATGCTTAAAGTAAATGCGTTAACATTAAATAGTTTAGCGTTGTCTGAGCGTTTTTCATGGCAACTGTGGTTAGATAATGGTGTACGTTTAAATTTAGGGCGTAAAGATAAAGCCAAGCGAGTTCAGCGCTTTATAGATGTTTACCCGAGAATGAAACATCCTGAAAATGCACAGATAGATACAATCGATTTACGGTATGATACCGGCCTTGCAGTAAGCTTTAAGCCAATGCAAGAAGAACAATTACAAAATAAGAGTAAGGCATGACTAAGTCAGCAGAAAGAAACCTCGTGATTGGATTAGATGTTGGTACCTCGAAAGTGGTTGCCACGGTAGGTGAAATCACCGCAGATAACAAACTCAGTATTGTTGGTGTGGGCAGCCAAGTGTCTCGTGGTATGGATAAAGGCGGCGTTAACGATTTAAACTTGGTATCTGAGTCTATTCGACGAGCTATAGACGAAGCTGAGTTAATGGCTGATTGTCGTATTAGTTCTGTGTACCTTGGTATCTCTGGTAAGCATATTCAGTGCCAGAACGAGAGTGGTGTGGTTGCTATTAACAACACTGAAGTGACCGATGAAGATATTGAAAATGTCATTCATATTGCACGCTCTGTGCCTATCTCGGCAGAGCGTAAAATGCTGCATGCATTGCCGCAAGAATACAGTATTGATATGCAAGAGGGCATTAAAAACCCACTTGGTATGAGTGGTGTTCGTATGGAAGCGCGAGCACATATCATTACTTGCTCAAACGATATGGCAAAAAACATTGAAAAATGTGTAGAACGTTGTGGTCTTGAAGTCGATCAACTTATCTTTACCGCACTAGCATCATGTTATTCTGTATTAACAGATGACGAAAAAGAGCTAGGTGTTGCAGTACTTGATATTGGTGGCGGTACTATGGATATCACTATTTATATTAATGGTGCACTTCGCCATTCTGCCGTTATTCCTGTTGCTGGTAATCAGGTTACAGGTGATATTGCAAAAATATTTCGTACACCTATATCACATGCAGAGTCACTCAAAGTACAATACGCATGTGCTAGTAGCCAAATGGCAAGTAGCGAAGACACAATTGAAGTACCAAGTGTTGGCGGACGACCAGCAAGATTGATGTCACGCCATACATTGTCAGAGGTAGTAGAACCTCGTTTTAGAGAATTATTTGAGCTTGCGATGGAAGAGATTCGTCGTTCTGGTTTAGAAGATCAAATTGCTGCAGGCCTCGTTGTTACTGGTGGTACTGCTAAAATGACTGGTGCAATGGAAGTGGCAGAAGACATTTTCCAAATGCCAGTTAGAATAGGAAAACCAATTGGGATAGTTGGTTTGACAGACTATGTAGATGATCCCTCGTACGCAACTGCTGTTGGTTTGTTACAATACGGACGTACAATGCAATCGATGAATGCACAAAAGTCGAAAGCAGAAGGGAACAATAATTTATGGAACCGTGTTACAAAATGGTTTCAAGGCGAGTTTTAATGCTCAAGTCGGAGAGTAAATATGTTTGATATAATGGAACAACACAGCGAAGAAGCTGTCATAAAAGTGATAGGCGTGGGCGGCGGCGGCGGTAACGCTGTTGAGCACATGGTAAAACAACAGATTGAAGGCGTACGCTTTATTGCTGCTAATACGGATGCACAGGCATTACGTAACTCTGCTGCCGATATTACAGTTCAATTAGGCACGCAAATAACCTCAGGGCTAGGTGCGGGTGCAAATCCTGAAGTAGGCCGTAAATCGGCTGAAGAAGACGCCGATACAATTCGTGCCAGCCTTGAAGGCGCCGACATGGTATTCATAGCTGCAGGTATGGGCGGTGGTACAGGTACTGGTGCAGCACCGGTTGTTGCTAAAATTGCTAAAGAGCTTGGTATTTTAACAGTTGCAGTTGTAACACGTCCTTTTGATTTTGAAGGTAAAAAACGTGCAGCAGCCGCCGATCAAGGCATTAATGAATTGTCAGAAATTGTAGATTCGCTTATTACAATTCCGAACAATAAATTACTTAAGGTTTTAGGAAAAGGGACTACTCTTCTAGATGCCTTCGCTAAAGCTAATGACGTATTATTTGGTGCGGTACAGGGTATAGCAGAGCTAATTACACGTTCTGGTTTAATTAACGTGGATTTCGCCGATGTACGTACAGTAATGTCTGCAATGGGTACTGCAATGATGGGAACGGCGTCTGCGTCAGGTCCTGATCGTGCACAGGAGGCTGCAGAAGCGGCTATCTCAAGCCCACTACTAGAAGACGTTGATTTAACAGGTGCTAAAGGCATCTTGGTTAATATTACCGCCGGTATGGACATTGCGATTGAAGAATTTGAAATTGTTGGCAATCACGTTAAAGCACTTGCGTCAGAAAACGCAACGGTTGTTGTTGGTGCGGTAATCGACCCAGAAATGACTGATGAGCTACGTGTAACGGTTGTTGCAACAGGTTTAGGCGGTGATCGTCGTCCACAGTTTGGTATTGTTGATAATGGCTTTAAAAAGGCATCAGGATCTGATGTTGCAAGCACATCAAACCAAGCAAGTAGTATGTACGTACCAAGCTTTGCAAGCCAAGACACAAACACTGAAGAAAATGCTGCTAAAGCACAAACGCAAAGCAAAGAAAAAGCGCCTTCAACGAGTTCAAGTAGTTCAGGCTCTTCAGCGCAAAGCGGTAAAAAAGCGGATAAATCAGAAGGCGGTGATTATTTTGATATTCCAGCTTTTTTACGTAAGCAGGCAGATTAACATTTAATAATACTTTTGTTTGAAATATGTACAAATATTGAAAGGCAAAAGGATTTATGTTAAACTCCGCCGTCTAACTGTAACTGATTTAAAAGTGAGCGAACCTATGATTAAACAGCGTACGATTGCAGAAATAGTCAAAGCCATAGGAATTGGACTTCATAAAGGTGAGAAGGTCACAATAACTCTCCGACCTGCGAGCGCAAATACTGGGATTGTATTTCGTCGTGTCGACCTTGATCCGGTTGTTGATTTTGAAACAACACCTGAAGCCGTTGGTGATACGCAATTGTGTACTTGTTTAATTAACAAAGATGGCGTTCGCTTATCGACTACTGAGCACCTTATTGCAGCCGTTGCTGCAATGGGCATTGATAATCTAATTGTAGAATTAGACAGCTCAGAAGTGCCGATTATGGATGGTAGTGCATTACCATTCATATATCTGTTACAAAAAGGCGGAATTGAAGAGCAAAATGTTGCTAAACGCTTTATTCGTATTAAAGAAAAAGTACGTATTGAAGAAGGTGATAAATGGGCTGAAGTTGAACCTTATGATGGTTTTCATATCGACTTTGAGATTGCGTTTAACCACCCTGCTATCAACGAAAGTCGCCAACGTATAGGGTTAGATATAACAACGCAAAGCTTTATTGAAGAAATTAGCCGTGCGCGTACTTTTGGATTTATGAAAGATATTGAATACATGCATGCAAACAACCTAGCACTAGGTGGTAGTATGGATAGTGCTGTGGTACTTGATGAATTCAAAGTTTTAAATCCTAATGGTTTACGTTATAGCGACGAGTTTGTTAAGCACAAGATATTAGACTGTGTTGGTGACATGTTTATGACAGGTCATAACCTTTTAGGTAAAGTAACCGCATTTAAATCGGGTCATGATTTAAATAATAAATTACTTCGTAAAATTATGGCTACAGAGTCAGCATGGGAGTGGGCAACATTTGAAACGCCTGTGACGATGCCTGCACCCGGTCTTGAGTTAGCTCCAGCCTAAAAGCAATAAAAGTACAGTTCGCAAACAGTTATAAAAAATGACGCTAATTAGCGTCATTTTTTTGCGTAAAATTTACTTTATTATAACTCTAAAAGAGCTTGTAACTGATTTAAATGAGTTACTGTATAGGTTGGTTTTATCCCATCGGCCAATTGCTCGCCAGGGTGTTGTAGCCAGCAAGTATCAATACCTGCATTGTTGCCGCCAAGTATATCACTTGCAGCAGTGTCACCCACCATAAGTATCTCGCTTTTATCTGGGTTACCCATTAGCTCAAATGTATGTTCGAAAATCGCTTTATTCGGTTTTGCTATGCCAACAAGCTCAGATATAACCAACCATTCAAACATATCTTTTAAACCAGTGTGTTCTAAACGTACCGTTTGTAGGCGGGCAAATCCGTTAGTAATAATACCTAATCGAGCATTTGGCTTAAGCTTATTTAAAAGTTCTATAGCGCCAGGTAATGGCTCGCAAATTTGCGCCATAGCATCTAAAAAAGCATCGTTTAGCTCTTTTGCTGGCACATTTAGCTTTGCAGCCCATTCATTAAAGCGAGTTACTTGTAAGTAATCAGCAGTTATAGAACCGTTTTGATAATCAATCCACAGCTGCTTATTGGTTTTTTGATAATGAATATAATCGTCTTGGCTAAAATCTACGTTGTAAGCTTTAAACATGCGAGTCATGCCCGCTAAAATATCAAACCTAAATAAGGTTTCGTCTGCGTCAAACAATACATAGCTGTATTTCATTAAACTTCCTAAATTAATTTGTTTGGCTGTATAGCTCAGAGTGTAAAAATGGCGCCATAGCTAAAGTGAGTGCTTGTGTATACGTACTTTCACGCGTGGCATGATTGTTTGTAAGTAGTCCAATAGCGCCCCCTTTTTGCTTAATATTGGTGGTATTGAATGCCTTGTCCATTACATCGCCAAGCTCTTCACCTTTAAGTAATGCATTATAAAGTACTTGAGGTAAGGGGAGGTTACTGCTGCGCCCTACAACTTGATTTAAGGCATTATCAATAACTACATAGGCAAAGGTTGCTGGGCCATAGCTAAACTGCTCTGCACCGCCTTCCATTGCCACGTAATAGTGAGCTTGGTGATGTTCTTTGCAGTAATCAACGCGGTTTTGCGCGCCAATGCGTGTTTCGTCTTCGCCAATAGGTTGATCGGGCACATTGGATGGTGCATCAACACCTTGGCAATCAATTTCATGATCAGGGAAATACATTGTAAAAATATATTTAGCCGCGTTAATTTTTACAGGGTTTTTAGAACCCACAATAATTTTTAATGAGTACAACACAATGTCCCTTATTGTTACTAAAAATCAGCAGTGTACGTGAGAGAGCTCAACCTTAGAAGAGGAGTTAAATAGGTATATCCAGAGGTGCTAAGTTTTCCAGTGCACGCTTTTTCAAAATAATATCTTTAATTAGTGGAGTAAGCACCAGCTCCATTGCTAAGCCCATTTTGCCACCAGGTACTACAAGCGTATTTATACGAGACATAAAACTGCCTTCGATCATGCGTAAATAATAAGGAAAATCAACATCATCAATACCTCTAAAGCGAATAACTACAAAGCTTTCATCAAGCGATGGAATATCTTTAGCGCTAAATGGATTTGAAGTATCAACGGTCGGCACTCGTTGGAAATTTATATGAGTTCGAGAAAACTGTGGCGTGATGTGATTAATGTAATCATCCATACTACGGACAATTGAGTCCATAACAGCCTCACGTGAATGACCTCTCTCAGAGGTATCGCGTATCAGTTTTTGAATCCACTCAAGGTTAATAATAGGCACCATGCCTATTAATAAATCAACATGCTTAGCAACGTCTACATCTTGATCGACTACACCACCGTGTAAACCTTCATAAAATAAAATATCAGTATTATGCTCAAGCTCTTGCCAAGGAGTAAAGGTGCCCGGTAACTGATTGTACGGAACCGCTTCATCAAATGTATGTAAATAGCGGCGTAATTTACCTTGCCCAGTTTCACCATAATGATTAAATAAAGTTTCGAGGGCACCAAAGTCATTGGCTTCTCGGCCAAAGTAACTTATGTGCTTACCTTCTTGCTGTGCTTCGCGTACTTTTTTATCCATTTCAGGGCGAGTGTAACGATGAAAGCTATCCCCTTCGATAAAAGCCGCTTCAATATTAAGGCTACGAAAAATATGTTTAATTGCATTGGTTGTGGTGGTTGTGCCTGCACCAGACGAACCCGTAATCGCAATAATAGGATTTTTAGCTGACATGTTAATTCTCTTTTTTAGGAGCCGATTTTATAACCAGACTAAACTTAACATTATTTTAAGTCGTTTGGGTATCTTAAGAGTTGACTGACTTAGCTCAAGTGACGCCATCAGCAAATAACGTTATCATGAGGTGCTTAAAATTAAAACGAGAGAAAGCATGAAACTTATTAAACCATTACTTGGATTATTTTCTATAGCAGCGCTTAGCCCAATTGTGGTGCAGGCTAGCATGCCAAAAAGCCAAGTATTACTTGCTGATTTAAATACGCCTTATGGCTTACAAGTTAGTATTGTGAGTGATAAAAACAGTTATAACAACCAGCCACATTTAACAAATACAGGTTTATACTTTACTCATGAAGTAATTACTGATGAGCAAAGCCAAACCGATATTGCTTATTATGACTTAACATCAAAACAAATCAGCAATATAACTAATTCTCCAGTAAGCGAATATTCACCAACGGTTATGCCAAGTGGTGATGCGATATCAGCGATTGTTGTAGAAGCTGACGGTAAGCAAAAATTGTGGCAATACCCACTCAAAAATGAAGATGCGCCAAGTCGTATTTTTGATTGGATTGAACCTGTTGGGTACCATGCATGGGGTGTTCAAAATGATTTAGTGATGTTCATTTTAGGAAAGCCTCATACTCTTCAATATACTTCTGTTGCACAAGCGAAGGGGGAAATAGCAGCCAGTAATATTGGGCGAACGCTTATTTATAACAACTCAATGGCTGCATTTTTATTTAGTTACACTAAAAACGAGCAACACATTTTAGCGAGTTTTAATCCGCAAGATAAACAAGTTGAAGACCTATTAAGGTTACCGGCTCAAGTTCAAGATTTTATTTTAAAAGATAATACGACCATTGCTTATGCTATTAAAAACCGCGTTTATCAGCGTAAACTTGATGGAAGTGATGAAATATCGCAATGGCTTAATTTAAGCACCTACTGCGAAAAAAATATAACAAGAATGAGTTACAACAATGAAAAGCTCGCTTTTGTATGTGATATAACAAAGTAAAGCAGACAAATAAATTCAGATTTTATTGTGTGTATGCGTTAATCTAATGCGCAAATTAACTAATAGGGATTACACGTGGCTTATAGTGCAGACGAGCTGACAGAGCAGCTTATTAAATTACAGTGCAGAAGTAATTTTAAGATTAAAAATATTGCAGAGTACATGTTAGTAAACTCTAAAGAAGCATTTTATACCCACAGCGAAAGCGGCAAGGGTAAAATAGTAATTCGCCCAGCATTTGAGGTGTTTAGCGATGACTTTAATGATATTGATGGCGTAACGCGTGCGCAAGGGTACTTTCATAGCAGTGAGATGACACGCTTTCCTACGCGTATTTTTAAAAGCGCTCAACCTATTCACTATGGTGTGGCATTTAAAATAAACTCTGAGCAAGCAGCAAAAGACTTTATAGCTAAGCTAACTATGATTATTGGTAATTAATAAAACATAAATGTAAAAAGCCGCTGAATTTATATTCAGCGGCTTTTGTATTTTTATAGCTCAATAAACCTAATAATTACTTACTTTTTAAGAAGCTATTAACCGATTCAAGTTCGCGTGTTTTAAGCGCAATACAATCGTTTGTGCTTTCTTCAAGCTTACTTAATGTACGAGCGTAACCAGCTACATCAGCTACTTTTTCGTTAAAGAAGGTTTTTGTTGTCGCTAAGCTTTCTGCATCACAGCTTGCAGTTGTAAAGTACGGCAAGTTAGGAATAAAGAACGGCGGTAAACTTGCTGTTACTTTATCGTAGTTACTGTAAACCCAATCAATAAATAATGCCTGGCGCTCATCTGTGTAACTTTGACCTGACAAAATAGTACGCATGTCAGATGCCGTTACTTCATCCGTTAAGCTATAAGCTAATACCGCTTTTTGTAACTCAGGTTTACCAAAAAAGCCCATAGCTGCAAGCATGTTTGTGCGTACTTGCGGATCTTTAGTCGTTTTAAACGTTGTCATGAATTGATCAAGCAGCGCTTTGTCACCATGAAAAGCAGCAAGAGTTAAGTACGTGCCTGCTAAGTATGGGTCTACTTTTTGTGGATCATTTAAATAAACTTGCGTTTGTTCTTTGGCTTTATTGATGACGTTTTGATCTTCACCATCAAAACCTAAGCGTGATACAACGGCTGCACGAAGTTGTGCAATAGCAGCATCTTCACCCGCTTTTGCTTCTAAACCATATTTTTTAGCAGCAGGTGTTACTGCACCGCGAATAAATTCAGGCCATAGGTCTTTATTGCTATCGTCTTTAAAAGTACGTTGTTGCGATACTAAGTAACCTAGCGCGGTATTTGCTACGCGAGGGTGACTATCGCTTACGAACACTTCAAGTGTTTGCATTAACTTAGCAGCAGATATAACACCAGCATCAAGTAGCGCATCAGTAGCCGATAGTAACGCTAAGCGTTCACGGTCACTCAGTACGCTTGGCGCCTTTTTAACAAGTGCGCTAAATTGTACATCATCCATTACCCAGCGGTAGTAGCCTAATGCACCTTGGTCAGGATAAATCCACTCTGGTTCAAAGTCTAAATCTAGTGTTTGGCTTTGTTTATTAAGTAATACGTTTGCTGTTTTTACTTTATCACCAGCACCATATTTAATTGCAACTGGTACATTCCATAACTGCTCTGGCGCATCAACGCCTGCGTTTACAAAGCGGCTTTGTGAAATAGTTACTTTGCTACCTTGTTGAGTTACTTTAACTAGTGGGAAAGAAGATTGCTCAATAAACGATTTTAAAACACTCGCTACGTCTTTATTTGACGCTTTACCAAGTGCTTCCCATAAGTCGGCTGCTTCAGCATTTTTATATGAAAACTCTTTTAAGTAGCTTTGAATACCTTTTTGAAATGCATCTTCGCCAATCCAGTTTTCAACCATAGCAAGTACTGAGCTGCCTTTACTGTAAGCAAGACCTAAACCGTCCATAATATCGGCTTCGGTTTTAATTGGCTTACGAATAGGCTTGGTGCTTAGGCGTGCATCAAGTGCCATTACGTTGTTTTGTGGCAGGTCTAAGTGCGATTCAAACTCAGGGTTAAGCTGCTTAGTAATTTTTGCAGCCATCCAGCTAGCAAACGCTTCGTTTAACCATAAGTCGTTCCACCATTTCATAGTTACTAAGTTACCGTACCATTGGTGAGCAAGTTCGTGAGCAATAATTGATACATTACGTTGTTTTTTACTGCGTGTTGCTGCAGCTAAATCAACTAATAAAATATCTTCTCGGTAGGTTACTAAGCCGGAGTTTTCCATTGCGCCAAATGGAAACTCTGGTACCGCCACTGAGTCTAATTTTTTGTAAACGTAAGGAATACCAAAATACGCTTCAAGTGCGCCCAGTACTTTTGGCATGTTTTCTTTTGCGTATTGGGCTAAGTGAATTTTACCTTGAGGGGTAATTACACGACCTGGAATTGGCATACCTTTTATTTCTAACTCTTCAAATGGGCCAACAGCCATCGCGACTAAGTATGAAGGAATTGGCGGCGTTTTATCAAAGTAGTGTGTGGTCATATCGCCGTTAACGATTGCTTTAAGCTCAGGCGTATTTGAATATACTTTTTGTGATGTAGGCGCAGTAATCGTTAACTGAAATGGAATTTTGTAACTTGGCTCGTCAAAAACAGGAAATGCACGGCGTGCATCACTCATTTCAAATTGAGTAAATAAGTAAGGTGTGCCTTGGTCTAATGTTTTGTATAAACCAACACTTTGACGGTTATATGGCGCTGAAAAATCAACTTTAAGTGTGTACTTACCTGGTTGAATTTGCTCATCACAGCTAAATTTTACTTTACCTGTTTTAAGCATTTCATTGTTTAAATCACAGTTTTCATCACCAAGCAGTTGCGCCATTTTAACAGCGTAAGCTACGCCATTTAATTCAATGTATTTTGTTGGTTTTAGTACTTCTAGGGAAATCTCAGTCATCCCTGTGAATGTATCTTGGCTCGGGTCGAGTGTTAACGATACTTTTTGCGAGCTTGGTTTTGCGAGTTTTTCGATAACAAATTCGTTAGCGTTTGCAGCATTCATTGCCAGCGCAACGCTCACAGTTAAGAGGCTTTTGAGAAACATAATGATCCCTAGATTGTTGTTGTTAGAAATTACCCTAAATAGGCTTTTTTATGCGTATATAATTAGGGATGTGGATATCCTAACAGCTTTTTTAAATAGAGTAATTGATTATAACAGTGACTTTAAGGGGAAATAGTAACAAAGTTTGTCAGTGACTTTCACGTGTTATAAAACGTTGCCAGTGCAGGTGTGAGTTAATAGTACGTATTTTTTGGATCACGTTATTTAATAAAAGCACGTCGTTAAATTCATCACATGAATATTCGTTAAAGCCCATTAAATAATTAAAGGCGTCTTTCGAGTTAGCCTGCAGAGCATGTATACGAACTTGTTGCTCAAAGTTGAGGCGTAAGCTGCTTATTGCTGTTTTCATGCCGAGTTGATCAACATTTGGTATATCACACTTTTGTAAATAGCCGGCTCGCTCACCTTCACCTGAAAACCAAATACGCACTTTTTCACTGTACCTGCCAGTTTTTGCGGGCAAGTCGAACATCAATCGGTGTTGATTTTGCGATTTAATAAACGCTATATATTCATTAAGACCATAATTTATAAGCGCTTTGTGTACAGGGACTAAGCGGGGCTTTATTTTTCCGTGAGTATGAAAACTAAAACATAAAATATTTTGTTTAAAGATTAGATCATCAAGTGTTAAGTAACCAATTTCGTCACTGTAAGCACCACTATAATATGAAATTAAGGGCAGCCAAAAGTGCCAATGTTTTGGTTGCTCGCGGATAACTTTAACATCACCGTATATATATCCATTATAAAGTGTATGCAGCTCCATAGCTGAAAAAGGGCGACGGCCAAGATGGGTTTTCAACGCAATACCTTGAAAATAATGACGTATTATATTTTATACTCAAACCACAGTAAGATGCGAGTGTCGTTGAGGTTAAAATCAATTAAACCCAACGAGCAGCGGGACTCGTTGGGTTTCAGTAACTTTATAATAAGCTACGCTATCTGTTTATTCGCTTAATGCGCGAGCTAGACCAACAGGTTCAATTTCCACACATACTTGGTCATCATTCCAATTAATACCAACTAGTGCGTTATCTTCGCTTAAATCTTCAACCCAAGCATCTAAAAACTCGTCAAGATTAATTTCTACAGGGCTGTAGTCTTTCCATTCTTCTTTACATTGTGCCTTAGCAGCTTCTTCGCTTTCCCAAAGTAGTAATACGTCAGTTTCGTCAAATTGATTTGAATCACATACTACAAAGCCATTATCTTCTGCACCTAGCGCCCAAATTACTTCGCTAACACGTACTTTTTCTACAAAGTTAACTAGTTGTGATTCAATTTCGATATCGCTCATGTGTTTACCTTTTTAATTAGTGACTAGGATTAGTATCTATAGCTGCTTGGCGTTGGTTATATTACTTATGAAAAGCAATAAATTACGAATGTTGGCAAAAATGAGTCAACAAACGAAAGCAAATCCAATCAAGCGGGCAGTATAAACTGATGTTGAAGCATTCACAGCCTTTAAATTCATCACCAGTTAAATGGGCAGTTAAATAGTTTAATGTTTCAACAATATGTTCATTTTATGAAATTAAAGCGTAAGTAATCTGAATTCTGGATAATAAACTTACCCTAGTCAGTTATTTTTAACGCTAACTGCGTTGAACTTACTTGTAATTGGCCCACTATTGGCGCGTAAACTTGCCTTGTTTTCACTGAAAACCTCTGGCTAGGACCTGTTTATCTTTCGAGGTTAAACATGTGCTGCCCGTAGGGTTCTGTCTAGGGCTATTTATTCTTTGTTGCTCGGTTTTTACTTAGCCCATTAGGTTATAAACCTTACGCCGCGATTAAATAGCTCCTAGAGAACAATAAATTTAAATACCATTATGGTTCAATATATTAGTAAAAATTCTTGCTTAGTTCTAGCGCAGTTTCCTTATCGTTAAATAGACACCATATATAATACCAATTCGCTTAATTAAATAATCTATTTTGAAGTAAGAAAATCGTGTCGATAACAAGGAAAAATTTCGTTATTTGTTCTATATCAGAAGTTTTTAACGTAGCTAGCGTCAGATTTGATATCTCAGATTGATTAAGTATTATTGCGGATTGGTATAAGAAAGTTGGTATTAATTGCTCATTAAAAAAGCCGCAAAAGCGGCTTTTAGAAGTTTTACTTACAATACAAAAATTTATTCTGAACGGCTAGTAACTTCAAGTAAATGATAACCAAATTGTGTTTGTACTGGGCCTTGTACTTGGTTAATAGGCGCAGAAAACACCACTTTATCAAATTCTGGTACCATCATGCCCGGTCCAAACTCGCCAAGGGCGCCGCCATCTTGACCTGAAGGACAGTTAGAGTGGTTTTTTGCTAATTCAGCAAAATCTTCACCTTGTTCAATTTTTGTTTTTAAGTCTAAGCATTGTGCTTCGCTATCTACTAATATGTGTCGTGCGCTTGCCACTGTCATAAAATCTCCCGCTTATTTATGTGGTGTTTTTTTAACCTAATGAAATGTCATTCTAGTTAGTTTCAACTAATTGTACCAGTATAAACTTAATTATTAGAAAGTGTATTTTCAATTGCCGTAATCATCTTTTCTGAGTTAGGTGACACTTTGCTGTTAAATCGTAAAATTGTTTTGCGATCTGCAGATACTAGGTATTTATAAAAATTCCAATTAGGGGAACTAGTTTGCTCATTTAGGTGTTTAAAAATAGGATTGGCATCACTGCCTCGTACTTCACTGGTAGCAAACATAGGAAAAGTAACCCCATAATTAATAAAGCAGACTTTAGCTGTCGCTTTTTCATCATTTTCTTCTTGAAAGAAATCGTCAGAAGGAAACCCTAAGACAACTAACCCCTGATTTTTATATTGTTTATAAAGTGCTTCTAAACCTTTAAATTGAGGTGTGAAACCGCAGTTACTGGCTGTATTAACGATCAATAAAGGCTTATTTTTAAACTGACATAAGTTGATTGACTCTTCAGAACGTAACTTACGTATATTGACGTTAGTAAAATCTTGGCATGTTGTGGCCACGTGCTTATCAATTGATTCTGTTTGAGCATGAAGTGGTGTATTTATTAATAAAACCCCTAACCCGAGTAATATTTTTTTTAGCATAGCTAACGACCTAAACTTTACGATTGTTTGAGTGGATGATCATACGCTAATATGGAGAAAATTGATCAACCATGCAATCTATTATGACAACCCGTTTAGCAACTATAAATGATCTTAGCGAAATCGTAGCAATTTACAACGAGACTATTGCTGGTCGAATGGTGACTGCTGACACTGAAGAAGTGACCGTTGAAGAAAAGCGTGAGTGGTTTAATAGCCATACACAAAAAAGACCTATTTATGTTTACTGTGAGAATAACAAAATACTCGCATGGCTTAGTTATAAATCATTTTATGGTCGCCCAGCTTACGATGGCACTGTTGAAATGAGCATATATATTACCGCAAAAGCACAAGGTAAAGGGCTTGGCAAAAAGTTGATGGAATTTGCACAAATCCAAGCTAAACAACTAAATATACGCGTATTGCTAGGATTTATTTTTAGCCACAACTTACCAAGTGTAAATCTATTTAAACATTTTGGCTTCGATGTTTGGGGAGAGTTACCCAATGTCGCTATGATGGATAGTAAGCTTTATAGCCTTACTATTTTCGGAAAACATGTAGAATAAAGTTCGTATCTCTTTTAGGTAAAAAATTCTTATAAAATAACGCTAAGAACCTATGCTAACTAAACAATAATAGGCTACGCTATTAATATATTAAGTTAATTATTTTTAAAGTGTAGCTTGATGATTCGGAAAATATTAGTAGTAGACAGCAGCACTATTATCGCAATGCGAGTAAAAGTACTTTTAGAGTTAATTGGATGTGAGGTTGAATTAATTCATTTTTCTATGCTCGATATGCATATAAATGCTGATGCGTATGATTTAATTATAGTGGCGCATGGAGTACCTGTTATTTCTATTGAACCGTTGATTGCTAAGGTCTCACAATCACGGTTTATGTTGCTTGCTCCAAAAGCTGAAAATGGTGAACAACTAAACGCATTTAGTGAGCTTAATCATGCTGTTGCTAATGCAACTGTAGTTTACCCATTTTTTTCTAATAAGGAGATAACTTCTCTACTTGAGAGTTTATTAGAGCTTGGCTCTAACCATATTCTTCAATTACCCACTATTTTACTGGTTGATCATATACCTGAGCGTCTTGAAAAAATGAAAAGCAGCTTAGTAGGCGCTCATATAAACACCCACACCGCGACAAATTTAGATGAAGTATTGGCAATATCCGTTGATACTAAAATTGATATATTAATTAGTGATTTTAGTTTTGGTGATGTAACTGGGTTAGGTATATTTTCTAGCCTAAAATTAAAGCAGCCACATTGTAGGTGTTTACTTTTTACGTCACGCCCTGATCAAGTGTCCATGATTGAGGCTATTCGTGAGGGAGTTGAAGATGTACTCATTAAACCCCTTAACGATAGTATTCTTTTGCAGTCGGTCCATAAGCTATGGCAAACCGAATTATTGAAACGACATAATGCAGAGTTAGTAGAAAGGCTTCAAGACACCGTAGATGCGCTTATTGAAAAGGATAGCTTATTACAAGTTATTTATAAGCATACACCCGATGCAATTATGTTATTTGAGCGCGGTGGTAAAGTTATCGAAGCGAATGATGCTTGCTTAAAACTATTTGATTTACCGTTTAATGAATTAGAAAGTAAGTCTCTTTTTGATTTTTTAGATGTTGATTCAAGCGCAGGAATTAAAGATAAAATTTTGACTTTAAATAGTAATCGACAGTTTAGTTGCGATTTACGTTTAACAAAAACACTAGGGGGTTATATACCTCTTGTGGGATCTTTTAATGAAATAGATCATCATGGTGAAATTGCGCTGGCAGTTATTTTTAAAAATGTAACGCACTTAAAACAAAAAGAAGAGTTGCTACTTGAAGCAAAAGATATTTTAGAAGAACAAGTTAGAGCGCGTACCTCACAGTTAGAGCACGCTAAAAATGTGGCTGAAGCCGCCAATTTGAGTAAATCAGAATTTTTAGCAAACATGTCTCACGAACTTCGCACACCAATGCATTCAATTTTAAGCTTTTCTCGTTTTGGCTTAAATAAATTAGAGGTTGGTGATTTTGCGGAAGAAAAATTATTTAAGTACTTGTCTCGAATTGAATCCAGTGGAGAACGGTTACTTTCATTACTTAATAATTTACTGGATCTATCCAAGCTTGATGTGGGTAAATTTCCTTTCAATCCTAGAACACATAATTTAGCTAATATCATTAGAACGAGTATTGATGATGTCGCTGGAACTGCAATGGAAAAAGAGATTGAAATCATTTTTTCAGTGCAGTCTAACCCGGTAGTCGCTCTGTGTGATGAGGAACAAATTAACCAATTAATGTGTAATTTATTAGGTAACGCATTAAAGTTTAGTGAGCCAAAAAGTAAAATTAAAGTGGAATTGGCATCTGAGAACGAGTTTGCAGTAATAGCCGTTATCGATAATGGTATTGGTATACCTGAGGATGAACTTGAAGACATTTTCACTAAATTTGTACAAAGCAGTAAAACCAATAGCGGAGCTGGTGGAACAGGGTTAGGCCTTGCATTATGTAGGGAGTTTGTTTCTTTGCATCAAGGTAATATTACAGCCTTAAATAACACTAATGGCGGCGCTACTATTTGTATACAAATACCACTTAAAATAAACCTAGACGAACACTTAGCACTGCAAAGCAGTTAATTTTTTAAACAAGTGTTTGAAGTAGCATATTTAGAATTTAAATGGATGATGAAACGATGGCTTTAACAAAAATACTCGCAGTGGATGACGAACCCTTTAATCTTGAAATTATAGAAGAGATTCTGGAGGACCTCGATTTTGAATTAAAGGTAGCCGTTAGCGGTCCAGAGTGCTTGAGTATGGTAGAAGACTATATGCCTCAGGTTATATTGCTGGATGTGAGTATGCCACAAATGAATGGTTACGAAGTCTGTAAGAGCCTTAAATCCAACCCAAATACCGCGCATATAATTGTGATGTTTGTATCAGCAAGGGGGACGGTTGAGGAACGTATGGAAGGTTACTCTGTTGGTGCAGAAGATTATATTGTTAAACCGTTTGGGCATGACGAACTCAAGTCTAAATTAAATAATTTGAATCAAGTGTTGGTAGAGAAAGAGAGTCTTGAAAAACAAGTTGAAGATGCAACTTCTACAGCATTTAATGCGATGGCTAACAGTAGTGAAATGGGGCAAATAGTTAATTATGTTGAAAATATTGGTTTTATAAATGATCCCCAAAGCTTAGGAAAAGCGCTCATAGATTGTCTACAGTCTTTTAATTTGCAAAGTAACGTAGAGTTTCGATATGCGAATGTTATAGAGCATTTTGCGTTACATGGGGTTTGTTCACCGATTGTTATTGAACTATTTGAAATGCTTAAAAGTAAAGGTCGGTTGCACGAATTTTCACATCGAATTTTGGTTAACTACGAATACATAAGCTTACTGGTTTTAAATATGCCGGATCATGATCCAGATAAGCATGGACGAATTCGTGACCACGTATGTTTTATTGTCAGTGTTACAGAGCAGCAATTACGAGCAATAATGACCAAAAGAATACTTGTATCCCAACAAGAACGACTAAATACGGTCGCAAATTCCGTACATAGTAAATTTCATAGTTTAATTGGCTTACTTAACGATAATCGTAAAAATAACGAAAGAGTTTTTAAGCAACTACAAGAAGATCTTGAAGTGCGAATACCAACAATGGGATTAGATGAGGACCAAGAGGTTTTTATTTACAAAAAAGTAGATGAAACAATTCAAAATTCAATTTCAAGAGAGGAGTCAGTTCAAGAAGTTAAAGCCTCTTTTGCTGAGATTGAACAAGACCTGTCATTACTTTTAAAGAGCTAAGTAACTTGATAACTGGATAATAAATCTATCTTAAGCAGTTCTTTCAGCACTGACTGCGTTGAATTTTCTTGCAATAGGCCCGCGATTGACATGCAAGTTCGCCTGTTTTACTGGAAGTCTCTGGCTAGAGGGAATAAGTTTAAATATAGTTATTATTCAAAATGTTAGTGAATCTCTTAACCAGAGTTCAGGTTAAATATACTTAACTAAATAATGTTACTTTAAAGGCTTACACCAACTGCATTATGCATCTCTGGGTAAGCCTTTTTCTACAATTCTGATTAACCTAGCTGTTTTACGAAGCGCTACTCGTTGTTTATCATTTTGTTGGGAAAGTGCCCATTCAATATGCTCTAAAACAAGTTCACTGCATATTTGGCTTTTGTCTTCTAAGGCATAAATAATAGCGGGGCTAAATTGTGCATTACCTAACCCTATTGCTA
Organism: Pseudoalteromonas fuliginea; assembly: GCF_000690055.1. GTDB lineage: Bacteria > Pseudomonadota > Gammaproteobacteria > Enterobacterales > Alteromonadaceae > Pseudoalteromonas > Pseudoalteromonas fuliginea. The sequence continues at coordinate 39,271 of NZ_JJNZ01000031.1, forward strand.
AGTTACGTAACCAACGTTCGTGACCAATACGGCGAATAGGACTGCCTTCGGTATTTTTTAAAAAAGTAGCTTCATCCCAAGCAAACAACTCAAGTAAATCTTTGTCTTTTAATTGAGTGCGCGGGTGAAAATCGTTTTCGTCAGTAATTTGGCCATAACGATTCCAAGGGCATACTAACTGACAATCATCGCAGCCATAAATTCTATTACCCAATAAAGTCCTATATTGCTCAGGAATGGGCCCTTGGTGCTCTATTGTTAAGTACGATATGCATTTACGTGCGTCAACGACATAAGGCTCTACAATTGCGCCTGTTGGGCAAAGAGTGATGCAGGCAACGCATTTACCGCAGCCTTCAAAGGTGTTTTCGGCGTCTATTGGCAGTGGTAAATCAATAAATAGCTCGCCTAAAAAAAACCACGATCCTGCTTCTTGATTAATTAATAAAGAATGCTTACCACGCCAACCTAAACCCGCTTTCTCGGCGAGTTGACGTTCAAGTACTGGGGCTGAATCTACAAAGGGTCTAAAGCCATATTCACCAATTTCTTGTTCTATTTTTTGGCCGAGTTTTTTTAATCGATTACGCATTAATTTATGATAATCACGGCCCAGTGCGTATCGGCTTATATATGCTTTTTCTTTATTTTTTAAGGTTTTTGCAAAGCCAGCATCGGGTGGGAGGTAATTCATTTTTACTGATATTACACGCTGTGTGCCAGGTACTAATTCAGCTGGGCGAGCGCGTTTCATGCCGTGTGAAGCCATGTAGTCCATTGAACCATGAAAGCCAGCATCAAGCCAACGTTGCAGTTGAGCCTCGTGCTTACTTAGGTCAATATCGGTAATACCCACTTCGCTAAAGCCAAGCTCTTGTCCCCAGGTTTTTATTTGCAGGGCTAATTTTTCATAGTCTGGGGTTGGGTTGCTCACACACTTTACACACTTAAATTAATAGCTGCGTAATTTACCATATTTACTAGGGCTTGTTTATCTTTCGGGTTGAATTTAAAGCCGTGAGTTTGGTTTTTAAGTAAGGCAAAGCTATGTTGTATGGTTGTTCCCCATAAATAGTCGATAACGCAGCATAGATGCCTGCCATGCGCTGTCTCTAGGTAGAAAAAATTTTAATCCTAAAAGGCCAACAGGCTCTAATAAGTTAAAACGTTTTGTTAAAGTACAAAACGTTTTAACTGTTGTTGAGTTTGTAAGCTTAGCTGCTGAGAGTTTTCGCTATCGGCCACAGCAGTGTCGATTAATTGCTTAGCTTGCTCACCTAGCTCTACAATTTGCTCAACAGATTGATGAGTTTGAGTTTGTGTTTGCTCAAGCAGATGCACGGCACTGGCTATTTGCTTCAATTGTTGCTGATTTTGCTCAAATTCATTAAGCATCTTGCTAAACCCGTCAGACGTTGCACTAATTGCACTTTGTGCACTATTAGAGTGGGTGATCAGTTGCTCTGACTCTTTATTTGTTTCGTTTACTAGCTCATTCATTTGGGTAATAAAATCACTAATTTGTCTTGTTGCGCCACTTACCTTTATAGAAAGCGTACGGACTTCATCGGCAACTACAGCAAAGCCTCGTCCAGCTTCACCTGCTCGGGCTGCTTCTATTGCAGCGTTGAGTGCTAATAAGTTGGTTTGATCTGAAAACTCTTCAACCATTTTTAAAATACTACGTATATTTTCACTGTTTTCTTTTAAACCTGCGACCGTATTTGAAAAACTACCTAGCATATTAGTGATTAATTTAACTTGTTCGACAAGCGCTGAAAGCTCTTTAGCTGAGAGTTTTACAAAGTTTAGATGTTCATTATTAACGTTATGGACACTGTCGGTATTAATGACTATGTTTTGTAAGCTTTGCGTTATTTGCATACTCGCATTAATTATACTGTGGCTTAAATGTATTTGTTGCTCGCTTGAGTTATCCGTATTTTTCATTGACTCGGTAACGGCTTTATTACTATTGGCACTGGCTTCAGCGCTACTGTAAGTTGTATTTAGTAGTTCGCCTAAGTGAGTGGTGAAAGTATTGTATTGGGTACTTAAATCTCTAAATTCATCATACGAAAAATGCGGAAGTTTTGCGGCTAAATTAGCATCTTGTTGGTTTATTTTTATTAGTGTATCGCGCATCGCGGTAATAGGACGCACGATTAAAAAACGCATATACGAAAGTGTAAAACCAAACCCCATAACAATTACAAGTGTTAAAAGCCAAAATAGCTCTGTACTTTGTTGTTCGCTAAGGCTTTGGTACAACCAAAACAGAGTGATGGCTTGAAATAGGAATACAAAACTTAGATTGCCTACAATTTTACGTGTTAATGTGAAAAAGAAGGTCTGCTCAATGTAATTATAAATTTTCATGTAGCTACTCATTTTACTGAAACCTTTATGGTATTAGTGCTCTTACGTTCTATGTAAGGAGTATAGATGTGTTTAATTATGATCTAACGATAGTAAATATGCTTTAGTTTGTGCCGGGTAGTTGGTAAAAATCCCATCTAAACCATATTCGAGCATTAGTGCTATATCTTGCTCTTTGTCTACCGTGTAGGCATAAATTTTTAGTCCGCGTTGCTTTGCATCATTAGCAAATGCTTTATTAACAAAATTTTTATCTACATGCACACTATAGGCATTTAAATCTTCAGCAAATTTTGCATAGCTTATAGGTATGGAAGACGTTAGTACGCCTATTTTCAACCATGGTAAACGGTTTTTAAGCCACAGTAATTGATGGTGATCAAACGATGACACTAAAACATTGGTACGTGATATTTTTCCCATGCTTATATTGTATTCAAGTTGAGTTGCAAGTTTTTCAAGTTCAAAAGTATGCTTAAGCTCTAGGTTGAGTAATGTTTTATCGTTATTCCAATCTAATAACTGCTGTAAGTTAGGTACATACTCACCATTTCCCGCGTCAAGCTTGGCTATTGTTACAGCGTCAAATTCATTGACCTTACCTGTGCCATTAGTCGTTCTATCAAGCCATGAATCGTGGATTAACATGTAATCATCAATAGCACTTTGTATATCTACTTCAATGCCATCTACACCTATTTTTAGCGCTTTTAAAATAGCACTTTTAGTGTTTTCTGGGAAATGTCCGCTTGCGCCTCTGTGTGCAAATACTTTCATTTACGTGCCTTTTTTGTGATTGACCAAGTTTCAAAGCAGGCGGCACTAACAATTAATGTGCCACCTATTAGTGTCATTGCTGATGGGCGTTCATGTATTATAATAATCGCTAATAGTGTGCCATAGAGAGGTTGAAGGCAAGAAATGAGCCCCGCAGTAGCTGCAGATAAATGTTTTAAACTGGCTGCAAATAGTGAATGAGGCGTAGCTGTAAATATTACCCCTGCAATCAAAATTAATAACAAATCATGGTTACTTACTTCATACACAGGTACTTTTATAAATGCACATAGCATAAGGCTTGCAACCAAGGTTTGATAAAACATAGTTTGTGGGCCACCGTATTGGCTAAAGTAACGTTTGTGAGTGATGTTTCTTATTGAAAAAAAGAATGCTGACACTACGCCTGTTATCACTCCAAGAGTTACGTCGTCACCTAAGCTGGCAGTAGGGACAAGAAGGTAAATACCTAATATAACCACCGCTGCACTAAGTATATCTTTAGCTTTGGGTTTACTCTTATTAAATAAAGGCTCTAAAAATACAGTAATTACTGGATAACTAAAAAATGCGAGCATCCCAATTGTTATACCCGCCATTTGCATACCAGCAAAGTAGGTAACCCAATGTATACCTACCGCCACACCGAGCAATATAGCCATTAAATAATCTTTAGGTTTATTAAGCTTAATAGGTTTTTTTTGCATACTTAGCAAAAACCAAATCGCAATGCCAGCAACTGCGGTTCTATAGACGGTTATATCAAGTGCATTTAAGCCAATGAGCTTTGCAAATAGAGCGGTTCCGCCAAAAAGTAATACGGCAATATGTAAATAAAGCAGGCTTTGCTGTTGGGGTTGCATTGAGTTTCCTTGTTATGCTTTTTTAGCATATTAGCATCGGTTAAAAATTCTTGAGATGATTTTTTTAATACATGACAAATGTCAGTAAAGTTAATGACATTCCACACTCACATTATTTTTGCACACTGGCATAATTACTCTACTTAATTGGAGGTAGTTATGAATTCCTTAATTTTATTTAGTTTGACTCTTAGTGAAGCGCTAGAAACATTAAATTTTACTATTAGTGACGCATATTGCTTTATGCTGATATGTATTTTCGTGTTATTTATATTTAGTAATAAAAACAAAATTATAAATAAAAATAATATACCAGAGGTATTAGCATGAGTTCACTTAGTGTCTTTTCTAAGCAAAGCGATAAAGGTTTTTGGAAATATGGACATCTAATTTTTACTGGCTTTTACTTACTACCGATGATAATCGATTTTGCTCATTTCACGAGTGAGCAAATCGTTATTTCTTTAGCTTTTTATATTGCTTTTATTCTTTTATATGTAAAAGCAATAAATTGTAAAGGTACTGGTGTAACTAAGTTATTTTTAGCAATGCTATTAATTTGCTTCAGTGCTACTTTTTACAGCACTGGCACTCCTACCTTGTTTGGCTTTGCAGCCTATATAGCAGGCTATGCATACAGCAAGCGTCAAAGAGTTTATGCTGCACTAGCGATTATATTCTCGGTTTTATTAAGCGCATATATTGGTGATATAGGAAAGGTTCAGTACTTTTTAGCGATTGCTTTAATTTTATGCGCTGCGTTATTTAGCTACGGCATTGCAGCAAGAAGGGAGCGTCAATATAAAAAGCGTGAACAAGAAAATGCAAACCAACTAGAGCAATTAGCAGCAATTGCAGAGCGAGAGCGAATAGCTCGTGATTTACATGATATTTTAGGCCATTCACTTTCATCAATAGCTCTAAAAGCCGAGCTTGCCAACAAATTACATAACGCTGAGCGGTTTGAACAAGCTGGAAATGAAATTACCCAAGTAGCCGATTTAGCCCGTGCGCTTTTATCAGATGTTCGTCACGCTGTAACCGATTTAAAACAGCAGCAACTGACAGGGCAAGTTGAGCAACTAAAACAGCGCTTAGAGGAGCAAAACATTATCACTAATGTAACGCTTAATTTACCGGTGTTACCTGCAGTAATAGAAAGCGAGCTGTGCTTAATTATTAAAGAAAGCGTGACGAATATTTTACGTCATAGTAAAGCCAATCAATGCGATATTAATCTCACATCAACTAAACAAAGCATAACGCTAAATTTATTTAATAACGGTGATTGTGAAAATATCACTCCTGGCAATGGTTTAACGGGTATTAAACAGCGCGTAGAAAAATTAAATGGCCAAGTGAAATTTGAAATTCAAAATGGATTTAAACTGACAGCACACATTCCTTTGCCATAAGCAAAGTTAAAAATACCAAGTAAAGGAAAAAGTATGATCAAAGTATTTTTAGTAGAAGACCAAGGGTTAGTTCGCGATGCTATATCGGCATTACTAAGTCTCGACTTTAATATAGAAGTAATAGGCCAGGCGTGCGACGGACAAGCTGCACTTGATCATCTATCTAGTTTATCAAACGTATTACTACCAGATATTGTACTTAGCGATATTGAAATGCCAAATATAAATGGCATTGAACTAAGTGAACAAATAGCTGCAAAACACCCATCAATTAAAGTAGTAATAATGACTACGTTTTCCCGCGCAGGTTATATCAGACGTTCACTTTCGGCGGGTGTTAAAGGCTTTATTTTAAAAGAAGCACCAAGTGAAGAATTAATAAATGCCCTTAAAAAAGTAATGCAAGGTCAAAAAGTGATAGACCCAGAACTTGCTATTAATGCATTGGATGACTCAGATCCACTTACAGATAAAGAGCGCAAAGCACTTAAACTTGCAAGTGACGGTCTTAAAACGAGTGAAATAGCCAAGCAGTTGTTTATAAGCGAGGGAACTACACGTAATTATCTCTCGGATGCTATAGCTAAATTAAATGCCACAAACCGAATAGATGCAGCACGTATAGCGAAACAAAAAGGATGGCTATAAAATAGGGCTGAACATAGCCCTATATTTTAAAGCAAAAAAACAGATTAACTATAATAGTTATGTATTTCCCTTATGCCCTTCATTTTATATGTCTAGGAGCGGTTGGTGACAGTATTTTTTCCTAGTAAATTTATGTAGTACGTTAGTTTTGAGCTGATTCGAATAAACTAACTTCTAAACAGTGCTGGCTTACGCTGTTCCTTTTTAAGGCGATATATAAGTCGGAGTGGATGTATATACCTTCTTTACCTGATGTCATTCCTGCAATTTCAAACCATGAAAGCAGTTGGCGTTTTCTACCTGCTAATTCAAGCCTTATATCACGCTTTTTAAATATAATGTCTAAGTCGGCAAGCATGGCCATTACACTTAAATCTAAGTGAGTAAAGCAGGGTACAGCATCAATTATTACGCACTGAGTGTCGTCTTTTTGTCTTGCGTATTGCTCTAGTAATCTGCGTTTAAAGTAGCTGGCATTAAAGTAAGTTAGAGGGGAATTAAAACGATAAATAAACACACCTTGGACTGCTTTTGCTTTATCTGTTGCATCTAAACTTCTTACAACTCCGTTTATATCTACGCCTAGTATATTGTCAGTTGGACGCATTACTGTGCGGATAAACTGAAATAGTCCCAGTAATACAGCAAGCGTGATGCCAGGGATAACACCAATAAATAACACCGCAAGTAAGGTGGCCGAGGCTAGATAAAATGCCTGTTTATCTTTTCGCTTTAATTGCCAAACCGCTTTTAAATCGAGTAAATGAACTGAGGCAATTATAAGTACAACACCTAGCGCTGCACTTGGAATAAATTCAAGTGGAGCTGTTAAAAATACAGCTATGAGCGTAATAATGGCAGCGGCTATTATAGACACTAACTGCGTTTTACCACCCGTTGCATCGTTAACAGCGGTGCATGAGTCGGCGCCACTGACGGCAAAACCTTGCGAAAGAGCTGACGCTATATTGGCAATACCTAGCGCTCTAAATTCTTTATCGGCGTCTATGTCGTAGCCGTTTTTAGCTGCAAAGCTACGAGCAGTTAGCATCATACTTACAAAGCTCACAATGGCTAAGTTAAGTGCGGGTACCACCAGCTCACGAATAACCCCTAAATCAAAAACAGGGGTATTAAAAACAGGAAGCCCGCCAGTTACGGTGCCAATAGTTTTTATATCAAATTGTTTTAAATCAAAAATCCATACCAAAAGCGCACCGAATGTAATGGCGAACATAGACGAAGGCCAAGTGGGCTTTATCCGCTTCATGGCAAAATAAACAGCAAGTGTAAACAAGGCCATTAATAAGGTGGGAACATGTGTTTGCGCTAGGTATGTGGGTACGCCACCTAGGCGTTCAAGTAAGTCGCGCTCGTCAAAGGTAAAACCGAATACTTTGGAAAATTGACCAACAATAATAGTGATGGCTACGCCGTTTAGTAAGCCCATTAAAATAGGCTTAGATAAAAAGTCAGCTAATACACCTAACTTAAATTTACTGGCTATAAAGCACCAAAAGCCGGTCATAGCGGTCATGGTGACAACAAGTTGCCAATGCTTAAAGCTGTCACCTGCAGCAATAGGTGTTACTACAGCTGCAATAACGGCGCAGGTTGCGGCATCAGGGCCAACTATTAGTTGTTTAGAAGTGCCGAAAAGTGCATATAGCATCATTGGCAGTATGCAAGAATATAACCCTACGGCGGCGTTAACACCGGTTAGTTGTGCGTAAGCAATGGCAACAGGTAAAGCCACTGCAGCTACCGATAGCGCCGCCCTTACATCATCAGCAAACCATTGTCGCTCATAGTGCAGCAATGTATTTAAACCGGGCATAAAATTATATAAACGCGACAGCACTTCAGTTTTCCTGTTAATAGTTACAACGTTTTGATAGTAAATTTAATATTCAAATAAGTATAGCGGGCACGGGGTTATTTTAATAAATGGGGATGATTTAAATTAATAATGATTTTAAATTACTTTAAAGCACGAGCTGATAATTAATGTGGGATTGTTATGCTGAAAAACAGTTAAATTACAGATATAAAAAATGACGCTTGCGTTGTGATAACACGCGCGCCATTTTATAGTTTTAAAAAGTGCCTGCTCATAAAAATAAGGAGCAGGCTAAACTTTAGGGAGATATTAAAATTTTGCGCGAATACCAAAGCTGTAACGACGATCCGCTTCAGTGTACTTCCAAGCACCACCTAGTTCAGATAGATAGATCGAAGGTTCACCTGTTAAGTTGGTTGCATTACCAACAAGCGTAATGTTTTCGTTAATGTCCCAACTTGCAGAGAAGTCTAACTGACCTCTATCGTCACGGTAGTTATTACCATAAACAGTGCCATCTTCAGAAATGCTGCCATTGGAGTTAATATTTTCTACACGTTTTTCGTTTTCAGTATCCAAGAAACTGTCACGATAGTTATAAGCGATACGAGTAGAGAACCCTTCGTACTCCCAAAATACTTGTAGGTTGTAAGTGTTTTTAGAGATATCTAATAACGGATTGCCATTTGGTTGCTCACTATCTGCATATGTGTAGTTTGCATTGATGCCTAAGCCAGAAAATGCACCTGGTAGGCTTGTAAAGAACTGCTGGTAGCCCACTTCAAAACCTTGAACTGAACCGTTTTCACCATTTACATTTTTAACAGTATCGATACCCGTTAGTCCTGCGTCGCGTAAGCCTGCAACATGGTTAAAGCCGTCAGCATCTACTGGAAAGTCAGTTGCATCAGAGTAAACTAAATTGTCTTGAGATACACCCGCTGCATCAAGTTGACATACTTGGTTCCACTGAGTCACGTTTTGACCTGCAGTAGTGCTTGATGAAGCGACACAACTACTTTCGTTGCTTAAGAAAGATTCAACATCTTTATAAAATACTGCGAAAGAAATTACGTTACCTTCATCAAAGTAATGCTCTACAGATAAGTCGTATTGTGTTGCACGGTATGGTTCTAAATCAATAGAGCCTTGCGTTGCCCCCGTAATGTCGTTGTTAACGTCAAACGCAGGGCTTAGCTCGCTAAAGTCAGCGCGGCGCATAACTTTTGCTGCAGCAAAACGAAATAGTGTTTCATCTGAGTAGTTATAAGTAACGTTTAAGCTTGGTAAAAAGTCGCTGTAGTCATTGTCGCCAGTTACTTTTTCGCCATTAAGAAATACGCTTGATTCTAAATCTGTAGTTACATAACGACCACCTACAATAGCGGTGATATCATCAAAATCTAAATATGCAGATACATACACTGCGGCCGTATCTTCAACCACATTGCGGTATGCGCTATCTTGAAACTTTTGGTTGTCTGAAAGGCTGCCCGTTGAAGCTAGGTTAGTGCCTACAAGCAATTGTTGAAGTTGAGCATAAGTATTTGCTGGATTGGATAAACCGTTATAGCTTAAAAAAGTTAGTAGGTCATTTTGCCCCGAGTGTCCTAGTTGGTCAAAAGAGTTGTCGTGGCTAACGGTAGTAAAGCTATCAGGAAATGCAGCATTGAAATCATCAACCCATAAAGTAGCTAATGAACCATCTGAGTCATTAAATGCATTTTTATAAATGTCTTTAATTTCTACTTTGTATTGTTCGTATTCGTAATCACGGTTAGTAACACGTACACCTGCTTTTACTTTAGATACCCAACTTAAGCTGCTGAGAGGTTCGAACATTTCAATATCAAAACGAACCGCTGTTTCATCATTGTTTGTTCTTTTATCTTCACTTTTAAAAGTACGTAATGCTAAGTTTTGTGGGTCGGTAAATGCATTTGGATCTGAATGAATGATGCTTGGTAATTTATTACCGTTTTGCGAAAATGCACCATCATATAAATGATTTACTAAATCAACCCCACCGCTAGCTTCAAAGGTCGACTTTTCGATTGGACGAAGTGTAAATTCAGAATCAGGCCTTACGCTTTCTGATGATGCTACCGCAATTTCACCAGAGATTTTTATGCTGTCAGTAAGGTTCCACTCTGCACCAAGTGCATTTGAAAACGAGTCGGTTTCACGAAAGTCACTGTATGTTTTTGGGATACCAAATTCGTTTGTTAGCGTGTAGTTGTTTACGCCGTTAGCACCTTGAGTTGTGTTTGCATCTGTTGATAATGAGCCAACGACACCTAAAATAGAATTACCAGCTTGCTCGCCAGAGCGCTTAGTACCGCTTAAATCAAGGTACACCATGCCGTTACCAGATGTTGGTGCCCACTGAAGAGATAAATTTACAGCAGTACGTTCACGTTTTTCTACGTATTGTTCAACACTGTGCTCATCTCTAACAATGGCATTACCACTAGGTGTATTACCTTCTTGACCGTTAATTTCGATATCTTGAGGTTTAACTCGGCTAGATGTTTCATCTTGACGAATTTCACGATCTTGATATGAAAACATAGCAATGGCACCAAAAGTACCCATTTCGTCAAAGTCCCAATTGTTACCAATTGAGCCGCTAAAAATAGGTGCAATATTCTCTGTTTTATCAGCGTATTCGCCATCAAGAGAGATTGCGCCGGTTAGCTTATCCAGCTCTAGTGGGCGAACTGTCTTTAAACTCACTGTTCCGCCTAATGCACCTTCAATCATATCGGCAGTAGGCGATTTAACTACTTCTACTGTTTTTAAGAAGCTTGATGGGTAATCTTGCAAGCTAATACCGTCACGAGAGTCACCAATCGTAGAGCGGCCATTTAATTCAACACGGTTTTGAGGTAAGCCACGAATAGAAACACTGTCACCCACACCAAAGTCGGTATTAATAGATACGCCAGTAATACGTTGCAGTGCTTCTGCAATGTTATTGTCTGGTAATTTACCTATATCTTCAGCAACAATAGCATCAACAATACGCCCATCAGTACGTTTAAGCATTGCCGCAGCTTTCATGCTACCTAGCATGCCTTTTACTTCAATAACTTCAATATCATCAGATGCGGTTTCTGAAGCAGTTGGAGCCTCTTGCGCTGCAATATTAGAAGAAGCCATTAATAAAAGGGCTGCTGCACTGATTGCTGTAGAGCTACTTCTTTTATGTTTATTAGTTAATGTTGAAGTAATTTGATTGAGTTTCATGTATCTCTCCCGTTTGGGTACGACTTAACGTCATTGTGTGTGTTGTTACTTGGTTTGGTTAACCAATTTAACTGCTTTTTCCTGTAGTGTGTCATACAGGTGGTATGGTTGAAATTAGTCCAATTCAGCTTTTATTACAACCTTTGTTTACCAAAAATTCACAAAATGTATTACAAAGTGTTCATTTGTTTTTTTATATTTAATAAATTTAATGGCTTATGATTTGCTTTTGTTTTTTATATTTTGAGTGAATTTTATTAAAGTATCTTTACCAGAGGCGTTTTTTATATTTTTTGTACTATTTAATACATTTGTTAGTACTATTTTTAAATTTTATGCCGTACTTTTATACGTGTTTAGCTTACTTTTTAAGTGATATTGAATTGGAAGAGCGACCACTAAAAGTTCTAAATGATTTATAAATTTGCGAAATAGTGGAGAGGTTAAAATAATTAAAAATTATTTTGGTAATACCAATTTTCTATTGTTTTTATATTGATTTTGTACTAGCTGGGGTGGGGGCGATACACTAGGTAGTGATAAATAGATTTTTACGCAAAAAAAAGCCCAGCATATAAATGCTGGGCTTTCTTAGCTTAAATATATTAGCTTTTTAGTTCGCCTGTAGATGATTCTAAGTGGGCTCGAATAAACCACTGAAATTGTTCTAGATCAGCCAGTTGGCTGGTGATCATATCTTCAGACACAGGATCTAATTCAGAAAGAGTCTCAATTGCTTTGCGGTGATCGGCATTAACGCCGTTATATACTTTATCAAGTGCAGCTAAATGCTCGGTCACTAGCCCTTTACCAATTGAGTATTCGCTCCATGTTCGGCGATCTACAATTGATTTTGGAGTGCCCACTGGTACTCCACCAAGAGTCGCAATTCGCTCAGCGATGGTGTCTGTCATTTCGCGCACAATGTCTACCTGTGGGTCTATCATTTCGTGTACGCCAATAAAGTTAGGTCCGACTACATTCCAATGAATATGTTTTAAAGTTAGTTGTAAGTCTATCAATGCAACCATGCGGTTATCGAGGGTAGCTATTGTTTTTTGAGCTGATTCGTCACTCATACCTGGCGCGGTAAATTTAGTTGTTTTGTTTGATTCGTTATTGTTACTCATAATTTCTCCTACTTAACTAATGTGTTGCTCATATATATGTTGCGTGATGAGCGTGACTTAAGCTTAATAAAGCAACTGCTATGCCGTAAGTTGATTTGTTTTAAAAGTAATTTAAAAACAAATGGTTATATTTTAATTTAAGGTTTTTAAGGCTGAAGAGGAGATTGGGTTTTTGAAAAGCCTGCATATATTTGTAAAATATGCAGACTTCGATTTAGTTACTCTTAGGTGTATTTAAACGTTGGCTATATATTCGTGCGCTTTTAAAACATCGAGCGGCACTATTTCTAATGATTTTTTATTTGTGGCTTCAAGTGCCACCGGTGGCGCAACGTTTGCTGAAATAGCATGAAGCCATCTTACTGCACACAAGCACCATTTATCACCGGCTTTTAAACCTTCGAAATCGTAAAGAGGGTTCGGGGTTATTAAATCGTTACCTTGTGATTTTGAAAATTGTAAAAACTCATCAGTCATAATTGCACACACACTGTGATTGCCAAGATCTGATTCTGGTACATAACAAAACCCTTCACGTGTGTAGCCACCATTACCGCAACATAGTTTTAAGCGTGTGCCGAGTACATTAAATTGATTCGCCATGAAATACCTTAATTTGTGGTGTTTAATAAATTTACTCTATCAGGAGTAACTCGCTTGAGATAGCCATAAAACTTAAAAGAGGGAAGGGCCACACAAACTTAAGCCCGCAGCAAATTGCGGGCTTAGTATTATTTATTATTTAATACGCAGTGCCATGCAATCGCTATGACCGTTTATGATCATACTTTTATCAACGCGTACGCCACCACCAGAGTATTTGCCAGCAGCCGTAAAGCTACATATTTGTACAAAGTAGTCATCTACTTTAGGCAGTGCAAATAGTTGTTGGTATATCTGGTCTTGCTCGGCAAAGTGCCCCATTGTTTTTTCTATAACTTGCTGCTGTTCATCGACAAGTTGAATATTGGCACCACAACGTCCTACTATCGGTTTAACTACATAACCAGTTTGTAATAACTCGTCATTAAGTTCAAACGCGGTATTAAGTAAATACTTATGATTAGGGAACAAGCTCCAAAGTATTGGTAAAATGGCCTTATTACTTGGGATTAATGTCCACAGCGGTTCAAATACCATGACATTTTTACGCAGTAGTACATCGACTAAGCGCGGCGTTTCACCAGCTTTGAATTGTGGTTCAAAGTTATCACCTAATGATTGATCAGCTTCGCATTCCTCACGAATTTGATCAAGTGCGGTTTCCCACGACCAGGTTTTCCATACGTAACTCAGTTGTGCGCCATCTGCATCTGCTATGTTGCCTAACTCATTCCAGCGAAGTGTGCTTAAGCCAATTATTAACTTACACTCAAAGCCTGCGGCTTCAATAGCTTCTTTCATAAATAATGCGTGGTAATGTTCTTCTGGTTCATCGTCTTGTAAAATATGAACAAGACCTTTTACTTCACTTTTACGCCATGCTTTTACGAGGTCTTTAAATAAATCTTGACCTGCATCTACACCTGTTTTAACACCAAAGTGTTTTGCCCATTTACCTTGAACCTTGCCGCTTTTCATATAACACGATGCCGAATCGCAATTGTATTCGTAAACTTTTAAACCTGCTGCTGTTAAGGCAAAGTCAAACCGGCTGGTAATTAATTGGTTTAAGCGGTTATCCCACGATTGGCGAATTTTATTAAGCACAACATCGGGTAAATTAAACTTTTTTAATAACTCAGGGTGCTGCAGTACATAGTCGGTTGCATGCATAAATAAGCCATGCAGCTCATTTGTTGCATGCTCAATGCTTTGCTGCGCCGTTTGAGATATCGCAAAGTAATTATGTTGATCTTCATCTACGGATGTAAGTTTATGACCTTGCATCATTTCTACGTAAGCAGCTTCATCGTCATTCGCAATATTTAACCATGACTTATTTGCTTGCCCTGTATCTGCTGCTTTATGGGCTTCTATAGTAAATAAGTCAGTGTTTAGCTCAGGCGTTGACTCAGCATATTCTGTTTCATCAGTTTGTGTCATCCAACCTAAAATAGTGGCGTCGCTGTAAGAGCACTCAATCCAATAGTCGCCATCTTTAGTTACTTTTGCTTTTAGTTCTCGGCACCAGTTTTGATTTGTTGGCCATATTTGATGTCCTACATTTTGCTCAGCAAGGCGTATTTTATCTTCATGCACTTCAACAACAACATGGCCTGTTTCTTCAAACTCGCCGCCTTCTTCCCATATCAGTAAACTTCCTACTTGAGGGTGATGTTTAGCACCATTTTTAAACGCGTTTAGTGGCAGTCTATTTTGGCTATTTACATCGCGCACTGAACGCAGCTCAAAAATATCGTAAGCCATGGCTATGTCATCAAAAATATAACCATGGTTGAGATACATCCATCTACGGGCAAACTCAACGCATTGCCATTTATAGCCCATGTAAATACCGTCTAGGTAACTACGATAGGCGCTACGATTAGGATAAATGCTTTCGTCAGCCGTATCATAATCAGATGAGTAAACAGCAACATTACCAGGTGCATAACCTAATAAAGTACCAAAATCACTAGCAGAAGCTTTCATAAACAAAGATGTTCAAAATAAGGTGTGATAATTTGCTGACTATATGAGCCAAACTGCGTTATAGCAAGATATTACTGGGTATAATCTTTAATTAAATATTGGCGCTAAATAGGGCTTAAAATTATATTTTATCAATCCATCGTTTTAAAAGCAGTAGTTAAGAAATCCCTCCTTCAAAGCGCTTACACATGTAAAACTGAACCTATATTCGTACTTTGGTTAATTTTTTGTTAAACTGTTGCGCTTGGTATAGCAAAACTAGCTAAAATTAGTTAAAAGTTTTTAAAACAGGAAAAATAATGGAAGACATAATAAACAACATTGATATTAATCAATATTTACCCGCTGCAATTACGTGGGCAACCAACATATTACTAGCTATTGCAATTTTACTTGCGGGCTTATGGTTAGCGGGTAAAGTACGCAATTTAATTATTGGCTTGTGTCATAAATACACTCATCTTGACGATACGCTTTTTCGCTTTTTAGGCAGCATGGCTCGCTACATCATATTAGCGTTTGTTATTATTGCTGTGTTAAATCGCTTTGGTGTACAAACAGCCTCTATTATTGCTTTACTCGGTGCTGCGGGACTTGCTATAGGCTTGGCGTTACAAGGTGCAATGTCGAACCTTGCAGCAGGCGTTATGTTACTTGTTTTTAGACCTTATAAAGTGAATGACTTTATTGAGGCTGCAGGGCGCTTTGGTAAAGTAACAGAAGTAGATATGTTTACTACTATTTTACAAACGTTCGATAACCAACAGGTTATTATTCCAAATAGTCAAATTTGGGGCGCGCAAATTATTAACCATTCACATCATCCAATTCGTGGTGTTGATATGCATTTTGGTGTTGCATACGGTGAAGATACAACGGCTGTACGTAAAGTTATTGATGCCGTACTTGCAGCGCACCCACACATACTAAAAGATCCAGCGCCTTTTGTTGAAGTAGAAACACTTAACAACAGTTCAGTAGACTTTTTAGTAAGACCTTTTTGTAAGGGTGAGCATTACTTCGATATTCTTTACACTGTGCCAGAGTTAATTAAAAAAGCACTAGATGAAAACAACATCGAAATACCTTTCCCTCATCGTAAAGTAATTTTAGTTAACGAAAGTAAAGATTAACTAAATTTATAACGATTTAAACGCAAGGGCACTTTAAAGTGCCTTTTTTTGATCTTGAAAAACTTACAAGGTTCTGTAATTTTTTCTATTTTTAATACCTATTAAAGCATCATTTTCACTCTGTATCCCGCGCTTTTATTGCTCTTACTGTTTGGTCTTTATTTTGCATTTAGCTCAGCTGTTTTTGCTGTTAAGCAAACTTTAAAAAACGACCCCAATCACTTAAATTGTAATGAAGGATTAGACATGGCTGAATCATTTAAATACGCAGGTAAGAAAGGCAATGGCGGCGAGCTGCGCCAAAGTGCATCTGATGGCTACCCAACAATGACCACAGCGCAAGGCTGCCCTGTGAGCGACGATCAAAACTCGTTAAAAGCAGGCAAACGCGGTCCTGGCTTAATGGAAGATCAGGTACTGCGCGAAAAGCTTTTTCATTTTGACCACGAGCGTATTCCTGAGCGAGTAGTACATGCTCGTGGTTTCGGGGCACATGGGTACTTTGAAACTTACGACACGCTTGAAGATTTAACCTGTGCTGATATTTTTAAACGCAAAGGTGAAAAAACCCCAGTATTTACTCGTTTCTCTACAGTTGCAGGTAATAAAGGGTCTCCAGATTTAGCACGTGATGTACGTGGTTTTGCGGTAAAATTTTATACTCAAGAAGGAAACTGGGATTTAGTGGGTAACAATATACCGGTATTCTTTATTCAAGATGCGATGAAGTTTCCAGATTTAGTTCATTCAGCTAAAGCCGAGCCAGATCGTGGTTTTCCGCAAGCGCAAACAGCACATGATAACTTTTGGGATTTTGTGAGCTTATCGCCTGAGTCAATGCACATGGTTATGTGGGCAATGTCTGATAGAGCTATTCCGCGCTCTTTACGCTTTATGGAAGGTTTTGGCGTTCATACCTTTAAATTTATTAATGCCAAAGGAGATGAAAAATACGTTAAGTTTCATTGGAAACCAAAAGGCGGTATGCAGTCAGTTGTGTGGAACGAGGCGCTTAAACTAAATGGCGCAGACCCTGATTTTCATCGCAGAGATATGTGGGAATCAATTGATAACGACGACTTTCCTGAATGGGAATTAGGTGTGCAGGTGTTTGATCAGCAATTTGCTGATGAGTTTGAATTTGACGTATTCGATGCCACTAAACTAATACCAGAGGAACAAGTGCCCGTTAGAATAGTTGGGCGAATGGTGCTTAATCGCGTAGTCGATAACTTTTTTGCAGAAACAGAGCAAGTTGCATTTTGTACACAAAACATTGTACCAGGGCTCGATTTTACACCCGACCCGCTACTGCAAGGTCGTAACTTTTCATACTTAGATACTCAAACTAAGCGTTTAGGTGGTCCTAACTTTACGCATATTCCGGTTAATGCGCCTAAGTGCCCAATGAGGCATTTTCAGCAAGATGGGCACATGGCGATGCAAAATCCAAAAGGACGTGTTAACTACGAGCCAAACTCATGGAGCGCAGGCGAAAATAACCCTCGTGAATGCCCAGTACACGGCTTTAAAAGCTCAAAGGAACCTGAAGTAAGCGACGGTGATAAACTGCGTTATCGCTCAGAAACATTCAGCGATCATTACAGTCAAGCTCGTCAATTTTATTTAAGTCAAACAGAGGTAGAGCAGGCGCATATTCAATCTGCGTACGTGTTCGAGCTTTCTAAAGTTGAGCATTTACTAATACGAGAGCGTTTGGTATCGCATTTATTGAATATTGACGAAACCCTCGCAAACAAAGTTGCCGAAGGACTTGGTTTGCAAGAAATGCCAGCCCCAGCTGAAGCTGCTATGCCAACACGTAAAGACTTACCTGTATCTGATGCGTTAAGTATTTTGAAAAATGCGCCCAGCACCTTCAAAGGCCGTAAATTAGGTATTTTAGTAAGTGATGGCTTTAATGCAGAAATTTTTGAATCGGTTACCAATACACTTAAAAGTGAAGATGCAAACTTTGAAATTATTGCCCCACAAGTTGGCGGTGCTAAATGCAGTAAAGGTAAGTACTTTAAAGCTGATCAGGTTATTAATGGTGGTCCATCGGTTTTATACGATGCGGTACTTGTACTCACCACTGAAGAAGGAGCTGAAAAACTAGCTGCTATAGCAGAAGCTAAAGACTTTGTAAGTGATGCGTACGCACATATGAAATTTATAGGCTTTACAAATGAGGCCAAGCCTTTATTTAAAGCGGCAGGCCTTGATGGAAAAGTAGATGATGGTTGGATAGATTTAAAGGTAGACTCTGCCGATAAATTTATAAGTACATTGCGTAATTTAAGATTTTGGAAACGTTAGTAAGCTCATTAATTTAAAAACCACAGCGTGTAATTGTTGTGGTTTTTTTATGCTTACCTCGTTAAAGTATTAGTTCAAGCCAACAATAAAATTGGATTTATTATGAAGTTAAATGGCGCTTGCCACTGTGGCAAAGTGGTATTTACGGTCAACTCAAAACACCCTTATCCTTACAATTTATGTTATTGCTCTATATGCAGAAAAACTGCAGGAAGCGGGGGCTTTGTTATTAATTTAAGTGCAGAATATAAAACATTAAAAGTGACAGGTGCGGAGCATATAACGATTTATCACGCTAAAATAGACAATAAAATCAGCCCCGCTGAGCGTCATTTTTGCAAACATTGTAGTGCTAATTTATGGCTGTACGACGCGCGTTGGCCAGATCAAGTTCACCCATTTGCTGGTGCAATTGATAGTGAGTTACCCATACCGCCAGAGCGCACTCATTTAATGTTAGGCAGTAAAGCCCATTGGGTTGATGCGCCTATAAAAAACGGTGATCTGCAGTTTGATCAATACCCAAGCGAAAGTATTGCTCAATGGCATCAACGTTTAAAGTTAGAACAATAAAAATGTATTTTTTAACACTATAAAATAATGGCGAAAATGACGTTGTTGCTTTTATTGATCAGAGCCATTTAGCGTATACGGGCTATTACCACTCTCTCATTGAGCTCAATGAGAGAGTGGTAGGTTTAATGTTTAAATAGCAATATACATAAATTAATTCATCCCAGCTTTATAGCGAGGTATTTTATTTCATCGTCACTTATTTGCGGTAAAAAATAAATATCGCCGTATTTAAAATACTGCTGTGAGTTAATTATTACGGCCTGTGCAGCCATAGGCAGTGAGTCGTATGTTTGACCCAAGCGATAGTCCTTTACATTACCCACTTTTATTGCCTGATTAAGGCGAGTTGATGGCTCATCAACAACCGTATAACCATCATTATCCGCCATGTAGTATACATTTTGATAAGTGTAGTAAGTCGTATTATGGTGTTTAAAATGCCTGTAATTTCTTGGTAGCGTATTTATACGCAGGCCTCTAGGTGGTTTAACAACATGGTAGCCTCTTTTAGCTTTACGGTAATAAAGGCCGTCGTTAAACGTAAACGAAATACCATTAAATCTGATTGATGCGCTATTGCGTGGTAAATGGTTTATAAATCGATTTTGTCTGTAAGCGACTGAATTGTGATGGCTTGTTAAGTAGTTATATTTTCGCTGGTTGTAGCGGTGTAGTTCACGCTTTTCCTGTTTGTACTTAGCAAGTTTACGTTTTTCTTTTTTATGCTCAATACGCTGCTTTTTTTCATGGCGGCGTTCAACGTGTTTATATTCAACACGTTTGTCGTGATCGCGTTTAAAGCTTTTATCATTCTCTCGCTCGTTTTGTGCTCCAAGCGCAGAGCCTGATACTGCGCCAATGGCGAGCAGGGCAGGTAGTAAAAAAGTAAGTTTCATAGTGTTGCCTCGTTTATGTTTTTACATAACTGGGTTCAATACTAGCGGCTCAAACTGAATGTTAACTGACATACAACAGTAAACAGAGCTATGCTTACAGCTTTTTACATTTTACTAACGGTTCTTGACATAATACCTAGTTTTTGACGATTTTAGGAACGTTTTAATGCACCCCAAACGATTAGTCGAGTCACAAAAAATGGATATAAAATTAGTAATTAAGCCTTCCTTGGCTTTGTTTATTAACTAACCTGAACTTTGGTTTAGATATTTACTAACATATTGAATCATGGTGATATTTAAATTTACTTTCTCTAGCGCTGAAAATAGCTGCTAGAGATAGATTTATTGTCCAGAGTACAGCTTAATTACTTTTGATAAAAAGGATAATCGCTATAACCCACTTCAGTACCGCCATACATAGTGGCTGCATCGGCTTCGTTAAACGTCCAATTATTCGCTATACGCTCTGGTAAATCAGGGTTAGCTATAAATGGGCGACCAAATGCAAATAAGTCACCGTAACCTTCACCTAAAATACGCACCGCTTTTTCTACTGTGTATTTACCAGCATAAATAATGCGACCTGAAAATTCAGCTCGTACTGCTTTATAAAACTCTAGTGGTAAATCGGGAGCGTTATCCCAATCAGCTTCTGCAATCGATAAGTAAGCAATACCAGCTTGCTCAAGCACTTTAACGGCTTGTATATAAGTATGGTGAGGGTTTGATTCAACAAGTCCTAAATACACTCGTGTTTCGTCTGTGCTTTCAAATAAAGGAGCAAAGCGAACACCTAAACGGTTTGCGCCTACAACGTCACTTACCGCTTCAACTATTTCTTTTAAAAATCGCAGGCGATTAGTAAGTGTCCCACCGTATTGATCATCACGGTTATTTGTATGCTCAGAAATAAACTGATTAACTAAATACCCGTTAGCACAATGAAGCTCCACACCATCAAAGCCTGCTTCTAAAGCATTGCGTGCAGCTTGAGCGTACATGTTTACCAGTTCACCAACTTCAGTTGTAGTTAGTGCGCGGGGCTCACTTGGATCAGCCAACACTCCTTCACCAGGTGCGGTTTCAATAAAGACTTTTACATTGTCAGCAATAATATCTGAAGGGCCAACCGGTTTACCTGAATTTGGTTGTAGTGTGGTGTGCGATACGCGCCCTACATGCCAAAGCTGAGCAAAAATAACGCCGCCTTTAGCGTGTACTGCATGTGTTACTTTTTTCCAGCCTTCAATTTGTGCTTGCGAGTGAATTCCAGGGGTCCAAGCGTAACCTTGTCCACGAGGTTCTATTTGTGTGCCTTCAGTAACCATAAAACCAGCCGATGCGCGCTGCGAGTAATACTCAGCCATTAATTCATTAGGGATATTGCCAGGCTGAGTGCTGCGAGAGCGAGTAAGAGGAGGCATCACAATACGGTTTTTAAGTGTAAAAGGGCCAAGCTCAATTGATGAGAATAAAGGGGCGGTGTTAATTAATTCTGATTTCATTTTAAATTCTCTTATAAAGCAAACAAAGGCTTAAATAGTGGTTAAGCGACATTGGCAGCATAGAGATTTACAGATACAATTTGAAACAACACTTTTTTGTACAGCATACAATTATGAATGGTATTAGTCGGCTTGATATAAAGCAGTTAAGAGTACTCAGTAGCTTATTAGAACTGCAAAACCTTTCACAAGTAGCCAAAAAAATGGGGTTAACGCAACAAGCAATTAGTGAGCAACTACGAAAGCTACGAGATTTATTTGACGATCGTTTGTTTATTCGCCAAGGCAATAACATGGTTGCTACTCCTAAAGCGCAAGGGCTAAAGGCGCCTGTTAATCATATTTTAAAGCAATTAGAGTCGTTACTAGAGCCTGAGCAGTTTAGCCCGCAAACTTATAAAGGTGTGTTTACCATAAGCGCAACCGACTACGCCACGCAGGCTTTATTACCGCAATTATTTAATATTACCCGCCGTGAAGCGCCAGGTTTAAAGCTGATAGTGCGCGACTTTGCGTCTGACAACGTTAATCAACTTATAACGGCAGGCGAGCTTGATTTACTGATAAGCTTTCCAGAGTTTATACCTGACAACTTAGCGTATGTCACTTTGCTAGAAGAGCAGCACTTGTGTATTACAGGCTGTAAAAATGAGTTTGAAGATGAGCCCTTAACACTGCCGGAGATTGCAGCGCACCCGCAGCTGGTGGTGTCGCCTTCACGCGCTAATTTACGCGGATCGCACGATCAATGGTTTGAAAGCCAAGGGCTAAAACGTAATATTGTTATGTCGGTACCGAGTTTTTCAGCGGTGCCCGACATTTTACATACTACTGATATGCTCGCGTTTTACCCTTCAAGATTATTACCAAATAGTAAAGTTAGACTGCTAGAAGTTGAGGCACTTCCACCTACTTTTAAAGTGATAGCAGCATGGCATCCACGTACTAATAACAGCCCAGTTCATAAATGGTTGATAGAGCAATTACAAAACTTATAAAATCCGTAAAAATGCAACAAGATCTAAACGCTCTTGCTTGGTGAGTTTTAATGGTTTTAACAGTTTCGTCGTCTTAGGAAAGTGTGGATCGTTTAATTGGTTTTTCCTAGGCTTAGGTCTTACTCCACCATGGTTATACATATTTACTATGCCTAGTAGATCATCAAAAAGTCCATTGTGCATCCATGGAAATGTTTCAGTTAAACCAAGTAGAGAAGGGGTTCTAAATAACCCTATATCACTTGGATTATTTGTAAAATTAAACCGGCCTTTATCTTCAAAACTACGGCCGTAGTAATGAAGGCCAGTGCCATGAAATTGGTTGTCACTTAATAGCGCGCCATTGTGGCAAGTCATACACTTTGCTTTAGTTCTAAATAAATGTAATCCGTTTAATTCATTATCTGATAAACGTCTAAGCGCTTTTTTTGGATTACTCTGAACCTCATTAATAAATGATTTAAAGCGAGTATTAGGTGCAATGAGTGTTCGCTCAAATGCAACGAGGGCTTCTGCCATTTGTGCCATAGAAAGCGTGTCTGAATTAAAGGCACTTTTATTAAATGCCGTATAGCTTTTATCTTTATTGACCCGTATTAAGGCTTCTTGTGGATCTAAGTCCATTTCAATTGGATTGCTAATAGGCATAAGTGCTTGTTGCTCAGCTGTTTTAGCGCGACCATCCCAAAAAAAGCTTTGCCACTGATCTATACCAAAAATAGCAGGGGTATTGCGAGTGCCCACTTGATCATTTATGCCTATAGCAGTGGCACGACCATCATGAAACCCCTTATCTCGTTCATGACAACTTGCGCAGCTTACGGTTTTATCGCGCGAAAGCTGTGGATCATGAAAAAGCTTATTACCAAGTGCAACGTGCTCTGGCAATGGAGTAGCTATTGGCAATAACGAAAGAGGCTCAACTATACGCCCATCACTGGTTTGAATGGCAGGCCAGTTTATCTGCTCTTCGCTATATACTTTTCGTAGTGATTTAGTATCAAGCTGCTGCGGTTGGGCATTTAAAGAAAGTACAATACTTAGAATACGAATAAATTCAGTCATATTTGTAGCTAAGCCCCAACCAAAATACTCGACCAGGCTCAATACCTGATGCGCCCTCTGCAACTGTATACGTTCTCTTATTTAATAGATTGGAAATATCAGCTCGTAACTCTAAGCTTTGGCTATTGGTCAGTTTATGTTTGTATTTTAAACTTAGGTTTAGCATTGTCCTGGCACGTATAGTCTGTTCCTGGTAAACATCAAATAGAGTGGAAACAACTGGGCAGCTAGCACAGGCATCCTCTATATCAATGCTTTCACTTCCTCCTGTATTTACTGCGGTATCGTAGCTCCCTGAATATGAAATGTTTAATCCAGTACTAAATGAATCAACCCAATCTACGTTCCAACCTAATGCAGCCGTGATAGGTGCACCAAAGTTCGTCCGTATCTGAGACAACTGACTTAATGTGACCAGTGATCCTTCATCTTTCGCATTAACATAGTAAACGAGTTCATCAAGTGGGGTGTTATCTACGGTTGCATTATAATTGTCATTTGATATTTCGTTCTCGGCATACGACGTATTTGCCCATACTGAATGGGCACCAAATTGTGCGCTCCAAGCGAGTGAAATCCGCTCTGAACTTCCTGAACCTTGGTTGCTAATATCTATATAAGTGTAGCCATCAATATCGGTTTCGTCTGAAGTGGTACGAGAAAACTGCTGATGTTTTTTACGCTTTATGTATTTTAAAGAAATATTACCAATTGTCTCAAATGCGTGAGCGATACCGAGTGATAACTCATCATCGTAAGGGGTATTCACGTCATTAAATCGATATTTAAAACTGCCAGTATAATTTGAATCTAACCAGTTTTGTAAGTTCCCACTTTCGATAGGTCTATATTGCAGATAAGAAAACTGTTGTTGTTCCTTAATTTTATAACTGATAATTGCAGAGTCGTAATATCGACTTAGGCCGGCACTGATAATGGTTTTTTGATTATCAAATACGTCGTACCCTAATGAAATTCGCGGTGCTACATCGTGGTTTTGTAAAAAGTCATCATAGTTGTAGCGCATGCCTAAATTTACATCAAGTTTACCGTACTTGATGTGGTCGGTAATGTAGAGTGCGTTACGATTTAAATTTACATCTATGTATTCAGCAGGGCTAACTGTTCGGCCATTAAAAAATTGCGCTGTAGTAGTTATATTATTACTGTAAGCGGTAACGTGCTCCGAGTTGTTAAAGTCAATCTCCCCACCTAGTTGCTCAGCTAATTCTCCTATAGGGATGAGAGTTTCGAGTGCTTGACAATCAAGCGAATAACCACTGCAATTAAGTGGTGTAGTAGCACTAGACCATATAACAGGTGAGCTGTAGTTATAGCCATCTTGAAAGCGCTCACGTTCTATTTGCTGATATTTAATTTCTGCACCAGCCACAACTGAGTGGGTTGATCCTAAAAATTTAAAAGCTTCTAGATTAAATGTATTTTTCCAATTGGTGGTGAATTGGCTGTTATCTAACGCGCCATAACCACCTTGGCGTGAAAAGCGTTCGTCTGCATCGCCTTGGTTAGCGTATTGTCCCCAGTCTTTTCCTTTTGTTTGTAGCCAATTATAAAAATGCGCTGGGCCATCTCGGCTACTATCGCTTATGTTAAAGCTTAAATTACTTGCCCATGTTACATATTTAAAATCTTGCTTTAATTGTATTGCGCTACCATAAGCGCCACCTTCTAACTGATAGTCACTATCGAGTGCATCAGTAATAAAACCATTCACCTCGTAGGGAGAATAGATCATACTTACCGTAAAGTTATCAACCCAGCCGTTCTTATAACCATATTTAAATATAGCGTTAATGTTACGGCGGCTTTGGGTTTTTGTTTGCCCCAGCGATAAATCACTTATATTACTGTTAAGGTAATTTAAGCTAAACATCACACCGTGGCGTTTATTAAGTTGCTTTTTACCGCTCAATGAATAGCTTATTTTTTCGTATACTGGAGCCTCTAATTCAGCTTCATCTGTACTGCTTTGCTTAGTTTCATCGTCCGCTTGAATATAATGATAATCAGCCCAATCACTGTGATTTCCGCGTACAGTAAAGCTAAAACTATCTTTGCCAAACGTTTCTTTTGTTTTGGTATCAACAACACCGCCAGAAAAGCCACCAAATTCAGCCGGAATGTTATGGTCATAAACAGTAATAGACTCAACTACATCAGAGTTTACATTCATGCTTTGCACACCGCCTGACACATCATTACTTGATGATGTTAAGCGGCTACTACTGGCGGGATCAATACGATTATTGTAGTTCATACCATCAAGTGAAAAACCTGTTTGCCAAGGTTGTGCACCTGAGATGGATATTTCTGGCGCACTTATCTCAGCTAAGCTTTCAATGCTGAATGCCTCATTGCTTAATTGTACGCTTGGTAAAAGTGCAATTAGCTCATTTATGTCGCCATTCCCTTTGGCTGTTGCATCAATAAAACTGCGGTCTAAATACGAACGACCAATAACTTCAGGAACTTCTATCCCTATAAATTGGCCTTTGACTTCAATGTGTTCGATAGCTTCACATAAACTTTTTTTTTCGTCAGTGAGTGTGCTGCAATCTTCAGGTGGGGGAGGAGTCTGTTTTTGCTCGGTCGCACCATATGCATTATGGGCAAGCAAAAACAGACACGCATAAATATAACGTGTCTGCATTGTTTTCTCTTATTTAGTTGCCAATTGGAGTGCTGTCTTCGCTATCAGCAATACCATCGTTGTCAGCATCTTCATCGGCTGTTAAACCCGAAGCGGCAATATCTTCATCAGTTACATTTGCTAAGAAGAAGTTTGGAAGCCCGTCGTTATCAGTATCAACACTGGCAACACGGTTATCTCTAAAGTCATCTTTGCTTGCAATTAATTCAGCCATTGTGGTGTAAAGGTCAAGTTGGTCGGCTTCACCGTTTACATCGTTAGTTACAAGCGCTGTAGCTTGCTCGTATTCGCCCAATAAGGTATGTGCTTCGACTAAATCTTCCATAGCTTCAATAATGACAGTATCGGCTTGTGCTAAAATAAGCGTTTCAATACCGGAGACAAGTGCTGAGGTTTGTGTTTTCACACTACTGTAGGTGCTAGCAAAGTCAGAAATACTACCTACATTAGCGCCCATGCTAGAAAGCATGCTGTAACGTTCCCAAAAGCCAGTTGCTGATGGGCTAAGTAGTATTGCTTCAATTTTTAATGATTCGAGTATCTCAAGTAGTTGGTCACTTGTTAACGTGCTTAAATTTTCGTTTACTTCAACTATTGCACTATTAAATGTAGTTAAGGCTAAGTCGGTAAACCCTGCGTTTACTAAATAACCTAATGTTTCTAAGCGATATTCAAAGCGGTCTTCAATGTCATCTAATACACTAATTTTACTAAGTAATTGCGTATTTATTGCGGGGATTTCGTCAGTTAAGCCTGCGCGGTCAAGTGATACCATTACATTGCTGTGAACAACAATTGCAGAAGTGTCGGTTAAAGTGCGTAATGTGCCTGTATTTAGTTTATTTAACATGATTAAACAGCGATTTGCGGCAGCAGCAGTATCTGCGCCGACTTCTCTACTAATGGTGACTAGTAAACCACACCCTTTATAGCCAGCTAAGAAAGAAGTAGATGACTCTGCACTTATGTACTCGTCAGATGAAATAAACTCACCCGCATACGTTAATACGTCTTTCGCTTGTTCGGTATAACCGTACTGATATAAAATTTGCGCTGTGCCTGCGTTGTTGTTTGTTTCGGTCAAGCTTCTGAAAAACTCGTTATAATCACCTTCTTCGGTAAAATAGGCAAAGCCGTCAGCAGCGGCATCGGCCACTGAAGTGCCTGCTATAATGCTTTTGGCTATAGTGAAACTATACATAATTTGTTTAGCACCACTGATATCAAAATCAGATGAAAGTAATGCAAACGCAGGGTTTTCTTCGAGGTCATAAAGGCCTTCTAGTAATCCGGCTAGAGTTTGTAGTGGATAGGTATAAGTACCTAAATTGGCCTCAGTGTATTCTGAAGCAGCAAAGTCATAGTTGCTATCTATGCCCGTTACACCATAAAACGACAGCGCTAAGTTTACGTATTCTCGAGCTAGTTCAAGCGAGTTTGCGCGAAATAAAACCTCTGCCGCCCATGCGGTATAAAGCGCTTTTAGCCTTTGTGTTTTTTTACCTTTAAATTCACCGCTTTTTTGAATTTCGTAACCTGTGTTACTCGAAATATTTACCAGTGCAGCAGCGAATGTTTGTGCTGTAAGCTGATTGGCATCAGTTGGGTTGGCAGCATATACGTCTAATGCACCTTCGGCTGCATTTTTAAACGCTGTTTGAAAGTAACCATATGTTTTTGTGTACTCTTCTTCACGTACAATCTCTGCGTAGCTGTTAATGGTATTTAGCAGGGTTTCTGCTTCTTCAGTTTGCCCTACATCCATATAATCATTTACTAAACCAAGTAACCAAGACGCATCACTACTGTTTATATTTTCAAAGCCCTTTTCAGCTAAGTACTGGTTGTAAGCAGCTAAAGAGCGGGTGCGGTAGTTATTCCCTAATTCCACATTACGAATACTATCTAAAGCAACGGCTACATCTTGTAGGCCACTAGCTAGTGCTGTTTGCTCGTTAATGAGTAATAAATAGTCTTCGGCGGTATCTAAAAACCCAGCACGCGCATAAGCAGCAGCTTGCACTTGATATACGGTATAACGTGAAATTTCATCGTTTATACTTTCGTTAATAATATCGGCTTGTTTTAAGTGTGACTTACTAGAGCTGTAATAAAAATTACGCTTGTCTTCATTCGTCACATACGATGGGCTAAGTGTAATGCTGGCGGTAATTGGTTCATCAATAACACCATCGGTATAGTTAATTTCGAATACTTCGTTAACTGAGCTTAATGTTTGCGCTTCAAAGGTAAATTCTCCAGTACTTTCGTTTATTGTAATTTCACCGCTCTCAGGAGGGGTTACCAAGGTAATGGTTATTTCATCCCCATCGGCATCAGTAACATTAATTGAGCCCTCTGTTGTTGATGAGGAGGTAACAAACACGTTCGTTGTTTGTAATACAGGCGCGTCATTAACATTTTCAACCGTAAAGTTAACCGTTACATTTGTGCTAAGAGAGCTATCACTGGCAGAAATTGAAGCACTATCGCTACCAAAGAAGTCGGCATTAGGTGTGTAAGTAAACTCACCGTTAGCCTCTACTGCTATGATGCCATTACTTGGCGCGTTAGCAAGTGTATAGCTTAGGACGTCATCGTCGGTGGCTGTTACTTGAGCAGTAAAAGAGGTGTCTTCGTTTAAAGTGAAGCTTAGGTTTGGCTCATTAAATAAAGGTGCTTTATTACTAGAGCCACCACCGCAACCAGTTAAAATTAAAGTGCATAATATAGGTGTGAGTTGAATTAGCTTATTCATGATTGTTGAACAATAAAGGTTAATGATGTTGCAAATGATAACGCATATCAATTGCATTTCATATGTAAAAAGTAATTTATATGATAAATTAAAGTGATTTATTGGATGAAATAAAGTTTAAGGGGTTTAAATAAACTAAAAAATAGAATGGTAGTTTGCTAAGGCTGAATGGTTATTCCTTAGCAAACAATAGATTAAGCTTTAATTAACGTCTTTTATTATTAATAAAGGGAAGTGCTTAACGGAACGAGGTTGCCACTGATTAAAAATTATATTTTTAACACCTAAAGACGCAAGTGCCTTGGGTGAGTATGTCCAGCCTCGCGCATGTTTTTTTATTGCTGCTTTGCGTAAACTTGGCTCAAGACCCACAGTAAGTAGGTCATGATTTACATTAAAGCGTTTATACATTGCTCGTTCTCGCTTACTTGCTTTGGCTATAACCTGATCATAATGCGCACGGAGTACTTGCCATTTTTTACTTTTTTTTGGTTCATCTAAATTTTTGACCATAGTGTCTATATCACTGTCGAGCCATTTTGCAGAGGCTGCATCGCCATGCCAGCCAACTATTGCATTTTTCTCAATGGTTGTCGGTTGCCCTACGAGTAGTATGTAGTTAGCACAAGATGAAAAGCAAAAGTCTTTTATGCTCACGCTAAGTTTATGAGCGGCGATCAAGTCAGCTAAATCCATACCAAAATCGATGTTACCGCCACCGCTGGTAATCGTTAATGCGTTTATCGAGGAATTGCTTTTTAAAAGTTCAGAAGCTTTATTATTTTGAACCTCAGTAATTTGGCCACTGTAATACAGGGTGTTTTTTTTAACGAGCACCAGCGCGCTTGTTGAAAAGCTACAGCATAATAACGATATGTAAATAAGCACTAATTTTATCATTACTTGGTTTATTCCTATTTAATTCAAGCTATAAATATTTTGCAGAGAAACGATTTAATAATGCTAATGAACATACATATAAGCTTACCAAAACAAGGTCTGTAAAGCCGTTATCGCTTTGAATGATGTAAGTACTTAAAGCCATGTGGCCGCCATATGAAAAACATAAAAGTATACCCATAATACTGGTGTTTTTAACAATGTTACCAATTATAAAACTAGCTAAAAAAGCTGCGCATGCTGTAAGTGAAAAATTAGCTGCATATACAAACTGCCATTGTTGTTGTCCAATTAATGGCAAAGTAACAATAAAACAAAATATTCCTACGTAAATTGTAAATTTTAATGCACTTTGAATAAAAGCGCTTTTTGCTTGTGCAGTGCTATTGTAAATAGGGAGAGTGTAAAGCAATTCCCATGACTGCGTCCTTTGTGATCGACTCCATTGGCAAAGCGTGAATAGCGCAAGCAAGACATTTGTTAAACTAAACATTGAGTGCTTAGATATATCGTAAAAAAAGTTAATGATTATTGCGCTGGCACTCAATCCTACTAGCAAAATAGCAAATTGAGATAGTGAAGGACCTACAAAGTAACTCAAAGGGAAGAGCTGTTTATTTAAATACTTAGAGTAACTTGATAAAAAACCAACAGGAACAGGCGACCACCCCGATTGCACACCATGACGATAATTAGCAAAGGCATGACTGCTAAAGTGATATGGTTGGCCAAATTTATCTCTAAATACTAATAGGACTAAGTAAGTAACAATAGCTATAGGGATTAAAAAAATAGGTGTTTTTTCTAATAACACACAACTTATAATGCCTGTGGTGAATATTATGTAACATCCAAGGGTAAATAAATGACTGCTCACTCTACATAAAAGCCATAGCCCTAAACCAAGTGTATTCGCTACAAAGATAGTAGATAAAAGATGAATACTCTGCTCAATAGCTGCATTTATCAGCATAAAACCATTTATTATTGCAATAAACACTTTGCCTTGTTGCGTTATATGTTGGCAATAATCAACAACTAGCGCCTGCCACTCTGTGGCTTGTAAGCGAATACTTTGTAAAGCAAGTGATGCGTACATGCAAATAATCGCAAACATTGCGAGCAGATTAAGAATAACAGGTTCACTACCAATAAATAGGGGGGAAAAAATAGTCGCAAATATTGATGGCACAAAATAACTAGCGGGACCGGCTTCTTTTAACCATAAACCGCTCCAACCTTGATACCACTTACGGCTTTGTGGCGAACTCATGCATGTAGCTCCACAAACAGTTGCTCTAAAGAAAGCGGATTAATACTCAATGCGCCATCAATTGTTTCGTTGTTATAACCATAAATAATGGCCGAATTTTTGTTTTGAGCTAATACAGTGTAAGCAGTTAAGTTAATGGTGTTATCGGTAAAATTAACTTTTCGGATAGTTTCGCGAATCTCATCTTGTTCATCAAATAACAGCAGTTCACCTTCTTTTATAAGGGCAATATGGCTTGCAACGCGCTCTATGTCGGAAGTGATATGTGATGAAAACAAAATCCCCGAACCGGAATCGAGTGCGAGATCGAACAAATCGCTCATAAACTCGCGTCTGGCAATAGGGTCTAGGCTTGCAACTGGTTCATCTAAAATAAGTAATTTAGGGCGATATGCCATTGCCATAATTAACGCAAGTGTTTGTCTTTGACCTATTGATAAGTTGCTAATTGCAGCGGTGCTTGAAAGTTCAAACCGACCTAGCCATTTGGTTTCAAGCTCGGTATCCCAGTTAGGGTAAAAACTACGATGTAGTGCCAATGCATCGGCTATTTTAAACCCCTCATAACCAAATGACTGTTGAGCAACATAGCCAATTTTAGCTTTGTTTTCAGCATTAATTTGTAAACTTGGCTCTGAAAAAACACTAATATCACCCATATCGGGAGTTACTAATCCAAGTGCACAGCGTAGTAAAGTCGTTTTACCTGCGCCATTTTTACCGAGTAAGCCAATTACCATACCTGGATACACATCTAAATTAATATTTTTCAGAATATTTTTTGAGTTAATTGTTTTATATACATTTTTGTAGCTAAGGAGTGGTTGTTCCATAGGGGTTATTTCCATCGCTTTTTAATTAATTCTATTAAAACAGCTTGCGATACATCGAGTTGTTTGGCTTGCTGAATAAGTTGATCGGCACCATTAAATAATAGCGTATCTTGTTGTTGTGTTTGCTGCTGTGATTTTTGCGCAACACAGGTTGGTTGCCCACGCCTTCGTTCTAACCAACCTTGTTCAACTAATTGACTTATCGCACGCGACACAGTCATAGGGTTAACCGAAAAGTGCTCAGCTATTTTTCTTACTGAAGGTAATTGCTCGCCTATCGATAATTGCCCGCCCACAATCAACCGCACAATTTGTTCATGCAATTGTTTATAAATTGGATCGCCACTATTAGGGTTGACATTAATAAATTCTAACATTATTCTTTCTCTACTGTATTAATACATTAATACACCGATACACTGTAGTTAAAGTTATCATATTGAGTGTAAAAAGCAACAAGGGAAAAGTAATGGAAACCATGTTTAATTTACGTAAAAAACTAACTAAGCTAACGCTTTTATCAATATTAGCGGGAAGTGGCAGTAGTGTATTTGCTCAAAGTAATGATCAAATACATACAGCTTTAACCCCATGTTATATGGAAGGGTTAGCCGATAGATTAATGTGTGGCAGTATTAAGCGCCCTCTCTCAGATAGCAGCGCTGATGGCGAAATCGACATTAACTTTGCGATTATTCCAGCTATTAAACCTAGCCACCCTGATGAAGCAGCGCTTGCTTTTGCTGGTGGCCCAGGGCAGGGCGCAATAGAGCTAGCTGCTATTTTTAATCGTAATTTACGATTTGTCCGCGAAACGCGTGATATTTTATTGGTTGATCAACGCGGCACTGGCTACTCAAATAAGTTGCAATGTGAAAGTAATGACCTGCAAACACAGTTTGCATTTAACGATTCAATGACTGATCTCGCATTACTGGGCGCTCAAGAAACACAAAAATGTAAAGCGCAGCTGAATATTGATTTAAGTCACTTTTCAACACCTGTTGCTGCAAAAGACTTTGAAGCTGTGCGTAAAGCTTTAGGTTATAAAGGGCTGCATTTGTACGGGGTATCGTACGGTACACGTATTGCGCAAGAATATACCCGCCAATTTCCAAATTCAGTATTAACGAGTACATTGGATGGGGTTGTACCTATGCAGCAAAGCTTGGCTGCAATAGGCGCAGCTATTGATGATTCGTTAGCGGCTTTATTTGCACGTTGTGAAAGTAATACGCTTTGTAATTCACAGTATCCACAGTTAAAAAATCAATTTAATACCTTAATGACGCAGTTAGATAGCCAGCCAATTGAAACAACAGTGAAACACCCGCGTACATACAAAAACATAACGCTAGTGGTGACTAAAACTAAGTTTTTTGGCGCAATACGTATGGCACTTTATAGCCACTCAATGCGAGCAATTTTGCCTTTGGCAATTAGCCAAGCCGCTAATGGTAATTTTTCGCCATGGGTTGGATTGATGTCGGGCGTTGATATAACTGAACAGCTCGCAATGGGCATGCACAATGCCATTGTATGTGGTGAAGATTGGCCGCAGCTTAATGAGCAAAAGCGTTCAAAATATAATAAAAGCTACATGGGAAAAATGATGATTGAAGGGTTTGATGTAATGTGCCCAATTTGGGATGTAACCCCAGTAAATAAGAGCTTTTATAAGCCCGTGACGACGGAAGTGCCTACTCTATTACTTTCTGGTGGGCGAGACCCTGCAACCCCTGCAAGTTGGGCTGACTTGGCAATGGTAAGTATGAAAAATGCCACTCATTTGGTGTCACCTTCGGCAACTCATGGTATTGGCTCACAAACATGCGCGCCCAAAATAATTGCTCAGTTTATTAATCAACAAAATATGCAAGATATAGATACAAAATGTATCAATAACAATAACGATAAAAAGTTTTTTATGAATATAAATGGCGCAGCCAGTTCAACAATTCAAAGTATGGAGTAAAGGTATGATTAAGGTAACTAATCTAACTAAAAAAATTGGCGATGTTAACGCCCTTAACGGCCTAAGCTTTGATGCGAAAAATGGCCAAATTACAGGTTTGCTTGGACCTAATGGTGCAGGCAAAACAACCTGTTTACGTACCGTGTTCGGGTTATTAAAAGCCGACAGCGGTGAAACCGAAATAGACGGCATAGATGTAGCAAAAAATCCTATGGAAGCTAAGAAAAATTTAGGATTATTTCCTGATCCGTGTGGTCTGTATGAGCGATTAACACCTAGAGAATATATTACCTTTTTTGCACAATTAAGCGGGCTTTCGTCTGTAAAAGCGAAAGCAGCAACCAGTGAGGTAATAAAAAAATTAAATATGGACGATATTGCGGATCGCCGCTGCCAAGGTTTTTCACAAGGCCAACGCATGAAAACCGCTTTAGCACAGGCTGTGGTACATAATCCGTCTAACGTTATTTTAGATGAACCTACACGCGGCTTAGATGTAATGAGCACACGTATTTTAAGAGATCTACTTATACAGCTAAAGGAACAAGGACATTGCGTGCTTTTTTCATCGCATGTGATGCAAGAAGTTGCCGCATTATGTGACCACGTAGTGATCATGGCTAACGGCCAAGTAATAGCGCAAGGTTCGGTAGATGAACTGTGTGAAAAAGCAGGAAAAGCCACGCTAGAAGAAGCATTTATTGAGCTAATTGGTAGCGATGAAGGAATAGCAGCATGATTAATTTATTAAAAGTACTCTATAAAAAAGAAATCATTGATGCCAGCCGAGACAAACGTTCAGTGATGGCGGGCTTGTATTACGCAATAGGTACTCCCATTGCAATGTGTTTACTATTAAGTGTATTACTGCAACAGCTTACATCGCCCGAAGGGCTCAAAATCACCATAGTAAATGCGGAGCAAGCCCCTAGTTTAGTAGCGCATTTAAATGCCAATGAAATACAGAGTACAAACGATAAAAATGACGAACTACTCAAGTCTATTACATTAAATATTAGTGATGACTATCAAAAAAATATGCGTGAAGGTCGCCCTGCAACAGTTACATTAATTGCTGATAAATCAAATGATAAACTTGGTAAGCATATAAATCGTATTGAAAAAGCTCTGGCAAGTTATAACGCTGAAGTGGCTAGTTTACGTTTAATATCGCGTGGCATTGATCCAAGCATTATGCGTACCTTAGCGGTAGAGACGCATGATGAGGCGACTCCAGACTCTAAAGGCGGTATGTTTTTAGGCATTGCTACGTTGTCTATAATTTTAACGGTATTTTACGCTGCGATGAACCTAGCTATAGATACTAGCGCCGGTGAACGCGAACGTAATTCGCTGTCGTTATTATTAAGCCATCCGTTGAGTAGCTTACAAATTGTACTTGCTAAATCGGCTGCTATTGCCAGCTTTTCGATGCTAGGACTCGTAATCATTTTAATTGTATCTAAAATTACATACGGCTTAGTGCCTTGGCAACAGCTCGGTTTTAGTATCACTATAACCCCAACATTTATGCTGTTTTGTTTTGCAGTATGCTTACCTATTGCATTAATGTCGGCAAGCTTGCAGGTATTTGTTTCGTTTATGGCAAAGTCGTTCAAAGAGGCACAGTCATATGTAACTATGGTGTTATTTATTCCTATGTCGCTAAGTATGATAACTACCTATGACATTGCCACCGATATTATACAGTGGGTTCCTATTGCGGCTCAGCAATATGCACTTATTGAGTTTATCAAAGGTAACCCATTGCCAGTACCACAATTAGTACTTTCTACCTTGATTACATTAATATTATTTAGCGTGTTTAGCTTTTTAAGCAGCCGAATGCTGAAAAGTGAAAAGGTTGTGTTTGGTTTGTAACCCCACGCTTAAAATGTATTTCAAGCAATGCCCATAGTTTAACTAACATGGGCGTTTTTATATCCGACGATAAATAATGGCTATAATTTATATTTTTTGGAATTAAAAAGAGGTGCTCACAAAGGGGGCAGAGAAGCTACGCTTAAGAGTAGAAAATACCTGTGTTGTATGTTTTTCTGAGGCTGAGGACGTACTCAAACATAAATATGGGAGGTATAAAGTAGAAGTGATGTAGTAAGGAGTCATGAAAACGCAGTAACGTAGTTACAATCTTAAAAACACCTGTTGAGATGGTATTTAGGGAAAATCTAGAAATAGCTAAATATGGCGTAACAATAATTTTTGTATTTACTCTCATAAAGTGTGCCCATTTAACCCATCTTTAACTCTCGCCCTAATAAACTGCTCGTAATGGTATGAATTAAGCATAATTAATGGTTTATTTTAAAAAGCACTCAACCAGTTTGTTACTTGCGCTTAGTTGTACGCTTGCTGCATGAAGCAGCCAGTCAAGCTATCAAGGTAATGGTATATTGCGCAGCGAGATCTCTATAGTAAATACAGCGTACAAACTAATACGGCACGCTACTAATAATAAAAATAAGCCCGCTAATGTTGACTACGGTTTAGGGCTGGAGTTAAGCGAAAAAATAATAAAACGACACGGTTGGGTATACGAAGTAAACGATATGCCCGAGCGTTATGAAGTGGTGGTCGATTTTAGTTAATACGCTTTTTTTAATCCTTGAGTTTTTTTATATCTAAAATATTTAATGTAACGCTGAGAATATAAAAAACTTAGTGATAGTAATGTGTTAAGTAATTTGTTAAAACTATAAATAGTAAAGAATATTAACGATAGACTTACATGGAGTGTTAATTCATATGTTCAAATTCATAATTATTTTAATCTCAATTACTTCTTTCAATGCCTTGGCTGCAGAGAAGGTTAAACTTGGAGTTTTAGGGAACGTTGGAACTGATGGTTTTTTTAGCCCGACGGTAACGTCATTTATTATTCAAAAAGTAGAACCTAATTCACCCGCTGAAAAAGCCGGGATTGTTGCTGGGCAAAAAATAATTTCTATAGAAAATTGTAAAATTCCAGGCTGCCCTGCCAGTGAAGCAAAAGAATTAATGCGCAAGGAGTCTGGAGAGATTTTACAATTACTTTTAGAGAATGAAGATGGTAGCCAAGTACCTTTAAAAATCCCTATGAATGCTTGGTAAACCTAAGAAGTTTTTAAAATACCTAAATATACCCAGCCTATAAAGTATGGTTATTTCCAAAGCGTGGTTTTGTGTAAATGAGCTAGACGCAGTAAATGTTGGCAACGTTAGTGAGCTTTTGGAGTACTACTTACTCGGTTTATATGTAGGTTACTGCTTAAAGTAATTGGGATAGATTAAAAAGGTTTGATCAGTAATAACCTTAATTAATGAATACATTGGTATTGCGTTAAATACGGCAATACCAATGATTATTAGACTAAAGCTTATAAATCGCTGCGCCAACCCATGCCTGACTCTTCCATTAAACGCTCGTACACGCCTTCTATGTTAAGCGGTAACCATGCATCAAACTGTTTAAAGTCACTAAATTGGTCTAACTTTACATTTTGTTTAATTTCGTCAAGCGTATTACCGGCTAAAACGCCTGCTGTTACTTGCCTATATAAAAGCTCTAAATAACTTAAGTAACGCGCTACATCAGCCTTGCTGCCAATGTCGGCATGTCCGCCTACAAAAGTATTAAAGTCGTATTTGAGTACCGCTTGGGTTGAGTTAATCATGCCTTGAATATCGTAACTCCACAGTTTTTGCCATGGCATTCTGCCAATAACAATCCAATCAACTGCAAATAACGTTTGTTGCTTTTCGAATAATATACTAACCGAACCACGACCATCGTTTGGACCATGGTAGTTAATTTTTACTTTGGAATCACTAAGAGTAAGCAGTAACTCGTCATCAAAAGTAAGGCTGGGCGTTACTGTTTTCATTTGTGTGTTTTTAATATCTTGCGCAGCGAGTTTATGCGCTATAAACGTGGTGTGCGGGCTTTTAAATACCTCGGCGCCGTAAATATGATCGCTGTGATTATGGCTATAAATTACATATTTTACAGGCACGTTATAGCGAGTTTTAATTTGCTCGTTTAACCAGGTGGCGGCTTTTTTGTTAAGCGGGTCGGTAACAATTGCGCCCTCAGGAGTGATTAAAAATACGGAGCGGTGTCTGTCGTCTATAAAGCGATGTAAACCATTGCCTAGGTCTTCTATTTCATAGGCTTGTGTGGCAAAGCCTATAAATAATAGGGCTGTGGTTAATAGTTTTTGTAGCAAGCGGGGCATACACCATCCCTTTTAAGTTGATAACGCTATTAAAAGAAGAGAGTGCAAGGCCGTAAAAAATTTCAGTTGTTAGTTAAATTAAAACTTAAACCTAAGCCTAAACTTAAGTAAAAAGATCAAATATAAGGATGAAATAAAAAGCCATTATAAAAATGGCTTTAGATAGGTTGGTTGGGTTTATCTTTGTGTTAGTTGTTGGTTTATTTCTTCAAAGATACTGGCATCATCTATGGTTGAAGGTATTTTTAGCTCTTCGCCATCAACCAGTTGGCGCAGGTTTTTACGTAGTATTTTACCCGAGCGGGTTTTAGGTAACCTATCTACGCTAACTATATTTTTAAGGCACGCAATAGCGCCAATCTGATTACGAACACTTAAAACAAGCGCTTCTTCCACGTCGGTACTTGAGCCCATAAAATCATTTTTAAGCACGATCATTCCCATAGGGAGTTGCCCTTTTAGAGGATCGTTCACACCAAAAACAGCGCATTCAGCAACAGCAGGGTGCGCGGCTACTATCTCTTCCATTTCGCCGGTAGAAAGCCTATGCCCTGCTACATTTATAACGTCGTCGGTTCTGCCCATAATAAATAGGTAGCCGTCTTCATCAATATAGCCGCCATCGCCAGATAAATAATAACCTTCGTATTCATTTAGGTAGCTTGCTTTAAAACGCGGGGTATCTTGCCAAATTGTTGGTAGGCAACCCGGTGGTAGTGGCAGTTTAATTACCACGGCGCCTTGCTCGTTAGCTGCGCATTCATTGCCATCCATATCTAATATTCGCACGTCAAAACCTGGAGTAGGCACGGTAGAGCTGCCCGGTTTTGTTGTTAAGTACTCAAGCCCTACAGGGTTACAAGCAATAGCCCAGCCGGTTTCTGTTTGCCACCAATGATCGAGCACTGGCAGTTTGGTTTTTTCTTTAAGCCACTCGTAAGTGGGAGGATCTAACCGCTCGCCAGCTAAAAATAAACGTTTTAAGCTAGAGGTATCGTATTGATTAAAACCATCGGCATTTGGATCTTCTTTTTTAATTGCTCTAAATGCGGTGGGGGCACTAAATAATGCATTTACTTTATATTCTTCAACCACGCGCCAAAATGCACTGGCGTCGGGTGTTTTAACCGGTTTACCTTCATATAATACGGTCGCGCAGCGATACATTAGCGGCGCGTAAACTATATAAGAGTGCCCAACTACCCAGCCAATGTCAGACGCTGCCCAAAATACGTCGCCGGGCTTCATACCATAAACGGTTGCCATGCTGTATTGCATTGCCACTGCGTGACCGCCATTTTCGCGTACTACGCCTTTGGGTGTGCCTGTCGTGCCTGAGGTATATAAAATATAAAGCGGATCATCTCCATTTACAGGCACCGGATCTGCGCTTGCAGCAGTTTGCATTGCCTGAGTCCAATCTATGTCTCGTTTAGGCTTAAGAGTGGCGGTTACTTGTCGGCGCTGATAAATAACGCAGTGTTCTACTTTGTGCGTAGCTAAGTCTATTGCGTTATCAATAAGTGGTTTGTATTCAATAACGCTGTTTACTTCAACACCGCATGAGGCGCTAAGTATAAGTTTGGGCTTGGCATCATCAATGCGTACAGCCAATTCATGTGCAGCAAACCCACCAAATACCACCGAATGAATAGCACCAAGGCGAGCGCACGCCAACATACCAATAACAGCTTGTGGGATCATTGGCATATAAATAACAACGCGGTCGCCTTTTGTAACACCTAACGATTGTATTACGCCTGCAAATTTAGCAACTTCTTGTTGTAGTTGTGAGTAGTTATAAGTTTGCTTTGTGTTAGTGACTGGAGAGTCGTAAATAAGTGCAGTTTGCTCGCCAAACCCGGCAATAACATGTTGGTCTAGCGCTAAAAAACTGGTGTTTAATTGCCCGTCGCTAAACCAATGATAAAGCCCGTCGTCGTCTTGTGTGTATGCTTTTGTGGGGGTTTTATACCATGGAATATTTTTACTTTGTTCGAGCCAAAATTGGGCTGGGTTTTGTTTAAAGCCATTATATTGCTGTTTATATTCGCCTGACATGTAAGGCTCCTAAAGCTAAATTTGTGTGAGAGACCTTACAAAATGTAGGCTTTTTTTAGCAAGCAAGCTATTCGACCTTGGTCGGTTAAAAGTTAATCAATACACTGGTTTTAAAAATACAAAATTGACAATACAAAGCGTGTGGTTCAGCATGGCGGGCAGTAAAAAATATGAGAAAACACGATATGAGTAACGTAGTAAGAGTAGGGGTTGCGGTTATCATAAAGCATCAAAACACAATTTTACTAGGTGAGCGCATTGGCGCGCATGGTGCTAATACATGGGCAACACCTGGTGGGCATTTAGAGTTTGGTGAAAGTGCTGAGCAATGTGCAATACGAGAAGTGTTTGAAGAAACAGGTTTAAAGGTAAGTAAAATTACTAAGCTTGATTTTACCAATGATATTTTTACAGCAGAGAACAAACACTATATTACGTTGTATGTAAAAGCTGATTTTGAAGGCGGAGAGCCTGAGCTTAAAGAGCCTAATAAATGTTTAAAGTGGCGCTGGTGCGATATTAATAATCTACCAACGCCGCTGTTTACATCACTAAAAAATTACTTATCTGAGGCTGTACTAGCCTAGTTATTTTGTTGGCGGTGTCGCTGGGCTTAACGCTAGTTTACTAAAGCTTACTTGAGCGTAATCGCCATTTTGTTTATCTGTAGTCCAATCGCCAGTACCTAAACAACCTGGGTACCAAATACCTTTCGCGCTTTTAGTGCTACATTGGTTATAAGCGCCGGCTTTAAAGTAATGCCAATCTGCAGCGTAACCATGTGGGTGATCTTTTTCGTCCACTTTGCCATAAGCATCTACGTTATTACCTAAGTTAATAGAGTAGTTAACGTCTTCTTTGCCTTGTGCGCTAAATGTAAGGTGCATAACATTTTTATACACATTTACCGTGTAGCTAAATTCTTCACCTAGTGCAATACCGGCACTGCCAGGCTCGTTAGGGTTTTCCCATGTATTCCCCCAAACTGGGTAAGTAATGTCTGTACGGTCAGGATTGGTTTTAGCTAAGTTACGTTCGTAGTTCCAAAAAACTGAGCCTGTTTTGTGCCCTGGCCATTTTTTGTAATATATTTTAAGTGGCTCATTGCCCCAGCCATAACCAAGCTTGGTATCAATAAGCGCTTGATCTTTACCTGCGTGAATTTGCCCTACAACAACAGAGTAAGCTGCTTTTTTATCAGGATCAGTTGCACGTAGCGCAACGTGATCTACTTTTAACGTTGCTTCCATTTTTCCACCAACAGAACCAAATCGGTCAGATAACGGATGTACAGCTAAAGCAAAGTTGTTTTTAGAGTGTTTAGTTTTAATTTTAGTATTTGATCCACGGATCATTTGTCTAAGTTCACTACGAGTATTAGTAGAGTTAGCACTTGTAAGCGCTTTATTAGGCGAGGTAAATACCATGTAGCCTTTATCATCAAGATAGAAAAAATCAGGGTGTGCGTA
The DNA here is from genome assembly GCF_000690055.1 of Pseudoalteromonas fuliginea. Taxonomy (GTDB): domain Bacteria; phylum Pseudomonadota; class Gammaproteobacteria; order Enterobacterales; family Alteromonadaceae; genus Pseudoalteromonas; species Pseudoalteromonas fuliginea. The sequence continues at coordinate 80,837 of NZ_JJNZ01000031.1, forward strand.
AGTCTGAATTTCTTCTACATCTATTTCATCAATTTTACCGTCGTTGTTTAAATCAACTGGTACATTTATTTTCCAGTGTGATAAATCAAACTTTGTTGCAGGTACCGGCGCATCGCTTTGCTGATTAGTGCTTTGGGTACTTGAACAAGCCGTAAAAAGTAGAGGTGTGATAACGGCTAAAGCCGTAAGTTTAAATGTGGATGTATTTTTTATCATTATTGTCTCTGTGTGATGAAGTAAAAATTGTGCGGTAAAGACATCGCTCAACTTCAATCTAACATACCAATTTAAAAATTAAAACTTACCAATTTTGTGTTTTTTATAATTAAACCTTATTTTTAAAGTTTATTTTGGTTAACCAGTTGGTGTTTTTTATTGCGTAATTTTTCTAAATACTTTCGTTGAGACTTTTTTATATGCTTAGCAATCCACTTTGTCATTTTAGGCGTAAGCTCTGGTACAAAGTTATGACCCATACCATCTATAATTTTTAACTTCGATTTTTTAATGAGTTTAGCCGTTTTTTCACCTTCAATAGATGGAAAAACTATATCGGCACTACCATGAATAATTAACGTAGGCGCTTTTATTTTTTTTATTAACTGGGCTCTGTTTTTACTGGCTGCTATGGCTATTAGTTGGCGTTTATAGCCATTTTGATTATATGAGCGGTCAATTATTTTAATTGCATGCTCTTTTAATAACTCTTCACTTTGTGGGTAAGCTGGGCTACCAATAAGTTGGTTTAAGTGAATGTTGTAGTTTATAGCGGCACTGCGCGTTAGTGTTTTTGGTTGCAGTTTAGATACTTTTAAAAATACCTTTAAACTTTTTATTGTTGGCTTAAAAGTAGAGCTACTCGACATTATTGTGGTTAAGCTAAGTACTTTCTTTTTATGTTTTGCTGCAATAATTTGGGCAATCATCCCACCCATTGATGCGCCAACTAAATGCGTTTTTTTTATTTTAAGTGCAGCCATTAAGGCGAGTACATCATCAGCCATATCATCAAGCAGGTAAGGAATATTCGAGCGTATAGGTAAGTACTTACTTAACCATGTTTTAAATAAACTAGGATTTTTGTAATCATCTAAATGGCTAGATAACCCGACATCACGGTTATCAAATCTAATCGCTCTAAAGCCTTTTTTTACTAAACCATAATAGAGCGAGTCTGGCCAAACTATCATTTGCGCCCCAAGCCCCATAATTAAAATAATAGCTGGTGCTGTTTTATCGCCTTCATCTTGGTAGCTGAGTTTAATACCTTTTTTAGTCTTAATAATAGCCATGGCAAAGTGAGTGTTAGCAAGCTTTGTGAGGAGTATAGGGCAGCTTTATTACATTTAATTTATGGTAGGTGGGAGGGGGAGTTGCCATTTTTTTAAAATAGCTTGGTACTTGCCATTTACCTTTAGCGTTTTTAGCCCTTTTGATATTGCGATGGCTGTTTGTTCATCAAACTGGTTATTAGTAGCAAGATAGAGGGTTGAAGGAAAATCAGTTAAATGAACTCGTTTAGCTATTAAGCTAGGATCAAGCCCGGACATTTTTAGTTCATTATTTAAAGTAAGTGTATTCACTACAACAAAATCGATACGTTTTTTGTAGAGCATTTGCCATAGCTGCTGATAATAACTAACTAAGATTAAATTTTTGTCTTCTTCGAAACCCATATCTTTTAAATATTTGGCGCTCGTATAACCGCGAATGGTTGCTACTTTGTAAAATTTGGCGTGATTTAAATGGCTAATATTATCTTTATGATCTTTTAAACTAACTAAGTACGCATCTGTAAAGTATATCGCACCTAACCATTTAAATTGATTTTGCCTAACAGGGGTTTTTAAAAAAGAGAGCATAATAGTATTAGGGTTGGTTTTTAATTCATGGGAAGCACGCGCCATAGGCATTATTTCAAACTTCGCGTTTAGCTTAGCTTCTCTTAATACTGCTTTAGCTATATCTACCGAGGCTCCGTCTGCTTCACCGTTTTCGTTTTGAAAATGATAAGGGTGTAAATCTTCGGCAATAAAGGTAAGTGGACTAGTTGCGTTTACCGTACTACAAAACATAAATACAAAGGCATTAACTACAATACGCAAATACATAGCAATAATCTTTTTAACTACAATGTCTTGAGTTTAAAGACTCTTGTCTGAAATATATACTCAAATGTATGAAATAAGTAAATTTTATATTGTAGGTTTATTTACCTATTTGCATTTTAAAATATTTAATAGGGCTATATGAGTACCAGCGTTTAAATGCCCGATTAAACGAACTCTGATCTTTAAAGCCGAGTGATAAAGCTAAATTGGCTAAGGATTGTGTTCCTATTAATAAGGGAATACGTCTTTTACGCTCTTGTTCGAGTAATATTGCAAAGGATGTTTGCTCTAGCTTTAAATGCCGTTGAAGGGTCCTTGGCGTGATATTTAGCGCATTTGCAGTACGTATTAAGTCGCACTCTTGCAAGTCGGTTTTTACCATAAGCATATGGTTAATTTTTTCGCTTACATGTTGCTGGCTTTTAAAGTTAGAAAGCTGCTGCTCTGATATTTGCCTAAGTGCTAAGTGAACTGCTGCGTTATCGGTTTTAAATGGCAGGGTTAAATAACTACTCGGGAATGAAATTTCATTGTACTTAGCGTTTATGCTTACAGGGCAATTAAACCACGTAGCCAATGTATTTAAATGTTCTTTTGAGTAGTGATGCGTAAAACATATTGAACTAGGAGATAGTTTGGAGTTAAGTAATTGACGTATTACACATACCCAAGCAGTCATATTACGCAAAATAACCTGTTCGTTACAACTTGGATGCGGTAGCCAGCGAATAATTGCAATATCGCCGAGCTGCTCAAATTGTGATTTACCTATGTCAGCGACCAAACTGTCATAATTTAAAAGTACCTGTATAGCACTGGCTAAACTATCGCTTGATTCTATTAAGTAACCTAAAATTCCAAAATTTGCTGTGCGAATATGCTGCCCAAACTTAAAGCCGAACAGGGGATCGTTAAGTGTTTTTTGTGAATATTCAAGTAATGCGTTGTAACTTGTTAAGGTAATACGAGGTGCGAATTGTCGTGCTTTATTATCACTGTACTCATTAAACTTGATGGCCTTCAAAGCCACTTCATTGGCTATACCTTGGCTTTGTAAGTAATCAAGAGTACTTGAAAAGTAATGATCAGCAAGTGAGTACATTTGTCGTCTAAAGCTAAAAAATGGTCGTGTATGAGCAAGTCTGCCATGTAAAATTTTATTATGCTAGGACCTATTGACCTTTGGGGATTAAAGTTTGTTCTATTTAGGGGGAATTTAATCGCAGCGCGAGGTTTGTAACCTAAAAGGCTAAGTACCTACTCATGTGTTACCGATCTGGCTTACATCCTAAAAGCTGAGCAAAGTTCTGTATCCTGCTACCGCCCCTAGGACGAACTCAAGGGGAGATCATGTTTGGTATTTATACTGCGTTATCGTCTATTTATGGGAAATAACCACACAACATGGGCGCAGCCTTGCCTAAAAACCAAGCATACGGCTGCAAATTTAACTTAGAAAGATAAACGGGCCCTAGGTGAATAATTTTTAAGGTTATAGCAGTGATATTAATAAATTTAAAACAAAACCTTGCGGCTCCTCCCACTGAAATAATTAATGTGTTGCTTGATCATGAACGTTTAAATAGGTTTTTTAACGCTCAATTTTTATTATTGAAACCGCAAAATTGCGGGCAGATAAGCGGCGGAAAAGGAGCCGTGAGGCAAGTTAGAACATCAGGGTATACTTTTACTGAGCAAGTTATAAGTGCTAGTGATAATCACATTTGCTATCAAATTGTGGGCAATAAGCCTGTGGCTGCTCATCAAGGTGATATTTATTTAACTGTTATCGAAAAGCAGGCATTTATCTCTACTGAGCTTACTTATTCTATACAGTGTATTTCACCTTGGTGGATGCCCAGTTTTATACTTAAATTTTTCATTAAAAATGATATTAAAAACGCACTTACAAAATTAGAGCGCTATTTTAAGGAGTGCACAACATGAGTGTTGAAATTATTTTACTTGCCTTAAGCCCTGTATTTTTAACCTTTGTAGTATTTGAATTTATAGCGTTTAGGCGTTATTACAGTATAAAAGACAGCCTAGCTAATACGGTTTTGGCTTTAATGCATCAAGGAGCAGATGCGCTTTCATTAATTATACTCATGCCGTTTTTTTATTGGCTTTACGGATACCGCTTGTTTGATATAGAGCTTTCTGTATTTTCTATTTTATGTGCTTTTTTACTGCAAGACTTTTTGTACTATTGGTTTCATAAAGCATCACATCATATTCATTGGTTATGGGCGGCGCATGTCGTACACCATAGTTCTACTAAAATGAATTTTACTACCGCGTTTAGGCAAAGCTTAATGTATCCCTTGGTGGGCATGTGGATATTTTGGTTACCTATGATGTTGATCGGGTTTGACCCAATGACAGTCCTAACTGTTGTGGCGCTCAACTTGGCGTATCAGTTTTTTGTGCATACACAAATAGTGAATAAGCTTGGTTGGTTTGAAAAGGTGTTTAATACACCTTCTCATCACAGAGTGCATCATGCAATTAATGCAGGCTACCTGGATAAAAATTTTGCGGGTGTATTAATTATTTGGGATAAATTATTTGGCACCTTTGTTGAGGAAGACCCAAATAAAACCTGTAAATATGGCATCGTAGGACAGTTAAAGACTAACAACCCATTTAAAATAACATTTCACCAATGGGACTATTTGATAAAAAGCATTTATAGAGTAAAAGGCATTAAAGCAAAGCTAAACGTTTTATTTGGTTACCCCACATGCTCTCGTAAATCCTAACTATTTTTTACTTCTTGGTGCGCCTAGTAGAATAAAAGTATGGCAAATACATACAGACAAAAACGCGCTAATGCCAAGTGCACCGCCATAGCCATCGAGCCTTGGAACTAAATACTCAAAGAGTATTGAAAAAATAATGGCTGAGTTAGTTACAGTATATATACCAAAGCGATGTGGGGCGCTCATGCCTATAAATGTGCCGCCAAAAAACACAATGCTGTAAAGCTCAGGGTTTAAGTTAAGCACGCTAAGAAGTAGATAGGCAACAATGGAAAGCGCAGCTGATGCTCTTATGGCATCAAAGCGATTATGTTTTGCTAAAAAAAACGTTAAAAATGCCCCTAGCAGCGCAATTAACGGATATTCAAGGCTCATAATACAATCCCTTTAGCTAATACAAATATTGCAACACTTGCAAAAGCAACACCACCTAACTTGCCGCCAAAACCAGTAAATAAGTTCATAGTAAGCACATACAAACTAGCACCTATAAGCGAGATAATTACAATCTCCCAATAACTAGTAATTAAATTAGTCGAGCACATGCCAGCAAAACTACCGGCATAAATAGCAGCATAAGGGTGATTTTTAACGTTTTTAGGAAACGGTATAAACGAGCCAATGAGCCCAGTTAATGCGGCCGAAATCACTAATGGAACATTAAATGTTGTATGCATCACAAAGCAGGATATAAAACCCATAAAAAAAGTGATGAATTTTAAAGATAAGAATTTAATCATAGTCCACGCATTTTAAAGTAACCCTTTTTGGTTTTAAAGCACTGCCTGCAAATATAATTGCATAAGTATTCACTAACTTTAATAAGGTTGTTTATTAATCATTTTGAAAGTATTAAATATGCTTAATTATATGGCTGTTAATGTTCTATAAATTAAGATTTATGTATAATGCGGGTAATTTAGTATATTAAAAGAGTTAACCAAGGGTAATTTATGTCTAACTGTTTGCATTTAGCTATTCCAGCTGGTGATTTAAAAGTCACTAAAGCATTTTATTGTGACGTACTTGGTTGTAAAACCGGTAATAGTGAAGAGGGTCGCTGGGTTGATATCGACTTTTGGGGTAACGAGTTAACATTGCATCAAAGTGTTGAGCGTCTTCCTACAGTGCGCCACGACGTAGATATGGGCGCTGTAGCTGTACCGCATTTTGGTATTCATTTATCAGAAACCGACTTTAACGCGTTAAAAGTACGAATACAAAGTGCGGGTATAGAGTATCTTGATAAACCTTACCGTCGCTTTATTGGTGATGAGTTTGAGCAAGAAACATTCTTTATTGAAGATCCAAATGGCAATGTACTTGAAATGAAAACCATGGTTAACCCAGAGGTTTTATTTAAAAAAGTATAGTTTTTCACTCGTGCTATTTAAAGCCACTTTTTATAGTGGCTTTTTTGTGGGCTAGCTATGTAGCTGAGTTAATACTTCGCTAGGTGTTTTATTAAAGTGGCGTTTAAACTCACGGCTAAACTGTGATGGACTGGTATAACCTACTCTTAACGCGGCTTCATTGGCTTTACTGCCGCTGGCAGTAATGAGTTCTTTTGCTTTAGCCAAGCGTACTTTTTTTAGATACTGTAGAGGGGATTCAAAGGTAATTTGCTTAAAGGCGCGATGAAACGACGATACACTCATGTTTACATCTTCCGCCAAACCTTCAACAGTTATTTGGTTTGCATAACTACTGTGCATAGTGGAGAGCGTACGTGCTATGCGAGCATAATGCCCATCATGCATCGCAAGGCCTATTAAAGTGTTGCCTTGAGGGCCGCAGAGTACGCGATATACCAATTCTTTTACTATATCTTCGCCAAATATTTCTGCCTCAAGTGGGTTATTTAAAACAGTCAATAGCCGATGGGTAATGAGCTCCATTGCTGTATCTAGAGTTGCCGACTGCACTGCGCCAATTTGTGCTGACGACGATGACGCTGAAAGAGGCTTATGCTGCATTATTTGATTAACGAGTTTGTGTAGCATTGCAGGGTTTATATCTATGGCAATGCCCATAACGGGTAAATCGTTATCAGTAAATGCTTCACACTCTAATGGCACCGGTACGCCAAGGACTAAGTAGTCCCCTGCACCGTATCTTATTTGATGTCCAGGAAAGTGAATTATTTTATGACCCTGTCCAACAATAATAATACCTGAGTTATATATAAGCGGCTGACGCGGCGAGCTTTTAGTTGCTCGATGAAAATACACGCCTGGAATAATAGTTTCCATGGTGCCTTCAAAGCTGAGTAATTGATTATGCTCGGCGTATTGTTGCAACATATTGGCTATGGTGGGCATAAAAGGCATCTTTAATTGAGTGTATTTTACGTAAAATAACAACGTTGATAGTTTTAGGCAAGCTTTTGCGAGTTATTGGGCTTTTTTTATGTTTGTTTTGCCATTAATATGCACACATCGATACTTTATTAGGTAACTAAGTAAAGTACTCAGCAATTAACCGTCACCTAGGAGCAAAATAATGAAATTTAGCTACGTAAATCAAACACTTATCCAGTTCGGCCAAGAACAAATTGCCTCACTAACTGATTTGATCGCAAAGGATCAAAAAGTACTTGTAGTATACGGCGGCGGTTCAATTAAAAAGAACGGCGTGTACGACCAAGTTGCTGCAGCACTTGAAGGCTTTGATTGGGTAGAGTTTTCGGGCGTTGGTGCTAACCCAACAATTGAAGTATTAGACCAGGCAGTAAAAATTTGTAAAGAACAAGGTATCGACTTTGTATTAGGCGTCGGCGGCGGTTCAGTAATCGACGGCGTTAAATACATCGCAGCATCTGCAGTTTATGATGGCGAAGGTTGGGATATTCCTACTGGTAAACATAAAGTAACTAGCGCATTACCTATTGGGGCAGTACTTACTCTTCCTGCTACAGGTTCTGAGTCTAACCAAGGTTCTGTTGTGAGCAAAGCTGCGACTAAACAAAAACTTCCGTTTATGTCTCCGGCGGTACAACCTAAGTTTGCAATTATGGACCCTGATGTAATGAAAACATTACCACAGCGCCAACTTGTAAATGGTTTAGTAGACGCATGGGTTCATACCTGTGAGCAATACTTAACATTCCCAGCAGGCGCACTTGTACAAGATGGCTACGCAGAAGCACTATTAAAAGCGCTTAAAACACTGGGCGATAACTTTGAAAACCAAGACGACGCATGGCGCGCAAACCTTATGTGGTCTGCTAACCAAGCACTTAATGGTTTAATTGGTTCTGGTGTATCGCAAGATTGGGCTACGCACATGATTGGTCACGAGCTTACAGCCGCTTACGGCGTTGATCATGCACGTTCACTTGCTATTGTTCAGCCTTCTTTACTGCGCAACCAATTTGCAGTTAAAAAAGCAAAGCTTGAGCAAATGGGTAAAAATGTGTTTGGTCTTGAGCAATCTGACGACCTGGCTGAGAAAACAATTCTAGCGATTGAAGCGTTTTACCATAGCCTCGACGTAGCGACCCAGCTTACTGAGCATGGCGATGATAAAGCTGCAGCTATTGACAATATTATTGGCAAACTTGAAGCGCACGGCATGGTTGCTCTAGGCGAAAACCAAGCTATTACGCTAAAAGAAAGCCGCGAAATTTTAGAGCAAGCGGTTGCTTAATTTTCAAAGCTAAGCGCTTACTTAAATATACTAGGGCGTGTTGATCTTTGGTGGGTGAATTCGCAGCAGTATGTTTGGTTTTTAGGCAAGGCGGAGCCTATGTAGTGTGGTTATTCCCCATGAATAGGCGATAACGCAGCATAA
>NZ_JJNZ01000032.1 GCF_000690055.1 Pseudoalteromonas fuliginea
AATAAAAGCTAAAGGTATTTTGTTTCCTGCCGTTAACTTAATCAGTAAGGGGCTTGTACATAAATTTGTTACGGCTCTTGGTTAAATCAAAACAGTACTTTTACGAAAGTAATCAGGAGTTTTATTATGATTTCAGTAAACACAAATGTATCTTCATTAAACGCACAACGTAACCTATCTCAATCAGGTTCTGATTTAGCGACATCAATGGAGCGTTTATCATCGGGTATGCGTATTAACAGCGCGAAAGATGATGCGGCAGGCCTACAAATTTCAAATCGTTTAACATCACAAGTAAATGGTTTAGGCGTAGCGCAAAGAAATGCAAACGATGGTATTTCAATGGCGCAAACAGCTGAAGGCGCGATGAGTGAGTCTACAAGTATTTTACAACGTATGCGTGAATTAGCACTACAATCAGCGAATGGTTCAAATTCATCAGAAGACCGTGAAGCGCTACAAAAAGAAGTATCAGCTTTATCAACAGAGCTAACACGTATTTCAGATACGACTTCGTTTGGTGGTCAGCAATTATTGAACGGCAGCTTCGGTTC
>NZ_JJNZ01000033.1 GCF_000690055.1 Pseudoalteromonas fuliginea
GATAATATTTTTTAAGTCTTTCTAAGTAATATCTACTTTAGTTATATTAACTTCTGTCTAAACTGTCGCATAAAACGCGTTTGGCGTTGTATGGTTAAGCCTCACGGGTAATTAGTACAAGTTAGCTTAATGGCTCACACCACTTCCACATCTTGCCTATCAACGTTGTAGTCTTCAACGGCCCTTCAGAGACTTTAAAAGTCTAGTGAGAACTCATCTCGAGGCCTGCTTCGCGCTTAGATGCTTTCAGCGCTTATCAGTTCCGAACGTAGCTACCGGGCAATGCCATTGGCATGACAACCCGAACACCAGCGGTTCGTTCACTCCGGTCCTCTCGTACTAGGAGCAACCCCTCTCAATTCTCAAACGCCCACGGCAGATAGGGACCGAACTGTCTCACGACGTTCTAAACCCAGCTCGCGTACCACTTTAAATGGCGAACAGCCATACCCTTGGGACCGACTTCAGCCCCAGGATGTGATGAGCCGACATCGAGGTGCCAAACACCGCCGTCGATATGAACTCTTGGGCGGTATCAGCCTGTTATCCCCGGAGTACCTTTTATCCGTTGAGCGATGGCCCTTCCATTCAGAACCACCGGATCACTATGACCTACTTTCGTACCTGCTCGACGTGTCTGTCTCGCAGTTAAGCTGGCTTCTACCATTACACTAACCGTACGATGTCCGACCGTACTTAGCCAACCTTCGTGCTCCTCCGTTACTCTTTAGGAGGAGACCGCCCCAGTCAAACTACCCACCAGGCACTGTCCGTAACCCCGATTCAGGGGCCAACGTTAGAACATCAAAACTACAAGGGTGGTATTTCAAGGTTGACTCCACAACAACTAGCGTCGCTGCTTCAAAGTCTCCCACCTATCCTACACATGTAGGTTCAATGTTCAGTGCCAAGCTGTAGTAAAGGTTCACGGGGTCTTTCCGTCTAGCCGCGGGTACACAGCATCTTCACTGCGATTTCAATTTCACTGAGTCTCGGGTGGAGACAGCGTGGCCATGGTTACACCATTCGTGCAGGTCGGAACTTACCCGACAAGGAATTTCGCTACCTTAGGACCGTTATAGTTACGGCCGCCGTTTACCGGGGCTTCGATCAAGAGCTTCTCCCTAAGGATAACCCCATCAATTAACCTTCCGGCACCGGGCAGGTGTCACACCGTATACGTCATCTTGCGATTTTGCACAGTGCTGTGTTTTTAATAAACAGTCCCAGCCACCTGGTCACTGCGGCTCCCATCCGCTTAGAGAGCAAGTCTCATCACAGATAGGAGCGTACCTTCTCCCGAAGTTACGGTACGATTTTGCCTAGTTCCTTCACCCGAGTTCTCTCAAGCGCCTTAGTATTCTCTACCTGACCACCTGTGTCGGTTTGGGGTACGATTCCATATAATCTGAAGCTTAGAGGCTTTTCCTGGAAGTATGGCATCAGCAACTTCATCACCGTAGTGACTCGTCTCGTGTCTCAGGTTTAATGTTCGTCCGGATTTACCTAAACAAACGCCCTACTCACTTTCACATAGACTACCAACGCTATGCTTGCTTAGCCTGCTCCGTCCCCCCATCGCAATTATATCGAGTACAGAAATATTAATCTGTTTCCCATCGACTACGCCTTTCGGCCTCGCCTTAGGGGTCGACTTACCCTACCCTGATTAACATGGGATAGGAACCCTTGGTCTTCCGGCGTGGGAGTTTTTCACTCCCATTATCGTTACTCATGTCAGCATTCGCACTTCTGATACGTCCAGCATACCTCCCGGTACACCTTCAACCGCTTACAGAACGCTCCCCTACCACTCAGAATAAATTCTGAATCCGCAGCTTCGGTGCATAGTTTAGCCCCGTTACATCTTCCGCGCAGACCGACTCGACCAGTGAGCTATTACGCTTTCTTTAAAGGATGGCTGCTTCTAAGCCAACCTCCTGGCTGTCTGGGCCTTTCCACATCGTTTCCCACTTAACTATGACTTTGGGACCTTAGCTGGCGGTCTGGGTTGTTTCCCTCTTCACGACGGACGTTAGCACCCGCCGTGTGTCTCCCGGATATTACTTTACGGTATTCGGAGTTTGCAAAGGGTTGGTAAGTCGGGATGACCCCCTAGCCTTAACAGTGCTCTACCCCCGTAAGTATTCGTCCGAGGCTCTACCTAAATAGATTTCGGGGAGAACCAGCTATCTCCCGGTTTGATTAGCCTTTCACTCCTAGCCACAGGTCATCCCCTAACTTTTCAACGTTAGTGGGTTCGGTCCTCCAGTTGATGTTACTCAACCTTCAACCTGCCCATGGCTAGATCACCGGGTTTCGGGTCTATACCTTGCAACTAGTCGCCCAGTTAAGACTCGGTTTCCCTACGGCTACCCTATTCGGTTAACCTCGCTACAAAATATAAGTCGCTGACCCATTATACAAAAGGTACGCAGTCACCCAACAAGTGGGCTCCTACTGCTTGTACGTACACGGTTTCAGGTTCTATTTCACTCCCCTCACAGGGGTTCTTTTCGCCTTTCCCTCACGGTACTGGTTCACTATCGGTCAGTTGGGAGTATTTAGCCTTAGATGATGGTCCACCTATATTCAGTCAAAGTTTCACGTGCTCCGACCTACTCGATTTCACTTAAAATGTCTTTTCATGTACGGGACTATCACCCTGTATCGTGGCGCTTTCCAGCAGCCTTCCATTAACACATAATAAGCTTAAGGGCTGTTCCGATTTCGCTCGCCGCTACTTTCGGAATCTCGGTTGATTTCTTTTCCTACGGGTACTTAGATGTTTCAGTTCTCCGCGTTCGCCTCGTTAACCTATGTATTCAGTTAACGATACCTGCAAGCAGGTGGGTTTCCCCATTCGGAAATCCTAGTCTCAAGCGCTTTTTACTAGCTTGACTAGGCTTATCGCAAGTTAATACGTCCTTCATCGCCTCCAACTGCCAAGGCATCCACCGTGTACGCTTAGTCACTTAACCATACAACCCAAACGGGTCTTTGTTTTGTGACAGTTTAACTTCGCCAGAAGTCAATATTGAATACTAAAGTAGATACCAATCAATCAACTCATAAGAGTTAACTAAATGGCACTCAATGGTACTGCTACCATTGTTTTTTTTACTTTTGAAAACTCTTGATAAATACACTGTATTCATCAGAATTTTATTATCAGCTTTTCCAAATTTTTAAAGAGCATATTAATTAGTTATTCCGAAGAACAAGCACTAATTAACAATCATCTGTGTGGACACTACGAACAAATAAGTTCTAAATCGTATAAGGAGGTGATCCAGCCCCAGGTTCCCCTAGGGCTACCTTGTTACGACTTCACCCCAGTCATGAATCACTCCGTGGTAAACGTCCTCCCGAGGGTTAGACTATCTACTTCTGGAGCAACCCACTCCCATGGTGTGACGGGCGGTGTGTACAAGGCCCGGGAACGTATTCACCGCGTCATTCTGATACGCGATTACTAGCGATTCCGACTTCATGGAGTCGAGTTGCAGACTCCAATCCGGACTACGACGCACTTTAAGTGATTCGCTTACCTTCGCAGGTTCGCAGCACTCTGTATGCGCCATTGTAGCACGTGTGTAGCCCTACACGTAAGGGCCATGATGACTTGACGTCGTCCCCACCTTCCTCCGGTTTATCACCGGCAGTCTCCTTAGAGTTCTCAGCATTACCTGCTAGCAACTAAGGATAGGGGTTGCGCTCGTTGCGGGACTTAACCCAACATCTCACAACACGAGCTGACGACAGCCATGCAGCACCTGTATCAGAGTTCCCGAAGGCACCAAACCATCTCTGGTAAGTTCTCTGTATGTCAAGTGTAGGTAAGGTTCTTCGCGTTGCATCGAATTAAACCACATGCTCCACCGCTTGTGCGGGCCCCCGTCAATTCATTTGAGTTTTAACCTTGCGGCCGTACTCCCCAGGCGGTCTACTTAATGCGTTAGCTTTGAAAAACAGAACCGAGGCTCCGAGCTTCTAGTAGACATCGTTTACGGCGTGGACTACCGGGGTATCTAATCCCGTTTGCTCCCCACGCTTTCGTACATGAGCGTCAGTGTTGACCCAGGTGGCTGCCTTCGCCATCGGTATTCCTTCAGATCTCTACGCATTTCACCGCTACACCTGAAATTCTACCACCCTCTATCACACTCTAGTTTGCCAGTTCGAAATGCAGTTCCCAGGTTGAGCCCGGGGCTTTCACATCTCGCTTAACAAACCGCCTGCGTACGCTTTACGCCCAGTAATTCCGATTAACGCTCGCACCCTCCGTATTACCGCGGCTGCTGGCACGGAGTTAGCCGGTGCTTCTTCTGTCAGTAACGTCACAGCTAACGGGTATTAACCGTTAACCTTTCCTCCTGACTGAAAGTGCTTTACAACCCGAAGGCCTTCTTCACACACGCGGCATGGCTGCATCAGGCTTGCGCCCATTGTGCAATATTCCCCACTGCTGCCTCCCGTAGGAGTCTGGGCCGTGTCTCAGTCCCAGTGTGGCTGATCATCCTCTCAAACCAGCTAGGGATCGTCGCCTTGGTGAGCCATTACCTCACCAACTAGCTAATCCCACTTGGGCCAATCTAAAGGCGAGAGCCGAAGCCCCCTTTGGTCCGTAGACATTATGCGGTATTAGCAGTCGTTTCCAACTGTTGTCCCCCACCTCAAGGCATGTTCCCAAGCATTACTCACCCGTCCGCCGCTCGTCAGCAAAGTAGCAAGCTACTCTCTGTTACCGCTCGACTTGCATGTGTTAGGCCTGCCGCCAGCGTTCAATCTGAGCCATGATCAAACTCTTCAATTAAAAAGTTTTATGTCTTTCGACAGCTCAATGAATTCTGAATTTTTTAATATCTTTCGATATTGAATTGACTGTGCCGAATAATTACCGAAATAACTATTCTGTTGGTCACTCAGTTTTCAATTGAGACTCTAATTTGT
>NZ_JJNZ01000034.1 GCF_000690055.1 Pseudoalteromonas fuliginea
ATGAATTCTAAATTTTTTAATATCTTTCGATATTGAATTGACTGTGCCGAATAATTACCGAAATAACTATTCTGTTGGTCACTCAGTTTTCAATTGAGACTCTAATTTGTTTGCCTTACTTAGCGAACTAAGCTTGGCTGTTAGAACTCAATCTGTACGAGTGCCCACACAGATGATTGCTTTATATTGTTAAAGAACGTTGCGGTTAAAGTTAAACTTTATCTCGCTAGGGCTGCGCATACTACGCTTTCCTATTTTTTTGTCAATACTTAATTTTGGTAAACGTATATTTATCAACACTAAGTTTTACTTAACACCCTGAGTAGTTCGTGCCTCGCTATGCGTTGTCCGCTGCGCGTCGCCATATCCCATCTCAGTGGGGTGCATTATAGGGAGATCCGAAAACAGATCAACCCTTTTTTGAAGAAAACTTGAAATAATGTGCTGTTCGCTGAGTATTTGAGCTAAACAGGCTAAAAACAGAACATAACTAGCAAGTTATTAACAACTAAACGCGTTTTAACTCACCTTATATTAAAAATAGAGTTAAGCGATCTTCATATAAAGGCTTATACCCCAGATGATCAACACGATCGTTAATGAAAGTGTTACGGCTGCAGATCCCATATCTTTAGCTCTACCTGACAATACATGTAATTCTGTACTTACCCGATCCGTTAATGCCTCGATGGCAGAATTTAGTAATTCAACTATTAGTATAATAAGCAATGAGCTTACTAGAACTGCCCAATGTAATAGTGATGAGGCAAGCCAAAATGAGATAGGGAATAATATAAGGCTTAGGAGTAGCTCTTGTCTAAATGCAGCTTCTTCTTTAAATGCAGCTTTAAAGCCAAGGTAGGAGCAATAACTTGCTTTAAAAACACGCTTAAGGCCTAAGCCATTTGGTTTTAATACATCTTTCATTAATAAACTCTATAAATGAAGGTCAAAATAAAGCCCCGCACTGCGAGGCTTTTTATTTATGCTACGCCGTATTGATCACGGTACGCTTTAACTGAGGCTAAATGCTCGTCCATCGTTCCTTGGTTTTCAAGGTAACTAATAAGATCTGCTAATTTTACAATAGAGATTACTTGGGTATTAAAGTCGCGTTCAACTTCTTGAATAGCTGATA
The DNA here is from genome assembly GCF_000690055.1 of Pseudoalteromonas fuliginea. GTDB lineage: Bacteria > Pseudomonadota > Gammaproteobacteria > Enterobacterales > Alteromonadaceae > Pseudoalteromonas > Pseudoalteromonas fuliginea. Next base: position 1,139 of record NZ_JJNZ01000034.1, read on the forward strand.
ACTCGGCTTTACCTTTTTCTTGACGATCTAATGCTATTAATACACCACTAAGATCTGCGCCATTTTGTGCAATAATTTCCATTGACTCACGAATCGCAGTACCTGCAGTTATTACATCGTCCACCAGCATTATTTTGCCGTTGAGTTCTGAACCTACTAATGTGCCACCTTCACCGTGTGCTTTTTTCTCTTTGCGGTTAAAGCAGTACGGTACATCTTTATCATGGTGATCAGCTAATGCAACAGCTGTTGTTGTCGCTATTGGGATGCCTTTATAGGCAGGTCCAAATAATACATCGTACTCTATTGCTGAATCTTCTAATGCCGATGCATAAAAACGACCTAAACGCGCTAAGTCACGACCTGTATTAAACAAACCGGCATTAAAAAAGTACGGACTTGTACGGCCTGACTTTAAAGTAAACTCACCAAATTTTAATACCTGCTTCTCTAGAGCAAATTCTATAAACTCTTTTTGATAATTTTTCATATCGAGTGGCCTACCTATTTATGCTAATGCTTGCTTTTGTACGTCAATAATTTCGCGGATAGAATGTTTAGCTAGAGTAAGTAACTCATCTAGCTCATCAAACGAGAAAGGTTCGCCTTCGGCTGTACCTTGAATTTCAATAATTTTACCTGTTTCGGTTAAAATTACATTCATATCAGTCTCAGCAGCTGAATCTTCAATGTATTCTAAATCGCTAATTGCTTGGCCTTTGTAAATACCAACTGAAATAGCTGCAATCATATGTTTAAGTGGGTTTGAATTAATCATACCTTTTGCACGCATATGCGTTAACGCATCAACAAGTGCAACACAGGCACCACTTATAGAAGCTGTACGTGTACCGCCGTCGGCTTGAATAACATCACAATCAATAGTAATTGTGTTTTCGCCAAGTGCTTTTAAGTCAACAGCCGCACGAAGTGCACGTGCAATTAAGCGTTGAATTTCCATAGTACGACCGCCCTGCTTACCACGTGCAGCTTCACGAGCATTACGTGTATGCGTTGCTCGCGGTAACATACCGTATTCAGCGTTGATCCAACCCTTACCTTGGCCTTTCATGAAACGAGGAACGCCCGATTCAACTGTAGCTGTACAAAGTACTTTGGTGTTACCAAACTCAACAAGTACTGAACCTTCAGCATGCAGAGTATAATTACGTGTAAATGTAACAGGTCTAATTTGGTTAGGTGTTCTTTCGCTTGGACGCATTGACGATCCCCTTAATTCAGAATTTGCGACATTATAAGTGTATGTGGGTGTAGATACCATGCTGATTTAAATAAATAGCTGTATGTAAAACATTCAGTGCTTTAAATTTTCCCTAGAGCTTAAGCAGTGTTACGATATAATCATCGTAATATTGTATTTATAAATTTAGGAAATCATCCATGATCCACAGTATGACAGCTTATGCGCGTCGCGAAATAAAAGGCGATTGGGGCACTGGCACTTGGGAAGTTCGTTCTGTTAACCAGCGTTACCTTGAAACATTTATTCGCGCACCAGAGCAATTTCGTGGCATGGAGCCAGTTATTCGTGAGCGTTTACGCAAACACTTACAACGCGGTAAAGTTGAAGTTTTTTTAAAATTTGTTGCAAACCCTGCCCACGTTGGCGAGCTATCAATTAACCAAGCCCTTGCTGAGCAACTTATAAATAGCGCTAAATGGGTTCAACAGCAAAGTAATGGCGACATTAACCCTGTTGATATATTGCGTTGGCCTGGTGTTATGGAAGCTGAAGAACTTGATATGGATAGCGTTAATACAGCACTAATTGCTGGTCTTGATCAAGTAATCGAAGATTTTAAATCAGCTCGTGGCGATGAAGGTGCAAACCTTGAAGAAATGATAGCAATCCGCCTTGATGCGATTTTAGAGCAAGTAGAAATTGTAGAAACGCATATGCCTGAGATTGCTAAGTGGCAGCGTGAAAAACTGGCTCAAAAATTAGAAGACTTAACAGCAAACATTGACGAATCGCGCCTTGAACAAGAACTTATTTACCTTGCGCAAAAACAAGACGTGGCTGAAGAATTAGATCGCTTAAAGTCTCACGTTAAAGAAACTAAAAAAATCCTTAAAAAAGGAGGCGCATGTGGCCGCCGCTTAGATTTTATGATGCAAGAATTTAATCGTGAAGCTAACACGCTAGCGTCTAAGTCTATCAACAGCGACATCACTACTGCAGCCGTAGAGCTAAAAGTACTAATTGAACAAATGCGAGAGCAGATCCAAAACATAGAATAGCGTTTTGGCCTGTTTCAATCTGTTTGTAACCAATTAAAAAGCCTAGATTTTTCTAGGCTTTTTGTTTTCTAGCGTTCATACTAGTCCTCTATTGTACGTGTCCAAGTGGTTACCATAGTGGTTACCAAACCACTTGGTAACCACTTTTAAAATCCTTGGTAACCATTTTTATATAACTCAATGAATGTAAAAGAAATCAAAGCCAAAATTAAAAATAGTACAACGCTAAGATTTAGCGTTAGCGATGGATTGTATATAAAACCTAGCAAAGATAAAAAAAGCGGAGCATGGGAGCTTCGTTATACTATGAATAAGAAACGTCATTTTATGACTTTAAAAGGGTGTAACTTTCCTGACATGTCTTTATCTGATGCTCGAATTGAATCTGGGTTAATAAAGCAACAAATAAAGAATGGTGTAGATCCTCTTGCTGAAAGAGCACGTCAAATTGGCTCAGATATAATCACTATCAATGATCTATTCGACGATTTATATTCTGCAAAGCTTATAAAGTTAGAAAATCCTGATATCCCCTTGAAAATATTTAATAAAAACATTAAGCCTACAATAGGAAAGTTAAAAATAGATGATGTTAACGCAAGGGATATCAGAGCTATTATTACTAAGGTAAATGAAAGTGGGCGCCCGTCTATATCTAATAAAGCACTACTCCTTTGTAAGAATCTTTTTGAACATGGAGCGAAACTGGGTTTAACTCAAAAAAATCCAGCAGCCCCATTTAATGAATCCGATGCAGGTGGACCAAGCAAAAGTAGAGATCGAGCCCTAAGCCTACAAGAAATTGAAACTACATTTGATGTATTAAGAGAAAATTCGACTATTTTTACCAGAGATAACTATTTAGTAATGGTATTACTTCTTATATTTGGTAACCGTAAAACTGAACTAACTGAAGCAAAATGGGAGGAGTTTGATTTTAATGAAAAGATTTGGAATTTAGGTAAGCGAAATAAGAAAAAGAAACATATTCAAATTCCCATCGCTGACGAAGTTATACCTATATTTGAGGAATTAAAAGTAAAATCTTGTGGCTCTGAGTATGTCTTCCCAGCAAGAAAAGCTAGCAAAAAAGGTCACATGTGCGAAAACACTTTAAATCATGCCTTAGCTAAAATGTTTAGCAAAAGTGTAAGTAAAAAGTCATACCCTAACCTACTTGAGCCTAGAGGCATTAAGCAATTTACTATCCATGATCTAAGACGAACATGTCGTAGTTTATTTGCTGAGCTTGGTTATGAAGGAAACGAGGTAACACGTTATCTAAATCATACTATTCGTGGTGTTGCAGGTATTTATAACAGATATGATTACTTAGATGAACGAAGAAAACTTGCAAGTATAATGGCAAATCAAATACTTCCTAGAGCCAAAATATTAATGACATCTAAAGGAATTAATTTAAGTGAATAAATTTGAATTATTTCCAAAATGTACGCCGCGAGAAGGTTTAAAGATTCAATCACAGCCATTTTTGGTACATGTTCAAGAGCTTGGTGAGATTGATGAGGATGATATTAATTATGCCCAGTTAGAAGAAATAGCTTCACCTTTAGGTATTGAGAAGCCCAATTTAATAATATCCTCTATAAATAACTTACCAAAAGATGAGTTTGGCCAAGATATTATGTTATTGGAGAAAGAATCGATTAAACGTAAAGCGATGCTGGTGGAGGACACTCTAAGAGCACTTCCAGACAAGTCTAACGTAGACTACAAGTATTGGCTCAATAAGCTCATGCACGAAATGTTTACGCTTGGGTCACAAGTGCAAGAACATAATGATTTTGTAGAACATTTGTATGCATTAAGAGCCACAGAAAAGTATTCTAAAGACCGAACAATTGCAGGTGAATCCTCACCTAAAAAGTATCAGCCTTTTATTGATCTTATCAATGTAATAGTCAGTGACATAAAACTACACACACATATGTCTAAATGTAGTAGAGCAAATTTAGCAACGGCAATTGATGCTCTATTTTCCATAAATACTATTTCTCCTCCTTCACATAAAACGATTAAAACATATATTAACGATGCGTATGGCTCTACCGCTAAAAAAGGCCGAAAGTCTAGTTCAGCTCCATCCCTCAAGGAAGTTGAGGAATGGGTGAAAACTAACTATAAAAATAAAATTCACTTAAAATCATAATGTTAAAATCTTTAATAAGCCCTTATCAAGCTAAGGGCTTATTAACCTATACGCAAATCAATAATATTCTCCCATCAACAATGATGAACCGGAGAAACCAATTTGAACCAACTAACAACACCAACAACGCAATTTACTGACCGCCTTGTCAGAGAAGCAGAAAGAGCCAAAATAACGGCTGTCTCTCGAACCAGCGCTTGGGCTTTAGAGAAAAAAGGCCTTTTTCCAAAAAGAAGAAAGCTTCATGCCGATAGCGACAGAGTTTGTTGGTTATTAAGCGAGCTTTTAGACTTTGTAAAATCTCGCGAAGTAATAAATATGGAGCGACCTCTATGAACGAGAAAAAGCTACCAGATCTTTCTATGTATATTGACGATGCTCGAATGATTAAAAAGCCTGAATTGCAAAAGCTTCTTAACATCAGTAGGTCCACACTTGGTAGATGGATAAAGGCTGGCCATTTCCCCCCACCAGCTCATGTAATAAATGGGCGGTCCATGTGGCATTTTCAAGATTATAAAAATTGGCTAGCTAATAAACACACAAAAGCAGGTAAATAAACTGCTTTTTTTTGGCCTACTGATGACGCACTTTGAAACAAAATGATCAGTAAAAATACGCTATTCAACAAGCTAAAAACATATCTTAGTTATTATTTTAAAAGGGCTTTTATCTGTAAAGCGCCTATCCACTAACAGCGGATATTAAATAATATAAGAAAGATACCAATTAATAACTAAAGCAAATAGATATAACAATGACCTTTAAAATATCAACAACTAACTCAGTAAACTTTATATACAAAGACCATAGTTACAGAGTATTCAAACCAAAGACAAAAGGCCAAGATCTAAAAGCATTAACTAAAGTGTTTAGGCATTGTGAATGTATGCTTTCTCACTACTCTAAAGTACTCGTAGCAAGAATAGACCTAAGTACTAAATCTTATTCCATTAATAATCAGGCGTTCTTAAAGTTTATTAAAAAACAGTTATCGGTACTTACAAAACAATATAACTGCAAAGTAAGTTACATATGCGCTAGAGAGAGAAATACATCTTCTAATCATCATTATCATTTAGCTGTGTTATTAAGCGGGCATAAAATAAATCATAGCAGTAAGCTAACCTACCAATTAAAGCATGCTTGGGAATCTGAAGGCTTAGGTTCGGCCTCATTCGTTCAACACCCATACTACCTAATGCAAAGGGGTAATAAGCTTAGCATAGAACCTGCTCTATACCGTTTAAGTTATTTTACTAAACGTACCACAAAAGAAGCTAGCATTAAGGCTCATAGCTACTTATTTAGTAAACTTGAATACTCAACAGAACACGTTGATAGACGCTTTAACGATATGCTACTCGTAAATCCAGCTATTACATATCAGCAAAATAAAGAAGCGGCTCTAATAAAGCCAGATAACTCAGAAGCTGGTGGTATCAAGGTTATAAAAAGGCGATTAGGTATAAGCAGTACACAGTTAATACAATCTAAACTTCATCGCTCATTACAGTACAGCGATCATCCTAATCAAGCTAATAACGATCAAGTACCTTTGCAGCACTCTATGAACCGAAGCATACACATGCAAAGTGATCGATCACCTTACCCAAACATACAACATAAAGCTCTGCTAAATGATCGCTTCACGTGGCATTAAAATAACATAACTCTTTGATTTATATCTTCACACCATGGTGGTAAGCATATAAATTTTTGATTTTAAAAACTTGAAAGAAAATAAATTTTCAAAAAGCAAACCCTATGAACCGAAAGTTCACCGAACATGATCGATCATAAAAAGGCAAAAAATGAGTAAATTTGATTTAGAAAGTCTACCCAAGTGTGGCGCTAAAACACGTTCAGGTAATCCCTGTAAGCGCTTAGGCAACAAGCGTAATGGTCGATGTAAATTGCATGGTGGTCGCTCTACAGGTGCAAAAACAACTGAAGGTAAACTTGCTGTGCGTACCAATCCTGTTAAAAATGGTTTTGGATGGAATCTAATGCAAGACTATGACCCCGTATTAATAGAAGACTCACTTAAAGCATACATTCAATTGTGCGATATAGTTGGGCAGAAAAGTATTAACAATAGTGAAGTAAACAAACTAGTAGCACGATACAACGTAGCATTAGAATGCTTTAAATATCATATTTGTGAATACTATGGCGAAGAGGCCTTTATTATTGTTCAATCTGCACTTGATGCATATTACAAAGATACAGATAGTCAGCATCTTCACTTTCATATACATACTGAGGTTGTAAAAGCCCCCTACTTCCACCAGCAAATGAGTGAAGCAAAAAAGCAGTTTTTACTTATAAAAAAAGGGATCTTATCTAAAAGCTTCCTATGAAGCATCAAACTATTGAATTTTATAGGTAATAACGTAAAGTTTGTAATAAGTTATACGGGTAGCTTAATAAAGGACTAAATATGCTCAAACCTAATGAAGGTAACAAATATGTATTTAAAAATATTAATTTTAAAAGTATGTACCTACCCCCTCTAAATGAAGTCGCCCAGCTATTACACTTACCTAGTAACATTAGTGGCATGATTACTCATGCCCAATCATTTTATGATTCTGAATTGCCTGTCAGTCAAAGCTCTATATTTCATTTATCAAGTCGAGGAGTAGGTAAACCAACATTTAAAAAAATTTATACATGGTTTAAATCTCTCTCTCCGAAAATCAATGATGTGTTCAATCTTCAAGTATATAAAAAAACATCAAAAGCGATGAGAGTTACCTCCAATGCCAGTATCTACTACTCATGTACACATGGATTTAATTTCAGTAAGAAAAGCAACAATAACGACAATGAATTAAACCTATTAATAGATTGGCTGGAAGAACGCTCAAATGCTGATTATTTAATGATGAATAAAATACACAACCAAGCAAAGTTAAAAGCTATTAATATAAAAGCTCCAAAGGATATTTGGCAGTTACAAAAACCATACTGGCAATCCCATAGCTTAGTGCCACGGCAGCAACTCAATATTATTAATGAGTTTTACAATTCAGATAAAAAGCGGGAAGATTATACAGAAGAGGATGGCCTAGCTCTTATTGAAGCAACGTACCACTTAACATTTGATTTCTATTTATCAGCCATTGCCAACTACGAGGCAGGTCTTCACTCTTACTACTTTAGATTAGATGAGAACTATAACCCTAAAAAAGGCTCAAGCTTTTTTATAGATGTGCTAAATACCTTAGTTGAATCTGAAGAAGCCAACGGGTGTTTCGATGCTGTACTAATAGAGCTAAAAGAGCTCGTATCATCAAACGACAAACCAATGACTTGGAGAAAGCTGGCTAGCTTTATCCCTTTTGAAAAGTCTAAATCAGATTACACCGAAAGCGGGGAATCTTTAAATGATAGGCAATACAAACAACTAAAAGATTGGCGAAATGGGAAAAACTTACCTTCATTTTTAAGGTTAGAAAAGTTTATAAATGCTATTTGCGCTAGTCATGGTAATTACGACTCGTTAGCAATACTCATGTATTTTAGGATTAGTCGAGGTATAGACACAAAAATACAAGAATGCTTTGAGCAAACTTATAGTGAAAAAACGATACCAATTTTCAAGACTGTGATTGGCCAGTACCCCTCGTATTTCAAACACTATACAGATAAATTAAATAAAGCAGCTAAGTGAATATATAGCTGCCTTATTCAAAGTCTGAACCTAATCTTCATCGTCCATAAGATCTTCCCAGTCATCTGGGCGTTCATCTTCACCGCGGCTTTGCCAATAAGCGTCATGCTCTGGGTTTAACTGCTGTGAGCGGTTGTCATCATCATGTTGAGCCATGTTATTTTTTCCCTTGTTGATTTTTGTTTGCAGCTCTAGCTGCACGAGCAGCAAAACCATTTGAGTCAACGCCACCACCATTTTGCTTTGCTTCATTTCTTTGTATACGGGCCAAAGCATCGGTAGTCATTCGAGTTTCTTTCTTTGTCATTTTTTATCTCCAAAAGTAAAATTTATTGTTAGGTGCTCCTAACAACAGGGAGAATAATGCCAAACTAAATTGAGGTTGGGACGGGGGGGAAATAGTGTAAATTTAATTTTTTTAAAATTTATTATTAATTCCTACCTTTTTATAAAGACGTTAATTACTAGCACATCCTTTGTAATACCACTCAAGTTAGCAATTCCCACCCAAAAAATAAACCTTTTTTAGTTTACACATAAACCAAAAAAAGTTTATTTTAACTTTTTTTGTGCTATTTTATAAACATGTACTTTATTAAGGTCTATGTATGTCTTTCACAGCTAAAATATCTGCACAGAAAATTGTAGATGCAATAGAATCTCAGTCTGAGACCAAACAAAAAAGAATATCTAGGTTTCAGTTATCAACGTTATCAATATCCAGAATATGTAAGCGCAGGGTTATGCCCACTATTTATCTAGATAGCCTAAGCGCAGAGCTGAATGAATTAGGTTGGTGTATGTTCCAAGTAGAAAATACAAAATATGGCTTTGTCCGAGCCTCATCAGTTAAGAACTGGCTTAAAATGTCTTCAAAAACAGTCAACGGTATCGAAGGAGAATAAAGTGAATAGAAGATACAGTAAGAGTTTAGAGCTAGATTTGACTGGATTTTCTGGAAAGCAATTCAAAATGCTTTGCGAAATACTCCGATCTGCCATGAAGCAAGAGCACGGATATAAGTTTACTAAAGGCTTTACCGATGAACGTTTAAAGAAGTGGCCAGTAGTTATAAGGTTCAAAGATGAGTTACATAGAGAAAGCTTTATCTGCAACTTGATTGGTATAGTCAAAGAAGAAGTTGTAAGTAAATTAACTTTAAAGATGCTTCACCCAATCGGCAGCAACCCTCAAACTTTTCGTTTTTTAAAAGCTGCATAACTAGATAATAGGTTTTGAGTACTAAGCTATAAATTGTGGTTAGCTATTATTCATTTATGAAATGGTTAAGGGGGTAAGGTTACCCCCCATTTATCGTCACACTTTTTGAGTTTGTAATAAATTAAAGCAGCTTTGCGTATGAATTATCGAGCCGTCAACCGTTGACGGCTTAAGCAAAATACCACTACAGCCTTTTAAAACCCTGTCATAAACGTATCTACAAAACGTTTAAATTTATCGGTAATAATAGGCAATACTTTTTTGCGTTCTAATAAGCTGGGTTTGGTTTCGAGCACATCAGCAAAGTCATCCCTTAGTGGCATTTCGTCACTTAGCTCATAACGGGTTACTAACTTTTCTAGGCGTTCTTGGTTTAGCTTTTGCTCTTGGGCAAACTTCTCAAGTTCTAGGCGCTTTTCTTTTTCCCAATAAAGCTCAAACTCTTCATCAACGTCAGCACTGGCGGGTATGCCTTGTAAGTGCTCGTCCATAAACTTATCTATTAGTGCTTTTTTACTTAATAAGGTTGGGTCTGTGGCTATTAGGTTTGCTATTACTTGGCGTTTACGGGCTTTTTCGTCAGTACTTTCTTCACCGTGTAACTCACGTAATAACTGCAAAATATAGGTTACGTTTACTATATCGCTGTGTAGTAGCTCTAGTTCAAAATCAACGTCATCTAACACCGATACTTTTTCTTTACTTGAATTCTCACGTAGCTGCCTGCCAAGGTCGGCATACTTACTCGTATAATCCTGAAACTCTTGCTCGCCCATCGAGGTAGAGTCCATATCAAAATCAGTAAAGTTGCTTAACATGTTCTTTAAACGCATAAGCTCACGAAACTGCCTCACAAACAACGCCTGAGCCTCTTCGTCAGGTAAAGCATCAACTGAGTCAACAGTGGACGTAATTGCCATTAGCGCTTCATAGGCGCTGTTAAAATCAGTAAGCAGCTCATTATACGAAGGTGTTTCTATATATTCTTTAGGCTGCTTGTTCGAAAACAGCGTAAAAGCCGTGTCGGCAGCTTTTTTAAGGTTTCTGAAGCACACTACATTGCCGTGCGATTTAGTCTCACCTAATAAACGGTTAGTGCGCGAAAACGCTTGTACCAAACCATGATATTTAAGATTTTTATCGACATATAATGTATTGAGTTTAGGTGCATCAAAGCCTGTTAAAAACATATTCACCACCAGCAATATATCAATCTCTTTGGCTTTAACGCGCTTAGATATATTTTTGTAGTAGTCTTCAAATAACTTGCTGTCTTTAGTGGAGTAGCTTGTACCAAACATGGCATTGTAGTCGTTAATAAATGAGTCTAACTTATCGCGGCTATGCAGCTTAACGGCTTGCCCTTCGTTTAAATATTTGGCTGATACTTCTTTAATTTGCGCATCATCATTACCTAGTTCGTACTCTTCCTCTTCATTTGCCTCATAGCTAAATATGGTGGCAATTTTAAGGTTGTGTTTACCCTGTGCTTTTTTACTCGCAAACAACTCATAGTATTGAATAAGCTCAGCAACGCTTGATACGCAAAACATGGCGTTATATTCATGGCTATGTGTTTTGCGGTTATGCTGGGCAATAATGTAGTCGGTTATTTTATCCAAGCGCGCTGGCGAAGTTAAAAGCTCTTTGGTGTCGATGTCTTCAACTTCAATATCTAGATTGTTGTTAGAGCCATCTTTGTATTGATAGCGCCCAACGTACTCAATAGCAAACTTAAGCACGTTAGCGTCACGTATTGCATCCACAATTACATAAGGATGTAAGCATTCACCAAACAAATCTTTTGTGGTGCGTTTCACTGAGTTTTTAGCAACGGCGTTATCGGCAAATATAGGCGTACCCGTAAAACCAAACAACTGCGCGTTATTAAAAAATTCGGTAATGTTTTTATGCGTATCGCCAAATTGGCTGCGGTGGCACTCGTCAAATATAAACACAATGCGCTTATCCTGCAGGCTTTGCATTTCTTTTAAATAGCGCTGCTTAGTCACCACGTTATTAAGCTTTTGTAGTGTAGTTACCACCAGCTTAGTATTACGGCTTTGGTTGACCTTTTTGCCTTTCATTGGCTTATCTAACAGCTGGTGGAATAACATACTGGTGTTGTCAGTGCTGTCTACAGAGCCTTTTACAAACGCATTAAACTCAAGCGCTGTTTGGTAGTCTAGGTCTTTACGGTCTACTACAAATACTACTTTATCAACCTCACTCAGCGAGGTCATAATTTGCGCCGCTTTAAACGAGGTTAATGTTTTACCCGATCCTGTAGTATGCCAAATGTAGCCATTGTCGGTTGTCGTTTTAACTTGCTCTACAATCGCTTCTACTGCATAAAACTGATACGGTCTAAGCACCATTAAGTACTTACCTGTTTCATTAAGTACAATATACTTGGTGAGCATATGCGTTAAGTGCGAAGGGGTTAAAAATGCTTTGGCAAAGTCGTGTAACTGGCTTATTTTATTATTTTCATTATCAGTCCAGTCAAAGGTTTGCTTAGCCGACATTTCACTATTGTTAGAAAAGTACTGGCTATTAACCCCATTCGACATTACAAACAGCTGCACATAGTTAAACAAACCATGGTTGGCATGAAACGAGTGCTTTTGATAACGCTTAATCTGGTTAAACGCTTCTTTTAGTTCAATACCACGGCGCTTTAGCTCTATTTGTACCAGCGGCAAGCCATTAACCAATAGCGTTACATCGTATCGGTTAGTGTATGTGCCCTTTACTGTAATTTGTTGCGCCACCTGAAAGCTATTTAGCTGTGGCTCATCAAACAATAGTGTTAAATGCCTGCTATCGCCGTTATCAAGTGTTACATCAAGCTGGTCGCGCAGTATTTTGGCTTTTGCAAATATATTACCTTTACCAAGCTTACCCAATATTTGCGTAAACTCAGTATCGCTTAATGTACAGCTATTCACTTTTTCAAGCTGCAGCTTAAGATTGACCTCAAGTGCGGCGTTGTCCTTTAAAATAACGCGCGTAAAGCCTTGCTCGCTAAGCTGTGCAATTAAGTTATCTTCTAATTGTTGTTCACTTTGATAATTCATTTATACCTACAATTCCTTGGTGCTAGCCTTGAGTAATACATCCATAGCTCTATTGCTAATCTTTGTGTAATTTATAACCCTGTTCTGGGTGATTCGGTATTGTCGGATAGGCTAAAAATAATACCTGTTCTTTAACCATTTCACGTAAGTAATGCTTTCTCAATGTATCAGTATTCATGTTAAGCAACAGCGCTATATCGCTAAGCCTCAAGCAATTAGGAGCCGACTTAGTACATAAATCTATTATCGCTTTTTCTACATCAGACTTTTGTTTACGCCCTGAATTGTGTGCAATTGGCGATGCTATTTCTTTTAGTTCAAGCCAAAGGTTAGAAGCGCTTAAATCGAACTCCGGCACTGGCGGATTAAACTCCGGCACTAGCTCCGGCACTAACTCCGGCGCTGGCGGGTTAAGCTCCGGCACTTCATTAATTATTTTACTATCAATCAGGGGGAATTCTGCCTGACTTGGTGATAATACAAAGCTAATATTTTTGCCTGCCTCGTTGTCAGGCGTTGGCACTTCTATCCCTTTTAAGTGGTATATTTTACCTCTGTGCTGGCCTGCCGACTCTAAGTACCCTGCATTAACTAACTGACTTAACGCAAGTGTCACTTCTCTTGTATGCTCAGAGGTCAACGAACAAATACGCTCATGGTTAAACCATGACTCCGTAATGGCGGTCATTAAAATGGTGCGTTTTAGCTCGCTTAGTTTGTTATAACCTTCACCATACGTTTCAATTAGGCGTTGGTGTAACTCTGGCGATACCATGTTTACCATACGCAGCTCTAATAAGGTTTGGTTTAACTCGTCTTTTTCGTATAAATGCGGGGGCTGCCAGTTTTGCGCTTTACAGTTACTGTATATTTTAGGAATACCCGACCCTGCTTTTTCGCTTAAACCAATATTTAAAAACATTTGATGAATAGCGGGGTTTCGGCACTGGCTGTTCCCCCCCGCTTTAGCCTCATGCACAGGTATACGCATTAGCCCTGCGTTTCTAAAGCCGATAAAGTCAGGATGTTTTTCAATTAAAATATTACTTTCGGTATTAAACTCTGCATGTGCCAATGTATTAACAAGTGCTTCACGAATAGCCTCATGCGCAGGAGTGGTATCTTGCCGTTGGCCGTCATCGGTTAAGCTAAACCCGACTTTTAAATCTGCTGTGAGCTTACGATAAACCTTACGATAAAAATCAAAAGCATTGCCTGACCAAGAGCCATCAGTATAAATACGATCTATCCATCGGTGTGTACTGTCGTCTTTTTCTTGATAATCGAGTGCAAAACTAGGCAACGCATCTTGAATCGCATCCCACTTACCAAACATCACTAAGCCAGCAAGGGTTAAACCCGCTTTACCTGTTGCACGGTCTTGTTGCCAGCCACGTATTGAGCGTAAAAACTCTTGATCGCTCAATTCTAAAAAAGGGTGTTGTGGCTTAGCATCAACAAACATTTGCCTGTAAATACGCAGGCTTTCGGGGTCTATGTCATCAAGGGTAAAGTGCTCTAAAATACGGTTGTCGCGCACTTCCTCTTGCTCTGCCATCATTTTATTTACTGCCGGTGGCAAACACTTTTGATCTGCCTCGTAACGGCGCTGATAGGTCCCATTAAGCGGGTTTGCATTAATAAATACAGGGCGGCTTTCGCGCGGGGCGCGTGGTACAGTAATCGCAATAACCAATTTGCCTTCAAGTGTTTCAATGCGCACGTCGCTTTCGCTGAGCAAATTAATACTCACTTTATTTGGGTTGTTAACAGTATCCCAAATATTTTTAATTAGCGGCGCAGGGTTTGTTATACCCTCAACGGTAAACGTGCCTTTTTTTTCTTTAATGCCCAATAAAATTAAGCCACCACGGGTATTAGCAAACGCACTATAAGTTTCCCACATATCATTAGGCACTGCGCCCTGACCATCGCGGCCACCAGCAAGCTTGCACTCAACCTCTACGCTCTCTTGCAAAGTTTGAATATCAATGATGTTCGCTATTGAGTTGTCGTTAATTTTATTAGTCATTATTTCTCACACAAACATTTGCTGTAGTAAGCCTTTTTTAAATAGCTTAGTTTGTTCAATTTGCTCGTTAACAGCGTCTATTTTTTTATCGAGTGATTGTAAGAATTGCGCTATTTTTTGTTGCTCTTTCAAGCAAGGTAACTGAACTTTCGTTTTGAGCCAACTTTGGGTTTTAAACAGTAACTTCTCAATATGTACGCCATCACTATTAATAAAAAATGCACGTCGCATGTAGAGGGTTGTAGACAGGCGGTTAAAGTAATCAATATCTAACTTTGTTGGTTGCGGTCTAAATACATTGTATTCATTAGAAACAATAGCTCCATCAAGTTCTTCAGGTACCAACCCGCAGGCTCCATGAACTATCTGTCGTTTTGATATTACAAACTCACCTTTGTGGATAGTGAATTGGTTTTTAACAAGTACATCCTTACCTTTAAAGTGTCCACGACTTTTAACCCCACCAAACCCCCTCTTTACAGTGATCAGCTCATAAGTAGCTTCATCATCCATTTTTAATGCGTCAGATTGTAAAATAAGAATATCCCTTAAAGCATATTCATTCCAATTAGGAAAATCGTTTCCATCATTATCTTTAAAGCGAATTTTTTGGCTGAAAACTTGTTGCATTATGCCTTTTTTGTAGTCTTTTAATAAGCGGTGCTTTTCAGTTAACTGGTTAACTTTAGTATCAATTGAAGTAAGGAAACTGGCAATTTTTTGCTGTTCTTTTAGACAAGGAAAATTTAGCTTTAACTCTTTTACATCGGAGCTATTGATGGCAGGGTAATTTGAACCAACAACAAGACTATCTAACTGATAAGTTAATCGAGGTGAAAATAAATAATAAAATAAGAAATCACTGGAAACACCATCTTTTGGGCTAAGTACTGCAAAGCCTGTACTTGCTATACAGTCTTTATGACTCTTACCAACTTTTGCAAACCCTTGAAGATTAGGCCGTACCGTAGATAGTAATATATCACCTTCTTTTAATTTTCTTCTTGCTCGTGAAGGTGCATTTTCTACTGTAAATAAACTCAACTCAGGCTTTATTACTTGATTCTTTATATCTGATAAAGATATGTAGTTAAATGCCCAATCAAGGGGAGTGCTTTTAGGTAAAGTTGATTTGTCGACCTCCGCCAGCTCACACATCGAGGAAGCACTCCAAGAGGAAGTATATTTGTTAAACCTCAACGTTGGTACTAAGTTGCTCATTTGTCAGCCTCAAACGGTGCATCAATTCCTAACTCTTTGCAGAAGTAGGCTATTTGATTATCTGCCTTTAGCATATTTCTATCATTCGCCTTAAGCTTCTGAGCTAATAGCATTAAATCTACAGCTTCGTCCTCTTCAAACATATCAACATATCGAGGAAGGTTAAGGTTAAAATCATTTTCAACCAAATAATTGCGAGAAGCAATACACGCAAACTTATCAATGTTTTTTCGCTCTTTTACGGCATCTAAAATTCTGTTCAAGTCTTGTTCTGTCAAATAGTTATTATTAGTACCTTTCTCAAAGTGATTGCTCGCATCTATAAACAATACGTTGTCGTCGGCTCTACGGTGTTTGTTTAGCACCAACACACAGGTAGGAATAGACGTGCCAAAAAATATGTTAGCAGGTAAGCCTATTACCATATCAAGGTAGTTTTTTTCTTTAATAAGGTGTTTGCGTATATGCCCTTCGGCAGCACCACGAAACAATACGCCATGGGGTAGCACCACCGCCATTGTGCCGTTGTCGTCAAGCTGGTGGATCATGTGTTGTACAAAAGCAAAGTCAGCCTTACTTTTAGGTGCTAGCTTACCGTAGTCGGCAAAGCGCTCGTTATTCATATGTAGCGGGTTACCAGACCAACCTGCCGAAAATGGCGGGTTAGCTACTACGGCGCTAAAGCGTTGCTCAAGGTGTGCGGGTACTTCTAGCGTGTCGTCGTTTTGAATGTCGAACTTAGTGTAATGCACGTCGTGCATAATCATGTTCATTCGCGCTAGGTTGTATGTACTTGGGTTTTGCTCTTGACCATAAAATTTTAAATCAGGGTTATTAGCCTCTTTTGCAACACGTAACAACAATGAGCCCGAGCCACAGGTAGGATCGTAAACCGATTTAATATGCGGGTTATTTAAGGTGACTAATTTTGCTAGTAACTTAGACACCATTTGCGGCGTATAAAACTCACCTGCTTTTTTACCCGCGCCACTGGCAAACATGCCAATAAGGTATTCGTAAGCGTCGCCAAGTATGTCTATTTCGCTACTTTCTAAGTGAAAGTCGATGTTATTAAGGTGCTCTAATACTTTGGCTATTAACTTGTTACGCGCATCCGGTGTTTTCCCTAACTTGTTAGAGGTTAGATCTAGCTCGTCAAACAAGCCATTAAAATCGTCGGCGCTGTCTGCGCCCATGGTGCTTTGTTCAATATGGTTAAGTACGTTGGTTACATCGTCTAAAATAAACTTATCGTTTGTACCGCGCTCAGCCAATACATGAAACAGCTCTGCTGGCTTTAAAAAGTAGCCTAACTTATCAAGCGCCTCTTCTTTTACCGCCTCTAAGTACTCTTGGCCCTCTTCGGTTGTTTCGTCAATTTTAGCAAATACAATGCCGTCTTCACTCAGTAGCTGATCGGCATAAGTGTTGAGCTTATCTGAAAGATATTTATAAAAAATAAGCCCAAGTATGTAATCACGAAAATCATCAGCCGACATGTTGCCACGTAAGCTGTTAGCAATATTCCAAAGCTGCTTTTTTAATTCTTGTTGGTGTTGTTGAACCATTAATTTAATCTCTTTATTTTAATTCTGTTTCTAACCACTTAATATGGTCACTTATCCCATCAAGTCCTGGATATATAGAAGCCTTGTGAACGCCGAATTTATATAGTTGCTCCCTAAAGCTTTTTTTCAATCGGTGAGGAATTATAATTTTCTCGACGTGCTGAGAACTAAATGGCAAATTTAATTCGCTATGTACGGTAAAGATACCGCTTTGAGAAATAATTCTCCCTGTTAGATGCGGTGGTATATAGCGCCTAACAGGCTCATTGTTAGGAAGCTTTAATGGATCAGAGTAAACTTTAGTATCGAAAGGCTCTTTTCTATCTGTTAATACATAAATTGCAGCGTCTTTTTTTGGTTCTTTTTCTACAGCAAAGTAAGTAGAAACTAATGGATTTTTGCTCCAATCTAGTAACCTAGTAGGTAGGCCGTGATGTTGTGCCAAGGCTAACCACTCCCACTCATCCCGAGGGGTAAACTCTAGAAAAGGTATAGCTTGCTGCTTAAAATTCTCAAATATTACTTTTTCAACTTTATAAACTTTATTCTGCTCTACCCCCATTCTACTAACAGTAGGTAGTAAGTCGAAATCCTTATTAACAACGCCTCTGAAAAAGGTGAGTTTAGGGTTGAAACTCTCAAAAACACTTAATAATTCAGCAAAATTTTTCACTTCTGTTGTTGGGTATAAAGTTACATATTGAGTAATATTTAAATTGAAATCATTAATTTCAATTTCAGCTAGGCTGACCACTTTACTGAAAAGTTTAACACTAACTCTAGTTGCATAAGTTTCAAGTATATTTAAGATTGTATCTTCAGTAATTGAGTTATTAACTCTGGTGCTATGGAAATCATTACTGGCATCTATAATTAAAATATCTTTTTTGTTTATACGGTTTTTCTTGAAAATTAAGATACAAGTTGGAATAGAAGTTCCATAAAACAGGTTGGATGGTAGTCCTATGACAGCATCCAAATAGTTAAAGTCTTTAATTAACTGCTTTCTGATAATACCTTCAGCACCACCTCGAAAAAGGACACCGTGCGGGACCACTATAGCCATGGTCCCGTTATCGTCTAGCTGATAAAGCATATGTTGGATAAAGGCAAAATCTGCTTTAGTCCGAGGTGCTAATTGTTCGTAATTAGTAAATCTTGGGTCGCTCTTAAATAATACTTTACTTGACCATGAGACAGAAAAGGGAGGCACTGCTACCACAGCATTAAAACGTTGTTCTAAATGTTTTGGCTCCTCTAGGGTATCTCCTTTTTTAATATCGAAGTTAGAATAGGATATTCCATGCATAATCATATTCATTCGTGAGAGGTTATAAGCATTTGAATTTTGCTCTTGGCCATAGAGCTTTACATTAGGGTTGTTAGCTTCTTTAGCTACACGTAACAATAGAGAGCCAGAGCCACACGTAGGATCATAGACCGAATTAATATCGGGTGTATTAAGAGTTACTAACTTTGCAAGTAACCTAGAAATCATTTTAGGAGTATAAAATTCCCCAGCTTTTTTCCCAGAGCTACTAGCAAACATAGCTATAAGGTTTTCATAAGCACTACCTTGTATATCTAATTCACTATCTTCCAAATGCAAATTAACATTATCAAGATGATTAAATACCTTAGTAATCTGCTTGTTACGCGCATCAGGTATTTTACCTAACTTGTGAGAGGTTAAATCTAGCTCGTCAAATACACCGTTAAAGTCATTAAAGCTATCAGTGCCGATAGTTCTCTGCTCTATGCTTTTAAATACACTAATAGCTTCATCAAGTATAAATTCACCTTTTCTACCGCGATTAGCCAAAGAGTGAAATAACTCTGAAGGCTTTAAAAAGTAACCTAACTCATCTAGTGCTGCTTTTTGAACAATTTCTAAATACTTTTGACCTTCAACAGTAGTCTCATCTAATTCAGAAAATACAACGCTATTTTTATCTAAGAGTTGTTCAGCATAAGTATTGAGTTTTTCCGATAAATATTTATAAAATATAAAACCTAATATGTAATCACGAAAATCATCGGCAGACATGCTACCACGCAAACTATTCGCCATACTCCAAAGCTGCTTTTTTAATTCTTTTTGATGCTGTTGAGGCATTAATATTTTCTCTACTTAATCATTTGTTTTGAATTAACATCTACTGTGCCAATGATGTGCTCGCTAAAAGCTCTCAGGGTTCTAGCCTACAGTACTTACAAGCCATTCAATTAATCCTGCATTCACTGATAAATCAGCAAGCTTTTCAGCATCCCACACCTGAATTGAATTATTCTTATCCATTGTATTAATATGGTCGCTTAGTTTTTTATCTGGTGTGTGGGTCACATAAAAAGCTCTATCATAACCCTCTATATTTAATCGCTCTTCATACTCTTTAAATAAACTTAGGTTACTCTGTGATTTAACCTGAACAATGGCACGCTCTCCGGTGACTGGCGCCAAGAGTTCTATATCCAGCGTTTTTATTGTATTACCCGCAGAGCCAACTCTTGACCACCCCGATGAACGAAATATCAAATCGACAAACACTTCAAAATCTTGCGGTGACAACAACTGGATAATTTTTTCAAGAGAGAGCTTAAGTGATACTAAATTCGTTTCTACATTTTTAACATCAGGGTGTTGAGTATTGTTGATTTTATTAAGCAGGTACTCTTTTTCTTTAACATCACAAATTGTACCTCTGAAGCCTTGTACTTTAGTTAACTTGCCACTTAGAGCTTGTATGAAAAGTGAATTATTCTGATTATCTACACTGCGCCAACCATCAACTGTTTTACGTGATTTTGTTCTACTGCTCTCATCAAGCAAAATTTCTTCTTCAGCAAAGCAGTACCACAATTTACAGTCGTAAAATGTAATCCACATTGTTGTTTTAGGCTCGGTATAAAACCTTTTAATTTGATTTCGATGGCTTGTTGTCGAAGCTTTGTTTGTATTGTATTCCATAGCTACAAACTCACTCACTTTATCCCAGTTATTACTTAGACATAACTCATGAGGAATTTGCCTGTAATCTAACTTTATTGTACCTTCTTTTTCAATGCACTCACGCTCGTAATCACCTTTTGAACCAAGCTTTATAAATAATACAGCTGTAGCTTTAATCGCCATTTTAAAATCCTTTTTATTGGGTTTAATCTTCAATAAAGTAATCGCTATCAAGCGCTTTTACTTCAAATACCTGTTTGGTGCTAACGCCTAAATTATGGGTAAGCATTAGCTCTGTAAGTTGTTTACCATCTACCAGCACTATGCGCTTTTCAATTAAGCCTACATATTCCAGTGCATCTTTACTAAAGCCGCTTGTGGTGATGAACACGCCCTTTTTAGCGCGGTGCATATCAAGCGCACCTGCAAAGGCTTGTATGTCTGGTCTACCCACTGTTTTATTGGTATAGCGCTTAGCCTGTAAATATATCATTTCAAGGCCGAGTTTATCTTCTTTTATTACGCCATCAATGCCACCATCTTGAGTATACTGCGTAGCTTGCCCTGCATCTTTACGTGAGCCGCCATAACCCATAGCTAGCATTAAATCGACTACAAGGTTTTCAAAAAATGTAGGTGAGGCCGAAAGCACTGCCTGTAGTATTTCGTCGCTCAAGTTAGTGTTGAGTGTATCTACTGCGGCTTCTATAAGCTCTTCTGGTGTTTTGTGTGAGTTGCTATTTACTAAGCTGGTGGTGTTTTCGTCTAGTGAATCACTGGTATCTTTAGTACGGGTTTTAAAGTCTAAAAACTCAGGGTATTGGCTTAAATACTGATTATTAATTTGCTCGCCCGTTGCTAATGCCGATAAACCTTTGCTCGTAATGGTACAAAAGGCTCTTTTAGGTTGCTCAATTAAACCCGCTTTAACAAGGTAAGTTTTAGCCCAACTTAAGCGGTGGTAGGCATAAGTTTGCTTGCCGCTAGGAATACGCAGTTTAAGCTGCTCAGCCGATAAGCTTAGGCTTTGATAAACATTTGCTTCAATCTCTTTAAGCTTTACGGTTTTGCCATTAGCTAAGCATTGCAGTAATGGGGTCATGAATGATTGGTAATCTGGTAACGACATACTATTCCCTGCCAGCCGTATTAGTTAGTAACTAAACAGCTAATCCATTGTTCTTATTAGTTGAGATAATATACAAATTAAGATTATGGAGCAAAGGTTATGTAATGAACATATGTCTCATATCGAAACACTTTATGTTGAGTAGTGAAGAGAACTAACTTATATTATTCACTAGAGCACTAGCTAATAACATTAGATGCTGATTGTAGGCTCACTACGTAGCTCAGTTTTTCCTAATTTATACTCATACAAATATTTATGTAAAAGCTTAAACCACAAACCAAGTGGTTACCATAGCGGTTACCAAAAACACAAACAAAGCACCAAAAACAAAATAAACCATTGATAAATATAAAATTAAATACACCAATCTATATTTAGATCCAGAATATAGAATAATTAATTCTCTCTGCATTATTGAAAACAAAAACGGCCTTAAATTGGCCGTTTATATTTTATAAGTAATTAACCCAATATATTGTTACCTTTGTTTTCTTGCTGATGAATAGTAACAGGCCAGCCGGGGTACTGATTACTCGCTTTACCATCTGCCACATCAACTAAAAACTTATATGCATCCATTGTATAAGTTCGCTTTTGAGAATCAAACGTTATAAAACCAAAACCACTGCCTTTTTCATGAGCTTTGACATATCGGTTATTTGATTTACCGACTTCTGGATTGCCTACGGCATACACGTAAATTTTATTACCAAAAGTATCTTTATATTCACCGGTTTCAGCTAACCCATGGGCAGGACGATTTTGGTGGGGCATATTCATTGAATCTGGCTTCCACCACCTTGGCCAACCGGCTGAAATAGCTGGAGTGCAAAAGGCCCAATTGCTATCTCGTTGTTGATTTACCCCATATTGCGATAAAGAACCTAAGTGCGTGTCACCACAAATATGTAATGCCATAGAATCGCGCATTGCGTCGATTGCTCGGTTTCGTGCCGATGCTGGCCAACCACTTGAGTCAAAGTCGTATTTTAAGAAGCGATCAGGTAAAGGTTGATGCGTTGAAATAGCAGCAAACACTGTTTGGCTTAATACTGCTTTTAAATTATGTCCGCGCCAGTCTTTACTCCATTTTTCAAGAAAATCCTCTTGTCGCTTACCCAGTAAATCTAATCCAGGAGGATTAAATGCAGGATTATAAAAAAGCGGATTTTCATTTTGCCCTGTTTCGCCCACGGCTACATTAATGCGTTCAGGGCCACTTTTCCATTGCCTGTCGGCAAGAATTGCAAAACCTACTCCACCGTACAACATGTTGCTAAAATATGAGCTAATACCATTAGTTGGAGTTGGATCATACGAGTCTGGATGATGATTCAAAGTGGTTTTATGTACCATATTAATCACTCGCGTAGAGTCAATATATCCACCTAATACACTTGCCGATGGGTCTTTTGAAATGTTTTTCATCGTTGCACCACCTTCGCCCCACAAGTTACCTTGCAGTACATCGTGATCATCAGGCAAACAAATGGTAGGTTGATTACGCATAACCTCTTTAAAAGACCAACCGAATTGATAGAACTTGCGTAAATAATTTAAAATTGCCAAGTTGTCTGGGGTACGAATCACACCGAATCCACCATGACTTTCATAAATTTGATCGCCCGAGAAAAAAACAATATCTGGGTGTAGTTTTTTGACATTTTGAGCAACAGGTTCGTAAGGAAAACCATAGTCATTTTGACAAGTAAGGGCTGCCATGCGTAATTTATTACCACTTGGGTTTGCTTTTATATTGCCTGAATAAATGTCGGGGGTTTCTGTGCCGTCGGTATATTTTTCACGGTAAACAACCCTAAAAGGGGTGTCTTGTGTTTCATCCCAATTTATAATCCGAAAAGTAGCTAACCAACCGTCATGATCAATGATCTGAGTGTCAATAGACACCCATTGATTACTACGCTGTACTTGCAGTTCTATTTGCTGATTATCTTGCTCGCCTATTGGCCCGGTGTAAGCGCTCAGCTTCATTACAAAACCTTCATCGCTCAATGTGTCGCTTAGCGAATACATAGTCCAAAGTATAGGACCAAATTTTTGCTCATCAATTACTGAAAAAGCCTCACCTTGCATACTCCAATTACTAAATTTGTAACGTGCGCCTAATTTATCTTCCGGCACATTTTGTGAAGTTACTGATGCAATAGAAAAGTTACTAACAAGCGCCACATTACCTAATAATTCAGATGCTGGGACTAAATGCGTCAGAGTTCCTATTATTGATCCTGATGTACTTAAGCTAGCAACTAACTCCAAGGCCATTGCACCCGACTGCGGCGTGCCCGTTAAACTTAAAGTAATCTCGTGATTATCTATCGGTGTAACTAGAGATGTTGTGTTATTACCTAAAACTAAATGATTATTTTTGATACCAAGGTCGTAACCTTCTTGTATAAAACAGTTACTACGGTATTCGTTTAATTCACTTTTAGCTCCGAGGCGAATACCTGCGCCCCCATCTTTACTATTTTGCTCTAAGCGTGAAACTTGAACCGACATTGTAAAAGCTTGATCAAGATGAGTTATTTGGTGCGTCAGGGAGTGAACACTTCGATTACCTCCTCTTGTTATACACTCAGCAGCGCCGTTAACAACACGCCAATCCTCCATCGGGTTAGCCCAATATTGCTTACCAAGCCATACTCTATTATACGTTTTATGCCAGTTATCACGGTGAGGCTTAGTGCCGGTGGTAATTGTAGAGGTTGCAGCACCTAAAGTATTCTTGCAACCAGAAACGCCAGTAGCAACAACACCTGCAGCTAATATTTTAAGTACTGACCGGCGAGATATATTTTTATCCATAGTTTGATCTCTACATATTGGTTATTGTTAACAATAAACTAACTATAATGTTTTTTTAATAAAAGATCATGCCTTTGTTTTCTGAACTTTATTGGCCTCTTTGTTGCTTAACTAAACCATTTAGGTGC
Organism: Pseudoalteromonas fuliginea; assembly: GCF_000690055.1. Taxonomy (GTDB): domain Bacteria; phylum Pseudomonadota; class Gammaproteobacteria; order Enterobacterales; family Alteromonadaceae; genus Pseudoalteromonas; species Pseudoalteromonas fuliginea. The sequence goes on from NZ_JJNZ01000034.1 coordinate 25,408, forward strand.
TGTATCACGGCACTCTTTCAGTATTACTAATAATTGTAATTTTATTTAAAATGCAACTTAGCAAAATACTCTCGACCTAACTTGAGCACTAAGAGCTAATTAAAGTACAATACAGTTAATTAAAGGCTTGGCTTACTTGTAACCCAAGCCTATTTATTTTTAGGTAGAGAAAGACATGGCACAAACTCGCGGTAACTTATTTATTTTATCAGCGCCTTCTGGTGCTGGTAAATCAAGCTTAATCAATGCGTTATTAAAAAAGCATACTGATATGAAAGTATCGGTCTCGCACACGACTCGCTCTCCTCGCCCCGGTGAAGAAAATGGCGTGCATTATCATTTTGTCTCTACAGATGAGTTTAAAGCGCTAATTGAAAAAAATGACTTTTTTGAATGGGCTCAAGTATTTGATAATTACTATGGCACATCAAAGCAAGCTATTGAGTCGCAACTTGATGCGGGTATTGATGTGTTTTTAGATATTGATTGGCAAGGCGCGCAGCAAGTGCGCAAAATTATGCCAAGCGTACAAACCATTTTTATTCTACCTCCTTCAAAAAAAGAGCTAGAGCAGCGTTTAAATAACCGTGGCCAAGATTCGGCTGACGTTATTGCCGGACGTATGGCACAAGCACAATCTGAAACGTCACATTATAACGAGTATGACTTTGTAATTGTAAATGATGACTTTGAGAGCGCACTTGCTGATATAGAAATAATTGTAATGGCTCAACGCTTAACCCTAAAAGCTCAAGAAGATCGTCATCAAGTTTTACTAAATAGTCTGCTTAAATAATTTAAGCCTATTTAAATTAGGCTTAGGCGAGTAAAACTGATAAAAATTGAACACTGGCTATTGGCGAATGTGGCTCCTTGGAGTAAACTACGCCTTTGCTTTTAAATTATTTTTGGAGTGCTGTGATGGCCCGCGTAACAGTTGAAGATGCAGTAGATGCAGTTGGTAATCGTTTTGACTTAATTTTAGTTGCGGCTCGTCGTGCCCGCCAAATTGCTGTTGGTGGTAAAACGCCACTAGTAGACCCTGAAAACGATAAACCAACGGTTGTTGCTTTACGTGAAATTGAATTAGGTTTAGTTGATAGCGCTTCAATGGACTTAATTGACCGTGAAGAACAACAACACCAAGAAGCAGCAGAACTAGCTGCTGTTGCTGCCATTGTTGGTGGCAATCAATAATCGACCTCCCGGTCTGATTTAGCCAACGGCGCAGTATTTCTACTATAGCCGTTGGCAATCCATTCTTTTCATCGTATATTCGTAACTTACCTAATTTACTTCACTAGGGCCTGTTTATCTTTCGAGGTTAAATTTGCAAAAGCATGCTTGGTATTTAGGCAAGGCAGAGCCTATGTAGTGTGGTTATTCCCCATGCATAAGCGATAACGCAACATAAGTGCCAAACATGCGCAGCCCGAAGGGTTCTGCCTAGGGGCAATTTACTCTTTGTTGCTCGGTTTTTACTTAGCCCGCTAGGCTAAAAACCTCGCGCCGCGATTAAATCGCCCCTAGATTGAACGAATTTTAATCCTGAAAGGTCAACGGGCCCTAGAACATTGGAGTGTAAATGTATCTTTTTGAAGGTCTTAAAAAGAAAATTTCTGAATACTTGCCTGCTGCAGATGTAGAGCTGGTACAAAAATCTTACGTGGTAGCCCGAGAGGCCCACGAAGGACAAACTCGCTCAAGTGGCGAACCTTATATTACTCACCCTGTTGAAGTAACTCAAATTCTTGCCGGCATGCATCTTGACCATGAAACGCTCATGGCCGCGTTAATGCACGATGTAATTGAAGATACTGATTTTAGCCAACAAGATTTAGCTGAAATTTTTGGTGAAACGGTTGCTGAATTGGTTGAAGGTGTAAGTAAGCTCGATAAGCTCAGCTTTAAAGATAAAAAAGAATTCCAAGCCGAAAACTACCGTAAAATGATTATGGCTATGACTCAAGACATACGAGTTATTTTAATCAAGCTTGCTGATAGAACGCATAATATGCGCACATTGGGTGCTCTTCGCCCCGATAAACGCCGCCGTATAGCACGCGAAACACTAGAAATATACGCGCCGATAGCAAACCGTTTAGGTATTCACGACATTAAAAATGAGCTTGAAGATTTAGGTTTTCAAGCTCTATACCCTATGCGCCATCGTGCACTTAAATCTGAAGTTGCAAAAGCACGTGGTAATCGAAAAGAAGTTATTTCAAATATTCAAAACGAAATTGAAGCGCGCCTTGAAGAGTCAGGCATAAAAGCGACGGTATCGGGCCGCGAAAAGCACCTTTATAGTATTTATAAAAAAATGCTTAATAAAGAACTGTTATTTAACGAAGTCATGGATATTTACGCGTTTAGAATTGCGGTTGACTCTATGGATACGTGTTATCGCGTATTAGGTGTTGCTCACAGCCTTTATAAGCCTATTGAAACGCGCTTTAAAGACTATATTGCAGTGCCTAAAACCAATGGCTATCAGTCACTTCATACTTCTTTAGTTGGCCCACACGGCATACCTGTTGAGATTCAAATTCGTACTCACGACATGGATCATATGGCAGACAAAGGCGTGGCCGCACACTGGATGTATAAAAAATCAGGTGATGGCGCGGGCAATACGTCACAACAACGTGCTCGCCAATGGATGCAAAGTTTATTAGAGCTTCAGCAAAGTGCTGGCTCATCATTTGAATTTATAGAAAATGTAAAAACTGAGCTATTCCCTGAAGAAATTTACGTATTTACGCCAGATGGCCGAATCGTTGAATTACCAATGGGCGCAACAGCTGTTGATTTTGCATACGCTGTACATACTGACGTTGGAAATACGTGCGTAGGGGCAAGAGTAAATCGCAAACCTTACCCTTTGAGTAAAGCGCTTGATACCGGCCAAACAGTAGAAGTAATTACTAGCTCTGGGGCTCACCCAAATGCAACTTGGCTAAACTTTATTGTTACCGGTAAAGCACGGTTAGGCATTCGTAACTACCTTAAGAGTCAGCATCACGAGGAAGCGCTGTTATTGGGTAGGCGTTTACTCGACTCCGCACTTGGTGAAAATAAGTTCGACAGTATTCCTGATGAGAATATAGCGCGAGTACTTGAAGAACATGAACTTTCTACACTACTTGAGTTACTAGTAGCAATAGGCTCTGGTAATCTGATGAGCATGTTAATTGCTAAACGCTTATTACAAAACGAAAACGATGATTTAACAGACATTACCAACCAAGTCAAAGCAACCATTATTGGCACCGAAGGTATGTTAGTTAATTACTCTAAGTGTTGCCGCCCTGTACCTGGGGATGCAATAACTGCACATATAAGCCAAGGCAAAGGATTAACTGTTCATCGCCAGGAATGTAAAAATATTCGCGGCTGGGAAAGTGAGCGCTCTAAATACTTAGTTGTAAAGTGGGACGATAATCCAGAGAAAGAATATATTGCAGCCCTTAGAGTCGAGATTATTAATCATCAAGGGGCGCTTGCAAAGTTAACCAATGTTGTTGCGACTACCCAAGCCAATATTGTGGAAATAGCCACTGATGAAAAAGAAAGTAATTTATACGTGATAGATTTAGGGGTTACCGTTAAAAACCGTATCCACGTTGCTAACATTATGCGACGCATTCGCGTTATGCCTGATGTACAAAAAGTCTATCGTAAAAAATAAAATAGGAAACACATGAATAAAGCATTTATTTCTACCGACAAAGCGCCTGCAGCAATAGGCACATATAGCCAAGCCGTTAAAGTAGGAACGGCTGTCTACTTATCGGGTCAAATACCATTAGTACCTGAGACTATGGAAGTTATTTCGGAAGACTTTGGCGAACAAACACATCAAGTATTTAAAAACATTGCTGCTGTATGTGAAGAAGCTGGGGGTCAGATACACGACCTAGTTAAGGTGAATATTTACCTTACTGATTTATCTAACTTTGCTATTGTTAACGAAGTAATGAGCCAATACTTCAAACAACCATACCCTGCTCGTGCCGCAATTGGTGTGCGTGCGCTGCCAAAAGGTGTGCAAGTTGAGATAGATGGAATAATGGAACTACCTTCAACTAATTAGTATTACCTACGAGCTATGGTCCCAGCTATAGCTCTATTTCTCCATAACCTCGTTTTGTTTTCTTGACTCAAAAGTAAATTTCTAGCAATCTGTTATTATGTAATATACTCAAACTTAACTTAAGTAGTAGAGAAGGATTAACTAGTGTTTAAGCTTGCTCATAATGGAAATATTTTACTTGATGTAAGTAAGCACGCTCCGCCGAGTGCTGCGTTCGTGATTGAAGCTCTCGAAATGTCGACTTTTTGTGACTGTAAAATCGATCATGAAGCCATAAACAACTTCTTCAAAAATAAAAATACTGAGTCAGTTTTAGTTGTTGCAACTAAGTACGATGCCGCAATCAAGATAGAAATTAGCGATGATAAAATGCTAGCTATAGGCGAGCTCACTCTCGCTCAGGGCGGTAAGCAGCTAAGCCTAGATGATGCGAAAAAACACCTTGTTAAAGCTGGAATAGTTCGTGGCTACAAGCAAGTATTTTTAGAACAATTACTAGAAAAACAAGCCGAGCTATCACCTGGGACAATCGTTAAAGGTACTCTCGCCAAAGGGCGGCTTCCAAGTGATGGATTAGCGACAAAATTAGTAACAGTGGTAGAAACCCTAAAAGATCGTTTAAACGCGCCAAAATTAAAAGAAGATGGCAGCGTTGATATGCGTGACTTTGGAAAACTCGCAAGTGTAGAACCTGGTACAGTACTTATTCGACAGCACCCCGCAACCCCTGGTAAAGAGGGCTTCACAGTAGTCGGTGATATACTTACCGCTAAACCTGGTGAAAATAAACAACTGGTCGCAGGTGAAGGCACTGAAATATCAAAATTAAACCCTATGGAATTAGTCTCTACTATTGCCGGCGTTCCTGTAGAAATTAATAACGGAATGCGTGTAGATGATATTTTTACAATATCTGATGTAAATGTGAAAAGTGGCCATATCGACTTTGAAGGCAGTGTGATTGTTACACGAAACATCGATCCTGGTATGAAAATAAACGCAAAAGGCGATATTACTATCTTAGGTACTGTCGAATCAGGGGAGCTTACTGCTGGCGGTAATATCACTGTGAAGCAAGGTGTAATTGGCCATCAAAAGCCTGAGGATAAATCGTTATCCTGCAAATTAGTTTGTACTGGAGATGTCCATGTTTCTCATTCACAGTATTGTTATATAGAAGCAGCTAACATATTTATTGATCGCCAAACTAGCCACTGTGTTATGAAAGCGAAAAAATTACTACAAGTTGGTCAAACAGACTTACCTAAAGGTAAAATTTTTGGTGGTGAAATACTGGATGCTACAACGCTCATTGCTGGTGAAATCGGAAACGAATCAGGCGCAAAAATGGCAATAAATTTAGCAGCTTCAGGCGCTGAAATAACTGCTGACACAGACAATTGCTTTAAAGATTTAGCAAATACAGATCAACAATTAGATACTCTTCAAGCTGCTCTCGAAAAAGCTGATTTAGTTAAAGATATTGATAAAAAGAATCAGCTAATTGCCAAAATTGGCGCTACACAACTGCATTATTGCCAACAGGCTGAACAATTAGAAAAACGCCTTTCGAGCTTAGATCATGAGTTACATGATTTGCTTAGTGATGCAAACCTTGCTGTTAACACTGTTTTGCATTCTGGAGTAGAAATTCATATTTTTAATAAAGTACTCAAAACAATCCGTAATTACCCACCATGCAATGTAAAGTTGTTGAATAATAAAGTAGAAATCGAGTTTAAAACACACTAGAAATGAGTGCAAATACAGGCACTCAAATCAATAGCTCCTCATATACCCTAAAGTAAATCACTTACTGTATCGTAAGTTTTATTTGGCCACACACTAACCTGTACTTGTCCAATATGTTGCTTTTGCAGTAGTAACATAGCCAAGCGCGACTGCCCTATTCCACCGCCAATTGTTTGCGGAAATTTACTTTGTAGTAGCGCTTTATGCCAATCAAACTCTAAGCGGTCTTCATCTCCAGTAACCCTTAACTGCGCTTTTAAAACCTCAGGGCTTACACGTATACCCATTGATGAAATTTCAAATGCATCTTCAAGTACTGGGTTCCATACTAAAATATCACCATTTAAACCCATGTATTGATCGCATGTTGGCGTAGACCAATCATCGTAATCTGGGGCTCTTACATCATGGATTTTGCCATCACCAAGTGCGCCACCAATACCAATTAAAAATACAGCACCATATTCTTGTGCAATGGCTTTTTCGCGTTGCTTAGCGCTAAAGTCAGGATACATTTTACGTAGCTCTTCACTGTGTACAAACTTAATGTCGTCCGGTAAAAAAGGCGTCAAACCATAAGACTCACTTACAAAAGCTTCCGTCTCTTTTATCCCTTTATAAATAGATTGAACAGTTTGCTTTAGTGTTGCCAGCGAACGCTCTGTCGTTTTGTTAATTACTTTTTCCCAATCCCACTGATCAACATATACAGAATGAATAGGACTTAATGAATCTTCATCTGGGCGCAAAGCTTTCATTTGAGTGTAAATACCCTCACCAACACCAAAGCCATAAGTTGCGAGTGTTTTACGTTTCCACTTAGCCAGTGAATGCACCACTTCGTAGCGGCTATCTGTAATCGCTTTCACATTTACAGCAACTGCGTTTTCATGGCCGCTTAAGTTATCTTGCGTGCCGTCGCCAACCTTAGCCAAAATTGGGGCTTGAACCTCAACCAGCCCAAGTTGGGTTTCTAGTTGTTGTGAAAAAAATTGCTTAACTTTACTTATTTGCTGCTGTTGCTGCACATAGTGTGAACTCATAATAATTGGCCTCATTCCCAGTTATTGTTACTTGCTTAATTGATAAAAACGCTCTAATGAGCGCCTCTAATGAAGTTAATTTAACGATTTAAAGGATTAATTCAATATCCCATAACAAAAATAGCTTTAATATACAAAAACCATTAATTAAGTGGTATAAAAACCATATATTCGATAATTTTATGACAAATATATAATGGAAAATTATTTAATCGATAATCTCGATAAACAGATACTTCATGCATTAATGAAAAATGCCCGTACTGCGTACGCCGAATTAGCAAAAAGATTTAATGTAAGCGCTGGGACAATTCACGTAAGAATTGAAAAAATGAAGCAAGCAGGGATCATTACAGGCACCCAATTAACGATTAATACTAAACAGCTGGGCTACGATGTGTGCTGCTTTATAGGCATTAATTTAAATAACGCACGTGATTACCCGCAAACGCTTATAAAGCTAGAAGCATTGGAGGAAGTGGTAGAGGCTTATTACACAACAGGTAACTACAGTATATTTATAAAGGTAATGACAAAGTCCATTGATCACTTACAAGATGTGCTGATTAATAAAATACAGGCAATAGAAGCCATTCAATCAACAGAAACACTTATTTCTCTACAAAATCCAATTAGCCGTACGGTAATGCCTTAACTGCAAAAATCTCGTATAATTGCCGAAAAAAGAGGATAACCATGCAGCAAACTCGCTATCAAAGAATCGAAGACGTACTTTCGCGCCGTCAAACAGACCTAACCGTGTGTTTAGAAGACGTGCACAAACACCATAACTTATCTGCAATAGTACGAAGTGCTGATGCGGTTGGTTGCCATCACGTACATGCTGTATGGCCTGAAAAGCAAAAATGGCTAACAAATAATACCTCAGGTGGCAGTAAAAACTGGCTAGAGACGCACTTACATAGAAATATTGATGATGCCGTTACTGCAATGCGTGAACGCAATCCAGAAATACAAATACTCGCGACTCACCTATCAGAAGATGCCGTTGATTTTAGAGAAGTAGATTACACCAAGCCAACGGCTATTATTGTTGGACAAGAAAAAACAGGGATCTCAGAAAAAGCCCTAGAATATGCTGATCAAAATATTATTATTCCAATGCAAGGCATGGTGCAATCGCTAAATGTTTCAGTTGCTGCTGCGCTAATATTGTTTGAAGCACAGCGCCAGCGTGAACTTGCAGGTTTATACAATAGAGATATGCTCAGCGCTGAAGTTAAGCACCCGCTTTATTTCGAAGGTTGTCACCCTATTATTGCAAGGCAGTGTAAACAAAAAAAATTACCTTACCCTGCACTTGATGAAAACGGCGAAATAGTCGCTGATGAGCAATTTTGGCAAGCTTTAAAACATACTTGATGCACTTACACTCTGTAAGTACACTTAATCTACATTAAATAACAAAAGTTGAGCCTACTTTGTCTAAACCTAGCTTAAGCCAATACCCAATAACAGAACTTAAAGGGGTTGGTCCAAAAATGGCCGAGCGCTTGTTGAAGCTAGGTATTTTAACTGTGCAAGATATGCTCTTTCATTTACCACTTCGCTACGAAGATCGCACTCGCTTATACGCGATTAATGAGTTGTCACTACATAGCCACGTGAGTGTTGAAGCAACAATTGAAACAAGCCAAATCACGTTTGGTAAAAGGCGCATGCTTGTTTGCCAAATCAATGATGGTACTGGCAGGCTAACATTACGGTTTTTTAATTTTACCGCCGCACAAAAAAACGCATTTAGTGCTGGTAAAATAATACGTTGCTTTGGTGAAGTGCGCCGTGGCCGTGTTGGCTTTGAAATGAGTCATCCTGAATACAGCATCAGCGATACCTCTAACGAGCAGCCGGTAGCGACAACATTAACGCCCGTTTATTCAACTACCGAAGGTTTAAAGCAACTATCGATTAGAGCTTTAAGCGAACAGGCTATTGATTTACTAAATAAATACTCAGTAGAAGAACTACTGCCTTCACAGTGGCAGCCATCAAACATGCCACTAAGTGACGCCTTATTATTACTGCACCGCCCACCAAATGATGTTGATGTAACTGCATTAGAGCAAGGTACTCACCCTGCTCAACAGCGCCTTGTATTTGAGGAGTTACTTGCTCAAAACCTCAGCTTATTAAAAGTGCGAGAGCAAGGGCAACAAGTTAAAGCCGTGGCATTAAATCCAGTAAACACATTAGAAAGCCAGTTTTTAGAGCAACTTCCTTTTTCACCCACAAATGCGCAAAGCCGCGTAGTTGCTGAAATTAAAGGTGACATGCAACACGCGTATCCCATGATGCGTTTAGTACAAGGCGATGTAGGCTCTGGCAAAACCCTAGTAGCAGCACTTAGTGCACTAACAGCCATCGCGCAAGGCTTTCAAGTCGCTTTAATGGCTCCTACTGAAATTTTATCAGAGCAACATGGTGTTAATTTTACAACGTGGTTTAATCAACTAAGTATAACAGTTGCTTGGCTTGGCGGTAAAACAAAAGGCAAAGAGCGCGTAGCAACACTTGAAAAAATAGCCTCTGGTGAAGCGCAAATGATTGTAGGTACTCACGCTTTATTTCAAGATGAAGTTAAGTTTAATAACTTAGTGCTTATCGTTATTGATGAACAACACCGCTTTGGTGTTCATCAGCGTTTATCACTGCGTGAAAAAGGTAAGTTTGGTGATTGCTATCCCCATCAACTGGTCATGACTGCAACACCCATCCCACGCACACTCGCTATGACAGCGTATGCCGACTTAGAAACCTCTGTAATTGATGAGTTACCACCAGGGCGTACGCCAATTACAACAGTAGCACTTCCAGACACTCGCAGAGACGATATTATTGCCCGCGTTAAATTAGCCTGTAATGAGCAAGGCCGCCAAGTTTATTGGGTATGTACACTAATAGATGAATCTGAAGTACTGCAATGCCAAGCCGCCGAAGACAGTGCACTGCAATTAAAAGAAGCATTACCAGAGCTAAACGTAGGCTTAGTACATGGACGAATGAAATCAGCTGAAAAACAAGCCATTATGAGCGAGTTTAAGGCAGGTACTATACATGTTTTAGTTGCCACTACCGTTATTGAAGTTGGTGTAGATGTCCCTAATGCGAGCTTAATCATTATAGAAAACCCTGAGCGCTTAGGCTTAGCGCAGTTACACCAATTACGTGGGCGAGTTGGCCGTGGCGCTACTGCATCGCATTGCGTGCTTTTATACCACGCACCACTGTCTCATACCGCTCAAAAGCGATTAGGTGTACTACGCGATAGTAACGATGGCTTTGTGATAGCAGAGCGCGATTTAGAAATTCGTGGCCCTGGTGAAGTTCTCGGCACAAAGCAAACTGGTTTAGCAGAATTCAAAATTGCAGACTTAACGCGCGACAAACAAACACTTAATCAAGTAAGACCTATCGCGCAGCAAATGCTAAAACAATACCCTCAACATGTGGATCCTCTGATTCATAGATGGCTTGGCAATAAGTCAAACTACGCACAAGCATAACCCTCATTGAAATATATTTTCACTTTTCTGCAGACGTAAAAAAGCCCGAATCGTTAGATCCGGGCTTTCTACAATGTGAAGTCGGTGCGCTACGCAGTAGAATGTCGTAGTGCCCACAGCCGTAGAAAGTCACGTAGCAAATGCTACTGTATTGGGAGGTCGGACTGGGATAATGGCCGACTGAGATATTGAGGGGTTTTGTTGTGATTCTAGCGTCGGGAGTCGCTTCGCTCGCCCTACGTGATGGGTGTTGATGTAGTGTGTGTTAATTGCGCGTATTTCACTTTTCTGCAGACGTAAAAAAGCCCGACTATTTCTAGTCGGGCTCTCTACAATTTGAGGTCGGTGCGCTACGCAGTAGGATGTCGTAGTGCCCACAGCGGTAGAAAGTCACAGTGAAATGCTACACTATCTTTGTGTCAGGGCGGCCTTCAGTGGGGCTCGCCTTCGAGCTGTTTTGTTTCACTACTGAGTTCGGCATGGGCTCTTGGCTATTTATTAAATCCAAAACAGCAAAAAACCCGTCACATTGCTGTAACGGGTTTCTTTAATTTGAAGCCTGGTGATGTCGTAGTGCCCACAGCGGTGGAGAGCCACAGTGAAATGCTACACTATCTTTGTGTCGCGATATGAGTGTGTGTTAATTGCGCACATTTTACTTTTCTGCAGACGTAAAAAAGCCCGACTATTTCTAGTCGGGCTCTCTACAATTTGAAGCCTGGTAATGTCCTACTTTCACATAGC
>NZ_JJNZ01000035.1 GCF_000690055.1 Pseudoalteromonas fuliginea
TTACTTCGCGCTCTTAAAAATTTAAAAATTAGCGAGGTGTAAAACCTCACCTACAACAATTAAGCACCCAACTTGTAGGTGCGAATTTACTTCGCGCATTTAAAAGCTTAAAAATTAGCGAGGTATAAAACCTCACCTACAACAATTAAACACCCAACTTATAGGTGCGAATTTAATTCGCGCATGTAAAAGCTTAAAAATTAGCGAGGTATAAAACCTCACCTACAACAATTAAGCACCCAACTTATAGGTGCGAATTTACTTCGCGCTCGTAAAAATTAGTGAGGTATAAACCTCACCTACAGCAATCAAACACCCAACTTTATAGGTGCGAATTTAATTCGCGCATGTAAAAGCTTAAAAATTAGCGGGGTATAAAACCTCACCTACAACAATCAAACACCCAACTTGTAGATGCGAATTTACTTCGCGCTCTTAAAAATTTAAAAATTAGCGAGGTGTAAAACCTCACCTACAACAATTAAGCACCCAACTTGTAGGTGCGAATTTACTTCGCGCTTGTAAAAATTTAAAAATTAGCGAGGTATAAAACCTCACCTACAACAATTAAGTATTAACTCAATCCTTTCGGGTAATCATTACCGTGCACACACCTGCGATAATTCCCCAAAAAGCAGAACCGACCGAGAGCAGCGTTAAATCTGACGCTGTAACTAAAAATGTTACAATGGCAGCTTCAGTATATTGCGAGCCATTCAATGCTTGCTGCAAACTATTAGCAATAGTGCCAAACAGTGCAATACCTGCAAGTGCCAAAATAAGTGCTTGTGGTAAACTTGCAACTAGCCCAACTAACGTTGCTGCACATAACGCCATTATTATATAAAAAACACCACCAGCAATACTTGCCCAATAACGCTTATCTGGATTTTTATCCGCTTCTTCGCTCATGCAAATAGCGGCGGTTATTGCAGCTAAATTTATAGAATATGCCCCAAATGGTGCAGTTATAATATTAATGAAGCCTGTCACATTAAGTGATGCAGAAATAGGTACTTTATAATTATGTGCTTTGAGGACGGCTATACCGGGCAAATTTTGCGACGTCATAGTGACAATATAAAGTGGTAAACCAATGCTAATACATGCTTGTAAGTTAAACATGGGAGTGATGTAAGTAAATTGGCTCATTTTCCAATGCAATGCAGTCGTATCAATATTTCCCATACTCCACGCCAGTAACACACCCACAATAAGTACACTAAGCATTGCAAAGCGGGCAAAAAATCGCTTACCTACAAAGTACATAAGTACCATTAAGCCAATCACTAAAGGCATGTCGTTCATGAAATTAAACACGTCAATGCCAAACGTAACAAGTACACCAGCAAGCATGGCACATGCTAGTTCACTGGGAATACGGTTCATTATTTTTTCAAACCAGCCCGTTATTCCCGACAAAAAAACTAATAACGCCGATAGCATAAATGCACCAATCGCTTCATTCAAGTTATACCCTTGAGCGCTTGAAATAAGTAATGCAGCCCCAGTCGTAGACCATGCAATTAATACCGGCACTTTATAATAATACGATAAACCAATGGAACTAAGCCCCATAACCAAACCAAGCATTAAAATCCAGCTGGCAACTAAATCAGGAGTGCCTCCTAGGGTAATTACGACTTGGTAAATCAACGCAATTGAACTCGAAAAGCCAATAATAACCGCTACGAGTCCTGCTGTAATTCGATTAAGCAACTGATCAGAAACCGCCATAAATCCCTCTAATATTTATTTTTATGTACACAACATACGTGGCTAATATTTTCTTTGCAATTAACTATTACGCTACAAAAAGTGAAATAAATTCATTTTTATTTTTTACCTAAATTAATGACCAAACCAACATAAAACTATTGTATTAAACAGAATAAAAAAGTTATCAAAAAAAATCTAAAGCCCGCTAAAACACTGGAGAAACCAGTACATAACCACTCAATATTTGTACCTATAAAAAATAACCATAAGTTTAATAAGGGATTTAAAAATAAAGTGCTTAACACTTTTTGATTACATTTATTCGCTTGATCTAATCTAATTTATGCTATAAAACGTAACAAATAGTTAACTTAAAACACCAAAAGAGAAACAGATGAAAAAAGTTGCAGTCTTAATTATTGCCATTCCCTTGTCGGCATTTGCACTTTATGAACTATTTATTCATACCGACCACACTGCAGAACCAATTGCACCTGTAGCAATTGACTTAGTGCCGGTTAGTACTCTTCGTACACAAAATACACATGCGCCAGCCCCTATTGATATGAGTAAAGATCCTATTAATGTCAAAGCGGTTTCAGCCCCAAAACAAAATATGACATTTAATGAATTTGATGCTGTAAACCGCCTCTCAAATAAAGCAAAACAAGTACTTATAAATGCAAAAGTGTTACCAACTGACTTACATAATGAAGCTTACATTGAATTTGACTTAGCTTCATTGCAGGCATTAAAAGCGGGCGAAAACTTCGACTTAGCAATTCCTCAAACAGCCGAAACGTTCACAGCTGAGATCACTAATGTTATTGAATCAAGCAACGGTGATAAAAGTATATTTGGCCGCGTAGTTGGCGTAGATGGCGCAATGCACAACACAGTATTAACCGTAGGAAAAGACGCCGTATACGGGCAATTTACGGCACCTTCGGGTAATTACGTATTTGAAAGTAAAGGTAAGTATGGCTGGATAGCTGCAAAACGTGATTTATATAAAAATCATATAGAACATGACGTAACGGCACCTAAACCTAAAATTGAAAAAGGTGTAGACATATTTGCACCAAAAATAGATGGCTAATTAACCAAATTAAAAATTTGAGCGCACCCGTTGCGACAATATTTTAAACACCAAAAATCAACCACACTAAGAGTAAGGAAATACAATAATGAAAAAAGTAATCACTACAACCGCTGTTGCAGCAGCACTATGTGTAGCAAGTGTTGCACAAGCAGAGACTATTGATATCGGTATTTTATATACAGATCAGTCAGCAGCGGCTACTAGTAATATCAACACTAAAATCAATCAGCTAATTGCCTTTACAAATCAGGTTTATAGCCAAAATGGTGTAGGTATTACGCTCCGTTTAGCGGGTACACAAAACCTAGGTGACTATGCCATTACACCATCAGAGCAGTGGCTTGATTCGGTAACCGAAAGCAGCTATGTAGATGGTTTACGCAGCGATTGGAAAGCCGATATGATTGCCGTACTAGGTACTGGCGAAAGTGCTGGAAATGGACTTATTTCATGTGGTTTAGCATGGGTTGGACAAGGTACTAACGGCAACCTATACAACTCAATGAGCGACCGCATGTATTCAATTACAGCTATTGATTGTGGTGCAACTACGTTTGTACATGAACTTGGTCATAACCAAGGCTTAGCACATTCACGTAAACAGGGTGATACTTCTGGTGGTGTATACACTGACGGTATGGGTCACGGTGTACAAAATGAGTTTGCAAGTATTATGGCCTATCCACATGTATATGGAAGTGCAACACAGTACGACTACTTCTCTAATCCTAATTGGAGTGTAAATAACATACCATTTGGTGTAACTAACCAGTCGTATGCTATTCGCACTGTAACAGCAACTAAAACAAGCATTGCCAATTTTAAATAAATGCTTATAAAAGTGGGCTATCCATTACCCACTTTTAAAAAATAAACATTATAACCTTCCCCCAAGAGCGCTTAGCGCTCTTTTTTGGTAAAGCTTAATGTACAACCATTTTTTGCTTTATAGCGGGCATTAACGTTTTACCGTCACCATCAACTTTGCTTAATAATTTAAGACCCATTACTTTTGCAAGCACAGGATAAATATCAAGATTACTTACTTTATCTAAGCTAATTCCTTCTTTAAAAGCAGGGCCACTAGCTATAAACGTAGCAGCCATGTCATCGGTATAGGCATAGCCATGCGTACCTAAATACATCGGCTTTTTAGTATTAGTAAACACCGCAGGTGCTGTGGTTTGTACAACGATATCGCCCACACGCGTACCTTTATTATAATGATAGCCTGCTAATTGTTCATCAGTTAAAACGGTATAACGTCCTTTAGCCGCTTTTTCTAAACGCGCTTTATAGCCTGCTATATCAGCATTTTCAGCATTCGGTTGTGTATAAATAAGTAAACGAGGGCCTGTATTTTTAACTAAAAAGTTTTCATCTTGAGGCAATGTTGTTACATCAATACTTTTATCTGGGTTTACGCTCGTCATACCGTGATCCGATACAATTACTAGGTTTACGTCTTGCTCTAATTTGCGTAAGCGAGTTTGTAATTGCCCCATCAACTCATCAAGCTGTTTAACTGCATCTCGAGTTTGTGGTGCGTCTGGCCCAAATTCATGACCCATGCTATCAACCAACGAAAAGTAACTTGCAATAAAACGCGGGCGCTGTGCTTTTGGTAAACTTAACCACTGAATAATTTGATCTACACGGCTTTGGTAATCGCTATATTTAGAATAATGGTAAAAGTAATCGGGGGTCATGCCGTTAAATAACGCATCCGACTCAGGCCAAAAGTACGTTGCTGATTTAAGCCCCTGCATTTTTGCTAAATTCCAAAGAGGAATACCTTTTACCCAAGTGCTATCGCCAAGTGCTTTACCCATACTGTAACACTCATTTCTGCGGGCTTTATCGCAAAAGTTATTATCAACAATACCGTGATTGACAGGAAGTAAGCCCGTAATAATAGAAATATGATTAGGAAACGTTTTAGTAGGATAAACAGGTATTAACTTTTGCGCGCGAACGCCGCGATCGGCCATTGCCTTTAAATTTGGCGCACCGTGCTTTTCAATGTAATCCCAACGCAGACCATCAATTGATACAAGCACCACCGTTTGTTCTTTTGCTGCAAGTGCAACATTACTCATTCCTGTTAATAGGCAAATTGATATTACCTTTAAGATCCACTGCTTCATTATAAATACCCGCCTAGTTAAAAGTGCGCTAAATACTGAAAATAATGATTTGATAATACAATTGACTGCCAGCAAATGATACAAGCGCCTGTACCTAACTCATCTAGGTGTATATATTAACGTAAGTATATTAAAAAAGAATGACACCGCGCACTCACTTTGCCAGTCATCAACAATCAAAAAGGACAACGATGACTATTGATTTTAGTAAAAAAATAACCCCTGCGCGCATGTATCGCACAACATCTAACTTGCAAATGGCGCTTGAAAGCGACCGAGGTCGTATAATAAACAGTGCCGCTATTCGTCGTTTGCAACAAAAAACACAAGTATTTCCACTTGAGCGTAATGCAGCCGTTCGTTCGCGCCTTACTCATTCGCTTGAAGTACAACAAGTTGGTCGTTTTATAGTGCAGCGTATTTTTGCTAATTTAAGCTACCAACAACAAAAAGACTACGGCCTAACAGGAGTAGAACGCCCACTAGAAAGCCTAGTAGAAATGGCCTGCCTCATGCACGACATAGGCAATCCGCCATTTGGACATTTTGGCGAAGCAGCTATAAATCATTGGTTTAATAATAATTTGCTAAGCGTTACACCCGAACGTTGTAAAGAGCCAAATACAGGCATTGGCGTTGTTTTTAAACACCTTGCACTGGATATTTGTAACTTTGAAGGTAATGCGCAAGGCATACGTATTATTCACTCTTTGCAAACACTCAATCTAACCTACAGTCAAAGTGCGGGGATTTTAAAGTACACCCGCCCAGCAGGCCTTGATACAAAAGACATACCACAAAATAAAAACTACTTAATGAAAAAAGTTGGGTATTACTACAGCGAAAAAAGCTTCGTAGAAACACTACAAAAGGAATTAACCATAGAGCCTTATTGCCGTCATCCTGCCAGTTATATAATGGAAGCTGCTGATGATATTTCATATTGTCTTGCCGACATTGAAGACGCTGTAGAAAAAGATATTATAAGCACTGAGCTATTATGCATTCAGCTTAAAAGTCACTATAAAAAAGCACTTATAAATCTCACCATTGACGATTCTGAACACCTAGATTTTGTAGATAAAGCCGTAGACTACGCACTCGAACGCGCCAAAGCACAACCATATAACTTTAACAGTGAATTTTTTATATACTTGCGCGTTTCACTCCTGCACCCGCTGGTGAGTCATGCGGCAAAACGCTTTATCGAAAACATAGAGCCGATTTATCATGGCGACTTTAATCATGCCCTTTTAGAGGACAGAAGTCACCTGCATGCTGTTACCAAAGCATTAAAAAATGTAGCGCTTAAATATGTGTTTTCAAACAAAGAAGTCGAAAAGCTCGAACTGCAAGGCTATAGAATCATTAACGGCCTACTTGATTGCTATAAACCATTACTATTATTAAATAGCGACGATTTTAAACGTGCGCTCAATGGCGATTCACGATTGTTAATCGAGTCAAGATTAGTTAAAAAGCTATCTAAAAAGCACTTAAACAGCTACTCACATGCCATTAACGCCATGCAAGAAGAACCTGATCACTTTGCCGCATACGAGTTTTATTACCGTTGTAGATTGATTCAAGATTACATAAGCGGCATGACCGACCAATTTGCCTACGACGAGTATCGTAGCTTAATGGTAATAGACTAATAACGCGGTAAGTTCTAGGCTCTGTCGCCTTTCAGGATTAAAATTTGTTCAATTTAGGGGCAGCGCATGTTTGGCATTTATGCTGTGTTATTGCCTATTTATGGGGAGCAACCACACTGCATAGACTCTGCCTTGCCTAAATACCAGACATACAACCTCGAAAGATAAGCAGGCCCTAGATAAATTTTAGTTTTGCGCTTAAAATCGAACTATTAATGTTTAAGCGCTATTTACCTTTATGATCACTTTACTAACACGCCTTACCTTTTGTTTTGCCCTATTTTATAGCGTTAACAGCGCAGCATATAACGAAGCCATGTGCATACTTATAAAACAAGAAATACAGCAAAATAGTGGCGATAAAACAAGTCGAAAATACAGAAACGCAATACGCGACTACAACAATAACTGTAACAAACCCAAACAAGCCCAAACATACCCAAAGCCGCCAATAGAAACAGCTCCGGTTATAACACCAGTGCAATCTCAAGTTGTGGAGCCAACACTTAACACGCCACAAAATCCAGCAACACTACAAATGCCACTGCCCGTTAGTATTGAAAATGAGCAACAACAAAACACGATTGAACAGCCAAATATTAATAATGAAGTAATAATAAATGCAGAGCCTCAAGCCAAATCAGTTATTGATCAACAAAGTACACAGCCACTAAAAAGCAGTGTACCTGTAAAGGTTAAAACACCAGCAAATATAACTGCTCCCGTAGCAAAACCAGCACCGGTTATTGTACCTGTACCAATAGATCAAAGTTCGCTGCTTTTACCTAGCTTATTATTTGTAATAGTAATACTTATTGCTGTGATGGTATTAATACGTTTACGTCGCACTAAACAAAGTAAAGCCGAAATTATTGCGCCTGTGGTAACTGAAACACAGGTACTTAAATCACAAAAAATAGCCCCACCATTAAACGTAACTACGAAAGATGCGCCAACCAAGCAAACGCCAATCAATGCGCCTGAAATAATAGATGAAAATAAAACAATAAAGAGCAACCAGCCACAATTAAAAGCCAATAAAACACAAAAAATAAACACCGACCACAACAATATTGACGAAGTCTTGCCTACAACATTAGCGCAAACAAACGAAGCAACGTTTACTGAAATAAAACCAAAATCAGAACCAAACTACACCGAATTTGCAGCAGCCGCTAAAACCACTGAAGCGCAAGTTAACAAAGCCAATCGCTTCACTGAGCCACAAGTACAAGAACTTGACCCCCATGCTCAGCCGATAAAAAAACAACCTAAACAAACAACACAATCTTCTGCAACCGTGCACAGTAATACACTCATAAATAATGAGATAAAACCGGTTATCGCAAGCCCAGAACCGTTAAAACCTAGCGAAACTACTGACGATTTACATACACCTAAAAAAGTAGCGACCCCAGAGTTTACCAACTTTAGTTCCGCGCACAATTTTAAAGAACCAGAAATACGCACCTTCGATCCAAATGCTCCGCTACCAGGCGAAAAAGTAATGCCAAAAGCAGCACCAAGGCCTATAAACGCAGAGCATGAAACAACAAAGAGTGCAGCTGAAAAAAAAGAAACAGTAAACAAAGCAAGCAGCAATCCATTTGCAAACTTATCGCTTGATGAAAGCTGGGATCCAAATTCGGCAGAAAAGCCAACTATAGAAGAAAAAAAACGCGCACCTAAATCACAAGCACTCATTGACGCAGAAGAACGCGCTAAAAAAATGCAAACTAAAGAATGATCTGCCTGCGATAAAAACGTAAGTGCGATTTTACATCGCGCTTTGGCTTATATAACCTTAACGCTCACCTAACTCCTGTAGACGCAAAGCTTGCTTGCGTGAAAAGCGCAGCTTTTAATTTGTAGATGGGTTTATTCGCTACAACCTTGTGCATGCCTAAACACCATGCTAGGTATAAAACCTCACCTACAACAATACAAACACCGCGCTCAACAAAGCGTAGGTGCGATTTTACATCGCGCTTTGGTTTTTAAACAAAGCTCACTCAAACACCTGTAGACGCGAAGCTTGCTTGCGTGAAAAGCGCAGCTTTTAATTTGTAGATGGGTTAATTCGCCACAACCTTGTACACGCCTAAACACCATGCGAGGTATAAAACCTCACCTACATTAATTTAAACACCACTCTCAACAAAACCGTAGGTGCGATTTTACATCGCGCTTTTGGTTTTAGTTTCAAATTACTGCGAATGACGCATAAATAACCCTAATCCGCTCATTAACCTCATCAATATACAGACAGGTTAAAAATTATGAGCCCTAAAAGGCATTTTTAACCACTGAGAATACTCACGCTTAAGATTTGGTAATTGCGTATACAGCATTTTTTTTAACTTTTTTGCAGACAACTTGCTACACGGTGATTGTTGCTCAGTAAGCATTATATTTTTTAGTAAAGCTCTACCTGCTTGTGTATCCATTAAAAAATAAATAGCAGCCCAACTACTTGCATAAAGTTTGCTGTTATCGCCTTTTTTCCACGTATCCTCTAAGCCGATTAACCAATTAATTGTAAATACACTTTTAGTAATATTGTTATTCTTTGTCCACGATCTATTTGGTTCAACAATACCTGTTTGCATATTATTTTTAGTCAGCTCAAAGTACTCCGCAAACCCTTCATTTAGCCATCTTGGTGTGTAACCCAATACAGCCTTATTTATGGCGTGCACCGCTTCATGAACCGACGTACGCATTGCACTTTGTCCATTATCATAATGAATAAAAGCAGAATTACTCCCGTGAAAATACATACCCGCAGTGTTTTTAGGGTCACCACCGCGATGCTTTATTGCCGACTCGTAAGCACTGCGAGTAGCCAAAACCGTTAGGTTTAGTTTCACCTTTTTAAGCGCATGCACACCAATTACTTGGCCATACGCCTTAAATACCGTATTGAGCTTAATGCGCAACTCTTGATTAAATGACGACGGTAAATTAGGTGTATTTAAAGTAAGATCAAAATAATCTAGCGATTCAACAAAATCAGGATTGTAAGTTGCTACTGCAAAGTCAGGCTTTTTATCACTAAAATGAGGAACGCCCTCACTGTCGGTCCACGTAAATATATCGCCATTACGTTTATATTTAACCTCACCTAACGATACATCTACGCAACGCGTATTGTTAACTTGTGATAAGTGATTATCGGCAGACACTAACGTATGTTGCAATGTCGTTGTGCTTACTTTTTCGGGCCGTTTTGTACTTAAAGGCTCAGTAACTATTTGCGATGCTAGATCGTTATATATGCGTTTAACCTCACCAATCGGGTCACTATAATTAAATACCCGTCCAGTAAAATGATTAGCAATAAGCGCCGACGCAATTAGCAGCACAAAAAATACAAACACCACACGTAATTTAGTTTTAAACATATTTATGGGTGCTCTTTCCACTGTGCTTCAAAAAGATCTTTTTGCTTACCCCTATATTCGCTGCACCACACAAAGTCGGCCGACCCTATCCCTTTTTTACGGCAACGTTTAGGTAGTTTATAAAATGTTGACCAAGCATCAAGCTTAGCAGCATCTTTATAGCTATCGCTGTGCAAAGACATGTTTGATACTTTTTGATTGAGTAGCCAATTGCTATTAGGCGTACGAGTTGAGGTAGAAGAAGTAGCCTGATAAGCGCTACCACTCTTTTTAGGCTTACTGCAGTGATTAGCAAGCTGGGTAAATAAGAATTTATCGCGTGAGGTTAAATACTCGCCTTCTTTAATAGTGTATCCATGTCTAAACTTAGACCGAATAGTTTCGCGTTCTTTTTTAATGCTATCGCAACGAGTTTGGAAGTAGGCCTCATCAGCATATAGTTTTGTAGTAAATACTGTGGTTAAAATTAGTAAGATCCATTTAATCATTATTCATTCCCTGAATTAAAACTTTAAAAGAGTGTACCTATAAATGTGAAAAAACACATCAACATTACTAATCAAAAAAGCAAAAATTAAAGCTATGGGTGGGAGTTCACATTAGCCTTGGCTTTAATAAAGCGCCCACGAGGTATAAAACCTCACCTACAATAATTTAAACAACACTCTCAACGAAACCGTAGGTGCGATTTTACATCGCGCTTTGGTCTTGGCTTTAACAAAAACACCATGCGAGGTATAAAACTGCACCTACAACAATTAAAACCCCTATTCGCCTCACATGGCGAGGTGAATAGGTGTTTAATTGCCTCATTGGACAACCTTGTAACGTGTACTACGCCCACCTGCGGCGGTTTTTTTAATGAATCCAAGCGTTTGCAAGTCCGATAAATGGCGTGTTGCGGTTGCACGGCTAACCTTAGCCACTTTTTGATACTGACTCGCACTAATACCCTGTTCAAATTGGCCATCGAGTAACTTATTAAGCACTTTTACTTGCTGCTCACCTAACTTTGTTTGATCTTTACTTGCCCAGTAATTGGTTTTAAAAATTGTTTGCTCAATATTATTAAGCGTATGGTGTATCGCATTATTGAGCGTACGTAAAAACCACTTAATCCACTTTGTAATACAAAGCTCTCCACGCTGAGTTGCTTCAAGCACTTCGTAGTAGCTTTTTCTGTCTTCTAAAATAGCCACCGACATAGCGTAAAACCGAATTGACTCAGCATGTTCTTGCGCTAATGCCAGGTCGGTTATAAGCCGTGTAATACGCCCATTACCATCCTCAAGTGGATGTATTGTTACAAACCATAAGTGTGCGATAGCTGCCCGAATAAAAGGGTCTATTTGAGGTTCATTTTGCGCTTTGTTAAACCAGTTAAAAAATAGTGAAAGCTCTTTATTTACTCGCTCTTTAGGAGGCGCTGTAAAATGTAATATCGGTTTATCTAAGCGCCCCGACACTACTTGCATAGGCTCGTCACCACGCAATTGCCCGCCTTCAATTTTAGTAAACAAGCTTTGCTCACCTGAAAACAATAAGCGATGCCAATTAAGCACTCGCTCTAAATTAAGCGCTGAGTCTGTGTTATTTATCGCATCAAGCATAATCTCTGCAAGATTATCGCTTTGCACAGTTGTTGGGTAAGGCTGCTCATCAATATTGAGCTTTTTTGCAAGTGAAGAGCGAACCGAAAATGCATTAAGTTTTTCGCCCTCAATCGCACTGGAGTGAATAATATTTGCAAGTAAGGTATCAAGGGCCTGCTGCTTTTGATGAGCAGTTTGCACGCCCATACGCCCTACTAATAAACCTTGATTATATGAAAGCTCCCTTAGCAAAGGAGCAAGCGCCGCATCATCCCACGTAAAGTTTGGCCAGTTTTGCTGTTGCCATATCCACATAGTCTTTATGTCCTAAAATTGATTAGCTTCAGTCTACGTCAATTATTCGCCTCATACAATGAGGCGAATAATTGTGTTAATTGCCTCATTACTTTTAAGCGCTACACAGAGAAGAAATAAACAAGCAATTTAAAACTAGGTGTAAACCTCACCTACATTAATTTAAACACCACATTAAACAAAACCGTAGGTGCGATTTTACATCGCGCTTTGGTCTTGGCTTTTACAAAAACACCATGCGAGGTATAAAACCGCACCTACAATAATGTAAACACCACATTAAACAAAACCGTAGGTGCGATTTTACATCGCGCTTTTGGTTTTAATTTATTTTTCGAACCTAAATAAACGCATCCATATTTGGTAATTGTATTATTTGTTCACTCAGCTTATTTGCAACTTTATTAATTATTTTTATGCATAAATGAATGTGGGATAATTCAGAAGTAAATAAGTTATTTTTGAGTTTAAATGTATATTTATCGTCCACAAGTTAACTTTACCTTATTTATAAATAATAGAATCGAATCTAAAATATAAATTACTTAAGCTAAGTTAATGACACTTTGAGATTGATAGCTCACTTAAGCAACTGCAGAAGCCCAGCTTGCTATTAGGGCGTGTGACCTTTCGTGATTAATTTTGCAGCAGACTGTTTGGTATTCAGGCAAGGCAGAGTCTATGTGGTGTGGTTATTCCCCATAAATAGGCGATAACGCAGCATAAATACCAAACATGCACTGCCTTTTGGGTTTTTTTAGGGACAATTAACTCTTTGTTGCTCGGCTTTTACTTATTCTTGCATGGATGTAAGCCAGTAGGGTAAAGCAGAAGCAGTCACCGAGCCCACTAGGTTACAAACCTCGCGGCGCGATTTAATAGCCCCTAGATTGAACAAATTTCACCCCACAAAGGTCAACACGCCCTAAATAAAACAAATATCAATTTTAATGTTCACTAGAAAACTGATAGGTTATTATTACAGTTTTTATCAATGGTTAGTTTTTCGTGGCAAATGAAGTTATACAGAAAATAATTAAGTACTTGCAGCAAAACACCGACATTGACGTGGTTTGGTTATATGGCTCCCACGCAAAAGGGACAGCCCAACCCCATAGTGACATTGACTTAGCCGTAGCATTTAAAAACTTTGATCTGGAGTTCTTTGATAAGCGCCTTAGACCAAAAGAGCTTGAGCTTGAAATAAGTAATGCACTCAACCTCAATGAGCAACTTGTTTCTATTATAGATATAAATATTATTCCAAGTTATTTAGCTTTCAACGTTATTGAATATGGAAAAATAATTATAAGCAATAATAGTGTTAGAGCGATGAAAGAGCAGCAGCGTATATATAGCCAGTTCGAATTTGAAACCATAGCGAGTAAACATGACTGATACCGGAATTACACTTTATTTAAGTGAAGTAACACGCCATATTGACGAATATATGCAAGAACTCGACGAACTCAGTCAAATCGATTCACTTAATAGCAGAGATTACCGAGCTGCAGAGCGATTACTACAGTTAATGACCGAGGTGTGTATTGGTTTATCAAAGCATTGGCTTAAGCAGCACAAAAGTAGTACCAGTAGCAACGCCTATCAAACATTTAGCGAACTTACTAATTTAGGCTTTTTGAGTGAGGTAGAACTACTGTCATGGCGTAAAATTATAGGCTTACGAAATGCTCTTGTTCACGATTACTTAAATATTGATCAAAGTATCGTTAAAACAATCATTAAAAAGCAACACTACATAACTATGCACGCATTTAGTATTAAAGCGATTACAGAGCTAAACAAAGATTCATAGATAAAACCTCACCTACAATAATGTAAACACCGCATTCAACAAAAGCGTAGGTGCGATTTTACATCGCGCTTTGGCTTATATAACCTTAACGCTCACCTAACACCTGTAGACGCAAAGCTTGCTTGCGTGAAAAGCGCAGCTTTTAATTTGTAGATGGGTTAATTCGCCACAACCTTGTACACGCCTAAACACAATGCGAGGTATAAAACCTCACCTACATCAATGCAAACACCGCGCTCAACAAAAGCGTAGGTGCGATTTTACATCGCGCTTTGGCTTATATAACCTTAACGCTCACCTAACACCTGTAGACGCAAAGCTTGCTTGCGTGAAAAGCGCAGCTTTTAATTTGTAGATGGGTTAATTCGCCACAACCTTGTACATGCCTAAAGCACCATGCGAGGTATAAAACCTCACCTACAACAATACAAACACCACACTCAACAAAGCGTAGGTGCGATTTTATATCGCGCTTTTGGTTTTAAACAAAGCTCACTCATACATCTGTAGGCGCAAAGCTTGCTCGCGCGAAAAGCGAAGCTTTTAAAATAATTTACTTATATCGCATTGGCGACGGCAACCAAAAAAAGACAAGCGCCGGTCTCTCTTTGGAATCACACAGCCCCTCAATTTCACTTATCTTTAAACACAAAATTATTATGAGCGTAAACGCCATGAAAGCATCACTTTCACATCCCTGTACGCTGCCCAGTTCGGATATCTCTACCCTCTCGTTCAAAACTACGTTTTTCACCCATTTGCAAGCATCGCTTTCCTCGCATTGCCTAAAGGGATTTAGGCACTTGGAATTTGTCGGGAACAAAATTCCGCCATGCGAGGTAATTACTCATTAATTATGTGTTTGCAGGTGAAGTTGAAGGGGATGATTACCAGGGCTTCAGTCTTTAAATATTTGCTGTAGGCACCCTACTTGCTCTCGTAGGAAGGGTAGCTTATTGAATTTCATATAACATTAGCAACCACAATTGCTTTACTCTTACTAAGTGAAAAGCAATTATGTATTGACTACTTAATTAAAAATCATTAGTCTTTTTTAAACAATTGAAAAGTAAGGATACTGATCATGGCTCTAGAAATTAGAATCTGCTTGGATGCAGTTACTGCAGAAGTAGTAAAATGTAAAACTGATAAAAACAATACTTTCTCACAAGATAACAATCACATAAAAAGTAAAGTAATCACCTCAGGTACACCATATATTTGGCGCAAAGAATACACTGACTCTTTAACCGCTCCTACAACAGAACAAAAAAATATAGTCAATCAATTTGCGCTTTTATCAGCACAATCAAGAAGAAACATAGCTGGAATGCTGCGAGATTTTGGCAGCGAAACATTACTTGCTATTTCTGACTTTCAAGCTCAAGTTATACCATTTTTAGCAAACAACACACATGGTATTGTTGGTTCAGGCGCCACATCAATAGAAGCTCGCAGTTCAAAATTTGTTACTTTAGCGGGTAAATATGAAGCATCTTTAAAAGATATACGGGCCGCACATAAGTCAGGCATGCCTAAATACCATATGGTCGCTTTAGAGCAAAAAGCTCTTGGACTATTTAAAGAGCTTCAAGTTAAATATCAAGCTGAACTACAACGCTTTTTGAATACTAACCGTGCAAGTCGCAGAGGTACGGTTTGGTCTAATCCTAATCGTGGTGTTCACATAGCTAAAAGTGCCAGACACTCCACTAAATTAGATATAAGTAGCACCGCAGAATTTAGAAAAATTAAATATATTGAAAACACAGGGCGTTGGCTTGGTAATGGAATGATCTTACTCGATGGCGCTTTTAGAGCAAACTCGGTTTACAACGATTACAAAAATGGTGGCGACTGGCAAAGAAGTCTATCAACTGAATTGGCCAGCTTTGGAGTTTCTACTGCATCTGGTATTTTTGTCGGTTCAATTACTACCACAGCACTAAGCTCTTTACTTATGTTAACTCCTTATGGATGGGTTATTGCTATAGGTGTAGGGTTATATGTCGGTTTTACAGCAAGTATTAAAATGAATAATTTTATGAAAAAAACTTCTGAAAACATATACGACAGAAAACCTATATTTGAAGGGACTTTTTAAATGCCCGCAGCTCATTTAGCTGGATATTCTCTGATCGTATTTATGATAGGTACTTTTGCCTCCGGCATTTTATTTTCGAGAATTTCAGTCAAACATATTAATAAAAATATGGAAAAAGATGGTGTGCTTCCCCCCAGTTGGGATAAAGGCATTGGCGCTAGTGTGTCATTTTATATATTTTCGATGTTTTTTGAACGCTCCCGTATACCAACTCCGATGTTTGATGGACGTTTTGTAGCCAAGTACTCACGTCCAATTGACAAAGTAATAGGCGCAGTCCACTTGATTTCAGTCACAGGAATGATGCTTTGCCTTTGTATTGTTTCTTATTTTTCAGAGTAGTTAATAGTAAGTTAAATTTACATATCCTAATGTTTTTGGGCATAAAAGCGTAGTCTTTAAATTATCGGCAGAAACTTATCTCGCACCTTGATTTTTACTTACAAAATTGTAAATAATTCATTCGAGTGTTTGCCTGATTGCTAGCGGCAACCAAAGAAAGACAAGCGCCAGTCTCTCTTTGGAATCACACGGCCCCCTAAATTTCACTTATCTTTAAACACAAAATCAATATGGACGTAAACGTGATGAAAGCATCACTTCCCTCGAATCCATGCGAGGTAATTACTCATTAATTATGTGTTTGCAGGTGAAGTCGAAAGGGGGAGAATTGCCTAAGCAGCAGCCTTAAAATTGGCTGTAGGCGCTCAGCTTGCTCGCGCGAAAAGCGAAGCTTTTAAAATAATTTACAAATATCGCGTTGGCGATGGCAACCAAGGGGCGCATAGCGCCATGTGTTCATTATTGAAATACATTATTTCAACAGCTTTATATACCTGAAAATTCTTTCATCCATTTTAAAATAGGCTCTTTGTTTGGGCTATAGTAACTTAAATGCGGCAAGCCTATTATTGCAGTTGACCTACCATTAATATCAGCTTTAAAACCATAACATTGCCTCTCTCCATGCTCTGCTGGAATGGTTTCAAAAGTATTTAAATTACTTTCATCACAGTACATCGATTTTAAAAAGCCAAACGGTGAGTGAAGTTTGCCATTTCCAAAAGTGATGATTACTTTTGGTCTCACTATTTCTATAACAGCTTGATGAAAAGGCCAAAAAGTACCTGCAAAGCCAAAGTTATAATCTTCGTGAGATGATGATTTTGAAGTGGTAAAAATTAAATTGCTAGCACATACATCAGCCACACTTTGGTCCAGTCCTTCAAGTAAACCTTGAATTCGCTTTTGAAGTGGAGCGGATCCTTTTGCATATTTATTGTTGCCTTGCTTAGAAGTCGATTTCTTTTTGGGTTTTTCCCATTCTTCATCTAAAAAAGCATTACTCGTGCGAACTAGTGTATCTGCCATAAAATTACCTAACTTGCATTCACCAGATCCACCCGGGTTTAAACCTAATAAATACACATCTCCTTTTTTTAAGGTTTCATGCGAGCTATAAATCCCCTCACCAAAGCGGTTATATAAATGACCAAATTGTTGTGTAGCTATGCCTAGCAGCTGTTCCTTCTTAATCCCTATATCCATATTTATTCCTTTTTTTCCTATTAAGACCTTATTGCAGAATATGATTTATACATTAAAAAATTGTAATAAACTAATTAAATGTCGAGGGTACTCACAATGAAATTTTCTTAGCAGCGGCCTTAAAATTTGCTGTAGGCGCTCAGCTTGCTCGCGCGAAAAGCGAAGCTTTTAAATTGAATTTACAAATATCGCATTGGCGATGGCAACCAAGGGGCGGATACCGCCGACCGCCCCTTGGAACCCCACGGCGCCCCTCAATTTCACTTATCTTTAAACAAATAATTAATTTGAACGTAAACGCGATGAAAGCGTAGCTTTTAAAGTAATTTACAAATATCGCGTTGGCGATGGCAACCAAAGGGCGGTCTTCTTCAAATAAGCTCTGCTGCTAATAATTCATCCCTGAAGCCGAGTTCCTGTCAGCATCCATGCTTCCACTTCCTCAAGCTGCAAAGCTACGCTTTGGTCATTCGTCACCCACGGCGCCCCGAGGATCACACTATTTCCTCAATTTAAATTAATGATATGAACGTAAACGCTTTTTAACAGCATCCATGCTGTTAATTACTCATCATTAATTTAATTTCGGGTGTGATCACGGGGGGATGGCTTGGCAACAGCCTTCAATTCAATAATGAGTTAATGCTTGTTTACAATGCACTTTTAAGTAAACTAACCACTCGCAAACAGGGAGTGGTTTTAATGCAGCAAATTGGTATTTACGAGCAGTTAATTACGCAAGTAATTAAGCAAAACTTAAATCGTGATCAATTTTATGTGGGCGAGCGCCAGCTTGAAACGGCCGAAGCGGCAACTTGGCTTTCACGCTTTTTAAGTAAACTTGTAACGCATGCAATCGATGCCATTCCTAACTCAAACGAGCGCCTACAAGAACAAATTAGCCTAGCTAACAGCCTTGTACTTTGGCTTAAAGATCATATTCGCGATGACGAGCTAATTAACGAAAACCTTATCGACAGCCAAGGCCGAATACTTACCGCGCTATTTAATACCCAAAACCCTATTGCCGCCAACCTTAAAGATTACTCAAGCGATATATTCCCACTCACAGGCCTTACGCAAAGCGAATTATTTAGCGGTGCTAATGCAGGTATATCGCTCGAAACCGAGCTAAAGCGCGAAATTAAATCGTCCGACACTATTTATTGGCTGGTCTCATTTATAAAATGGACAGGTTTGCGCATTTTTAAAAATGAGCTTGAAGCGTTTACCAAAAGCGGTAATAAACTCAAAGTTATTACTACTTCGTACATGGGCGCAACGGATGCTAAAGCCGTTGAGTTTTTAGCAAACCTGCCAAATACCGAAGTAAAGCTAAGTTATAACAATCAGCAAGAGCGCTTACACGCAAAGTCATATTTATTTATGCGCAATACGGGTTTTCATACAGGCTATATTGGCTCGTCTAACTTGTCGCATTCGGCGCTTACCAGCGGCCTCGAATGGAACTTAAAAATTACCGCACAAGAAATCCCGCACATAATAGCTAAAACCAAAAGTACGTTTGAAACCTACTGGGAATCAAAAGATTTCGAGCTATTTACAGGCACTGTTGAGTGTAAAGAAAAGCTCATTAATTCACTTAACGAGCAACGCGGTGTTGGGCAATCAAGCAGCCAGTTTTATTTTGACATAACACCAAAAACGCATCAGCTCGCTATTTTAGAAAAACTAAGTGCTGAGCGCAGCGTACATAATCGTTATAAAAATTTAGTGGTTGCTGCAACCGGCACAGGCAAAACAATAATATCGGCGTTCGACTTTAAAACCGTTTACGATAAAAACCCAAACGCACAATTTTTGTTTGTAGCCCACCGCGAAGAAATACTAAAACAAGCTCAAAGCGCTTACCGTGGCGTGCTTAAAAATAACGACTTTGGTGAGTTGTGGGTAGGTAACTACAAACCACAGCGCTACAACCAATTATTTGCATCAATCCAAACGCTGAACAGCCAAATTGAATCGCTCAATTTAACTCACGATTACTACGACTACATAGTGATAGACGAAGTACATCACGTAAGCGCTGCAAGTTATCGCGCTATTTTAAGTCACTTTACGCCCGCAATATTACTTGGCTTAACCGCTACACCAGAGCGACAAGATGGCGCAAATATACTCGACGATTTTTGCGGAGTAATAGCCGCTGAAATTCGCTTACCAGAGGCAATAAATCAACGCCATTTATGCCCGTTTCAATACTTTGGACTAGATGACGACACCGACCTAAGCCAAATAACGTGGCGGGGCGGCCGTTACGATATAAGTGAGCTAAGTAACCTTTATACAGGTGAAAACAGCCGCGCTAACAAAATTATATCGAGCCTTGCTGATATCGTAACCAATGTTCACGCTATTAAAGCACTCGCGTTTTGTGTAAGCCAAAAACACGCTGAATTTATGGCTAAAAAGCTTAACTTAGCAGGCATAAACGCCGATGTACTCACCAGCAAAAACACTAATGAGCGCGCGACCAAACAGCAAGCACTGCGCCAAGGCGAAATACAAATACTTTGCGTGGTTGATATTTTTAACGAAGGCGTCGATATTCCAGAAGTCGATACTCTGTTATTTTTACGCCCAACTGAAAGCCTAACGCTGTTTTTGCAGCAACTAGGCCGTGGTTTACGCCTGCCCGACAACAGCCAAAAGCAATGCTGTACCGTGCTCGACTTTGTAGGTAATGCCCGCCCAGAGTACGACTTTGCCAGTAAGTTCCGCGCACTCATTGGTAAAAGTAGCCAGCCTATAAAAACCGAGATTGAAAACAACTTCCCGCATTTACCGCTGGGTTGCCGCATAGAGCTACAAAAGCGCACACAACAAACAATATTAAAAAACATTCAGCAAGCTATAAACTCTAAACGCCGTTTACAGCAGCTTATAAATAACTATTCGCAACACACTAATGGCGCGCTAACGCTAAGTAACTTTTTACGCATAAACCCACAAGTCACGCTTGAAGATATATACAAACCAAAAGATAAAAAACTCGGCGGCTGGCACTGGTTAAAAGGTGATGAAGTACCAGTAGAACAAGCCGATATTTATGCCGCATATTACCGCGCCATAAACACCCAATTACTCGGCTGCGACTCGCTCAGTTACTTGTGCTTTTTACGTGATTTATGTAATAACAACTTTAGCTTTATGCCAACAGCACAAAACCAACAGTACGCGCTTATGGCGCATTACAATTTTTGGGATAACACAGGCACAGGTTTAGGGTTTAAAACGCTTGAACAAAGCTTACAAGCACTTAAACACAAAGAGCTACAGCACGAACTTGCTCAAGTGATCGCGCTGTTAATAAACCGCATACACCAGCAAGAAAGCGACTTAGCATGCCTACCTAATCACGCAATAAAATTACACAGCCGCTACACACGCCAACAAATACACTCAGCATTTGGGGCGCACTCGTTTAATAAAAAATCGACCGCTCGCGAAGGTGTTTTAGAATTTAAAAACCAAAACCTAGAGCTGTTATTTGTAACACTTAATAAGTGTGAAAAAACCTACTCGCCCACTACGCTGTATCACGACTACGCAATCAGCCCTATCCTGTTCCATTGGCAAACGCAAAACAGCGCCCGACCAGAACACGGCCGTGGCCTTAGTTATATTCAGCACCAACAAACAGACAAAACCATCCTGTTATTTGTGCGCGAACAAGGCAAAGATGAGAGCGGCCGAACCATGGGGTTTGTAAACTACGGCGAGGTTAAATACCAAAGCCACAACGGAAGCCAGCCGATGAATATAACGTGGGAGTTAACCAACCCCATGCCAAGTGAAATGTGGCGTGAGGCTGGGAAATTAGCGGTTGGGTGATAATTTAAATTAAAGGATTGTAAATGAGTGATTTTTTTCAAAACACCAAAATTATTGCAGCTCTAATTACAGCTGCAACAGCCTTAATAATTGCATCTACAGGTGCATTCGCTTTCTTTTACCGCTCTCGAAGAGATGATAAAAGAAATGCGAAAAAAGTATTATTCCTATTACTAGAAGTTCGTCATGCTATTAAGTTAAAAACTTTACCTATTGATGAAGTTGCTAAAGAGTACTGCGATTATGCAGCCAAAAAACTTAGTTCATTTACTCCTGAAGAATCAAGTATCTCTATAGATAATTTTGATCTTCGATCTATCGAAAAGCAACTTTCAGAGCAACTAGCGTCTATAGAAGAAAGCCTTACTGACAGCGTAATACCTGCACTCAATGATAAATTAACTGACTTAGCCGAAGATAATCCAATCCTAGCTTTTAAAATCCGAGGGAGAGACAATTTTTTAAAACTATTTGAAACTTCAAAGACTCAAATAACGAACCTTGCCATACCAAATACGGGGTTACCAACTGATATTGAAAAAGCTTTATTTGAGCGTATAGCAAAAATAATGTTGAGCCGTGTAGCAAAAGAAAGTAATCAGCATATAGATGATGCTATTTACGAAATAGCTAAATATTGTGGGCGAAGTCAGTTAAAAAAATGGCAAAAGTTAAAGAAGGAAACTGCTTCAGAACATGGGTTTGACTTTACACAATTAGACGAACTATTTGAGAGTTGTCGTTTAGCTATCATTGAATTAGAAAAAGAAGTCTTAGAAATATAAACCTCATCACTCATTACAAACAATATTTATAGCTCAACAAAGATCAAATCTATGCTAAAATCTAAGATGTGATTGTAAGTATGAGTTTATAGATGAGTCGTTCTGAAAGGTTACTTGAGAGTGATATTAAAGCACTAATATTGAACCGTTTAAAAGCTAAAAGAGCAATTAATTCAAAAACATTGTTGATGAATGAATTAACAATAGGAAACTTTGCTCGACGAGTAGATCTTGCAATTTTGCATGAAGGTAAACTAATCGCTTTTGAAATTAAAAGTGAAGCGGACTCTCTAACAAGGCTTAATGGTCAATTGAGTACTTATCAAAAATATTTTGATAAGGTAATTGTCGTTGCTGATACCAAATTCATTAAAAAATTGAAAGTTCTAGTGCCGGATAATATAGGGCTATGGGAAGTAAAAAAACCAACAATAAAAGTAATCAAAAGGGGAAAGTTAAATAAAAAAATTGAGAACTCAAAGCTTTTAGATTTCATGGATGTAGTAGATATGAAAAAATTAGCTTCCCAAGTTAAAATCGACTCAAACAACTCCCGTAGCTCTCTTGAAAATGCACTATTACCAATCCCTAACAGCACTTTAAGAAAAGGGGTATTATCTACGATTGACCGTAAATTCTCGCTAATATCCAGTAACTTTTTAACAATGGTTGGTAATGATTGTATCTCTAATAATCACATTCGCTATTTGAGTCGTTACCACAGGGATAGAGCTGTACAAAAAGAAGAAGCTAATAGAGCTAAAAGCTTTTGGCTTGATTTCGACTCTCATATACAGCTTCTTAAAGATGACATTAAGTCAATGAACTCTTTGACTTAACACTTAATTAATCAACCCAATCGTCGTCAGTATCATCTACATACACAACTTCATCATAATGGACTTGTGTATGTAGGTGTTTATTGATTCGAACAGCCGTTGCTTTCATTGCGTTATTAATGCCGTAGTCATCTCCTTTACTTGTTAGTTCTATTATGTAATTAGCCCACAGCCCTAAATCACTCTCCCAATATGGCTCAAGCATTATCTTTTGTGCAATTAAAGTATAAAGTTCTTTCTTTTCTTCTTTTTTAAGTTCACTAGGCAAGCTTGCATTATTATCGCTAAACTCCATACGAATAAAATTCCACTCATCTTTACATGAATAATCGATCCTAGGTGGTGGGACTCCCGCGCCACCACTCATTTTCGTAGCTCTTGTACTTCCACGATCAGAATATATTAAGTCTGGAAAGTCTATTTTTAGCTTATTGTATAATGCTCGTTCATAAATAGTATTTACGCTTCGATAATAACCACCAAAGCCATCAGGAAAAGACGTTGATGAGACGCTTAATAATGCATTTGGTAAAGCTTGTTGTATAACTCTTAAATAATTAGCTATATCTTCTTTTGCATCAACTTGCGCTTTTGTGATCTGTTCTAAGTCCAAGACAATAAATAAGTCTTGAATATTTACAAGCTCCGGTAAAATATTTTGAGTTACTTTTGATTCTATATCGAAAGGCTTAATTATAACGACCACCCCTCTTTGCAAAGAAGCTAATGTATTTAATTGATAAGCAAACCCACTTAAATCTTTCAGTTGAACAGAAGGTATGCAGTTTTCATGCTCTTTTATGAAGTCACACCAATTTCTATAACCATTGCTTGAATCAATAAGCTCTTCAAGTTCAAAATGTACCTGCCTGTATTTAGCCTTATCTCTCTTGGCTAAATCTGAATAATCAATATCAGCGATCCAATAGTTATTTTTCCCAATCGTCGACTCTATTTTTTCAATGGTCTTGCTCAACTCTTTAGTTGTCGCCCAAGACTTTAGTGGGAATATCGGCAGAATTAAATCTTTATCTTTGTTTGGAAGCTCTTTCAATGCGTTAAGCTCTGATGGACTAATAGATAAAATTGGGGAATACTTATATTTGAAATTTGTAAACATATTAAAACCCTTTTTTACCTAGTCGTATTTCCATTGCAGGTATTGATAGTTCAGCAAGATTAGCCAAATATTCTGTTTTAACTTCCAATCTTGTATTAGATGGAAATTCAATGCTTTCAATTAAAGAAAATGGCATCACAATATCAGCTGCGAGTCTATTTGCCTCAACTTCTAATTTATCCGATAAAGCAGACCTAAACAAAATAGTATCCTCTATTCCATCCTTCAATTTATCTCGATGAAGTAAAAAATGTGCAATTTCATGAGCTAAAGTAAAGCGTTGACGACCTAAAGAATCATGTCGATTGATCTTAATTAACACTGCTCCATCTTCTTCTTTTATTTGCCCCGAAATCCCTGGCTTTAAAGTTGACCTTTTAACGACTATATTAAATGCCTTAGCAATTGCACCTACTTTAACCGGGAAATCGCGTTGAAAACTAAGAATAATATTAACTTGTTCATCGGTTAACCTGTACCATTCTTGACAAACTTTCATATTAGGCATCCTCAGAGTAATCAGGAAAGTCTTCTGTTGACAAAATACCTCTATATACAGCTCTCTCAACAGCAGAATTTATAACATTATTAAAATCACCATTTTCAATCGCCAAAGTTAAAGCCGCTTCTGATTGCATGATTGAATCTTTTACCGAAGCATCTACAGATGCAGTCTTTATATTTCTATACCCCCAAAATGCCAGTAATGCTATACCGACACCCAAAACAGTGACTATAACGGCTACACAAGCAAGTAAAAAACTACCCCAACTATTTTGTGAAACATTCAGCTGAATATCCTGCTTATTTTGAGATATGTTTTTCCTATTATTGACTAAATCGATTGCTAGGCCGCTAGTGTGATTTGCAATTTCAGTATTATTGGCTTGAATTACATTAATAGATTGATGTAAATTTTTAAGTTGAGTTTCTAAGCTCTGGTAATGCTTTTCAAGTTGTTCATACTTTGTCTTTATATCAATTTCGCTTTTATTGATTTTAACTTCAGTATCCTGCTGTGCACAACACACTGAAGAAAATAATAGAAAACCAATTACATATCTAGTTTTAAATATTTTCATTTTTCACCTTAATGTCTTCGAATCTAAAATATCTATATTTTGCTATGAGTACCAATCTACCAACACACGCCAATTCCCCGTGTTCACACCTGAAACTTAGTTAATGATGAGTAATTTACAGCATGGCGGAATTTTGTTCCCGACAAATTCCAAGTACCTAAATCCCTTTAGGCAATGCTGTACAAATGCGTAGCTTGGCCACGGATGGCCTATCTACGCTGGTTACGTTCACATTATTAACGTAAGTTGAAGACACAGTGTGATCCTCGGGTGCGCCGTGGGATTCCAAAGGCCGGTCGGCGGCAGCCGCCCTTTGGTTGCCATCGCCAACGCGATATAACCTCGAATAGAGGTTTTTAATCCCTTTAATCCCTTTAATCCCTTTAATCCCTTTAATCCCTTTAATCCTCTGAATCCCACGCAAAAAAACTTCTGAGCGCGATATAAAATCGCACCTACACATTAATTACGTCGAAACTCAAAAGCTTCGCTTTTAATGCCAGCAAGCTGCGCGTCTACAATACACAGCGCGATGTAAAATCGCACCTACACATTAATTACCTCGAAGTTTAAAAGCTTCGCTTTTAACGCCAGCAAGCTGAGCGTCTACAATACGCAGCGCGATATAAAATCGCACCTACACATTAATTACGTCGAAATTTAAAAGCTTCGCTTTTAACGCCAGCAAGCTGCGCGTCTACAATACACAGCGTGATATAAAATCGCACCTACACATTAATTACACCAAAATTTAAAAGCTTCGCGCGCGAGCAAGCTCAGCGCCTACAAGTTAAAGCGCGAGATAAACTCCCGTCTACGGCACGAGCTACAAATTATTCATTACACGTCATACCTTGGCTTTTCTTCCGCTACTAAATCCAGCCCAGCATTTGGTTGCTGATATTTAAAACTAGCTGCTTCTTCAAAATAACCTTTCTTTAGCCATAACTTTGCACTGTTAGCCTGTGCAACCTGATATGCCCAATCGCTAACCGAAAGCGACTTATCTGAATCGCAATTAAAGTAATTACTAAGTTCAGTTGTTAAATGCTGGCTATTAATCACTAAATTTTGTTCTTGCCAGCGTTCGCGATGAAGCTGTGCAGCTAAAAAGTCACTTTTACTGTTATTACAGGTGCTATGTGCTGCCACAAAGTTATGACCTAAATCATTTGCGTAGCGGGAAAACGGTATAAAGTGATCAACCTCAATAGCGTTTTTCATTAGCTTTTGGCAATAAAAACAGGTGTTTGATTGCAACTCTACTAAAATAGGTTTGGCTTTAGT
Source organism: Pseudoalteromonas fuliginea (assembly GCF_000690055.1). Taxonomy (GTDB): domain Bacteria; phylum Pseudomonadota; class Gammaproteobacteria; order Enterobacterales; family Alteromonadaceae; genus Pseudoalteromonas; species Pseudoalteromonas fuliginea. Next base: position 26,374 of record NZ_JJNZ01000035.1, read on the forward strand.
GAGTGCGTTACGGTCTACGCCAAATAAAAATTCGTGTAGTTGGCTTTGCGGGCCAATAAGCGCTTGGTTGTGTTTTATACTTTGAATTTTTTGCAGCCATGCGTTTTTTGCTAAATAAACAACTAGGTCGTAAAAACGCCTAAAGCAGCTAGCAATACCTGCATTTAACGTGATGTATGATCGGCCTTTAATATGGGGATACAAAAAACACTCTTCTTTGCCATTTAATTTTTGTAATAACCATAGCGGGCCCTCTTTAATGGTTTTTAATGTTGAGCTGCGTATATTTTTCCAACCTTGGCTCTTTTTTAATTGGCTAATTGAATTTATATTATTTAATTTTGCATCATGAAGCGTAGTTATAATTTTGGCTTGTTTACTGGAGTCGGTATTTTGTAAAAGTAGTTGCTCTGTATTGTTACCAGTTGCGCCAAATGGCGATGCTTGGTGCCAATATAAGGTAATAAATTTATCGACTAATTCATCAAATTTTATTTGTAACTGTGCTTGTGGATCAGCGTGATGTTTTTCGATACTAATATCAGCCAGTGCATGTAAAAGTGCAAACTTATAAGTAGCACTAAAATCACCTTCAACTAATAAGCGCTGAATATAAGCAATAAAGTCGAGCTGTTGCTGCATTGCTCCAATCATAAAACGTGCACTACTTTTATAAGCGCATTTAGCCACACTTCACTTTCGCGCTCTGGGCGCTTGTCAACGCTTTGCCATTGTTTAATCGCTTTTAACTGCGTATGACTAAGTAAATGCGTTAAAGCATTTTCGTTTAAATCGGTAAATTCACGACCATTATGCACACGCTCTGACTCGCCATATTTAAACGATACATACAAAACACCATTGGGTTTAAGCGCATTTTGTAGGTTTAAAAACACCTGCGGTAACTCAGCTTTTGGAACGTGCAATAAACTAGCGCAGCACCAAATACCGTCGTATTGATTTACACAATTTAGCTGTTGGAATGTTTTAACCGCTACAAGTTGTTGTAAATAACTGCTTGCCAACTCTGCCAGCTCTGGGCTTGCATCAAACGCACTTACAGTGAAACCCTGCGCTTTAAAAAATGCGGCATCGCGTGCACTGCCACAACCGGCATCTAAAATACTCCCGTGTTGTGCAACGTGCGGTAAAAACTCAGCATAAAGCGCCGACATATCAACGTTTAGTGTTGAGTCGCTAAAGGCTTTGGCATTTTGATTGTAATAAGTAAGTGTGGCGTTTGACACGAGACTCACCGCTCCTTGGCTAATCGTCTAACAGCTAAGGCACTGTTAATACTGCATTCATTATTTGTTCAATCTACAGGAACAAGTGCATTAAATACAGGTTTAATAAGTAGAAATTTTTAAATTAATACGCTGTTATTATTAAGCGCTGATGTGAGTACTAAGCGCGACATAAATCACGCTTAGTACTTTTTACGCGTTTAGTTATTACTTTTTTCTTAGCCAAAAAAGACTCGCGGGAACCGAAATCCATGCCTGTTTACCTAACGACTCAAGGTAAACACCCACCTCTTCTTTACTGCCTGGGCTGTAATATGGTGGCTGTTGTTCTTTTAGTTTTTCTTGCCCTGTGAGTATTTTGGTAAAGTGTTTATTTTGCTGCTGGAGCATTTTTTTGTAATCGTTTGCGGGTTTTGAATCGCCATGCATTACAAAAGCACTTAGCGCACGGCTTGCTGTGGCGTGTAGTTCTTGAAAGTCAAAGTCGGCTAATAAAGCCTCTAACTTCTCCCACTCTTTATTTATAATTAGGCAGTTCATTAATAAAAAGCGGTTTGCTTGATTATCGTTTGGGTTTAGCTTTAGTAACTCTTCGAGTTCTGATTGTGCTTTTACGGTATAACCATGCAGTGCGTGTATTTTTGCTCGATGCGCGCGAAGCATCATATAGGGGCGAGTTTCTTGTAGTCCCCAAAAATGCCCAGCGTTGTCTTTAATAAATTGCTTAGTTATAAGCCCACCTTCCATGATTTCTAGCAACATTTGCATTGGCTCAAGTGCTTTTAGCTCTGTATCGGCGAGTACAAGTCCAAGTAATTCATCAAGCTCATCTAACTCATTTGGTTCTTCGTCTAAAAAGCTGTTGTTAAATACAGCCTCATCTTCGTCACTTAAAGTTAGGTCGTTACTAAATCGAAGTTCAAAAATAGCGTCGGCCATAAAATAAACATAATTACGTTTATATTCTTGGGCGTTATATTGGGCAAATTCACCAAATTCTTTTGCTGCTGCTTTTTCACTAGAAAATGCTTTTAAAACGCTGTTCAGGTTATTAAGAGCCTGTTTTTGCTCTGCATCAAGCATACGCTTATTTATATGTTTAAGCGCCTGTAAAACCCCTTTACAGTAACTTGGTAGGGGCATATTAGGTTTTAGTGAATCACGGTAATCTTGTTTAGATAGGCTACACTTAGCAGGCATTTTTAATTCGTTTTGAATTACTTTTTCCATGCACTGGTTATACAGAGCCATTAAGCTTTCTAAGTATTTTAGTTCAGTCGCATTTTGAACATTAAGATCTCCAAATAGATCTGGTTGCCACTCACTAGGGTTAAGCATTTGTGGTAATACACCCAACCCCATTAAATAACCCTGAATAAAGTAATAATCTGGTTTTTTAGTGCTCAATTCACTGAGTTTTACAACATCGTTACGTATTTTGGTTGGCGACATAACTTGCTCTACTATTCATAAATTTATTTGTAGTGTACCGATTGATAAAGTTAGCAACAATATTTTTTCTTAAGTTTATAAAATAAGTGCAATTGTTAAACTTAAACGCTCAGCTACCTTTCTCTGCTTAGTGAGCTATTTACATTTTTACACAACCCCAGCACTAAAATGCTCAAGCTAGTTTATACTGTATTAAAAACAAACAATAATTAATTGTATTAGAGGCGTAATGAATAAACTAATAACCCTATTTATTTGCTTAATTTTTAACGTGTCGCCTACTGTGTTTGCTTGCGAAAGAACTTTAAGTGTTGCATCGCACGATGCATTTTGGCCGCCATATGTGTTAGGTATTAATGGTGAATTACAAGGCGCAGAGGTAGATGCACTTAACATTATATTTGCCGGCTCGCCTTTTTGTTTTAAGGTTGAATTGCTGCCTAATTCAAAGCGCGCTTTTGTTGAGCTTAAACATGGCCGAATTGATTTAGGCTGGGCGGCTAGCTATACCGATAATCGTGCTAAATATGTTCATTTTAGTGAAAGTTACCGTACGGAGGTAATGCGTTTATACGAAAACAAAAATAACCAGCACAATGTTGATAGCTTAGAAGATATTTTTAAACAAGGCCTTACTGTAGGCGCTAACTTTGGTAGTTATTACGGTGAAGAATTTGAACAATATAAAACAACGTATAAAAAACAAATTGAGTACACCAGCGCAGTGAGCAAGCGCTTCGAAATGCTTAATAAGCAACGTATTGATTTTGCAATTGAAGATGAGCTAGCGAGTGCTTATTTTATTAAACGAAGCTCAAACTTAGCACCGGTTAAAAATATCAAATTTATAAATAAAGACGCAATACATTTAATGCTAAGCAAAGATACGGTGTCGGTTGAAGAGCTTGAAGTAATAAATAAACACATAAAAAACAATCAAACGGCACTTAAGGCGCTATTTGAGTAATGTTTAATTGCCAGCTATAACCGCAAGCGCAATTAATTGGAGTGTAATGAAAACTATAATAGTCGTTTTTGCTGTATTACTGTTAAGTACCTTTAATGCGCACGCATGTAATAAAACTTTTAAAGTTGGCACAAATGAAAATTACTGGCCTCCTTATGTTGAGCTAAAAAACGGGGTGTTGTCGGGTATTGAAATTAACGTTATAAAAACGTTGTTTAAAGGCTCCCCTTTTTGCTTGAAATTTAGCGTATTACCTAGCTCTTTACGCGCACAAGAAGAGTTAAAGCAAGGCCGTATAGATATTATGTTTGCGGCAACTAAAACTAAAAAACGAAGCAAATTTGCGTATTTTAGCCAAAGCTACCGTGACGAGGTTATGCTGCTTTATAAAAATACGCTTTCTCCTAATTTAAGTTCAATTGAACAACTATTTAGCCAAGGCTTTAGTATTGCCGTTAATCGAGGTAGTTATTATGGCGCGCAGTTCGAGCAACTTAAAAAAGCATATCCTAAGCAAGTTGTGCTTATTTCGACCGCCGATAAGCGCTTTGAAATGCTCAATAAACAGCGGGTAGATTTTGTGATTGAAGACGCTTTGTCGGGGCTGTTTTTTTTAAAACAATCATTAAATATTGAACCGGTTACTAATATGGCATTTTTTAACAAAGCCCCTGTGCATTTAATGCTGAGTAAAAAAACGGTTACGCTTGATGAACTATCGGTTATTAATCAATTAATTCAAAAAAATAAAAAGGCCACAGAACGTATTTATCAAACTTATTAACTGTTTTGAGCTGTAAAATCACTTATCGCTATCTGTTTTTGCTTTAATTTAAAGCGCCTTTTATCTTCCCTTCCTCTTGGCTGATCTGTATAATTCGCCAGCTAATTTACCCTATTGTCTGGTTCTTGTTTGTGGCGTGTTGCTGCAGCGTACTCCTGTCAGTACTTATCTAGGATTACCTTTTTTGATCTCCACCGCAAATATTACGATGCAGTTTGGCGCAGAGCCGTTGTTTGAAAACATTTCAGCTAAATTTGGTAACGGCAACCGTTACGGTTTAATTGGCGCTAACGGTTGCGGCAAGTCGACTTTCATGAAGATTTTAAGCGGGGCGCTTGTGCCAAGCGCGGGTAATGTATCTATTACTCCAGGGTTAAAAGTAGGTAACCTAAGCCAAGACCAGTTTGCCTTTGAAGAGTATAGCGTTGTAGACGCTGTAATTATGGGTGACGTTGAGCTTTGGAAAGTAAAGCAAGAACGCGAACGTATTTACTCTTTGCCAGAAATGAGCGAAGACGATGGTATGAAAGTAGCTGAACTTGAAAGCGTATTTGCTGAAATGGACGGTTACACGGCAGAAAGCCGCGCTGAAGAAATTTTGCTAGAAGCGGGTATCGATAAAGAATTTCATTATGGATTAATGGCAAACGTTGCACCTGGTTGGAAGTTACGTGTGCTTTTAGCACAAGCGTTATTTGCAAACCCAGACATACTGCTACTCGATGAGCCTACCAATAACTTGGATATTCATACAATTACGTGGCTTGCCAACGAGCTTAACAAGCGTAAATGTACGATGATTATTATTTCGCATGACCGTCACTTTTTAAACTCTGTATGTACACATATGGCCGATATAGATTATGGCGAGCTGCGTATTTATCCTGGTAACTACGAGAAGTTTTTAGAAGCAGCAGGGCTGCAGCGCGAGCAACTTTTAGCTGAAAATGCTAAAAAGAGCGCTGAAATTGACGAGCTACAAGACTTTGTTAACCGTTTTGGTGCTAATGCTTCAAAAGCAAAACAAGCAAGTTCACGCGCTAAAAAAATGGATAAAATTAAACTTGATGAAGTTAAATCGTCGAGTCGTATGAGTCCATCGCTTTCGTTTGACGAAGGTAAAAAAATGTATCGTCAAGCACTTGAAGTTAACAAGCTTGGCCATGGTTTTGATGGCGAAAAGTTATTCACTGGCGGCGATCTACTACTAGAAGCTGGCGCTAAGCTTGCTGTTATTGGCGAAAACGGGGTAGGTAAAACTACTTTTTTACGTTGTTTAGTTAACGAGCTTAAAAGTTTAGAGGGCGAAATTAAATGGTCTGAAAATGCGACCTTTGGTTATTGCCCGCAAGACAGCACTAAAGATTTTGATAACGATTTAACCTTGTTTGATTGGATGTCGCAGTGGCGCACAGTTAATCATAACGATTTAATGGTACGCGGCATGCTGGGTCGTTTGTTGTTTACAGCTGACGATTCAAATAAAAAAGCGCGCAACTGTTCGGGTGGTGAAAAAAACCGTTTGTTATTCGGTAAGTTAATGATGCAAGACGTTAACGTACTGGTAATGGACGAACCGACTAACCACATGGATATGGAAGCCATTGAAGCGCTTAACAATGCGCTTAAAGACTTTGAAGGCACGCTAATTTTTGTAAGCCATGACCGTGAGTTCGTATCGTCATTAGCGACGCGTATCATTGATATTAAAGATAAAAAAGTAATCGACTTCCAGGGTACGTTTGACGAATACCTTTCAAGTTGTGAAGAGAAAAAAGCGTAAATTTTTCTCATTACTTTTAAAAACGGTGCTAAATTTAGCGCCGTTTTTTTATGGGTGGTAAATAGTGAATTTGGGCATTTTTGCATAACCCCTGTAGACGCACAGCTTGCTGGCGTGTAAAAACGCAGTTTTTAGGGTATTAAGCAATGAGAAGCCTTGCTTCTCACGTGAGCAAGCTCTACGTCTACAAATCATATTCTGAAACTTGGGTATAAACCCTGTAGACGCACAGCTTGCTGGCGTGTAAAAACGCAGTTTTTAGGGTATTAAGCAATGAGAAGCTTTGCTTCTCACGTGAGCAAGCTCGACGTCTACAAGTCATATTCTGAAACTTGGGTATAAACCCTGTAGACGCACAGCTTGCTAGCGAGTAAAACGTAGTTTTTAGGGTATTAAGTAATGAGAAGCTTTGCTTCTCACGTGAGCAAGCTCGACGTCTACAAGTCATATTCTGAAACTTGGGTATAAACCCTGTAGACGCGCAGCTTGCTGGCGTGTAAAAACGTAGTTTTTAGGGTATTAAGTAATGAGAAGCCTTGCTTCTCGCGTGAGCAAGCTCAACGTCTACAAATCATATTCTGAAACTTGGGTATAACCCCTGTAGACGCACAGCTTGCTGGCGTGTAAAAACGCAGTTTTTAGGGTATTAAGTAATGAGAAGCTACGCTTCTAACGTGAGCAAGCTCAACGTCTACAAATCATATTCTGAAACTTGGGTATAAACCCTGTAGACGCACAGCTTGCTAGCGAGTAAAAACGTAGTGAGCAAGCTCACGTTTACTTCAAGGTACACCATATAACTTGTTGAACAGTGTGTTTTATCTATATTTATAAAAACCCAATAAATTAAAATCTTTATGTATTCATCTAAAAAACTATTAACTGGGCGCTACACCTGCGAAAACCAATTTTACTCTGTCACAATATGTACTAGAAAAAGAACTCAGATATTCAAAAATTTTGAAAGTGCATGTATAGCAATAAGAGGATTGGTTTATATGCAAAACAAGGTAAATACTATTTGCTATACGTTAATGCCAGATCATTTACATTGGTTGTTTCAATTAAAAGATTTACCTCTTAATGATGTTGTGAGGCAATATAAAAGTATTACCACAGTGAATATTAATAAGTTTAATTATTCTAATGGGTCAATTTGGCAGCAAAACTATTTTGAGCATCAACTTAGAACTGAAGAGGATTTAATTAACCAGGCACGTTATATTGTTGCAAACCCTTTACGTGCTAAGCTTGTAAATGAGGTTGGAGAATATCCATTTTGGGACTGTGTATATTTATAATGGCATATTTAAGTAATGAGAAGCTTTGCTTCTCACGTGAGCAAGCTCGACGTCTACAAAACATATTCTGAAACTTGGGTATAACCCCTGTAGACACACAGCTTGCTGGCGTGTAAAACGCAGTTTTTAGGGTATTAAGTAATTAGAAGCCTTGCTTCTAACGTGAGCAAGCTCAACGTCTACAAGTCATATTCTGAAACTTGGGTATAAACCCTGTAGACGCGCAGCTTGCTGGCGTGTAAAAACGCAGTTTTTAGGGTATTAAGTAATGAGAAGCTCCGCTTCTAACGTGAGCAAGCTCGACGTCTACAAGTCATATTCTGAAACTTGGGTATAACCCCTGTAAACGCACAGCTTGCTGGCGTGTAAAAACGTAGTTTTTAGGATATTAAGTAATTAGAAGCCTTGCTTCTCACGTGAGCAAGCTCTACGTCTACAAATCATATTCTGAAACTTGGGTATAAACCCTGTAGACGCGCAGCTTGCTGGCGTGTAAAAACGCAGTTTTTAGGGTATTAAGTAATTAGAAGCCTTGCTTCTCACGTGAGCAAGCTCAACGTCTACAAATCATAT
>NZ_JJNZ01000036.1 GCF_000690055.1 Pseudoalteromonas fuliginea
CGCACAGCTTGCTGGCGTATAAAAACGCAGTTTTAAAATAACTTAATAATTAGAAGCCTTGCTTCTCACGTGAGCAAGCTCTACGTCTACAAAACGTGCAGCCTTGTTAACTGGTAGACGCACAGCTTGCTGGCGTGTAAAAACGCAGTTTTTAAAATAACTTAATAATTAGAAGCCTTGCTTCTCACGTGAGCAAGCTCTACGTCTACAAAACGGTGTAACCTTGTTAACTGGTAGACGCACAGCTTGCTGGCGTGTAAAAACGCAGTTTTTAAAATGGCTTAATAATTAAAATTTATTTAATCAAAGGTATGATGGCGCGTTGCACTAAAGCGATTAAGTAAATGATGCATAACATATACAGCGCACAAGCTTAAAATAATCGCCACCGATACCGAACTAAATCGATACAACGCACTGTAAATTAAGTCTTGTCCTGGGCCCAACGACTGCCCAAATAAAATACCAAATGTGGTTAATACACCAAACCCGATACCAGGAATACCGCCGCCTAAAATGTGAAACCGTGCAAACACAAAGGATAAAATCCACAATATAGCAACCGGAAAAAGTAAAAAATCGCTATGGTTGTACAAAAACAACTGTGATAACAGCGCTGCATTGCAACCAATCAATGTACCAATTGCACGTTGCCAGCCTGCCATACCTGCTGCTTTCCAACACAATGAAAATAAAATAAGTACTGAGGCTGCTTGTGCTGAAATTGAATCTTGTAAATCAAGCACCTGAAAAACCACAAACGAAAGCGTTGCCACACTGGCGCAAAGTAGTACCTCATGGCGAATGCTTTCTTTAGGTTTAGCTGGCATTACTCGACCAGGCCTTGCGGTTACATCAGGAAATACCCCATGCATTATCGCGGCAATAATCACAGTTAATAGGATAGCCAAACCGTTACTTAAAATCAGCGGATAAATACTACTGCCTTGATCAACATAGCTCAAAAAATGCAGTTGAATTGAAAGGCTAACCACGCCTAAAGCACCAAATAAAAAGGCGCTACCGCTACTCATTTTATGAAATAAAAAACAAAATATGCCAAATACAAGTAGCGTCATAACGACAGGCAAATGAGAAAATAGCCCCTGTATTACAAGTACTATAAATGCACTAAAAGCCGCCGACGCTATAAATTGATTGATAACACCTCGGCTTAATGTAGGCACCATACCGAGTAACAACATAGGATAAACAGTAAAAAATATACCGTTTGGCCAATTCATCAATTTACTAATGGCAAAACCGATAGTACATCCGCCAGCGATACGCAGTGCTTGGCGAAGGCCATTAGAATCTAATTGTGGTCCTTGGCTAACAACTTGAGTCATACCTCCTCCATTAATAAATGTAGTGTAACCAACTAATAAACCTAATTTGCGCTGCGCCAAACCACTGCCCAATAGTTGACTCTGGCAATAATTGCACTGTAGCACGTGCACCACTTGGCATATTTTCAATTAAATTTTGGTTGTTAACTAATTTTAGATGAATACGTTGTCGCTGCGCATCGCGCACCCAGCGGTTACTGATCTCTGTAGTACTGAGCAAACCATTGGCACTTAACTGACCATTGCTTACACCGGCCTCAAACGCCTCAAGTGTCGCGTCATAAACCTCTCCAGGGCGACTATCAAAAACGACTTTTGCTAGGCTACCGCGCTTCATGTGCAGCAGTGATTTTTCTCTAAAATCGGCAACTAAGTCGGCTTTTTTAGCCACAATCGCTAATAACGGTTTACCTGCAACGGCATATGCACCATCAAGCAATTGTAAGTTAGCAACTATGCCATCACTCAATGCACGCACTTGCGTATACGATAAATTCAACTCAGCTTGCGCTAACTGATTTGCAGCATGGCGCATTGCTAAGTTTTTATCACCTGACTCGCCACGGGCTAAAATAGCTTCCGATAATTGCGCCTCATACGCTGCTACATTTGCTTTGCTTGCTTGATAATTAGCACGAATACTTTCAAGCTCTTGCTCTGATATGGAGTTTTGTTTGTAGAGCTTTTCGCCTCGGTTTTTTAATAATCTTTGCTCATGTTGTTTGGCTTTTGCAGCACTTATTTGCGCCTCAAGCGCTTTTACATTTGTATCGAGTCGTTTGTTTTGTAATTTAGCATCGTCAAGTGCCAGCTTAGCTTGTTCGTACGCTAAGTTGTAAGGTCCTTGGTCAATATGAAACAAAATATCGCCTGCTTTCACAGGTTTGTTATTACTTACTAATACACTAGTTACTCGGCCACTTATTTGTGGCGATATTTGCACAACAGGATGATACACCCGCGCTTGAGGCGTTACAGGTAAAAAAATATCAGCCATTAAATAGTAAATAAACACTAAAACAAACCCAATGAGGGAGAGTCTTACATAGCGGGCAAATTTTTGATCAGGTGTCATTTTTAGCCTTTGTTTGAGATTTAATGCAATTGAGTGCGTTTTCTTCCATTTTTACCAAGCCGTATGCCATTGCATCTAATTGTGCATGACTAAAACCATTATATAACTGCGCTTTAATATCTGTTATTCGCTCATTTAAGGTGTGTAAAATGCTGCGACCTTGCTCGGTAAAATAAAGCTTTTTACTGCGTTTATCGTGCTCATCTACGCGGCGCACAATCAGCGATTGCTCTTCTAACTGTTTGAGCGTGCGCGTAAGCGACGGCATCTCTATGCCTAAGCTCTGTGAAAGCGCTAATTGAGTAACGCCCTCTTTGAGCATATTTATATGCATTAAGGCAGTCCAGCGCGACTGTGTTAACCCTAAAGGCTCAACAGCAATAGTTACCGCTTCACGGCATAAGCGATGCACACGGCCCATATTGCCGCAAAGTGTTAAATCAAGAGTTTCATAAAATGGAATGTTTTTAACCATAGCGCACTTAATTAGTTAGCAGGCTAACTATAATATCACTACTTAATAAACAACGTAAATATATTAGTTAAAAATGGATTAAAGATGTGCAGTAAGGCATAAAGCGAGGTGTCTCAAAATAAACGCCGAACTTGTAGATGCGAATTTACTTCACGCTTGACTTCAAATAAAAATATAAGCGAGGTATAAAACCTCACCTACATAAATAAAAGCCGAACTTGTAGGTGCGAATTTACTTCACGCTTGCCTGTAAATAAAAATATAAGCGAGGTATAAAACCTCACCTACCTAAAAATAAAAGCCGAACTTGTAGGTGCGAATTTACTTCGCGTTTGCCTGCAAATAAAAATATAAGCGAGGTATAAAACCTCACCTACATAAATAAACGCCGAACTTGTAGGTGCGAATTTACTTCGCGCTTGCCTGCAAATAAAAATATAAGCGAGGTATAAAACCTCACCTACCTAAATAAAAGCCGAACTTGTAGGTGCGAATTTACTTCGCGTTTGCCTGCAAATAAAAATATAAGCGAGGTATAAAACCTCACCTACATAAATAAACGCCGAACTTGTAGGTGCGAATTTACATCGCGCTTGCCTGCAAATAAAAATATAAGCGAGGTATAAAACCCCACCTACATAAATAAACGCCGAACTTGTAGGTGCGAATTTACATCGCGCTTGCCTTCCAATAAAAATATAAGCGAGGTATAAAACCTCACCTACATAAATAAACGCCGAACTTGTAGGTGCGAATTTACTTCGCGCTCAAGTAACTTATCTATTACTTCGCGCTTTATAAAAGCACCTTAAAAATTAAGTAAATTAGCGGGAGAATATTGGTCTGTAAGCACTTTCGTATCAGCAGGCCAATCTTGACCGTCTTTTGTAAAATGCATAAATTCGCTAATTGCTTTTATATCAATGCCGTATTTTGCCAAGCGAGGCTCAAGTATTTTAACCTGTGCCTTTATTTGCTCGTTAGTTGGCGGCGCTTTAAGTCCCGCTAAAATAATACGGTTACTACGATTTTCACGGCTTACATTTATAAAGTCGCCAAATACAGCGTGGTAAGTTGCCGACTCATGCTCATAAAGCTTACTACTTGAAAATGTATTTGCAGCTATAACACCACCTTCGGCCAATACGCTTTGTACCTCTTCAAAAAACTCTTTAGTGAGTAAATGCTCCGGAATATAGTCGCCGTTAAAGGCATCTAAAATTATCCAATCGTACATTTGCTTTTTAATAGCGGCGCGTTTTATAAAAATACGGCCATCTTGCACGCTTGATGTCACTAAGTCATTTTCTATAAAGTTAAAGTAATCGCGTGCAACTTTAGTTACAGCGGGATCTATTTCAACATTATGAATTTTTGCCTCTGGATATAGTTCATGAATAACATTAGAAAGCGTACCGCCACCTAATCCTATAATAAGTACATTTTTAGGGTTATCGGCTACTAAAAGGCTGGCAAAAGTAAGTTTAGTGTAGTTAAAAACAAGTTTGTCAGGGTCATTTTTGTACATGCAGCTTTGGCTTGTTTGGCTACTTTTAGTATTAAATTTAAGACAACGTAAGTCGCTAGTGTCTTCAACAATAATATTGCGATAAAGCGAGCGCTCTTCATGAATAACCTTACTAAACGCAACCCCCGAAAACACGATTAACGGCAGTAGTAAATATTTAAGCATGAGCAAGCTCCTTGTTATTCACCAAGCTATTAACAACAATAGCCACTAAACCAAGTGACCCAAGCGTTAAAGCAAAAGCGCCAATAATTGTATTTACGTCAAACGCGAGCACAAAGTAAAAAGAGGTGATAATAGTACCCAGCGCACTGCCAAGCGTACTTACAAAGTATAAACGCCCCGCTACTTGACCACTTTTATCGCTATCGGTTACCAATAAACGTACTGAGTAGGGCGAAATCATACCTAAAATAACGGTTGGAATAAAAAATAATGCAGTTGAAGCTAACAGCGAACCATAACGGCTATCTTCAATATGCGTGAATATAAACTCCATTATTGGCTGCGAAAATAACGTAATAGGCACCACCATAATGCTGGCGACTAAAAATATTAAACCATATTTAGTAAGCGATGCATTTTTAGTACTTAGCTTACCGCCAAGTAAATAACCAAATGATAAGCTGAGCATAAACACCGTTATTATGCTGCCCCAAATATGTACACTGCTCCCAAAAAAAGGCGCAAGTATTCGCCCTCCTAAAAGCTCAATCCCCATAATGCAAAAACCACTGCAAAAGGCTAAAAAATAAATTAATGCGTTTGTTTTTAAAGTCATGTAATTATCGTTTTGTAACTTAATAGAGTTCCATACTAACGTGATGTAAACATGCCCGCTAGTGTAAAAATCACTCAAGGCAAACCTTTTAAAAGCAAATTAACCGTGTTTCATATTAGCGGTGCGCAACAGAGTAATTTAGTAATAACCTAAGTTTATCGTGGTGAAACACGCAGCGCAGGCAAAGGTGACTCGTAGTAGATGTTTTAGAGTAATCGTTACTTAATAAACAAAGTACGATCATGTTGAGCTACCCAGCACTATGATCTTAAGCGATAACCAAACATTCAATGAGCTAACCTGCTTAATTGTTCAGGCTAGTAGCGGCTGTGTGTTTAAATAACCTGGTTGCTTATCAAACAAAATTTAGGTGTAATAACAACATAATAAACACTGTTCAATGCAGGGACAGCTCAGATACGACAGGCGCGCCGATTAAATAGGCTTAATGTAGTTGATGTCACAAAAAGCCTTTCTTTAAATGTAAAGTTCATAGCATAAACAACACCGAGCAGGTGGCGCCTCAGTCCAATAAGCGACACTGCAACACAAACTGCGTGTCGCATAAATACTAAAATGTTATGTGTTACTACAAACTAAGGAATATGAATGAGCTTCAAATCTTGGTTAAGCTATTCTGACTTTTCTGAAAAAGCGTGCTCTAAGCTAAGCTGCGCTACATTTTAGATAATGAGTCGAGTGAATTTCTAAATTCAATTAATGACACTTGTAGTGACAGGGTTAAAACCTTAAAAGTTGGTTCTGTGGTGTGGCGCGCACAAACTGGATGTGGTGAGGAGAAGGCTTCTGATAATGTAGAGCAAGAGTTCCATGTTGATAAGCGTATTCCTTTCCCATTCGAACGAATGAAGCCATTGACCAATAACGCCTCTGAGGGGAGGGCGAATTCAAAAGGGATTCCTTGTTTATATGTAGCAGCAGATGCGGAAACTGCGATACACGAAGTGAGACCTTGGCCTGGATTAACCTTAACAATCGCCCAATTGCATTTGACAAAGGATGTGAAGTTGATTGATTTTTCGGAGACGGCTGATGCTGAACAGTACCCATATTTCTCCTTCGACGAACCTTCTATTAATCAGAGAATTGCCGCTGTGTGGGCTGCAATGGATATTGCTTTTTCTTGGCCTGTAATGGGATCTGATTCCAAGTCAGAATATGTGCCGACGCAAATAATATCAGAGTTTATTAAATCGAAAGGGTATGACGGGATTATTTATAAAAGCTCTTTAACTAAAGGGCGTAATTATGTTCTTTTTAATTTAAATGATGCGGCTGTTGTTCAGTGTGACTTATTTGTAGTATCCAAGGCTAAATTTGACTTCGAGAAGTTGGATGGAAGCTCATCCTGACAGCTGAGCGTGGTAACACCTAATCGGGTAGCCGGAGGTCTCTAACCTCCAGCGCCCATACCAACCATCATGCGCTTTTTATTGGCAGGAAGTGCAATGGGCGGTTCATCTCCCGTAATGAATAATCTATAATCAAGACACCCGTCTTAATTACCATTCTTATGTTCTTTTTATAAGGTAAGTGATTTGAAAAACAATAACATGCATAAGCTAGGGTGGGTTTATCTATCTATATTTTTAATAGTCTCTCTAATGTTATGTACTGTTGGTTATTTTTACAATAAAGCGTCGGCTCCACCGACTTCAGCAGAGCAAACCTCTAATTATTTAACTGTATTACCTCAAAAAACTCCTGAAAAAGCAGTCAATACTGACTTACTGACAAACAAAAAGGTGACTAACAGTGCCCTTTCATCAAGGGAAGGTAAGTATCAGCGAGTTATTATGACCAGACCGCAATGGAAACTGCAAGGGGAGTTTAGGGAGCACTTTAAACGTTTACAAGCGGCAGCAAACGATGGTGATAACGAAGCAAAATATATCATCGCTACAAACTTAAGGTATTGTTTGTCGGCACCAATTGATGACAACGCTCTACAGGCTGAGTTAGAACAGATCTCTCAGTACAGTGATGTCGGCGAAGCCGCTGATAGAAAAATAGAAAAGTTTGATTATTGTAAGGGCATTAATAGTATTGAGCGTCACCAATTTTATGCGTATTTAGAAGATGCAGCGAAAAATGGGTTTGTCGCCGCACAAGAGTCATTTGTTAATCTAACGGCTGAGTTTTTTATGAAGTCGCAAGGTTTTTCGACACTAAAACGCGCTGAGTTCATTAAAAAAAGAGATAATTTTAATAAACAAAAAATAGTATTTTTAGAATACGCTGCTCAACATGGTAGTGAAAAGGCATTAATCTCTTTATCTAATGTGTATTATTCACAGCAGCTTGGTGAAAAAAGTTTTGCAAAGTCTTACGCGCTAAACCGATTAATTATGGAAATCACCGATAATAATGATATTTATAATCGCTATGCGTGGTTTGAGCAGCGACAGTATCCGCAACTTAGCGAAAGTGAACTTGCCAGTGCAAATGAAATAATAGAGCAGTGGAGCGCAATCATAAATAAAAACGGCACCGTATACCCTCACGATTAGTAAAAATAAAAGCGCTATAGCTGAAACAAAAAGGCTGCACTAATAAATACTGCGGCCTTTGTTTTTAGCTCAATGCTTTTAATAAGCGCCTGCGCTGTAAATTAGCTCGTAGCTGTGGCTGTAAATCTCAAGGATGTTGCCAAACGGGTCTTCCATGTAGATCATGCGGTATGGCTTTTCGCCAGGGTAGTAATAGCGCGGGGCTTGCATACGCTTTTTACCGCCAGCTTCTACAATACGCTCTGCTAAGCCTTCTACATCAGGGTCTTGAACACAAAAATGAAAGATCCCTGTTTTCCAGTATTCAAAGTTGTCTTTTGGGTTTTCTTGGTTTTTAAATTCAAAAATTTCTACACCAATACGATCGCCCGTTGAAAGGTGCGCTATTTTGAATTTTTCCCATTTTTCACCAAATACTTCGGTACACATTTCGCCAATGGGGCTTTTGTCTTCGGTTATTAAAGTGGGTTCCATAATGGTGTACCAACCCATAACCTTAGTGTAAAACTCAACGGCTTTTTCAACGTCGGGAACCGAAATACCAATGTGCGAAAAACTACGTGGGTATGTATGACTCATAATGCTTCCTCTTTAACTTGTGACTTATCTTGTGACTCGTTGATGGAGTTAGTTTACGAATCGACAAACATTAAGTAAAATTATCATTAATCATAACTTTGAGTACGTTTTGTAATGATAAATCCGACATGGTTAAACACATTTTGCACCTTGGTTGAGGTAAATCATTTTACCAAAACAGCTGAGCGCCTTTATATGACGCAGTCTGGTGTAAGCCAGCATATTAAAAAGCTAGAGCAACAAGTTGATTGTGCTTTACTTGAGCGCCACGGTAAGCAGTTTTCACTCACGCCACAGGGTCAAAACTTATATCAGCAGGGTAGCCAACTTATCAAAGACTGGCAGTTTTTAGAGCAGCAATTAAAAGATGATTCACCTTTTAGCGGAGCAGTAAAAATTCAATCGCCGGGCAGTTGTGGTTTAAAGTTTTACAATCAATTATTAGCACTGCAATGTGAGCATAAAGCACTAACTATTGATTACCGCTTTGCGCCAAATGTGAGTGTGGAGCAAGCTGTGGCAAATTACAGTGCCGATATTGGCTTTTTAACCCAAGCCCCTACACTTAGCGAAGTGATCAGTTATAAAATTGATAAAGAAGCGCTATTACTTATTACACCTGCGGGTATAAATACACCGAATTGGCAAACACTGTGTGAGCTGGGTTTTATTGCTCATCCTGATGCAAACCATCATGCGCAACTACTACTTAGCGAAAACTACGATGAATTTGAACATATTGAGCAAATAAAGCAGACGGGGTTTTCCAACCAAATTAGCTTAATACTAGAGCCTGTAAGTTTAGGCTTAGGTTTTACGGTATTACCTGCCAATGCGGTAGGTGCTTTTAATAAGCCTGAGCTTATTAAAACGCACTATTTAGCCAATCCCGTTAATGAGACTATTTATGCATGTCACCATCGAAATAGGCCACTGGCAAAACGGATGAATACAGTGATTGAGTTAATTAAGTCAAGTTAAGGTAAATACCTTAT
The DNA here is from genome assembly GCF_000690055.1 of Pseudoalteromonas fuliginea. Taxonomy (GTDB): domain Bacteria; phylum Pseudomonadota; class Gammaproteobacteria; order Enterobacterales; family Alteromonadaceae; genus Pseudoalteromonas; species Pseudoalteromonas fuliginea. Next base: position 9,314 of record NZ_JJNZ01000036.1, read on the forward strand.
TTTTGTCTTTCGTCGTATTGAGTATTAAGCTGAATACCTTTTTCATAGCGCTGATTCATCGCAGTATCTGAACGGTTAAAATAATATAACCACTTCATGTACTGATTAGTTAAAGCCTGTCGATAGAGTCCGTTAACTTGAAAGCGTATCGCAGAGGTTTCGCTAATAAACGGTAGACGCTTTGCTTTACATTTGAGTTTAAGCCGTAAACATAGCTCTGTATCTTCAAAAATATCTATTAGCGGCAACATACCTACGTCGAGTAGAAGTTGTTTTTTTGCAAATAAACAATGGTCTAAATAATACACTCCCCGTTTATCACCGCGAATATAATTAGAATACCAAGAGGTAAACTGAAGTAATGGATGGCGTATATTAAATTTATGGGTAAAAGCCCCCCACGACATCTGATCTGCGTGTTTGTTTAACGCATTCAACCCTGCAATATCAATTATGCTACGAGGGTGATGAAGCACAATTGTGTCAGCATTTGCTTGCACAATACCCGCATTGAGCCGGCCTGCTCGTGATGCTATATCGGTTTTAATTAAGCACACGCCCGCAGCATTAATTATATCGATGGTGTTATCGGTGCTTCCCCCATCCACACAAATTATTTCGCAGTTTTTTAAATGTTGATACGCCTTGAGGATCCGTTGTAAATACCCTGTTTTTTCTTCATTTAAAGTAGGAATAATAATACTTAACATACTTTTATAACCTCATAGTTCAGAATATTACTCATGAAAACTCACTTTAGCGAGCGAGAATAGATCATTAATTGTATGTAATAGAGCTTTACGTGCTGGGCGAGTATCTGACTGTAGATCAATAAATAATTTTTTAAGATCGCTGACATAATCAATATCGTAACCTGGTAAGCAATACTTCACCGATAATTTATTCTGCCTACACTGTTGTGATAATGATTGTGATAATTCATTCGTGCTCCAAGGTAAATGGGTTAGTACTGGCCAAGCTACTTTGTTAGCCATAATGATGACGCCACCATCATCAGCATGATGCAAAGCTACGTCATTACTTTGTAATGCACTAATCGTTGCCTCAAAATATTGATGGTTAAGTATTGGAGCATCAGTACCTATGAACACTAGTTGCTCATGCCCTTGTGCTCGCAGCTGATTATCAACATAGTTTAATCTATCGCCTAAGTTGCCTAACTGCCCAAGCGGTAATTGCGTTATTACGTGGGCATTACTTACTAAAGAATGCGCCCACTGAATATCGCTTTCGCTTGAACAAGCAATAACAACAGGCCCTTGCCAATTATTAGCATCTTCTATTGCGCATGCTAATAATGCATGTGCAATTTTAAGTGCGCATTGCGCATTCGAGCCTTCAGCAAGCCGCTGCTTACCTTGGTTGAGTTTAGGCCGTTTACAAAAAACAACTAACGTCGCTTGATTTATAACTAATCTAATTGTTTGTTTTGACGCTTTATTACTTTGGTTTATTTTATTCATTTTAATCACAGCTCACGTAGCACTAATAATTTTGTAATTCGCATTTATAACTAGGGCTTGTTTATCTTTCTAGGCTGAGTTTGCAGCCGTATGTTTGGTTTTTAGGTAGGGCTGAGCCTATGTGGTGTTGTTATTTCCCATAAAGAGGCAATAACGCAACATCAATGCCAAGCATGTACTGCCCTTAGGTCGTCCTAAAGACGACTTACTCTTTGTTGCTCGGTTATTACTTAGCCCACGCTTATTCATACTCACTACCTTTAAGCTGCGCTGTATTTTTAACACTGGATTGGCGAATAAATAACGTTGCAATCATGGATAAAATACCGATACCAGCTTTAAATGAGCCCATTACTGTGCCGCTAATTTTTGATTGTCCTATTCGCACTTTAGAGTCAACAGCGTATTCGCTCACTTGCATACCAAGAATGATCGCTTTAACCTGCATTTCTACAGTCCAGCCAAACGAGGTATCAGCCATATTTAAAGTGTGCAGCGACGAGAAGCGAATGGCCCTAAATGGCCCTAAATCAGTTATTTTTTGCTGCCAAAATAGTGTTATTAAGTGGCTAGATAGCCAGTTACCAAAGAGTTGTGGTTTAGTTAAAGCTCCATTTTCAATGGTGCCTAAGGTTCTTGATCCAATAGCAAGATCGTCACCATTAACAATCCCATTTAGTAATGAAAGGGCTTGATCTACAAAGCAAGAATCATCACCATCTACAAAAAGTACAATATCGCATGAGGGAAGCTTAGCAATAGCGGTTAAGCAGGCAATACCATAACCAGGTGTACTTTGATGAACAACTTGAGCACCATTAGCGGTTGCTACTTTTGCAGTGTTGTCTGTGGAACCATTGTCACAAACAATAACGTTATCAATAACCGCCTGCTCATCAAACATTAAAGTAATCAAATTTCTGACCACAATGGAAATAGCTTGCTCTTCGTTAAGAGCAGGAATAACAACGGCAACTTTATGACCTTTATACATTTTTAATCTCAATAATGTTAACGCCGCCACGTGATTTTTCAGACATTTGCACAGGGCTAGCTGCGAGTGTATCTTTTTTGATAATGGCGGAAGTTTTTCGGTTTATTTCAGCAAAAGACAATGTGCCTGTTGGGCAGGTTTGTACACAGGCGGAGCAACGAACGCATTGTGGATCGGTCATTGGTTGGCCTTTACTTGCAAAAGCCATAACATCAATGCCTTGATGGCATACAGTTGTACATTGATTACAACTAATACATTTCGATTTTTCACTAACAATAGCAAAGCGACCAAAGCGACTGTATATATGCATTAATGCCGCTAATGGACAAGCAAACCGACACCATGTACGCCCTGAATATTTAAAATAAAGGCCAAACCCTAAAATACCGGCTAATAAAATATCAACAACCCACTTATAACTAAATGCGTTTACTAATTGGTAGTCCTTGTTCTCGCCTTTTAAAAACAGATTAAACATATGGTTCATCCATGACTCAGGATATATCCACCCTAAAACACGAATGACTAATAACACTGCAGCTATTAATAAAATGAACTGACCAAGCATATTTAGCTTATTCCACTTAGAACCGTGTGGCATTTTATGGCGTTGCTGATCTCCCATAGTTTCAGCCATAGCACCGCAAGAGCAAATCCAACTACAATAAGCGCCTTTGCCCCACTTCATCACAATAATTGGAATAATAACGAATGTTTGAATAGCCCCAATAACTAACCAAGCAACTTGGGGAGTGTCGGTAAATACGGTATACACACCTAACGGCCAAGCGAAGATAAAACTATATGCATGCCAATAAGCGCGTGGGTGTCCCCATTCAGGCCATGTATGCGTCGCAAGTTCTTGCGCTGAGATATAACTGGGAAACAACGCATCGGCAAAGCTTTTGCCTATTCCTGCATCAAATACACCGTTATAGCCAAGTAATGGTAAAATTATTTCTGGCAATAAAAATAATGGAAACAATTGAATAGCAAACAAAACTGACGTTTGTACTGTTACATAAGGTGTTTTGCGTCGTTTAATTCGTTGCCAACCAAAAATACCAATTAATAGGGTATAAAGAACGGTGTAGTAAAACGAACGACTTTTTAAAGAAACCGCTATTGTGCCAATTAAGGTACTGCGATCATTCACTTGCAACTGCCACCATTCGCCAAAGCCTGCAATTAAGGTTGGCATTTGATCGGGATAAGAAAAAGTACTCCAAAATGAATTTAAAAAACCATAGCCTTTCCAATCGTATAATGCAGTTAATGCGACTAAAAACAGGGCAAAGAAAGCCCAGCCAGACCATGTGCTTTCACCACTGATATTGATTTTTGAACGTCTGAAGAAATCTAGCGGGGCTTCACGACCAGTCGCTAACAACACGCTATCGTTATCTAATATTTCATCTGTACCATCTTTATTTTTTAACTGCACAGACCGTGGTGAAATTTTACTGACTTGAGTCGCCATTTTAAGCGTCACTTTGTCATCTTTTACTAATTGTGTTACTTGTTCGACATTCTCTGGTTTTGCCCGGTTAAACTGAGTTTGTCGATAAGATAAAGTAACTTTAGCGCCTTCCTCTGCTGTTGCAATCGCAGCCTCTAATGCGCTATCACCTCCGCCAACGATTAATAGTTCTTTATCTTTATAGTATTGTGCGTCAATAAAACGATTTGCTACCTTTGGTAAATCTTCACCTTCAACATTTAATTTTCGATAATTTCCAGAGCGCCCAATAGCAACAATCACACGGTGAGCCACTAAGCTATCACCATTCTCTAAAGTAACACGTAGTTTGTTGCCCTCTTTATTTACATGGCTAACTTGCGCCAGTTTAGCTTCAATACTGTGGGCAGTAGTTTGCTCTTTAAGTTCGCTCAACAGGTTTTCTTTATGACTTACTTTATTTGAAAATTGTAATTCGCCTTCAGGCTTCATGTCAGTGGGGTAAGTATAAATAGGTTTATTATTAGGAAAATTTTCAATCGTTGAAAATGGTTTATTACCTTCTAACAACGTAACATTAAGCTGCTGTTTTTTACCTTCAATAGCGGCAGAATACCCACTAACACCACCACCAATAACAATAATATCTACAACATCAGCTGTTTGCGTACGGGTACTAAAAGTAGTATCAGCAATAATGGAGCGAATAGCTTTAGCGCCCGTATCGCTGGAGAATTTAAGTAAAGGAATACCCGTTAAATCACCAACAACATACACACCTTTAATATTGGTTGTGCCATCGGCATTCACTAATGGTTGCTTTTCTGCAGTGCGATCAGGCCATTGTCCGTGCAACCAGTGATAATAATTATTAATAATATTCAATTTGTATATTCCAATATAAAGTTTTATGTTTATGAATTATCAATGTGATTCAGCTTTGAAGTCTTTTTGATGCCGTGATAAATCAGCCTCAATAACGTTAACGCGTATAAAACACCTAAAAGTACAACAGGCCAAAGCGCAGGTTGCCATTGTTGACAGCAAAGGAAATTACCGAGCACTTCGTATGTCATGGGCATAAGTAATAACCAAGTAAGTAAATAAATATTTGGGCGCAAGGCAAGCAAGGGAACTAACGGGAGTAAATACCAAGGAAAAAGCACAGGGCTTAACATAAGAGGTAAAGCCAAGGCTGCTTGCATACAAAAATAAATAACCGATGTACTCATGTAGCGGGCTTTACTGTATCTAAAACTTGTATAAGCAATAAACAACACCGCAATAACTCCCATAACAAAAAGCGCTAAAACAACCTGTGAATTAGTTAATAGAGAATCAAGTGCAGTAAAAATAGGGGACGCATTACGCCATTTTTCAAAAAACACACTAATACTGCCTACGGGTACGTACCCAAGCGCAATGGTAGTACCATAAATTAGCGCGACAGTCGTAACCCAGCTGAGCACCAACATTAGAGCGGGTTTTAATGATTTTTGTAAAAAAAATAATGGCAGTAATAACATAACGGGTAAAATTTTCAGCGACATACCAATACCAATAGCGATACCGCAATATAAAAGTAATTGTCGCTGCCAAAAATAAATTGCGACAACAACTGCCAATGCAGAAAAAGCATCTATGTGTAACCCAACACCAGTTTCTAAAATCAGCAGTGGCGACAACGCAACAAGTGCTAAATTATTTAATTTGTTGGCCTTTTTTAATACTAAAGCCGACACGTACACCGTTAATAACCCTGCAAGTAATAGCAAAAACCGCCATACCAACTGTGCCTTTTCAACTCCAAATGATGATGAAAAAGTAAATAAAGCCAACGCTAATGGAGGATAAATAGTGACATAAGCTGCATGCTCTTTAGGTGGTTGCCACTGTTCTCGCAATTGTGTTAATTCAATCGCGTCATGGCTGATGCTATAAGGGTCGTAGCCTTCATATGCTATTCGCCCATCAAATAGGTAACGACTTGTGTCATTAGAGGTATAAGGCTCAACGTCAATCAATACAATACGCATTAGAAAAGCGGTGATTAGTAGCAGCTTATAATTTTTTAAATAACGTGATTTAGGAGATAAAGACCAAGCTACCAACATAAAAAATGCCATTAAACAATATTGAATAATGGTATAAACTCCAATACTGCTAACAGGAAATTCAGTATTGCTTTGCGACGTATTTGCTAAAAAATAACTCGAAAAACTCAGGGCAATTAAACTAGCTAAGCTTATAAAATAAAGCCAAGATTTACTTTTAGTTGTGAAACTTGGCTTAAACAATTGCAGGTTCATTTTAAGCGTGTCTAGATAGCTGATAATGACTATAAAAGCTATTAACTGCAGACATAACAAACCCAAGAGCTAACAACGATACAAATGGCAATATAAACCAATATTGGTAAATAACAGCCCACACTAAAACTACGACATAGATAGCTGCAACTAAAAATTCAAAAATGGCACCTTTAGGAGGTAAAGGTTTATAGTGCGGCTTATTTTTAAAGCCCTGCGAAGCTTGATTTTCACTTTTATAAGTATGTTCTGCTTTTTGTAGTTCACCTGTTTTAGGTGTGCGGACAAATTCACTTTCTTTGCCCATTAAAGCTTCAAAACCAGCCTTAGAATTATTAATTGCCAACTGTATACCTAACAATACTAAGTTAGGTAATTTTGCTAATGCACGTATTTTTGAGCGACCTAAAACTACTTGACCAAAATATAGGTATGCAATGTGTCCGCCTGAAGACATCAATAATAAGGCAATATCAATCCACCAAACGTTTATGTAATCATATTGCGCACGTAAATATAAGCTAGGTAATAAGAAAAATAATGTATCTAGCATCATGACTAAATAAGCTAGGTTATTTGATAAATGAAACGTTGATTCAAGTTTTTTAACAAGCGGTATTTTTGCTTTCCATACTGTTTTTAGCATTTTAAGCATGACTTGTACGCCACCTTTAGCCCAACGGTACTGCTGAGTTTTAAACGCATTCATATCAGCAGGCAGCTCACCTGGACATGTTATATGATTTAAATACTGCATTTTCCAACCAGCTAGTTGAGCTCTATAACTTAAATCTAAATCCTCAGTTAAAGTATCAGCACTCCAATGGCCTGCATCAATAATGGCTGAAGTACGCCAGATACCTGCAGTCCCATTAAAGTTAAAAAGCATATCACTCGCACAGCGCACATGCTGTTCTAACCCAAAATGAGCATCGAGCATTACAGCCTGTGTTTTTGTTAATAAGCTACTACGACGATTTAAATGCTCCCATCGCAACTGCACCATGGCAATATCAGTTTGAGTGAAAAAATGAATACTTTTTAATAATGTATCCGGAGTAGGTATAAAGTCAGCATCAAAGATAGCAATAAATTCACCATCGGCCGTTGTCATTGCCTCTTTTAATGCACCAGCTTTAAAACCATGACGATTGGTTCGCTGTACGTGCTCAATATTTATGCCTTGTAGCTTATAATGCGATACACGTTCAGCAATAACCTCACTTGTATCGTCATTAGAATCATCAACAATTTGTATTTGTAAACGATCAGCCGGATACTCCAATAATACAATTGAATCAACAATCCTTTTGGCAACTAACCTTTCATTATAAAGTGGAATTTGAACTGTTATCTTTGGTAATTTCTCAAACATTTTAGGTGATTGAGGTGTAAAATTTCGATATTTAAACCATCGAAATACCATAGACAAACGGTGCAAACCAAATAAAGATAAAATAGCTAATAATAAAAAATGAACAACAAGTACTAACGAACCAATTAACGACATAATTTAATAAACCTTAGTAATACCAAATTGAATATTATTACCTTGCAGGATATTGCTACCGTAAATTTCACGTGTAAAAGTAAGCTCAATACCAAAGCCAGCTAATGACGAGTTTTTATCAAAATTCCAACCTGTAGCTAGTTCAAATTTTCCTGAGTCAAACTCTAAAGGATTTGATAAATTTGCAGCATTGATTGAAGTTGACGAATCTGCATTTTCTGCACTTAGTATTCCGTCAAGTTTGGCACGCATATAAATGTTTTTATTAACGTTAAAACCATACTCAAGCAAGTATCTGTATTCGTCAGAAGGCTCTGCGGTACGAACCCGATAACCAACTTCAGCCCCAATATAACCAAACTTATCCAGCCCTTTACCTAACAATATTTTGGCTTCGTAGTCTTCTTGGTTATTTCCTAACCCATCATCCTCATCATATAAAAAAGGGGTTTTAACTAAAAAAGAAGTAGATAGAACAAAAGGTTCTGCCTGCCATTGATATCGAATACCAACCTCGGTATCACCAAAACCGCTGGCGCTACTTGTGCCCGTTACAGAATCTTCTTGTTCATAGCTTTGATGTAATAATGAGCCATAAATAGAGAAGTTATTCCCTAAACCATGCTCCAAGTAAAGTGATGTATTTTGCCCTTCAAAACGCTCAAAGGTTGGGTTGTTTCCACGATATTTGCTCGACGTATAATCAGCGTAACCTAACTTAATATAACCACTTCCTTCTTCACCAACCCATGCCCCAGCCGACACGTTAACTGACGCTAAGCTGATAGATAGAGCGATGGCTGAAAAAGATATTCCCTTTAATATGTAACTTTTTTCATTGTGATCTTTTTTAAATTTCATTTTTATTTTCCACTAATTTATTAAATTTAAATTTTGAAGTAATTAACTAAATTTTTATCGTGATTTTCAATTAGCATGTTTTATTTCGCTTTAAGTTTAAAAAACCAGACGTTTATAAAATAAATAATGCTTATTTATGAAAAAAATCAAAAACTGATAATTTTTTTAATTAATCTAAACCTGTTGATATCAAGTAATGCTGTTGTTCTAAGCTAAAACCTAAAGTTTGTTATTTAATTTAGGAACATTATGGAAGGTAAGTTTCGCAACTGTGTCACGAATTAATCACAAAATTATCACATTTTATCAATAGGGAATGAGCGCTCTGATATCAGCTCTAATTCAGATGAAATAGGGCATTAATTGCGCTTATTAATACAGAGATTAAGTTAAGAGGGTAGGGGTAAAAAACTAGACGAGTAAATAAACACTTGCTTAAAAATATAGCATTAATAGTGGTTCAAACGTAAACCCCCTTTACACCTAAAATGCACAAGCACCAAAGGTATAAAGGGTATGATTAAAATTAGTTAACGCTTTCTAATTTTACTTTTAAATCGAGTAAATCGGTTGCGATTGTATTTGGCTGTATTTCCCACGGATCGAAAATAGACTCTTCAGATCGTTGAATCCACGCTGCACGCATACCATGTGATATAGCACCGGTTACATCAAACGGATTACTTGATACAAGCCACGTGTTTGCGCCTGTCGAATTGGTTTCGCGTAAAAAGTGGCTATAAACCCCTGGGTTTGGTTTAAAGGTTTTAACATCGTCGGCACTTACTACCCCTTCAAAAAGCTCACTAATGCCAGCGGTTTCTAATAAGGTATGAACTGCGTCGGCAGCCCCATTTGAAAATGCAAACAAACGGTAATCTTTTGCTTTTAGTTGCTCAAGGCCCGCTTTTACATCATCGAACGCAGGAAGCGTTTTATAAAGCTCTAGCAGTTGCTCTTTTTGACCTTCACTTAGCTCGGTTTTGTGCGCTAAGCAGGCGTAATCGAGTGCGTGTTTTGTACATAGCGAAAAGGGAATATAATTTTGCATTAATCCACGTCTAAATGAATACTCTAATTGCTTTTCGCGCCATGTATTTGAAAATGCTTGGGCGTTATCGCCAATCATGTCGTCGAGTAAGGACAGTACGCCGTGAGTGTTTATTAGCGTACCGTATACGTCAAATGCAAGTGTAGTTGCCATGTTTGCTCCGCAATAAAATAAATTAAGTTGGTTTTAGAGTACTTGCTTACAGCTTAACTTAATTTGAACGAACGCTCAATTTAATAAAACTTGTATGCATCAAGCGCTAAAATATCCATTTCGATGTCTTTATGTATTTTTTCAACTTGACCGTCACCACTACCAAGCGCAGCAAAAAGAGGTAAAAAGTGCTCTGCAGTAGGGTGGTTAAATAAAGCATTGGGTGCTTCATTTAAATAGTTAAGTAACGCTTGGGTGTTTTGCGTTATTAACTTTTGCTCAACCCAATGGGTAAACTCATTAACCATTTGAACACGGTTAGGTGTAGCGGGGCTTTTAAATATTTCACGTAGATTGTGACTAATACCGCCTGAGCCAATAATTAATACGTTATCGCTGCGCAATGGTGCAAGTAACTGTCCGTATTTATACATCGCTTTAGTGCCAAGACGTGTATTAATAGATACCTGAACTATAGGAATATTAGCTGCTGGGTACATTAAGCGCAGCGGGATCCACACACCATGATCCCAACCTTGCTTGGCACTTTGCACGGCTTTAATACCCGCCTTGTAAAAGTACTCACTAATAGTATTAGCGAGCTTAGGGTCCCCCGGTGCTGGGTATTGAATTTCATATAGGGGCTTGGGGAAGTTATAAAAGTCGTGAATAGTCTGCGGCGCATCTCCCGATGTAATAACTATATCGTGCGCTTCATCAAAGTGGGCAGAAAACACCACAATAGCTCGTGGTTTACTAAGCGTTTGACCTAATGATACAAGAAAATCTGACGTAGCCGATTGCTGTACAGCCATCATTGGCGAACCGTGAGATATAAATAAAGCGGGCTGAGTCATGCTAAAGCCTTAAACAAATAGATGTGTTATTAAGCACTATATTAGTTTTTATTTTGATGATAAATATGGTATTTATTTATACATTATCAATAAAGTATTGTTAAAAATGGATAAACTCACCACCATGAAAACCTTTTTGGCCGTTGTGCAAGAAGGATCGTTTTCAAAAGCGGCCGATAAGCTCGATATTTCCCCGCAGTTAGTCAGCAAATATATTTCTGCGCTGGAAGATAATCTACACACGCGTTTATTACACCGTACAACGCGAAAAGTAAGTGTAACAGAGGCTGGGAACCAATATTATCAGCGTTGTCAGCAGGTGCTTGTTGATATTGAAGACATGGAAAACTCACTAAATAACTTAAGCGAGAATGTTTCGGGTGTGCTTAGTATTAGTGCACCTATGTCATTTGGTACTAAGCATTTAGCAGGTTTGCTGGTTGATTTTCAAAAGCAGTATCCAAATTTAAAGTTAGACTTACGGCTCACAGACCAATATGTAGACATAGTAGAGCAAGGTATTGATATTGCGCTGCGCATTGGCGTATTAAAAAACTCAACGCTCATAGCTAAAAAAATTGCCCCTATACACCTAGCGGTATTTGCGTCACCCGATTATTTAAAACACCATGGCACGCCACAAACGCTTTTAGATTTACAGTCGCATAATTATTTACGCTATTCCCTTAGCGAGCCCACAAAATGCCTATTTGGAGTTAATGAGCTAAAAAGCGAGCTAAAGCTTGAAAGTAACTTTGTGGCTAACAATGGTGACTTACTACTAAATACAGCCATTGCGGGAAGTGGTATTGCTATGCAGCCCACATTTATTGCAGGCGAAGCGCTGGCTCAAGGTAAAGTAGTGCGCATTTTACAAGACTATGAACCCGACCCAATGGGGCTTTACATGGTGTATGCTAATAGACAGTTTTTACCGAGCAAAGTGCGTGCTTTTGTTGATTTTGCGAGCGACTTTTATGGCGATACCCCATACTGGGACTTAGGGGAGTGATATGTCGATTACAAACAGTTGTATAAGTAGTTTTACTTGGGCCTGTTATTTTTTATGCCACTGATATTCCATTTGTTTTGCTGTTAAGCAAGCAAATTCATCAGTACTGCACAATGCGACTAATTGCAGGCTCATATCTATGCCAGCCGAGATCCCCCCTGATGTGATAAATTGATTATGCTGCACCCAACGTTTATCACTAATTACATTTAAATCAGGAAATAATAACGCCAATTCATTTTGATCTTCCCAATGCGTTGTTACATTTAAGCCATGTAATAAATCGGCTTTTGCGAGCAAAAACGCGCCCGTACATACAGACGCAACACGAGTAGCTGTTTTTGCACTTTTACTGATCCAATCAATCACCTGCTTTTTATTAAATTCGGCGGTGTGATCGCCACCTACCACAATTAATAAATCAATATGAGGGTGATCTAAAAAGTTGTAATGGGGGTTTACACTAAAACCTCCGCGCGCTATTACAGGCTTACTTTGCTCCGCAATAAAAAATACATTCCAGTTATTTTCAGCTAAACGCTTAGCGGTACTGAAAACTTCAAAAGGGCCTGAAAAGTCGAGTACTTCTGCGTTATCATAAATATAAATGCCTATATTCATTTAGGTCTCAAAAAGCTCAAATTAATATGAAGCTTTACCTTAGCCTATAAAATCATCATTGGTGTATTATTTTAATTTAAAAAACCCTACTTAGCCTCAACATTAAGCTCATGAGCAAAGCGTTTACGGTAACGCTTAGTTAATTTAACCGAGCGTAGTTGGTCGCTAATTAAAGTAAATACTGGTGAGGCATTTATTTTTACGGGTTTGCCTTGGCCTATACGGCGTATTTGTCTTTTAACCAGTGCCATAGTGGCAAGTCCTGCGAGGGTTTTATCTTGCCAAGTAATATTGGGTAACACGGCTAATTGCAGTGGCTCATTTTGCCATTTGTTTGGTAAATTTGGTTGGTATGCAAGCGCAGTGGCAATACCCACGAGGGCAACGCCACTTTCAATCACGTTGTTGGCAATAGATAAGCGACTAATACCGCCTGTAGTCATTATTGGGACTGATGAGCGTTGGCTAATCGCTTTTGCAAACTCTAAAAAATACGCTTCGCGGGCAAGTGTGCGCTGATCACCTGTTTTTCCTTGCATGGCAGGTGCTTCGTAACTACCACCCGAAAGCTCTACAAAATCAACATTGAGTTTATTCAATAAGTCCACTACAACTTGCGCGTCACTGGGTTCAAACCCACCTCGTTGAAAATCAGCAGAGTTTAACTTTACCGAAACCGAAAAGGTAAGTGAGCAAGTAGCTTTAATACTGCGGGTTATTTCGAGGAGTAAGCGAGCTCTATTTTGTAAACTCCCTCCCCATTTATCGTCGCGCTTATTGGTTAGTGGCGATAAAAACTGAGCCAGTAAATAACCATGCGCTGCATGTATTTGTACGCCATTAAAACCTGCTTTTTCAGCTTGCTGCGCAGTTTGTGTAAAGCGGGTAATAACATCGTCAATATCAGTTTTCGTCATCGCTTTTGGTACGCCAAACAAGTGCGAGTGCTTACCCATATTAAGTGCAACACTTGACGCTGATAGAGCCTTTCCACCCATTTTTTTAAATACTTGCCTACCAGGGTGATTAATTTGCATCACCACTTTGCAATTATTTTGCTGCGATAAACGAGCAAGCTCTGCAAAGGCAGTAATATCGGTACTTTTTTCAAGCACAAGGCCGCCTGGGCCTGTCATCGCTAAATGATCAATCATTACATTGCCAGTAATAATTAGCCCAGCTCCCCCCACTGCCCATGCGCTATAAACATTTTTGAGTATTTGGGAGGGCGTTTGATCCTCTTGCGCAAGGTTTTCTTCCATAGCGGCTTTGGCAATACGGTTTTTTAATACTAAACCACTTGGCAAGGTAAAAGGGGTAAATACAGGGTTACGCATAGTTATGGGCTAATTAAATTGACATTAAAGCGACTATAACCTTAAAGTTAGCTTGAAGGTCAACCTACTAAGTTTATGTAAAGTGGAGTTATTATTAGTTATGAAAATAGGCGAACTTGCAAAACTTACCAACATACCCGCCAGTACTATTCGCTTTTACGAAAGCAAAGGGTTATTAACACCAACCACTCGCAGTGCTAATGGTTATAGGCTGTACACCCAACAAAACTTAGAAAAATTGCAGTTAATTAAATTTTCACAAAGCTTGGGGTTTTCACTCAACGAAATACCTTTATTACGTAACGAAAACGACGAGCTAAACCACACAGTAATAATTGAACGTTTAGAAAAAAAACAAAAAGAAGCTGACATTTTGATTGAGCAAATGCAGAAAAAGTCACAACGTATTGGCAGTTTAACTACGTTACTCAACTCTTATTGGGATAAAGGCGAATGCCTGCCAGAAGGCAAATTGAATGAATTACTAAAAGTGATAGATTACGAATAAATGAATACAGCTTACTAAAATAAGCTGTATTTTATATTACTTAAGCTTTTTAATGCCAATTAATACACAGATGGCACCGCCAATAATACCCCCCCATGCTTCTATTGGTGTATCACCACTGAATGCACGGCTTAACTGCGAAGCCGCCGCATCATACACGTCATATCCCCACATAATTAAAGCGATACCTATAACGATTAAAACAATACCTATAATCTTATTACTCATAAACACCTCTAATCTCTAACGTACATTATTTAATAATATTTACTTAAGTGTGCTTTAAAACTTAAGGTAAGTTTTTATTTTAAGTCAAAACACTTAAAATAATTTAATCGAGCTCTAGCTGCGCACGTTCAACGCTCTCACTAGGTAACTCTTTTTGTACTGATACACCAAGCTCTTTAAACTCTGATGCTTGTTTAATTAAATTACCTTTACCTCGGTATAATTGCGAGAACGCTTTGTCGTAACTTTCTTTCGCTTTATCAAGCTGCTTACCTACGCCTTCCATACTCAATAAAAAACCATTGAGCTTGTTATAAAAACGCTCAGCTCGATTTGCCAACTCTTTTGAATATTTGGTTTGCTCTTCAAAACGCCAAAGCTGTTTAACAATATTTAAACTAGTAAGCAGGGTCGTGGGTGTGGCTACCAGTATATTTTTTTCGATTGCTTGTTGGTAAATATCGCTTTGATATTTAAGTGCTTCGACAAAAGCTGATTCTATTGGTACAAACATAACCACCACTTCTGGCGAGTTAATACCTGGCAAACGGTCGTACGATTTACTCGCAAGTTCATTAATACGCGCTGTAACGGCGTTTACATGCTCTTTAATTGCTTGATTAGCATCTAGCTCATTTTCAGCGTTCACATAGCGTGTATAGGCATTTAATGATGTTTTAGCATCAATAACTAAGTGGCGACCTTGTGGTAAGTACACAACTACATCAGGGCGCAAGCGGCCATCTTCAGTGTTAAACGACACTTCGCGCTTATAATCAACCCCTGCACGTAAGCCAGCACTATCTAATACGTTTTCGAGCATAAGCTCGCCCCAATTACCTTGAGTCTTCTTTTGCCCTTGTAGCGCGTTACTGAGCTTGTCGGCTTGATCTGTTATAGCTTGGCTTTTGGCTTGTAAATGCAGTAGCTCAGTTTTTAGCGCGGTGCGTTGCTTTATATCTTCAACGTGTATTGATTCCATTTTTTCTCTAAAGCCTTTTAGCTCGCCTTGAACTGGTTTTAATAATTGCTCAATGCTTTCTTGATTTAAGGTTTTAAAGCTTTGTGATTTTTCTTCTAGAATTTTATTGGCTAGATTTTCAAACTCTTTTTTGAGCATATTTTTACTTTGCTCAATTTGCGCGAGTTGCTCGCTAAAGCTTTGCTGTTTCTGCTCAAGGGTGGTGCGCATATTATTATACTCAACATCGCGTTGATTATATTGCTCACGAAGCGCTGCAAGCTCGTCTTCGGCTTTGCGCCAAAAATGGTTGTATTGAATGCTTTGTTTTTCTTGTTCGCTAAAACGCGTTTTAAAATGCTGCGCCTCATCGCGCTGCTCTTGGTGAGTATGTTCGAGTAGTTCGTGATCCTCAAGTAAGGTGCTGTATTGTAGCTCTTTATTATCAAACTGATTTTGTAAGAGTGAAAGCTGTTGTTGTTGTTCGCTTATTTTTAGGTGTAGCTTTTTGCTAAGCTGCGCAGATATAACACCATAAAATACAATACCTAAAATAGCACCAGCGCCTGCACTTAACCAATCGATGTTAGTGAGTATTTGAGTGAGCATAAAAATAAACTTATAAAATTTAGAGACATGCCATCATAACCAATAACAAGCAATAGAAGTAGAGTAGAGGAGCAAAGAAATTACAGGCATAAAAAAACCAGCTCAAATAAGCTGGCTAAATATTACTAAATTAAGTAATCAAAGGGAAAATCAACATGTACCCGAGCAAGCTGCAACTTAAATACGCATTTGCCAAAATAAATTACATTATTTGGCTAAGTTGTATAACAACAGGTATTACAGTAGACCGGTAAATGAAGTAATTAATTCAAAAATAATTTAATAACTTTCAGTGATACCAATCAGCATAAGTATTTGAACAACTGAACGAATTAAATCACTTCATACCAAAGCAGATTGGTACAAATTCGTTTATCTGAGTAGTGTTTGATTGGAATTGGCAAATTTTAGGCATAAAAAAAGCCAGTTCAAAATGAAGTGGCTTAATTATTACTAAAATTAGTAATTAAATAGGGGGGAATCAACATGAAAACTTGTATTAACTGCAATTAATCAACAAGCATAATAGTAGACGCCTGTTTTTAAATTAAGTTCAGTAAAAACTCAAAAAAATTTAAATAATATTTAAATGATGAATTTTGACCATAAAAAAAGCCAGTTCAAAATGAAGTGGCTTAATTATTACTAAAGTTAGTAATTAAATAGGGGGAAATCAACATAAAACTTGTATTAACTGCAATTAATCAACAAGCATAATAGTAGACGCCTGCTTTTAAATTAAGTTCATAAAAAAATAAAAAATTTTAAAATAAGTGCTTAACGCTAAATTTTAGACATAAAAAAAGCCAACTCAAAATGGGCTGGCTCAATCATTACTAAAATTAGTAACTAAATAGGGAAATCAACATTATCGCTTGTGTAAACTGCAATTTAACAACAAGCAAAGTAGTAGACGCACTTTAATTAATTAAGTTCAAAAAAGATTCTAGTTTTTTATTAATGACAACATTTGCTGTTCATCAAACTGGGTAAAACTCATTGATTTATCAGTAAATAATGCATCAACTAAAGCTTGCTTATCTTCTTGCATTTTAAATACTTTTTGCTCAATTGAGTTACTCATTATGAGTTTATATACAAACACAGGGTTAGTTTGGCCAATACGGTAAGCTCTATCAGTCGCTTGTTTTTCTACAGCAGGGTTCCACCATGGATCAAAGTGAATAACTGTATCGGCTTGTGTAAGGTTAAGACCTGTGCCGCCGGCCTTTAAACTAATTAAAAATACCGATGTTTTACCGCTAGTAAATTCATCAATTACTTTATCTCGATGGCGAGTTTGTCCTGTAAGTAGACTAAAATCTATATTTATTTCATCTAGGCGCTTAGCAATTAAGTCGAGTGCCGAAGTAAACTGGCTGAATATAATTACTTTACGACCAAGGCTCAGCATCAATGGTAAATGGGTCGTGAGCCATTCTAATTTAGCAGAGCCAGCTTGCGTATCAGGCTCTATTAATTTAGGGTGACAACAAATTTGCCTAAGCTTTAATAATGCTTCTAAAAAGGCTAGTTTACTTTTTTGAACACCTTGCTCTGCAAATAAGTCTATTAACTTTTCTTCAAGAGAGCGTGTAATCCCCTGATACATTTCTTTTTGTTTAGGTTCAAACTCAAACTCTTTTGTTATCTCTGTTTTTTCAGGTAACTCTTGAGCTACTTGCGCTTTAGTACGGCGCAATATAAAAGGCATAATCAACGCTTTTAACTGTTCAGCACGTTCCATGTCAGCTTCACGTTCAATTGGAGTTTGAAAATGTTGCTTAAAATGGGCTTGTGAACCAAGTAATGATGGCATAGCAAAATCGAGTAAAGATTTAAGCTCAAGTAAATTATTTTCGATTGGCGTACCACTTAAACATAACTTAAAATCAGCATTAAGTCGTTTAACTAAGCGCGATACTTGTGCTGTGTCATTCTTAATGTATTGCGCTTCATCGAGAATTATATTTTCGAAATATAATGGCGAGTAATATGCTATATCACGTTTTAACAGCGGATAAGTTGTCAGTATGCATTGCGATTGAGCAAGGTGCTGTAGTGACTCGTTTCGATGAGAACCAAAAATAGTTGTCACTTTTAAGCCTTTAGCAAACTTAGTTATTTCATTTTCCCAATTACTTACCAAACTTGTCGGACACACGATTAAAGTAGGGCCAGCTTGCGGACGATTATACGTGCTAGTTAAAAAAGCAATCACTTGCAGTGTTTTCCCTAAACCCATATCGTCAGCTAAAATACCACCAAGCTTATGACGTTTTAAAAAGCTTAACCAATCAACGCCCTGTTGTTGGTATTCTCTAAGCTCTACCGACTCATTTAAGCCATGTAAAGATACCTTTGGCATAGCGTGGTCGGTATTATTTAGTTCTTGTAAGTAAAGCTCTAAAGAGTCGTCATGAAGCTCAACATTTATTGCGGTGTGTTTTACAAGCTCAGGCAAGTACGAAAGCGGAATATTAAATTCATCTCTTGTTTTTACAAACTCAAAGCGTTGCTTAAATTCAGTTAGTAAATTAATAGCTGATTTATTGATAACGCCAAATTGACGACCCATTGGATAGTAATGAAATAGCTCACTTTGACGATTTAATGATTGATAAGTTAAATCTTCATTATTAAAAAGTAGCGCAGCTTTTGCACCACTAAGTAATACTTTACAATGCATTTGATGCCCTGCGGCTCTATTCGCATAAAGTGTAACTTCGCTTTGTGGATTAGCAACTGTCATTTTGCTAATCGCTACTTTCCAACCGCGCTCTTTAAAACTTGGAAATACTTCATAGGTAAGCCAATGTAGATGAATAGGGGACTGCTTGGTAAAAACAAACTCACTTTGTAAACCCCCTTTACAAAACTCAAAACCTAAATTCACTAATTCATTTTTAACGGTATTTTCAAACGCATTGTTTATTAAGCTAGCAGGCGCTGCACCTGCTAAATAATTCTTGTTTTTATACTTAAATAACAATGAAAGCGTTAAGCCTTGTTCACCCGTAGTTACTTTTAAAACAGCATTACTAGCTGCTTTAGGTAGCGTTGTTTGTGAATTTGTTGGATGTGGTATAACGCCCGCACCAAAATTATCTGCTAACTGCTTATAAATTCGATCGAAGTTAGCACTATGTAAAGCGGGTATTGTTTGCAAATGTGAGATTTCATCAGCGCTTAATGGCGTACGTATACGCCCTATTTTTAAATAATCTAAATCTATGTATGTAGGTGGCGTTGTTTTAATCAGTGCCCAATTTTTGCTTTGCTCCAAATTAATACCCAACTGCGTTAAATCTTTTTCTTGTTTCCAATTAAAGTTCAGCGCTTGGGCACTTTGTGGCTTAATTGCAACACGAGAGCGTTGTAAAAATAATCGTTCTGTAGCAATAAGTTGTTGCAACGCATTAAAACCCCATAAACCTTTGAGTTCAATATTACCTACAGCATTTTGTGAACGGATCCAACTATAAAGTCTAAAATCACTTTCGAGTAAATCATTCGGGGTTATAAAGCTATTAAGTTGCTGATCGGTAAGGTTACGACCTAATGTGTAATTTTGATCTTTATCATAATTAGCTATTTTAGGTGATAAAAATACTTTGTTATTTTCAATATCTAATACAAAGAGTAAAACTTGCGACGGTATTGTTTGCTCGGCGCTTTTGAGTGCGCTTAACTCACTAAACCAATCATTAATAAAGTAATCTTCTCCGTATTCACCAGAGTGCTCTATTTTTAGTTTTAATAAAATTGCTGCTAGGTGACGGCATTTAGTTTTTATATTACACGTACAATGTGTATCAACCGAATAACCAGTTGGTATTTTACTGATCTCTATACGCTGATTGAACGGTGTACCGTTATCACCTTGCACAGTTGAATCAACAACAGAAAAGTTAGAAGTATGCTCTAACCAACTGATTTTTCCGTTTTTGTAATACTCTTTACCTTTGGCTAGCACATTGGGTCGAAACAGCTTATTTATAAAGCGTTCTGAAAGAGGAAACTGAGTAGCCTGCTCATTTTTAATTTCTTCAAAAATAGCCAGTAAATCATTTTTTGATAAGTTAGCAGACATGTCACTCTAAGGATTAGTTTTTAAAAATAATTCTGCCAGTATATGCCTTATGTGCTCTGAGCTAAAGCTATATTAACGCAATATAAACTGGTTGGAGTTGATTGGTTAGTAAAAAATTGGTTTATAACTAAATTTAGAATGGATTTTGTTGAATAAATTGCAAAATGTTGCTGATTCAAAAAATAAAAACAACTTAAACAATAGTTAGAGCGCTTTTAGATCAGAATTTTACTAACACTTTTTAAAACATATGGTGAATAGATAAAAAAGAGGCGAATAGTTAGTAAAAAAATGATCTACGCAATAAAACAGGCTAAATAAGCACATTAACGGCGTGTACAGATCAGATTTATACTAACTAAACAATATTGCAGATCAATATTTAACTAACAAAACAAACTGGATAGATCGCTATTTTACTAACTAATTAAAAGCACTTAATAGCTTTGTAAGTTGCTCTAAGCGCTTGTCTGTCATCACTTTGTTGTTTATTTTTATAGAAACATCGCCACTTTTAAGATTTCGTTGAAGTGAAACAAAATCATTTTCGAGAACAGCTTCGCGTTTTACTGTAGTTTGCGGTTCAGCTGTTAAGCATTTAGTAACAGCCATTGCACGCTTGTCGTCGCTTGTAATCGCGTTAATGTCATTGTTACTTGCTAGCTCTTGAACCAACCGATTAAAGCTCTCAGGATCACGCTCCTTTGCAATAACAAGCTTTTTAGCAACTTCTCTACCAACATGATTAGCCGTAGGATAAAGCGCAATAACCTCAGCTGGTATTTGTTCATAGGCTTTAATTGCATCTGCAATGGCAGTATGCGAAACACCTTCAAGAGCAGCTATTTCTCGGTAAGATCCTTTTTTACCTTGTTCAATTAATTCATTTTTAGTTTGTTGATAAGCTTGTCCTAACTCCCATAAACTTGGTGCTATGTATTGATCAGATGAAACAGCTAAAATTTTTGCATCTTGTTCAGTAAAGTCACTTGAGCTAAGCACTAAATAATCAGCGTTACCTAGAATACAGGCCATACGACGACGTGAACCTGCAAGAACTAAACTTTTGTCACCTTGATCCCAAAGCAAAGCAGGGTGCTGATTTCGACCATCATCGCTAATTGTAGGAAGAATATCTGATACTGACTTTTCGTTAAGAAGTGCCTGTACGCGACGATTTTTGCCATATACACCAGTGGTAGATTCAATATCAGCATGTGCGATCACTTTACAAACAAGCGTAATTTGACGAGCAGGGTCGCTCGGTGCAGGCATTCTAATTACATCGCCAGCATTCGCTTGTTCTAGTAATGCATCAAGACTACTGCTGCCCACAGCTGTTGCAAATGGATCTAAGCGGGTGTCATTTTTACGTTTTTTAGCCATTTTTATTTAACATCCTTACTTAGGCGTATTTAATTTTGATTGTGTGGATTGCCAATTAGATCGAATTAGCATTTCAAGTTCGTCAACAACATCTTTAATGTTTTCTTGTGCACGCATAAGCGATTCACGACTGGCTAAACTATCAGACGCTTTTTGATCAAAAATAGTATTAAAAGATGAAGAGCTCGCTGTAATTGCAGAACTGTGGTTAATTGGGTAACTCATAACTTGGCGGCCAAATGCACTTCGAACATCTTTAACAATATCGCGTTGTGAATGGTTACCTTTTACATAATTGGTCACAAGAAACTGCATAAAGTCCCAACCTTCATGTCCAAGCGCAGCAACAGTATGATAAATCTCGCCTAACCTTTTTAGATATTTATTGTTTGCATCAAAATCGACAGCTTCAGGATGAACAGGAATAAGCATCGCTGTAGATGCCATTAATGCATTATAAAACATAAAGTTAAGAGTTGGAGCTGTATCAATAAGTAAAATATCAAACTCATCTTGAACCGGCTCGATTACTTTTTCTAATAACTTATGATAATGGCGAGTTTGCTCATAATTTGAAGTATCTTTTAATAAAGTGGCAGTTTCGTGCTCAAAATAAAAGTCATCCATACCCGATGGTAAAACGCGAATATTTGGAATATGCGTAGGTAAAAATGAGTTTGATACAAATTCAGGCCATGTTTCGCCTTCGTCTAGATCTATGCAATCGCGCATTAAATCACCAACAGTAATTGGATCATGTTCGCTAGAGGGGAAGAAGCTAGATGATGAACCTTGTGGATCTAAATCAATAATACCAATGCGATAACGTTTAATATTGGTTGTAGCAAGTGCCGCTGCAATATTAACCATACTGGTTGTTTTACCACAACCGCCTTTGAGGGAGTTTATAACAATAACTTGAAGTTTGTCGTCGCTAGTGCGGTGATCAGGCTTGATATCCATAATATCAGCCATTGCAAAAATATTTACAAGTGTGTAAGCATAATGGCCATTTGCACCGCGTTTTATGTTTAAATCATCAAAATCACCATTATCATGGCGTCTTTTTAAGGTACGATTATTACAACCTAGTAAATCGGCTGCTGCTTTTTGGGTGTATGTTCTTAACTCTTTTTCTTCGGATTTAAGATGAGCGCGATAATGTTGAATACGTCCTTCTAATGACTTTTCTGCAACTTCAGCAGTCGCTTTTAAGAGTCGATAGGTATTTAGCGCATTATTGTTGATAGACATACTTTCCTTCCTCAAAGTTAGGCAGTAAGTATAATGTCCATTCAATTTGCTGTAAACAACTATTTATGGCGACATGCATTTTAAAAAGAAGACATCTAATAATATTTTTACATCATTAATATTGCTTAGTATAAATAAAGAAGTTTAAAGGTGGTTAAATATATAAGGTAATAAAGGTTAAGGGTGTATAATTAGCATATAACTTGATGATAAATATGAATAATATTAAAAAAAGCAGATCACCTTTATACTTGGTTAAGATCAGATCTTTATTAACACTCAGATCAGCTTTTTACTAAGGACTAATTGAGATATATAGTTATGCACAGCTTACTCATTAAGTTATGAACAAAAACACCTCTTGAGATCCGATTTTTACTAAGTAAATTATAAAGTTATGCACGGGTCTACTAGATAAAAGGGGCATTGAATTAGTATAGATCTGATCTGTAGTAAGTACAGATCAGATCTATTCTAACTCGATATTGCTTTATCCACAGGAGAATTACTTAAAAGCGTAATTTGTCGTGTTTAATTTAATAAAATATCAATTACACTGGACAAAATAATAGCTGAGTTAGTAAAAAAGAGATTTATAACTCACTTGTTAGTATAATAATGATCTGAAAACACCAAAAATTGACAACAGTTAGTATAAAAGTGATCTGAATGTTTTATTTAAAGTCAGATCACTTTTATACTAACTTAAACATTTAACTTTTCTTGTTTTATGTGTTGTTATTAACTGTCGCAATAAAAATGGAAATAAGAACAATGAGCCGAAAGGTCAACATCTCGGTAGATAACTTGCCTGATACACTAAGAGGCCAAATTCACGGGGTGGAAAGTGCAATTGATAACGAGAGTTTAGCACTATTTACAGATAATAAAGATGTTCGCATTTCTATTGAAAATGCTGCTCATGGATTACGTGCTTATTCAAATACGTTTAATCACTATGATTTATGGGGACGCTTTGTTCGTTCTGGCCATAAGAAATTGCCGCTTGAAGAAGCACCGAAAAAAACAATCATTACACGTAAAATATCAGAAAAAGTGGACGGTATTTTATACGATGGCGAAATAAAAATAACACCTGCTGTTGTGAGTACTCGTAAAGATGGCGAAGACGTAGAATATTTGGTTTGGCCATCAGATAGAGAAGAAAAAGTAGAGCGAGCCTTAATTCGTTTGGCTTCAAAAGGTAAAATAGTAAAAATTAATTTTAAGTCCGGTATTCAATATGCCGTGGTTTTTTCTATGAACGAGTTAGCGCAAGAACTCAAAGCGGTAGGGCAATCAATGCCGTATCCTGCAATTAAAGAATCACTTGAAGCATTACAAGGCTCTAAACTTTCGTTTAAATATTCGGCAACAGATACAAAAAACTCTGACATTGATGATTCCTTTTACGAATCAAACATGAACTTTTTATCGTCACTACATTTTAGTGGGAAAAAAGGTCAAGGCGGCAATGTTAAATGTGTAGCTTGTTTAAATGCATTTGTTCATAACATGATTGATAACCTTGAATACAAAGGGTATTACTTTAATAGCGCACAAGAATTAAAACGGGGATTGTCGCGTTGGATGATGCTTCGTTTGTACCATCTTTGGCGATATGCTGCTCCAGGTAAAACATATCATTTTAGATTGCTTTCTATTATGGAAAAGTACGGTTCTATTTATTCAACTGACAATATTACTGAGAATAAATTAAAAGCATTACGCCGTGATATGACAACAACAATGAAAGATTTGATTGAAAAAGGTGCGATATCAGAATACAGCATTACAAACGTCAAAGATGACAAAACTGGTAACATTATTGATTACACATACGAAATGCACCCGTCTGATCAGTTTTGTGACGAAATACTGACATTAAATAAGCATAACAAACGTATTGAGATTCAAGGTGGTAAACGCATTGTTGAAAATGCGGTTTTGATAGATGAAGATAAAATTGAAGAGATAGTAGAAAAATAGCAACGAATTTATTTTATTATCCAATAACTACCATAACTACCTAAAAGGCCACTTAATGTGGCCTTTTTAACATAATCATTTATCTACTTGTTCTAAGTAAAGTCTGTTGACTAAAAAGTCATAATCTCGTTTGCGTGGATGGCTTAATGGTTTTTCATAGTTTTGTAATATGCCAAGTTTTACATCGGGTTCCGGATTAATTAAGATAAATGGCAATGCTGCACTAACGTGATACCTATTTTGTGCCGTGTATCTTACATTTACTTGGGGACTTACGCGAGTAGGGCGGCGTATTCGTAGTTTTTCTTTTTCACCTAAACTAGCAACTCGTGCTTGTTCTTGAGCTACAAGTAATTGCCACTTTTGCTGATCGATCATTCTTGGGTTTCGATAACCGGCCGATTTATCGAGCATCTCTAGTGCCATTTTTTTAGTAAGTGTTTTTGTTGCATGTTTGTGCATCCAGGTAAACCTAACTGAAAATGGGGATTCACTCTCACTATGAATTTTACGATATGCAGCAAGCGTTATTAAATTTGGTATAGCATTGTGAACAGCTTCAAATCGCGCATCGTTGCTATCAATAGCTAAAATACATTCTTTAAATGTAGCTTTAGCTTTATTCACTTGGGCTATACGATTATTTAAAGCATGTTTATCTGCATTTTTAATAACAAGCAAGCCTGGGTGCCTTTTTAAAACACGACTGCTTAAGCCCGATTTTTTATAAATGTCAGAAAAGGAGTGAAGGATTGCTTTTTGAGCCGGAGCGCCCGATATTTTAGAAACGATTATAGATTCTGGAACTTTACTTTCATCTATACTACTAACATCAGGTAACTGATAGTACTCTGCTTTGGAAAATTCACACTCTTTCAGTTCTTCAATTAACCTTAAAGTTAACTCGTTCATTAAATCAAACTGACTTCTAATTTGTACCTTAGTTACCATTACCCACCTCAAAGAACACATCTTACTAGGTAAATATTATTACATGCACTTTGCTTTGTCTAAATAAATAATCAAATTCACTCAGCTCTACATATATTTATTAATTAAATTTAGTATGATGTGTTCTTTGTCTAAAGTGAAATCCCTAAACTAAGAATTAAACTTTTACATATTTGATCTTTGTATTACATCAACCAGTTAATGCGCTTAGTTCTGAATTGGCTGATTAACTAAGAGTAGGGAAAATGAGTTAAACGAACTTATATCGTAATTAGTAACACGGTAATGAGAGTAAATATAAAAGTTTTTAACTTCAGCATCATTCTAAAAATATCTCTACCATTTGGGTTTTTAATCATGATAAACACTATCGTGTTGGTAGAGAAAACGTAAATTGCGTACCACACCTTTACGTTTTGGCGCTTGTGAATCTAGTTCTTTTTGTGAATACTTTACCATGCAAATAAATGATTAACACATCCGCCTTATCATACATTAAGGCCTGCACATAGTAGTTGCTAACTATTAATTAAATTTCACTGTAAAGTTAAGGCTACATTACTTACCATTTAAGTATGATGTGTTCTTTATTAAGTTACATATAATAAACCCTTATGCTCTATTTATTCTCAATGCGCTAAAATTGCAATTAGCGCTCTATAATTGCTTGTATTTAAACACTTTAGTTTATTAAAGATAAAACTAAAGTGTATGTTATATAACCACATGGATTAAATAAGATTACTATTATACTTAACTCATAACTAAATAATTGGTAAATAGTGAATTTAGTCCTTGAACATAGGGGCCTGCATACGGTAATTTCTTCTTATCAGGTAATGTAGGAATGAGGAAAGAACATGCAATCGTGGAACCCAAATAGCTGGAGAGAGCTGCCAATACTGCAGCAACCACAGTACCCAGATCAAGAAATACTTAAATCAGTAGAAGGCCAATTAAAGACGGCTCCGCCTTTAGTTTTTGCTGAAGAAACAAGAAGCTTATTTAAACAACTTGAAGATGTGTGCGAAGGCCGTGCATTTTTACTTCAAGGTGGTGACTGTGCAGAGTCGTTTAGCGATTTTAATGCAGCTAACATTCGCGATACATTCAAAACAATTTTACAGATGGCAGTTGTATTAACATACGGCGGTAAATGCCCTGTAGTTAAAATAGCGCGTATGGCTGGTCAATACGCTAAACCTCGTTCAGCAGACTTAGAAACAATTAATGGCGTGTCTTTACCATCTTACCGTGGCGACATCATTAATAATATTGAGTTTACAGAAGAAGCACGTATACCGGATCCACAACGTTTAATGACGGCTTATCATCACAGTGCCGCTACGTTAAACTTATTACGTGCATTTGCACAAGGTGGCCTAGCCGATCTTCACCAGGTTAACCGCTGGAACATGGGCTTTGTTGCTGCAAATCCACTTAAAGAAAAATACCAACAACTTGCAGATAAAATTCAAGACGCACTAGAGTTTATGGAAGTGTGCGGAATTAACTCTACAATTGCGCCAAGCTTAAAAGAAACCGATTTATACACTTCTCACGAAGCTTTATTACTTGGTTACGAAGAGGCGCTTACTCGTCGCGACCATTTATCGGGTGATTGGTACGATTGTTCTGCTCACTTTGTTTGGATTGGTGAACGTACTCGTCAACTAGACCATGCACATATTGAATTTTTTAAAGGCATTAAAAACCCAATTGGTGTTAAAGTTGGCCCAGGTATGGACCCAGATGACCTAATTCGTTTAATTGATGCATTAAACCCAGATAACATTCCTGGTCGTTTAACGCTAATTACGCGTATGGGTGCAGACGTACTTCCTGAAAAACTCCCAGCGCTAGTAAGAAGAGTTCAACAAGAAGGCCGTAAAGTAATTTGGAGCTCAGATCCAATGCACGGCAATACTGAAAAAGCGACATCAGGTTACAAAACGCGTAACTTCGATAATATCATGCGTGAGATCAGTCAGTTCTTCGCTGTACACAAATCAGAAGGTTCATATGCAGGTGGTGTTCACCTAGAAATGACAGGCCAGCACGTAACAGAGTGTACCGGCGGTGCTTACGGTTTATCTGACGATGACCTAGCACAGCGTTACAAAACGCAGTGTGATCCACGCCTTAACGCCGACCAAGTATTAGAGTTAGGCTTTTTAGTCGCAGATTTACTAAAAGACGCACGTAAATAATATTTGTTAATACTAAAAAAACCGCTTAATTGCGGTTTTTTTATTTCAATTTTGATGAGTGAGTTAGTACTTACGTCGCTCTAAATCTGTTTCTATCAGTATTTTTGCAGAAATTTCTTCAACAGAATGATGCGTAGAATTAAAGTAAGCTATTTTGTGCCGCTTATACAACATTTCCACTTCGCGCACCTCAATACGGCACTGTTTAATAGACGCATACTTAGAGTTAGCCATACGTCGATGCCTTATAGCCGCAAGCCTCTCAGGGTCAATCGTGAGTCCAAATAACTTATGTTTATAAGGGACTAAACATTTAGGCAAACCTTCATTATCTAAATCTTCTTCTGTAATAGGGTAGTTAGCCGCTTTAATGCCGTACTGCAGTGCTAAGTATAAGCTTGTTGGTGTTTTACCACTTCTGCTAACGCCAATTAAAATGATGTCTGCTTCGGAAAAGTTTTTAATATTTCCGCCATCATCATTCATAAGAGCATAGTTAACCGCATCAATTCTAAAATCATAACTTTTTTCGTGGATAGAATGCGTACGATGCATTTTTGGAACAGGGGCTACATTGAGTTCTTTTTCTATTTTTTCGCTATACGTAGTTAAAAAATCATACGTAACTGCATCAGCCGATTTTATAATTTCACTTAAATTGTGATTCACAAAAGTAAAAAACACGAAAGGCTTTTCACCTGTTTTTGCAGCGGTTGCATTAATTAAAGCTTTAATTTCGTGCGCTTTTTCTTCAGTTTCTACAAATGGAATTGTTTTATGATTAAAATCGATAGGAAACAACGACAAAGTCGCATGCCCAAATACCTCTGAAGTAATTGCTGTTCCATCTGATATATAAAAAGCAGTTCTCATAATTAACCTTTTTATTGCGTTTAAATCCCTAAAATGGGTTTCCCACGGTTTACGTGAGGACTGTTGCCAGTGTAGAATGATGACGACCTTTATAAAAGGTTTTCTTTCTTAACTCTCACAGTTAGACCTACAATTTGTTTTTTTTGGAGAAAGATCCGTGCAAGAATACGTTCTCTGGTATCAAGAGCTTGGTATGCAAGATGTTCCTCGAGTTGGCGGTAAAAACGCTTCACTTGGCGAAATGATTTCAAACCTCGCAAACGCAGGTGTACAAGTACCGGGTGGTTTTGCAACTACCGCAGATGCTTTTAATGAGTTTCTAGATCAATCAGGACTCACCGCCAAAATTCATGACATCCTAGATACACTTGATGTTGATGATGTAAATACACTCGCTAAAGTCGGTGCCGATATCCGCCAATGGATAATCGACACACCATTCCAACCAAACCTAGAGCAAGCCATTCGCGACGCATATAGCCAGCTCCATGGCGATACTGCAGCAGATGTTTCATTTGCAGTACGTTCATCAGCTACCGCTGAAGATATGCCAGATGCATCATTCGCAGGCCAACAAGAAACTTTCCTTAACGTTGTCGGTATCGATTCAGTCATGGTCGCTATTAAACACGTATTTTCTTCATTATTTAACGACCGCGCAATCTCATATCGTGTTCACCAAGGTTACGATCACCGTGGTGTAGCGTTATCAGCAGGTATACAGCGCATGGTACGTTCAGATAAATCAGCATCTGGCGTAATGTTTAGTATTGATACAGAGTCTGGTTTTGAAGACGTTGTATTTATTACATCAAGCTATGGCTTAGGTGAAATGGTTGTACAGGGCGCGGTTAACCCTGATGAATTTTATGTTCATAAACCAACACTCCTTAAAAACAAACCTTCAGTAGTACGTCGTAATATTGGCTCTAAAGCCATTCAAATGATTTACTCAGAAGACAAATCACACGGTAAGCAAGTAGACATCGTAGATGTTGACCCTGAACTTTCTAATAAATTTTCGATTACAGATGAAGAAGTGCAAGATCTTGCCAAACAAGCTGTAATCATTGAAAAACATTACGGTCGTCCTATGGACATCGAATGGGCAAAAGACGGAAACGACGGCAAACTATATATAGTTCAAGCACGTCCAGAAACTGTCCGCTCAAACGAAGACTCAAACGTAATGGAACGTTTTCAATTAAATGGCACAAGTAATGTACTTGTTGAAGGCCGTGCAATTGGTCACAAAATTGGTAGCGGTGTTGTACGTGTTCTTGATTCAATCAAAGAAATGGATCAGGTACAAGTAGGCGATATTTTAGTTACCGATATGACCGACCCTGATTGGGAACCAATCATGAAACGTGCAGCAGCGATTGTTACAAATCGTGGTGGCCGTACGTGTCACGCTGCAATCATTGCACGCGAACTTGGTATTCCGGCAGTTGTTGGTTGTGGTAATGCAACTGATTTAATTAAAGCGGGCCAAGAAGTAACAGTATCGTGCGCCGAAGGCGATACCGGCTTTATTTACGAAGGTATTTTAGATTTTGAAATACTAACGTCACGCGTTGATAAAATGCCAGAACTACCAATGAAAGTCATGATGAACGTGGGTAACCCCGATCGCGCCTTTGACTTTGCACGCTTACCGCATGCAGGTGTTGGCCTTGCGCGAGTTGAATTTATTATCAACCGTATGATTGGCGTTCACCCTAAAGCGTTATTAAATTTTGATGCGCAAACCGATGCATTAAAAGCAGAAATTACTGACATGATTGCCGGTTACGAATCACCAGTAGAGTTTTACATAACAAAACTGGTTGAAGGTATTTCAACGCTCGGTTGTGCTTTTGCACCGGAGCGTGTAATTGTGCGTATGTCTGATTTTAAATCAAACGAATACGCAAACCTAGTTGGTGGCCAGCAATACGAGCCAGAAGAAGAAAACCCAATGATTGGTTTTCGTGGCGCCGCACGTTATATCTCTGAAGACTTCCGCGATTGTTTTGCACTAGAATGTGAAGCTATAAAACGCGTAAGAAACGACATGGATATGGCAAACATTGAAATCATGATCCCATTCGTACGTACCCTTGAAGAAGGTAAACGCGTAATTGAATTACTAGAAGAGCATGGCCTTAAACGTGGTGAAAATGGTCTTAAAGTAATCATGATGTGTGAGCTGCCTTCAAATGCATTACTTGCTGATGAATTTTTAGAAATGTTTGATGGTTTTTCTATCGGCTCTAACGATTTAACACAGTTAACGCTTGGTCTTGATCGTGATTCAGGTTTAATCGCACATTTATTTGATGAGCGTAACCCAGCAATTAAAAAACTACTTTCTATGGCAATTAAAACAGCTAAAGAAAAAGGCAAGTACGTAGGTATTTGTGGTCAAGGTCCTTCAGATCACGAAGACTTTGCAGCATGGTTAGTAGAGCAGGGCATTGACTCTGTTTCACTAAATCCAGATACAGTAATAGAAACATGGTTATACCTAGCTAAAAAATTAGCAAAGTAATAAATATGTAAGCTATAAATAGGTAAGCTATAAAATATGCCAGCAATGTATTGCTGGCATTTTTTTATACCCAATTAAAAGTAAGTTAACGGGCTAATTTTTTATCTAAATAGGCACATGATTTAGTTAACGCCTTTTGACAAAATGATAAGTAATGTCGCGCTTTAGGATAGTAAAACGAAAAGCATAATAAACCCACCATAAAAAATATAAGTGAAGGCTAAGGGCGTGTTGATCTTTGTGGA
>NZ_JJNZ01000037.1 GCF_000690055.1 Pseudoalteromonas fuliginea
TATGTTGATGATAAAAAAGCGAATCGATTAAACGATAAAGCGATTATCATTCGCTGGCATAAGCTCTGTAAAGGTACTGTACTTACGCAAAAATACATACAGGGTGAAAAGCTAAGTAAAGCCGAACTTATCTTTTTCAATCAAACAGTAAACGACTACCGCGAGCGCCTATCAAGTATTAGCTGGTTTATGCGGTTGTTAAATGAAAACATTGCTCGCAGAGCAAATAAAGAAGATAACTGCACAGGTAGATTCTGGGAAGGCAGATTCACATCACAAGCATTATTAGATGAAGCAGCACTTGCTGCTTGTATGGCGTATGTCGATTTAAACCCTATTAGAGCGAAAATGGCTAACACCCCAGAGGAGTCATACCATACCAGCATCAAACAGCGTTTAACGTATGCAAAGGATGGCAAGCAACCAAAACAACTACTGCGCTTTGCAGGCATGTCTCGTCAGGTTATGGCAAAAGGGCTGCCGTTTGAGCTTAAATCGTACCTTGAACTTGTTGAGTTAACTGGACGTTGTATACGAGAAGACAAACGCGGTTATATTGATAGTATACACTTGCCTTTATTAGAAAGGGTGAATATATCTTTAGAAAACTGGTTAAAGCTTACAACCCAATTTACGCGCGTATTTCATGGTGCAGTAGGCAGGCCAGCCTCACAAAAAAGTTATTGTGAAAACTTAAAGCGAAAGCGGCGAGCGAATATCAGTAACTGCGAAAAGCTATTGGCATAAAACTTAAACTACTCAGTAAAACTATTCAGTAATAAATCACAACTGCACCATGCAGTTATTTTCATGGGCCGAATTTAGGTTTAAGCGTGCTAATTTTTTTATGGATGAAATGTAAGTAACTGAGTAGTAAAAGATAAATTCTTAACCAACAAATTAAATTTAATGGCAACGTTTTGTTTGTTTAATTATAGTGGCTGTCTATTTTAACTGATTAAAGTAGCTTCATAGTTTAGCTGTAGTTTAAAATGGCGATAATTTTAATCTTTTTTAAATTTAGCTGCTGGTAATATAATAACTATTCCCGCCCATATCCCCCAGAAAAATATAGCAGGAAAAATGTCACTGATAAAATAGGACATACTTGTATAGTATCCTTCAGGCGCTGATGAATCTGAAGAAACAAAAAACACACCTATAGGTTTAAGGTAGGCAGGATAATGCGAATTGGATTGAAAAATCATACTAATATAAGGCCATACGAGTAACCAATAGATAGATCCAGAAATCTTATTAAACAATATCCGTTTTAATTTACTTTTACTTATGAACATTTATAATTTTCCGTACTAGGTAGGTTTTTTTGTGCTAACCACTTTGCTTTATATGCTCCCCAACCAGCTAGTGAATCTTTATTTTGAGAAACCGATTGTAACCCCAAAATAATCAACTCTTGTGTTGCTTTTACAGCTAGTTTACCTGAATTAGTATTCAAAGACCCTGAGTGTATATCACCTTTGGAGTGTGGAGTAATTGTGTCTATTGGTGAACCATGTTTCTGCTTATCATAATCAAATATTTTAATGATTGGATGGGGGTGGTTAGCTTCTGCAGCATCAACACCACTGATCATAGCTTCTTTTCTGCATTTGATTTGATATATAGCTTTTTCACTTCTTACTGTATGGGCTGGAGAAAATGAATCTTGTAATGCGTGTAAAGCCAAAGCTAAATGTTTTACCCCGTACCTCCTAGTTTGAAAAGTTACATTTTCATTATCATTTTGAAGCTGTTTTAAAATATTAACTTTTTGCTTACACTCAATCACCCATCGATCCATCTTCTCCTTAATGAACACACAGCCATTAATATATGAGTCATATTCGGTTTCATTAGAAGATTTCATGAAGTGATAACGCTGGCCAGTTGGAGCTTCATGTGTCCAACTTTCATCAAAATCAACCGCTGCGATTCGTCTTGCAAGATTTTTTCTAGGATCGAAAGCGTTAAAATTATATGCTCTAAGGTTGACCATGTAGGCAATAAATGCAGAGATAAAATCAGCTCGATTTGAAACTTCGGGGTTGCTCCACTGATAAGTCCCATTTACGAATATTGGAAGGCTACAGAGTTTCCTTTCCACTTGACAGTTTTTTTGCATTTGAGTAATTGCTTCTACAGATATCTTTATATGTCCATCGGCTTTCATTTGCGATTCCTTTGCTTTATGTTTCTTTAGAAAAAAGAGGTAAGCATCCTGTAGAATAAACTTACTTCTTTCCTGCTTGATTTTTAGCCAGTTGATATTAAGTCAGGCTTATAGTTTATGTCAATGCCCATCAGTATAATTAGGAGCACAGGCGTTACTAGAACACGTTATCCGAGCAGACGCTGCATTGCTTTATACAAGTTATACTTTGGCTATGTCTAACTTTGACTAAATATTAATAAAACAAATTAACATGACACATATGGACGCTCCCTTGAAGTCAAGACGAGCCGATGTATAAACATCTAAGTTTTTGCTTTTGTTAATTATCATGTATCCCATTTCCCAGTAATGATGCGTCACAAGCTTGCTAAAAAACAAAGATAAATAAGCCAGACGCCCATCCTAAATTTTGCATTTTTAGAAACAAGTTGTATAGATAAATTAAGATGGGTGTCAGTCAAAAAGAAATGTATATTTTTGTTAAACCGTTCGGTTTTTATTAAGTAGTTTTATTAAAAACGCCCACTAATGTTAAACTACAAAAAATTTAATTATTTAATATTACCATGGCATTTTACATTCCTTTATTACAACCTCATTTTAAGCACATTGAAATTGGCGATACGTTAACATCCCTTTGGAGTGGCTGTGGCAGTATTGTGCAGTGCCAGCTTGATGATGAGGCATGTGTTATTAAAGCGATTAAAATACCTAGCTATATAAACCATCCAAAAATTAAACAAAGCGAATTTGCACTTAAAAGAAAGCAGCATTCCTATAGCGTTGAATACACTTTTTATAAGCTTTATAGCCAGCATTTACCAGTACATGCGCAAAGTATTGAATGTATAAGCGCAATTAATAAAGATGATGAATACGCGCTGGTGTTTAAAGACTTTACCAAGCATGGGTTTACTCAAGCGAAAAGCGAACATATAAAAGCTATATTAAAGTGGCTTGCGCACTTTCATGCATTTAACCTAAACAAACCTGTTGACGGCTTGTGGCGGCAAGGCAATTATTGGCATTTAAGTACGCGGCCAGATGAGTTTAATAAATTAAAAACAAACGCGAATGAAAAGTCCGATATTAAAAATTTTGTACATAAAATAGATGAGGAACTACAAAGTTGTACGTATAAAACGCTGATTCATGGCGATGCAAAACTTGCTAACTTTGCAGCAAATGAGCGCGATAAAATACTCGGTTATGATTTTCAGTATATAGGTGCAGGTAGTGGGATAATTGATGTAATGTATTTTATGACCAGTTGCTTAAGTGATGCACAATTACACGAATGGGCTGAGGATTACCTTGTGTACTATTTTGATAATTTAAAGGCTGCTATTAATATTTATCACCCTACAGCACCAGCAGGTAAAATAGCTGACGATTGGCTCGTTTTATGGCCTGCGGCATGGGCTGACTTTTATCGGTTTTTAGTTGGCTGGAGTCCTGAACATCAAAAAATAAATAGCTATATGCTTAAGCAAGTAAATAACTGGTTAGCAGCTAATATTTAATAAACAGACTGTGTTAGCCACTTGCATAAATATCAAGCAAAGCAATAGATTTTTGCACAGCATATGAAAATCCCTTTAAAATTACAGGTCAAATGACCTTTTTTAATATAAAATACCGCTAATTATTGTCTCTGTAGGTTTTTATCATGGCTATTCACGTTATTACTCATCCTCTTGTTCAACATAAACTTGGTTTAATGCGCGCATATGGCATTAGCACTAAAAGCTTTCGTGAACTGTGCTCTGAAGTAGGCACATTATTAACCTACGAAGCTACTAAAAACCTTCCACTTGAAGATAATGAAATTACCAGTTGGGACGGCAATAAATTAAATGTGCAGCACATTAAAGGTAAAAAAATTACAGTAGTGCCTATTTTACGTGCAGGCCTTGGTATGATGGACGGTGTAATGCAATTACTACCAGCCGCTAAGGTTAGTGTTGTAGGTCTTCAACGTAACGAAGAAACGCTAGAGCCAATCCCTTATTTTGAAAAGTTAGTAGGTAATATTGACGAGCGTTTGAGCCTAGTAATTGACCCAATGCTTGCAACCGGTGGCTCAATGATTGCCACTATCGACATGCTTAAAAAAGCAGGCTGTAAAGAAATTAAAGTTATTATACTTGTAGCAGCACCGGAGGGCGTTGCAAAAACACTTGAGGCTCACCCAGACGTAGAAATATTTACTGCATCAGTAGACAGCCACCTGAACGAAAAAGGGTACATAGTGCCCGGTTTAGGTGATGCGGGCGACAAAATATTCGGTACAGTTTAGGAGTGTTCAGTGCAAAATAACGCCACATTTTCTATAAAAACCATTTTAACGGGTGCACAAATGCTGTTTGTAGCATTTGGTGCATTGGTGCTTGTGCCGCTATTAACAGGGCTCGATCCGAGTGTGGCATTGTTTACAGCAGGGTTTGGTACTTTGCTGTTTCAGATAGTGACTAAAGGTCAAGTGCCTATATTTTTAGCCTCTTCATTTGCTTTTATTGCACCTATTATTGCTGCCGTGCAAATGTGGGGTGTGCCCGCGACAATGGGGGGCTTAATGGCGGCTGGTTTTGCATATATGCTGTTGAGCTTATTAGTAAAATTTAAAGGCGTAGCAACGCTTCATAAAATTTTACCACCTGTGGTTGTAGGCCCCGTAATTATGGTTATTGGTTTAGCCCTTGCACCTGTTGCTGTAAATATGGCGATGGGTAAAAGTGGCGACGGCAGTCTTCAAATTATTGATTACAATAACGCTATTTTTATTTCGATGTTTTCGTTATTAGTAACGCTTGTTTTTGCAGTATGGGGAAGGGGCGTATTTAAACTTATTCCTATTCTGGCAGGGGTTGTAGCGGGTTATGGCTTATCGCTTATTTTAGGTGTTGTGCAATTTGACGCAGTTAGTAATGCACAATGGTTCGCTGTGCCTAACTTCACATGGCCAGAATTTAAATGGCAAGCTATTTTGTTTATGGTGCCTGTGGCTATTGCGCCAGCCATTGAACACATTGGCGATATGATGGCGATTAGCCAAGTAACCAACAAAGACTTTTTGAAAAAGCCTGGCTTGCACCGTACTTTGTTTGGTGACGGCTTAGCTACATCAGCCGCGTCATTATTTGGTGGCCCGCCTAACACTACTTACTCAGAAGTAACGGGGGCAGTAATGCTTACCAAAAACTTTAATCCAAAAGTAATGATGTGGACGGCCATTATTGCTATTGCTTTAGCGTTTATCGCTAAAATGGGGGCTGGGCTGCAAACAATACCGGTACCTGTAATGGGCGGTATTATGATTCTACTTTTTGGTTCTATTGCCGTTGTTGGCCTAAATACACTGGTTAAGTCGGGAGATGATTTAACTGCGCCGCGCAACTTAAGCATTGTTGCCCTTATTTTAGTGTGCGGTATTGGAGGAATGCATGTTGGTGGTAGCCAATTTAGTTTGGAGGGCGTAAGTTTATGCGCCATCTTAGGTATCGTACTTAACTTAATATTACCTAAAGCAGAGCCTGTAGAGGCTTAATTTTGAACATTAACTAATTAGTTTGCACCATAATAGCGCATTTTAAATGCGCTATTTTTTTAACCTATTAAAAAATATACAAAAAAAATATTGGTCTAGTATCTGCATTTACTCCTTCAGAACGTATTGTATGCAAGGAGTTACTATGTCAGAGGCCAATATTGTGGATATAACCCCGTTTTTAGTAAAGCACCAACTGCCTTTAAAGTATCAATATTTGAGTGAGCAATACTTTGTTCCACTCGCGCATGACATCCTCGAATCTAAAAAAACAAATACTCCTATTTTTGTTGCCATAAATGGATGCCAAGGATCAGGGAAAACAACACTCGCTGATTTTTTAGTTACGTGGTTTTCTAAAAACACATCCCTTAACAGTGTCGCATTATCTATTGACGATTTTTATTTAGCTAAGCAAGCGCGTAAACAACTTGCTGAGGATGTTCATCCACTATTTGCAACTCGTGGAGTACCAGGTACTCATGACACGGAGTTGATGAATAGCACTATTTCGCAGCTATTAGCAGGTTATATAAATGTGCCATTACCACGCTTTAATAAACACATTGATGATTGCGTTTCTCAAAATGAATGGTTAGCTAATTCAACGCCTGTCGATATTGTTATTTTAGAAGGATGGTGTGTAGGCAGTGAGCCGCAGCCATTATTTTCATTGAGTGAACCGCTTAATGAGTTGGAGCAGCTTCATGATAAGGAGGGCGTGTGGCGTCGTTGTATAAACAGTTGTTTAGCCAATGAGTATAAAGCAATTTTTAATAAAATTGATTACACCGTAATGCTTAAAGCGCCAAGCTTTAGTGATGTATTTACATGGAGACAAGAGCAAGAGCAAAAACTAATTGCTAAAGAAGGTGCAGGATCAGGCACGATGACTAATGCGCAGTTAGTGTGGTTTATTTCTCATTTTGAGCGTATTACACGCGAAAATTTAAATACTTTGAGCAGTAAAGCAAACGCACTGATTGAGCTTGATGGTAATCGCGATATAAGTGGGATGCATTTAATTAGCGATGACACCCTTCAGCCAATTATTTTTACCGATTTAGATGGCACTTTACTCGATCATAGCGATTACAACACCAGTAATGTGAGTGTGTTATTGCAACAGTTACAAAACGCACATATCCCAGTGGTGTTTAATACCAGTAAAACATTTTGCGAAGTGGTTGAAATTAAAAACGAATTAAACATCCAACAGCCTTTTATTGTTGAAAATGGCGCTGCAGTTTATATACCCGATCACTACTTTGAACTTAAACCGATTGGTTGTAAAAAAGTTGGCGCTTATTGGTGTTTTGCATTAGCTAAGCCTTTGTCGCGTTTATTAAGTGATTTAGAGTCGCTCGATTCTAAATACAAAGCGCATTACAAATTATTTAGTAACTTAACCGGTGAACAAATCTCTGAGTTAACAGGGTTGAGTGACGTACAAGCAAGGCGTGCGCAAACGCGAGACTACTCAGATCCACTTTATTGGTATGGCAATGATGACTTACTAAATACCTTTGTCGAAGATGTTAAAGCGCTTGGTTACGACATAAAAGTAGGAGGGCGCTTTATTCACATTGCCAAAAATACAGATAAAAGCGCAGCACAGCAGTGGTTAGTTAAGCAGTTTACCCATCACTTTAGAAAGCCTCTCACAGTCATAGCATTGGGCGATAGCGATAACGATAAGCAAATGTTAGAGCAAGCCAATATTGCCATTATTATTGCAAATCCGGCGAGCAAAAAACCGGTTAAATTGTCACATAACAAGGCACGCTATTCACAATCGCCAGCACCATTAGGTTGGATTGAAGAAATAACATCACTACCTTGTATTAACAGTATTTTAAGTATTACTGAGGAGCAAACATCTCATGGCTGATTTTTATCAAAATGGCGTAATTACTACATTACACAATATAGCTGACCGACCAATTGAAGAGCTAGAAAAAGAATTAATCGGGTTTAGTAAGCAGCGTCCAATGGGGCTTATATTACCATCGTTATTTAGCGAGTTAGAAGGCCCTGCGCTGCAAAATATAGTTAGCGAGTTGCGTGAAGTACCGTATTTATCGCAAATTACTATTGGCCTAGATAGAGCTGACGAAGCACAGTATCGCCACGCACTTGGTTTTTTTAAAGAGTTAAATCAAAACCACAAAGTACTTTGGAACGACGGCCCGCGCTTACAAGCTCTTGATAAAGAATTACAAGAGCTAGGCGTAGCGCCAAGAGAGCTTGGAAAAGGCCGAAATGTTTGGTACTGCATGGGTTATAAGCTAGCAACAGCAGAAGTAGAATCTATCGCACTGCATGATTGCGATATTTTAACCTACGACAGAAGCCTACTTGCTCGCTTAATTTACCCCGTTGCGCATCCGCGTTTTAACTATGAATTTTGTAAAGGCTTTTACCCGCGTACAGCAAACGGAAAAATTAACGGCCGTGTATCACGCTTATTAGTAACGCCACTACTGCGTTCATTCAAAACTATATTAGGTAACCGCGACTATTTGGAATACATGGACTCATTTAGATACCCATTAGCAGGTGAGTTTTCGTTCAGACGTGATGTATTAAACGACATTCGCATCCCAAGTGATTGGGGATTAGAAATTGGCGTACTAAGTGAAATGTATCGTAATTATTCACATAATCGTTTGTGCCAAGTAGATATAGCCGATAACTACGATCACAAACACCAAGCACTATCACTTGATGATCAAAGTGCTGGGTTATCTAAGATGTCGATTGATATAACCAAAGCTTTATTTAGAAAGCTAGCAACACAAGGCGTTACTTTTACCAGTGAAACTATTCGCTCACTCAAAGCAACGTATTACCGTATTGGTTTAGATTTTATAGAAACCTACCATAACGATGCAATAATGAATGGCTTAACGCTTGATGTGCATCAAGAAGAAAAAGCAGTAGAAATGTTTGCACAAAATATTATGAATGCAGGGCAACAATTTTTAGATAACCCAATGGAAGCGCCATTTGTACCAAGTTGGAACCGTGTTGTGTCAGCAATGCCAGATGTATTTGAGCGCTTAAAAGAAGCAGTGGAGTTAGATAACAAAGAATATAGCCAACCTAAAAAATAAATGTTCAGGTTAAGTAACTAAAAAATAAAAGGGGCGCATGTGAGCACAGTTAACGAACTATTTTTACAGCGGGTAGAGCAACATCTTCGAATAATTTATGAGGATGTTGAACTGCCCTTATCAATTGCTGAGCTTGCTCAGCAATTGATTAAAATTATTTTAGGCAGCAGTCCACTTCGCGACCCGACACCGCATACAAATAGGTGGGATGAACAAGATATAGTATTGATAGCTTATGGTGATTCAATTATTAAGCATGATAATAGTGATTTTGCGGTATCGAGCCCAATGGAAGCTCCGCTCAAAACA
The DNA here is from genome assembly GCF_000690055.1 of Pseudoalteromonas fuliginea. Taxonomy (GTDB): domain Bacteria; phylum Pseudomonadota; class Gammaproteobacteria; order Enterobacterales; family Alteromonadaceae; genus Pseudoalteromonas; species Pseudoalteromonas fuliginea. The sequence continues at coordinate 9,149 of NZ_JJNZ01000037.1, forward strand.
CTACACCGATTTATAAAAGATCAATGCGATATGCAACTTAATGCGCTGCATATATTACCATTTTACCCGTACAGCTCAGACGAAGGCTTTGCGGTAATGAACTACGTGCAAGTGAACGAATCGCTAGGGGATTGGGGAGATATTCAAAATATTGCTAAAGACGTAAAGTTAATGGCAGATTTAGTTATTAACCATTGCTCAAGCAGAAGCGTATGGTTTGAGAATTTTTTAAACGATTTACACCCAGGTAAAGATTACTTTAAAACGGCAAGCTTAACTGATGATTTAAGCCAAGTTGTACGCCCGCGTACCTCATCGTTATTGAATACCGTAACAACGCCAAGCGGCGAAAAACACGTATGGTGCACGTTTAGTCACGATCAGGTTGATTTTGATTTTGGCAATCCTGATGTACTTAAAGAGTTTGTGGGCATAATTCGGCATTATTTAGACAACGGTGTGCGCTTATTTAGACTCGATGCAGTTGCTTTTTTATGGAAGCAACTAAATACAAATTGTATTAACTTACCACAAACACATGAAGCCGTAAGGCTAATGCGCACGCTTATTGAGCATGTAGAGCCAAGTGTGGTCATAATTACCGAAACCAATATCCCAAATCAAGAAAACCTATCGTATTTTGGTAACGCCAATGAAGCGCATGCGATTTACAACTTTGCACTGCCACCATTATTGCTACACACTTTGTTAAGTGGTGATAGCACAGCACTTAAACACTGGATGATGAGTATGCCGCCGGCGCAAAACGGCACAGCCTACTTTAACTTTATAGCATCGCATGACGGAATTGGGCTTAGGCCAATTGAGGGTTTATTAGAACCTAGCGAAGTGGCTTCACTCGTAAGCACAACGATGCAATTTGGTGGGCGTGTTTCAATGCGTACCAGTAATGACGGCACACATACCCCATATGAGCTAAACATTGCATTATTCGATGCGCTACAAGGAACACATAACGGCCCAGACAAATTTGGCCTTGAACGGTTTATGTGTGCACACGCAATTATGTTTGCACTTGAGGGAATACCAGGGCTTTATATCCATAGTTTACTTGGCACAACAAACGATTACGAGCGTTTTGAAAACTCTCAACACAACAGAGCCATTAATCGTCATCGTTGGCAAGAGTCAAAATTGTTAGCAGCGATTGGTGAAAAATACAGCCATCATCATAAAGTATTTAACGGTATTAAAGCGTTATTGGGTGTACGTAAAAAGCAAAGTGCGTTTCATCCTAATGCCACGCAGTTTACGCTGCATTTAGCGGGGGGATTATTTGGTTTTTGGCGACAAAGCATCGATCGAAAGCAAAGTATATTTTGTGTTTATAATATAAGCGATAAAGCACAAACCTTAATACTAGCCGATTTAAACCTAATTAATACGCAGCAATGGTTCGATTTAGTTGCAGTAAACACAATAGAAGAAGGGCAGTTAAATATTGAACTCGAGCCATATCAAAGCGTGTGGTTGAGCAACCTGCAGTAAATATTTTTAACGATTTAAATATAAAACTAACTGTAAAGGGGCTTTACAGTTAGTTTTAAGCCATTTCACTACCCGAGTTACTTTCTTTTCTATCCTTGATACAATCTGTAGGTTTTTAACTTAGTAAGGTTGTTCATGAAGTCTTTTTATATATTTTTCACATTGTTATTTAGCTCATTAGCATTTGCTGATCAGCCTGTTGATCTCGAAATAAACATGAAAAACACAGGCCTTGCTTATAAACAAGCAGTACAAGCAACTGATCTAGTAGAATTTAATATCGCAATCGATAAGTTTATTAAGCTGGTAAAAGTAAGTAAAACAGCCAAATTTTATAAAGAGCCCGAACAGTCATTACAAGGCCTTGATAAAGTAATTACTCAGGCTGAGCTTGCTAAAAATGCGGCTAATGAACAAGGGCTCGCAGAGGCGAAAGCATCATTAAAAAATATAGATGATTTACGTAAAAAATATCACAAACTACATGAGCCACCAGGCTTTTTTGAATTATTGTTTGGTTCGTAATCTAGGCTCAAACTAAAAAATTATGTATTAGTAAATATTTTAACCGACATTTAGGTTATATAAGGAATAACAATGGAAATTTCAGTTTCAATGTTAGAAGGCCAAAAGCAAAGTGCAAAATTTGGCGATTTAGAAGTGATAAGCGATCAAAGTATTGCTGCGGGTGGGAGTGCCGAACACCCTGAACCTTTTGACTATTTTTTAGTGAGCATGGTTCTATGCGCAGGGTTTTACGCACGAAAGTTTTGTGAACAACGTGATATTTCTACACAAGGAATGACGCTAACGCAAAACAATGAAAACGTTGATGACAATGGTAAAAAGTTATTTACTATTGAAATTAACCTACCAGAGGGTTTTCCTGAAAAATATAAAAAAGCCCTTATAGCTGCTGTTAATACGTGTACTGTTAAAAAAGTAATTCAGGCCGTGCCTGAATTTTCAGTCATTGTAAAATAGTAACGTCCTAAAATTAGGTAGCTTAAATAAGCTACCTAATTATGCATTAATACCCCGCTGAGATTACTTCTTTTTCATCCCTTGAACGGCTTTAAAGCGAGGGTTGCTTTTACAGATAACAAATACACGGCCTTTGCGTTTAACTATTTGACAACCAGCACGCTTTTTTGCACTTTTGAGTGAGCTAAGTACCTTCATTATTTCTCCTCTTTTTTACTCGTTGAAACACCTTTAAATCGACGATTAAACTGTGCAACACGACCATCTGTAGTTACGGTTTTTTGCTTACCTGTATAGAAAGGGTGTGAATCACTCGACACATCAATAGGCACATACGGGTAAGTTTTACCGTCTACCTCAACAGTGCGATTGGTTTTAATTGTTGAACCGATAATAAAATAAGAGTCGACAGCGGTGTCGTGAAAAGCAACTACTTGGTAGTCAGGGTGAATATTTGGTTTCATAATGCGCCTCAGTAAATGATATGTGATAATATATCATTTAATTTAACGCATTTTTTTGTGCTTTGCAAATAGTTTTAAAAGCAGTGAAAAGCACCAGTTTGATGGCTATTTGTGCAAATAAATCAAAAAATAAGCACTTAGATTAAAAATGCTGGCTATTAGCGTTTAGGCTGTTATAACTATATTTAAGCTAATAAAAACGTTAAAACCGCATTTACAGTTGATCACAGAGGTAATGTATGAGCGACGCAGTACAACAACAAGAAAAAATAGATCAAGGGGTGATGGATACCCTAAGAGAGCGTGACCATAGTGCCTTAGCACATCAACTTAATCCTTTAAGTTGTAACCACAACGACATTGTTGAGTTATTGGCACAATATATGGCACTCAGTGAGCAAGACAATGATGAATTGTTTGACGATTGGTTTGATAATTTATCTAAAGAACAGCATACGGTATTAAAAGTTTTTGAAATTTATCGAGGTCAATATGAGCATCAAAACTAATATTGTTTTAGATGCTTAGTTTTACTCTAAATACGAATAATTTAACTTTATGATTAAAGCGTTATTAGACTAATATAAATTTACTCTCTGATTAAAGTTTGGTTATACCGAGCTAAATTAGTTTAATAATTTCAAGTTTTTAAGAAATGTTTGTTAAAATTAGTCAGTTAACAGGAGTCAACAGTGGCAGACATTAATAAGTTAGTAAATAATATAAAAACAATAGTGAAAGATAATCAAATACCGCTTAATAAACTAATGACACCTGACTTTATTAGCTCACATACAAAGTATAATGATTTTGATAGTTTATTGGCCGGAGGCGGTTTTGAAATAACGGATGAAAAACAATTTAATTTATTTCCTAGTAACGATTGGGAAGCGTACATAACTAGGCAAACGCAGTTTATATCATGGAGAGAGATGAGGATGAGAGCCATGGTTATTTATGTTGGTTATCAAATAACACTCGATGATTAATTTATTACCTTTATTATTTCTATTTTAAAAGATCACAAAGTTAGTTTTGGTTTTATAAAATCTAAAAAAGCGACAATACGAGACGAAACTGCGCTGTTTTTATAATAAACCGCTTGTATAATTTCACGATTATTTGGCCTCATAACCGCATTGGGTAGTAATTCAATAAGTCGCTTTTCATTTATGTCATTTCCAATCATAAAATCCGAGAGTAAAGCAATGCCTTGCCCTACTAAACATAATTGTCGTACTGTCTCTCCGCTACTCGCGCTCAGCGAATAGCTTAGTTTTAAAGGTTGAATTAACGGCCAGCTATTAAGTTTAGGTGAGTCGGTAAAACCAATTAATTTATGGCTGGTTAAATCATTTATAGCATTAATTTTAGGGTTACTTTTTAAATACTCAGGGCTTGCGACTATACGCAGTTTACTATGGCCTAACTTACGAGCATGTAGGTTTGAGTCCTTTAAATCACCAATGCGTATGGCTAGGTCGGTTTTATGTTCAAGTAAATCAATAATGCTATCGTGCGAGGTTATATCAAGCGTTATGTGCGGGTATTGCTTAGCAAATTCGCCAATTAAAGGCGTAAGTTGGTGCAATACAAAAGGGCTTGCCGCATCTATTCGCAGCTTGCCACTTGGCGCTTGTTTTAAAAGCTTTATGGCTTCTTCACCGGTATAAAGCGTATTTAATCCTTCGCGCGCATATTTTATAAAAGTATGGCCTTCTTCAGTAAGCTCTAATCGGCGTGTTGTTCTGTTTAGCAAAGTGCATTGCAGTGTATTTTCAAGGCGTGATACAGCTCGCGACACTTTAGCCACTTGTTGATCGAGCAAATTAGCCGCCCCCGAAAAGCTTCCGCAATCGACTACCGTTATAAACGTTTCTAAATCTTCAGTTCTTGAATGAACAGCCATAAATATACCAACACCATCTTTGCATTATTAACAAAAGTATTTTGTCACTAATGCTATTTTTTGCAAACGATATTTTAGCCAAACTATATTCTTCATATATTAATGAGGATATAACTATGCCATTGGCTTTGTGGGCGCTTACCTTAAGCGCATTTGCAATAGGAACAACTGAGTTTGTAATAGTGGGGTTAGTACCAACTATTGCAAACGACTTAGGCGTAAGCCTACCTTCAGCGGGTTTGCTTGTAAGTTTATATGCGGTTGGCGTTGCTATTGGTGCACCGGTGCTAACAGCTTTAACGGGTCGTTGGAATCGTAAAGTGGTCTTAATAAGCTTAATGGGCTTGTTTGTATTGGGTAACTTGCTTGCTTGGCAAGCGCCAAGTTACGAAACATTAATACTTGCGCGCATTTTAACGGGGCTTGCCCATGGTGTGTTTTTTTCAATCGGATCGATGATTGCCACAAGTCTAGTAAGCAAAGACAAAGAAGCCAGTGCAATTGCCATTATGTTTACCGGGCTTACTGTAGCACTCGTAACTGGTGTGCCACTGGGTACATGGATTGGACAACACTTTGGTTGGCGTGCAACGTTTTTAGTTGTGTCGGTATTAGGTTTAATTGCATTAATCGGCAGCTCTATTTTAGTGCCAAAAAACTTAAAACAATCAATACCAGCCACGTTTAAAGAGCAACTACAAGTAATCGTAAAACCGCGTTTATTACTCGTGTATTTAATGACGATATTGGGCTACGGCGGCACGTTTACAGCGTTTACTTATTTAGCACCTATTTTAGAGCAACAAACAGGCTTTGCGCCTTCGGCTATTGCCTTAATAATGCTTGTTTACGGCGTATCGGTAGCGGTAGGTAATATTTGGGGTGGAAAGATGGCCGACAAACGCGGCCCAATTAGCGCACTGAGCATTATATTCAGCGCTTTGAGTATTATTTTACTGATATTTACTTTTACGATGGAATCAAAAATTGCTGCTGTACTTACTATTTTAGTCTGGGGCGCATTTGCTTTTGGTAATGTGCCAGGCTTGCAACTTTATGTAGTAAAGCAAGCACAAAAGCACACGCCAAATGCGGTAGATGTTGCATCAGGTTTAAACATAGCCGCATTTAATATTGGTATTGCACTTGGCTCAATTATTGGTGGTAGCGTAGTAGAGAGCATGACCCTGCAAGACACAGCATGGATAGGCGCTGTTATCTCTGTTTTAGCACTCGGTGTTACACGCTACAGCGGTATGCTTGATAAACGTGAAATTCAGCAAGCATAAAGTCTTAGCAGGGTCTGTTGACCTTTTAGGATTAAATTTGTTCAATCTAGGGAGGATTTAATCACGGAGCGAGGTTTGTAACCTAGTGGGCTAAGTAAAAATCGAGGGACAAAGAGTAAATCCACCCTAGGAAGAACCTACAGGCAGCGCGTATTTGGCATTTATGCTGCGTTATCGCCTACTTATGTGGAGCAACCACACTGCATAGGCTCTGCCTTGCCTAAATACCAAATACACTGCTGCAAACGTAATCTCTAAAGATTAACAGACCCTAACCTTGAAACTAAAATTAATGACCTCATACCTGTTATAAGGTCATAGATTTTTAAGTGACAGTCGCAATAAGAAGTAAAAGGTGTATTTCGTAAAGCTTTAAAAGAGCTTGTTTTTAACCGATTATTTTATAAGGATAAACCATGACAAAACGTGTAATAGAAATGCCAGAACTAGGTATGGGAACATTCCGCTTAGAGGGCGACACGGCCTATAACTCAGTAAAAATGGCGCTCGAAGTTGGGTTTCGCCATATTGATACCGCACAAATTTATGGCAACGAAGAGCAAGTAGGTCAAGCCATAAAAGACAGTAATATTCCGCGCAGTGAAATATTTTTAACTACCAAAGTATGGAATAACAAATTAAATAAAAGCGACTTTATTCCAAGCGTTAAAAAGTCACTTGAAAAGCTACAAGTTGATTCGGTCGACTTACTGCTAATTCATTGGCCATCGCCTGCTAACGACGAGCCAATGAGTGAATACCTCACTGAATTACTAAAAGCGAAGCAGCTTGGTTTAACTAAGCACATTGGTGTATCAAACTTCACCATTGCAAACTTAAATGAAGCAATGCAAACACTCGACTCGCGTGAAATATTTACCAATCAGGTTGAGGTTCACCCATATTTAACTAATACTAGATTGCGTGCGTTTTGTGCTCAGCACGATATACACGTAACGGCGTACATGCCATTTGTAGTAGGCAAAGTACTTAAAGATCAAACCATTATCGACATTGCTAAAAAGCACGATGCAAGTCCAGCACAAGTTGTTTTAGCATGGGTTAACGCCAGCGGTATGACGACAATTCCATCATCAACTAAGCGCAAAAATTTAGAAGATAACTTTAACGACCACGTTAAATTAGATGATGAAGACATAGCCCGCATTGATGGCCTAGACTGTGGCGACCGCCAAGCAACACCAGACTTTGCGACGCAGTGGGATCAGTAAACTTACCTCAAACGCAAAGTTAAACTAAATATTTTAAGGTGTAGATTATCTACACCTTAACTTTTAAAAAGGAATACACATGTTAACGGTTATAGCGGCACTGTCGTGCAAAAATATTGATGCAGATGTGATGCTTACAGCACTTGAAAACTTACAAAAGTCATCGCGCCAAGAAGTAGGGTGCTTACGTTATGAACTATCGGTAAAAAGTGATGATGAACATACCGATTACGTTGTTAGCGAACAGTGGGCGTCTGACGAACACTTTGAAGCGCATAAAAACGAGCCACACTTTAAAGCGTTTGGTATGCAAGTTACTGGGCTTTTAACCAATAGTAGTATCGATGTATATAAATCAATTGGTTAAATTATTTTTATAGTGCTTATTATGGTATGTATTAAAATACTTAGCTAAATTACATGTAATAAAGTAAATACTCAAATAGGTGCTGTTAACTTACATCACCTTTTTATTTTTTCACTCTAACCTGCCTCTAAAATACTCAACTTCCCCAATATATCAATGCAACCTAATAGGACTCTTTTTATGAATTCGTAGTGTGTCGAAATCTAAGATAGTTTTGTAGTGAACGCCAAATTTTATGATAATAGAAAATCTACTTGGCCCACCTGTTTTAGTTGATAATTCATATGGTTTTGCTCTTACTAATGCAAATTGATGATTCTTCTGTTAGCTTAGCAACTGACATGAAGCTAGGTGGAAAGCACATGGCTCCCTCTTTAGTTGTTGAACTAGGCAAAGAAGCAAGTATTAATATTGATGGTAAAGAGCTTTCAGTTTTAGTAAGCAAATCAAGTAGCTAATAAGTTAAAAATTAGGAATATAATTAATGAGAAACTCAAGAAATGAGATAGTAAAATATGGAGTCTCTTTTGGTACAGCTCTAGCAATTGCTATTTCATGGAGTGCTAACGAGTCTGTGTTATGGGCAATTTTGCATGGTTTTTTATCTTGGTTTTATGTTATTTGGCATGTAATTACGCGATAAGTGCTTTCGCGTGTGCACTGATTGATTATGTTGATTGCGGCCAATGTTAATAGTTGAGCAATTACCATTTAAAACGATTAAGTTAAAAATATAAAAGGAATAATTAATAATGAAAGGTGCGGGTGGAAGCTCTGGTGGTATTGGGCATTTTTTTATTGGTTTAATTATGATGTGCGGTGGCTTTTATATGCTGCTAAACGCAATTTCGGTGACTTCTAATTTTGGACTAAGTTCTCGCATTTATAGTGTTAATGCTTTAGGTGGCTTTGGCGTTACAGGCGGCATGGTTATGATCCCGTTTATTTTTGGTGTGGGCCTAATTTTTTATAATTCTAAAAACATTTTAGGCTGGGTGCTATCGCTTGGCTCGTTAACAGCACTAATATTTGGCGTTATATCGAGTGTTCGATTTAGTATGCGAACTATGACGTCGTTTGATTTGATTGTTATTATAATTTTAGCGTTTGGTGGCTTAGGGCTGTTTTTGCGCTCGCTTAAATCTGTTGATACTTAAATAATTACCACGCTTTGTTTTAAATACAATTTTAACTAGAGGCATTTAACATGATGTTCCAATGCCTAAACTAATATATGAATAATGTAATCCTTCCTATTTACTGCTTAACCAGTAATGTATTTTAAAGAGATTTATGTGAACAACTCAATACAGCTAAAACTAATTGCTACTCATTTATTAGCACAAAGAGAAGAGAACCCAGCGCGTTCAAACTTTCCCAAAGAGTTAGTACTAGACTCGACTGACGATGCGATAGAAGTACAAAAGTTGATGATTTATTTGAATGATCAAACTGTATATGGCTGGAAGTGTATGCTGCCTTTAGATGATGGCTCAATTATATTAGCGCCTCTTTTACATGCACCTATAAAACAAGCTGAAAATTGCCCACTGTATACAACAAACAATAAAGCGCTTATTGAACCAGAAATTGCATTTATTTTACAAAGCGATTTACCGAGTAATAATACCTATACAAATGAAGACGTGGATACTGCATTTGCAAGTGCCCACTTGGCACTTGAGCTTATTCAAAAAAGATTTGATGAAGACACTCCATGCACTCACATTGAAAAGCTGGCTGATGGTTTATCTAATCAAGGCGTGTATTTAGGTCCACAAATAGATAAAGCCAAAGCGTATAACGCAAGTACTGTAAATATAAACGTTAAGCAAACTGAGCTGGAGTTAAATTTAGCGGGTGTGCATCCTGCAGAACTTGCGCAGCTTCCACTTTATTGGGCTGTTAATTACTTATCAGCAAAGGGAATTAACTTAAAAGCAGGGCAAGTGTTTATAACTGGTTCTTACTGTGGTGTGGTTGAGCTTAATACTAATGAGCAAACATGTATTACATATGAAGATTTAAATACATTTAATGTGACATTTTTATCCCATTAAGCGTAATACTCATTTTAACGGTCATAATAAAACAACCCACTAATTAGTGGGTTATTTTTTATTAGGCTAAATTTTAATTATTTGATTTTAGAGAGTAATGCAGGGTTTATTACGAGATTTCTTACACCGTGAGCATGATCTTCATTAAAGGTATTACTTTCACACCACTTACCTACACTGTTTATATCTACTTTTGCTACTTTTGGTTTAACTGACCATGTTACTTGGAAAGGAGAGCCTGCCTCATTGTAACCAGGGCCAGTGGTAGAGCCGGTATAAATAACTGCTTCACCAGTATTAGTAAGTGCATTCGCTGCTTGGTAATAGCCATTAACCGATGACACGTTACTTATTTCGTTAAAATCAAGCGCGTTTGCATCGTTTACTAATACGTATACTTGCGCTTCAACACGTAGTTGCGGATTTTTAATCGAATCACTCAAACAACTACCCAGTGTAGGGCCAGGTTTAACCATTGCACTGCTATGTACATTGTGAACTTCAATAGTGTCGCCGACTGAGAGTGCGCCGTGTTCGCTCGGACAAATCTTTATTTTTGTAGGTTTGCTCTCATTTTTAGTTAAAGAGCCTGAATATACATAGCCACTTTGATAGCCATGACCATCGCCATTGCCTGCATATTTACTAAACTCGCCGCCGGCGTGTTCTGCATTTTTATGAAAATGGATATTGCATAAGTTCATTTGTGATGAAGCAGGCGCATCAGAAAATATTACTGTATTCTCGCCTTTATGATTATCAATATTACGCGGAGATTGAGGGCCAAAACCTTTATTAATTGTGTTTTTAGCAAGTGCGGTGCGCTGTGTTTTTACTACGTCATCGCTTACGTTCTCGTGGTTAGCTTTAGCAAGCGTATTAAAAGAAAGAATTGTGAGTGCAGCAGAAATTAAGCTTATTTTTGTTTTCATTGTCATTGAGTCAGTGCCTTTATTAAGGTGCTTTATTGCGAATTTTCGCTCGTTTGATACGTGATAGTTACGTTAATAGATCTCATTTAATCTAAAAATAATCCTAAAATAGTAAATAATCAACTTAATATAATGTTATTTAATAGACAAATCATACTTTAAAACAAGTGCATCAATGTAGCGAGTGCGTAATGTGCTTTGCTTTTCATGATCGGCACCATGACTCAGTGCACGGTTTAAAAGCTTCATAGCGGGATGTAAGTAAGAACGCTCGTCTTTGTCTAAACTCGCTTTACTTCGTAGTTCGGTAATATCGTCTACAACTAAGCGACCAATATCAACAGCGACTATTTCGTCTATTAATCCATTTTGAGTAAGTACGCCGTATTTACTGCATAAAAATTGTTGCCAGACTTGTTGTAAGTGCTCGTCTATTTCGCAGCCAAATAACTCTTCATTAAATTCAAACCCTTGCTGAGCTAATTTAGTCAAAATGGCAATGTATTGTTGTGCAAAGTAATTAAAAGCATGGCTTGATGATTCTATTTTTTGTTTTATTAAACCTTGCCCCCAATTTACACAGCCGCGTGGGTAGTAATCGTCATACTCTTCGCATTCATACAAACCTGAATATGAACTACAACTAAGTTGACTTTTAATACAATAACTTGGTTTGGGGAAAACACTTTGCTCTTGCCAAGTTAAAAGCATGTCTGAATCTATATTTAATGCTTGGCATAGTTCATCGGTGTTATAAAAATGAGTTGCTAAGTAGTCAGATAAACGCATAAAGCCTCTGGTATCGTTAAAATACAAATACTGTTTATATATACAGTATTTCATTTTGAATTAACAAACTCAATAACACAAGGTATTTTATAATTAAATATGCGCTTACACCTCCAAAAGTACTGGCAAATATGTTACAAATAGCGCAAGTTTTATAAATAATGAATTTTTATGCGCACCCTAGAGCAAATTAAACAAGCAAGCCTTATTACAGCTATTAAAACGCCATATTTAGCAAATGGTGAAATAGACCTAGCAAAGTACGATGAACTCGTTGCAATACAAATTGCAGCGGGCGTTGATGGCATTGTAGTCGGTGGCACAACAGGCGAAGGCCAGTTAATGAACTGGGAAGAGCATTTAATGCTTATAGCGCACAGTGCAAACAAGTATGGCGACAAACTGGTTATTGTTGGTAATACCGGTAGTAACAACACCCGTGAAGCGATTAAAGCAACTAAATATGGCTTTGCCAGCGGTATGGATGCAGCACTGCAAATTAACCCGTACTACGGACGTACGTCAATCGCGGGTGTTAAAGAGCACTTTAAGCGTGTGTTAGATATTGGCCCAGCCTTTATTTACAACGTAGCAGGGCGCACAGGTCAAGACCTAACACCTGATATTATTGAGCCACTTGCAAAGCACGAATATTTTATTGGTGTTAAAGAGTGTGGCGGCAATGAACGCATTGCCCATTATGAGCAACAAGGTATTGCATGTTGGTCGGGTAACGATGACGAAAGTCACGATGCACGCCACACACATAAAGCGCACGGTGTTATTTCGGTTACTTCTAACTTAATACCAGGGTTATTTCGCCAATTAATAGATACTAAAAATAACGAGCTAAATACTTCGTTACAACCATTAATGAACTGGTTGTTCTGTGAACCAAACCCGATTGCTATTAATACCGCGTTGATGATGACAGGTGCAGTAAATCCAGTATTTAGATTACCGTATTTACCGCTTAGCGATGAACAACAAAAAATCGGTTTACCATTAATAAATCAACTTAACGAAAGTGATGTAGTAGGCGGTAAGGCGCAGCGCTTAAATTTAGCTGATGTGTTAACTCTTCCTTAATTATAGTTTTCTGGCCATTAGTAATGCGTGTTTACATGCGTATACTTATGGCCTTATTTATTGCCAGTAGTAATTTAGTTTAAGTTTCCAGGTTGTTAAGTTTGTATGTTTATAACTAATGCGAACATCAAAATTTTGATTTATAGGTATTGATATTTCAGCTTGAGTTGTTGATTTTCCATCATTACCCAAGATAAATTGCTCGTGAGATACCCTTAATTTAATATCTGAATACAATGTTGTTATTGCACCTAGTGCCAACGATGAATCGTAAAGCTGCTCTGTTACTGCAAGCTTCCCTACATAAGCGTTAGCAAGCGTGAAAACCAGCGTTTTATTGTCATTAAACAAAAAAGATTTACCCAGCCCCCCCATTAAAAATGTGCTTGTACAGCTTTGGCAGAGTGTACTTTGCCTTTCAAACCCAGCATTAACTTTCCAAGACCAATTATTATCTTGTGGCCATTTTACATAGGCTGGCGAAAACGATTCTAAATCGAGTAGGTGTAACTTATCGACGTATAAATTTGAATTTAACAAAGACACTTCTAAATCAACCATTTCTAAGTTAGAAAACGCAATACGTGCCACATCTGAAGCTAACGAGTCAAAGTAACTGAGTCTAAAGCCTAACCCCAGGCTGCTTTGTTCATTTATACGTGTTGAAGAGGTAGAGATACTTGATGGTTTTTGACCTTTGTGAGGTGCTTGTTGAGAATATGACGAAACAATCATCTCGTTGCCAATAGAGAGCGCTAATCTCGCTTTAACGAGCGTGTTTTTTAAGCCTTTGATGTGCTCAACATTTTGTTTTTTTATTTGTTGTAATTGCACTAGTTCAAATAATGTTTCAATAATTCGCTTTTTACTTTTTACATCTAGTGTTGAAAATTCATTATGCTTAATAAACTCAGGTGAGTTGTATATCTTCTCTGCAATAGCTGATTCGTTGGCAGTGAGATTATCCATGAACTTAATAAAAACAGTGCTTCGGGATGGCGTAAATAGTATTTTTTTCAATAATTTATTGTTGTCATAGGAAGCTTGGTGCACTTTTGAAAAAACAGTTGTTGGGATCATCCACGGTGAGCTGTTATTTGTTAATTGCTCTCCAATGACGAGCTCAATTAGTTGCGCAATGTGAAAAGCGCAGTTTTCATCAGCAAAATAATAATCGAACTGTGCGCCGAGTAATTCCCACAAGTGATTTGCAATAAATGTTGTGTCGTCATTACTAAGATTGAGCTTATATTCCCACAGGTCTCTTAGCTCTATTTCACCGTAGTTATGCTGATGGCGATAAAATAATTGATCGGAAAACCCGGCTTTATACCCACCAAATAACCCTTTAGTGATATACACAAGACCGTTTTCGTTTTCTGGCACATGAGCACCATAATTTATACTGTAATCGAGTAATTTATTTTTTGTGGCTGTTGAACGATTAAGTTTTAACAACAAATGGCCATAAAGTGACGCTGGATTACTCATGTAGCCTGATGCAAATATAAGGCTTATTGAATGAATAGGTTGCTCATCTCGCCATTTGAATAATTCGGGGCATAGAGCTTTGGGCTGAGAAAATGTTAATCCTTGTTTTTTTAACCACGAGTATCGAGCTGGGTACTTACATTGCATTTGCGAGTCGTTATTAAAGCGGTGCACGGTCGCCCTAAGTTCATCAAAAGGGCTCTGGTGGCCGTTGACAGATATAAAAAAAGACTTGTTGGTAATATAGCTTTTATCGAACGCAGGCTTTTTGTAATGACCTAGTTTTAACCATGTAGGGTGCTGGGCTAACTGCTGTAAATTTGTTGATGCTTGAAGGTTAAATGATGTAATAAAGAAAATAAAAAATATAAACGTATAAACTTTCATAAATACCCAACGGGCTTGGGGCAAAAAGAGTAAAGGGGCTAAATTAGCCCCTTTATAAATTATATTGCAGAGCAGTTAGCCGAGAACTGGCTAGCGATATTGCTTTCAACAAGTGTGTAAAGTGCTTGTGCATCGTTTACAGATGTTTGAGCAAAATCGTTACGGATAGTTGAGATCATTTGTGGGTGAGCTGCACTATCACAACCACGAACGTTTAACATTGCAGAAATGTATTCGCCTTCACCTTGTGCGATTTCTTGCTCTAGGATTGGAAATGTTTGCTGAATAAATTGTGCTGTTTTAACGTTAGCGCCTTTACAACTCTCTACAGATGAAACGTTAGATGAAACTGCAGTTGTTCCTAAATCCCAAATAACATTTGAAATAGCAGCGGCAGTGCCGTTGTCAGGAAAAATCATTGCGCCGATACCACATTGTTGCCACGGGTTAACGTTAGCTTGAGCTGGGGTTACTATGAATGCGCTTGCTAGTACTGCTGCAGTTAAACATTTTTTTATCATTATTAAATCCTTATTTAAATGTCCCTTGAATGGGGCTTGAATTCTATAGATATGTCAGCTTTAGGGCAATAATACTTCTGATAAATTTAATAAAAAGTATATTTTGTTAAATTCAATGAGGGCGGAGCTTCATTTTAATCCAGTTTTACAGTATCAGATCGAAGATGTTATTCAATCAATAGCTTTGTGATTCAACAAAACTAATTTTTAGCTTTTAATCCAGTTTAAAGCTAACTGTTGACTCGTTTTTGCTGTATAATTTGCGACCCTTGATAATGTGGCCGTAGGTTATACAGCATGAATTTTAAATCTTTTAGTTTCGCTCCTGAAATCATCCAGGCGTTGGACGAACTTAACTATCACACTCTTACGCCCATTCAGCGCGCAGCTATTCCTGCTGTTCGTAAAGGTAAAGACGTTTTAGCCAGTGCACAAACTGGTACCGGCAAAACTGCCGCGTTTGCTTTACCTATCATCCAAAAATTGGTTGAGTCTGAACTCAGCACAACGAATGCACCTCATGCATTAGTACTTGCGCCAACGCGTGAACTTGCAGAACAAATTGCAAATAACTTCAGAGATTTTGCAAAGCATACTTCGCTTAAAGTCGTTAGTTTATTTGGTGGTGTTAGTACCGCCGGCCAAGCAAACGCTTTAAAAGAAGGTGTAGATATTGTTGTTGCTACACCAGGTCGTTTATTTGATCATATTCGTTTAGGTAACTTAAGCCTTGCAAGTGTTAAGCACCTTGTTCTTGATGAAGCTGACCGTATGCTTGATATGGGCTTTATTGAAGATATGCAAAACGTTATTAAAAGCTGTGCAGAAGAGCGCCAGATTTTACTGTTCTCTGCAACATTCCCTGCAGCGATTAAACAGTTTGCATCTAAGGTATTAAAACAAGCTGAAATAGTACGTGTTGATCAAACTAACAGTACAGCAAGCACTGTTGAGCATGTTGTTTACCCTGTTGAAGAACGTCGTAAGCAAGAGCTACTTTCTGAATTGATTGGTAAGAAAAACTGGCAACAAGTACTTGTATTTGTAAACATGAAAGAAACGGCTGACGAGCTTGTAAAAGAGCTTAACCTTGATGGTATTCCGGCGGGCGTTTGCCACGGTGACAAATCTCAAGGTAACCGTCGTCGTGCACTTCGTGAATTTAAAGAAGGTAAAGTGCGCGTATTAGTGGCTACGGAAGTGGCTGCTCGCGGTATAGATATTGATGGTTTACCTCGTGTTATTAATATTGATTTACCATGGCTTGCAGAAGATTACGTTCACCGTATTGGCCGTACAGGTCGTGCTGGTCGCCAAGGTCAAGCAATCTCATTTGTTAGCCGCGAAGAAGAAAACACCTTATTTGAAATTGAAACGCTAATTGGCCAAAAAATCAAACGTGTATATTTAGAAGGTTACGAAGTAAGTAATCGTGAAGTACTAATTGATAAAATTGGTAAAAAACCAGCGCATTTACGCCGTACACGTTCTAACAAGTTATCAGGACAGGCAACCGGTGAAGCGAGAGCAGTTAATCGCTCACGTATTTCAAGCGTTCGTAAAAGCTTAAAAGGCGAAAAACTGTCACTTAAAAAGTCATAGTTAACGCCCTTAAGTTTAAAAGCCTGAGTTTACTCAGGCTTTTTTGTGTCTAAATTTTAGTGCTAATACTTATAGTGTTCTAAATCGGAAATTTTTAACAACGTTAGCGTCAGGTTTAAGCGTTTTCTAGCATAGACAGTGCGACCGCTTCAGCTGCTTTAATTCCATCAATACCCGCTGATAAAATACCGCCAGCGTAACCTGCACCTTCACCTGCAGGGTAAAGCCCTTTAGTGTTGATACTTTGGAATGTTTTATCGCGCTTAATATTAATAGGCGACGAAGTACGTGTTTCAACACCGGTTAATAAGCCGTCGTTAGTTGAAAAACCACGAATTTGTTTATTAAACGCAGGTATCGCTTCGCGAAGAGCATCAATTGCAAATTGTGGTAACACTTTACTCAAATCAGTTAACTTAATACCAGGTGTGTAAGAGGGTTGTACTTCACCTAAGTCTGCAGATGATTTACCTTTTAAGAAATCTCCAATTAACTGTGCTGGTGCATCGTAGTTGCTACCACCAAGCTCATACGCTTGCTCTTCAAGTTTGCGTTGTAAGTCTATTCCAGCAAGTGGATTACCAGGGAAGTCTTGCTCTGGTGATATACCTACCACAATAGCGCTGTTAGCGTTGCGCTCACTTCGTGAATATTGGCTCATACCATTGGTAACAACGCGACCTTCTTCAGAGGTTGCAGCGACTACTGTGCCACCTGGGCACATACAAAAGCTGTAAACTGTACGGCCATTGTCACAGTGATGAACAAGTTTATAATCGGCAGAGCCCAAAATTGGGTTTCCCGCATTTGTGCCAAAACGACATTCATCGATCATTGATTGTTTATGTTCGATTCTAAAACCGACTGAAAATGGCTTTGCTTCAACATAAATGCCTTTTTTGTGGATCATATCAAACGTGTCGCGTGCGCTGTGGCCAACGGCTAATACAACATGTCGAGTGTTTAGTTGCTCGCCATTTGAAAGCGTTAAACCTGTTACTTGCCCGTCGTCTAAATGAATATCGTCAACACGTGTGCTAAAGCGAATTTCGCCGCCAAGCTCTATTATACGAGCGCGCATTTTTTCAATCATGGTGACAAGTTTAAACGTACCAATGTGCGGCTTACTTACGTATAAAATTTCATCGGGTGCGCCTGCTTCTACAAATTCAGTAATGACTTTTCGGCCATAATGCTTTGGATCTTTTACTTGGCTGTATAACTTACCGTCTGAGAATGTACCTGCGCCACCTTCACCAAATTGTACATTTGATTCTGTATTAAGTGTGCGTTTACGCCAAAAGCCAAATGTGTCTTTTGTACGTTCACGTACTTCTTTACCGCGCTCTAATATAATGGGTTTAAAGCCCATTTGGGCAAGTAATAAACCTGCAAATAAACCACAAGGGCCAAAACCAATCACGACAGGACGCTCTGTTATATTTTCGCTGGCTTGTGCTACAAATTTATAACTTGTGTCTGGCGCTACTTTTACATGTTGGTCTTTTTCGAATTCGGTGAGTAGATCGGCTTCGTTATCAACTTCTATATCGAGTGTATAAATAAGTAAAATAGCTGATTTTTTACGTGCATCATAACCACGTTTAAACACATTAAAACTGTGCAATTGTTCAGGTTGGATTTTAAGTTTATTTACAATTGCTTGACCAATTGCATCTTCGTCATGATCAAGTGGCAGCTTTATTTCGGTTAAACGTATCATTTATATCTCTTTTAGGTGTCATAGCGGGGTTTTATCTACCGCTCACAATAAGGGGATGCAGGGCACAAAGAGTGTGCAAACATAAGGCGCGTATTTTACGTTAAAATAGCCTGATATGGCACTTATTTATTGTATTTTTGGGATTGATGGGTATGATCCACAGCTGTTGTTTAAAATAGTAGGTGTTAAAGTATTATGGCGTTTGTCGTTACTGAAAATTGTATAAAGTGTAAGTACACCGATTGCGTATCAGTGTGCCCAGCAGATGCATTTTTTGAAGGCCCTAATTTTTTAGCTATTAGCCCAATTGATTGTATTGATTGTGGCTTATGTGTACCTGAGTGTTCAGCTGATGCTATATATCAAGAAGATGAATTACCAGAATCTCAAAAAGAGTTTACTGAGTTAAATGCAGAACTTGCACTGGTCTGGCCGCGCATTACAGAGGTTAAACCTGCTCCAGAAGATGCTGACGTATGGAATGGTATAGACAACAAACTTAAGTTACTCGAAACTTAATTATCACTTTAAAATTAGTCCTTTATTATTAATTCGTTAATATTTAGCATAATAATCTTTGCAAGGTATTAACAAATGTACTCGCTTAAATTACAATTCATCCTATAAATTACTCACAACGAGTAAAGCAAGTTTAAATGGATGTTTATGCAACTCTTTATAACCATAATAAAAAAAATTATTTTTATACTTTCAAGTTTTTCTTTATTACTATCCAGCCTAGATGTAGCCGCTGAAAGACAGCAAGTATCCTTATCCCGCATTGATTCAAATATCACCGTTGATGGTGTTATGGATGAAGCGCATTGGAAAGATGCGACACGTGTTTCCTTACTCTACCAAGACGAGCCTAATGAAAAAGGCACTCCTCCTGTAAAAACTGATGCTTTTATCTATGAAGATGGCACAAACTTATATGTTGCCTATGTTGCACAAGACCCAGACCCTACGCAAATTCGTGCATCACTTCGTGATCGTGATACGCTCTGGGAAGACGACGTAGTTATTCTAGTTATTGATACATTTAATGATGAACGCAGTGGCTATGAATTCCATGTGAACCCGCTGGGCGCGCAAGGCGATATACGAATGACCGATACCGATGGTTGGAGCTCTGATACTTCATGGAATGCTATTTGGGATAGCGCAGGACAAATTAACGAGAAAGGTTATGTTGTTGAAATGCGTATTCCTTTTAAAGCACTGCGTTTTCCTGAAAATAAAAATGAGCTAACGTGGGGTTTTTCTGTAATGAGAAACTATCAACGAGATGTATTATATCAGCTATCAAACATGGGTTTTGACAGAAATGTGAAATGCAGTCTTTGTCAGTTTGATAAGTTAGTTGGCTTTAGTGACATTGAATCAAGTAAAAATATTCAATTAACACCCACGTTGACGGCACTTCGTAACGATAACAAACCTGAATTACCGGGTGATTGGAATAATGGCGATATAGACACTGAGGTGGGTTTAGATTTACGCTGGGGTTTAACAAAAGACGCTGTTTTAAACGCAACAATTAACCCTGATTTTTCGCAAGTAGAAACAGACTCTTTAGAACTTGATGTAAACACAACCTTCTCTATTTATTACGCTGAAAAGCGTCCTTTCTTTTTAGATGGTGCTTCTTACTTTAAAAGCAGCTTATTTGAACTTTTATACACGCGTACAATTGCAGAGCCTAATTTAGGCGCAAAATTAACGGGTAAAACAGGCAATCATAGTTATGCTTTAATGCTGGCTGACGACGACAACAGTAATATTTTACTGCCAACGAATCAGGGCTCTGGCTTTGCAAGCTTAAACGAAAAAACGAATGCGGTGGCTGGGCGTTATCAATATGATATTGGTCAGCAAGGTACTATTGGACTTTCAAGCACACATAGAGAAAGTGATAGCTACCATAATACAGTATTGTCAGTTGATGGTAGTTATTGGTTTAATCAATCGGATACTCTTTTGTATCAAGTATCGACGGCTGATACTCGCAACTCGGCGTTTTTAATTGAAAACTATAACTTATCTGAAACTCAGTCAGATGAAGCTTATGCCTTAGAACTTACCCGCGATAAACGTGATTACAAATTGTTCGCCTCTTATGAAAATATTGGGCAGGATTACCGCACTGATTTAGGTTATCAAGCTAAAGTCGATTATGAAAAAGTAGGCTTAGGTGGCGGACAAACATGGTACAGAGATGAGTCAGATTTACTCACCTCATGGTCATATGAAGCTGACTGGGATAAAACGTGGGCGCAAAACGGCGACTTACTTGAAGAAGAATACGAAGGTTTTTTAAGCTTCAAAGGTCAAAAACAATCCATTTTTGAAATTGGTTTAGTGCACCGTTATGAAAATTATAACGATAATTTTTATAATCAAAATATTGGATATATTTACACTGGGTTCAAACCTACTAAAGATTTAAAGCTTTCGTTATATCTTGAATACGCTAGCCGAATTGATTATGCGAATGAGCAGATTGGCGATGTGTTTGATACCCAAACTCAAGTAATATGGGATATTAACGACCACTGGCAGCTTGATGTGAAACATAATTACAGCCAATTAGACAACCCACAAGGGGATCGTGTATTTACAGCGAACTTGGTTGATTTTAGGCTTCATTATAAATTCAGTATGCGTTCAATACTTAAGTTAATTTTACAATTTGAAGATATAGATCGTAACGAAAAAGCTTACTTTTATCAGGTTAGTCAAACTAATAAGGATTATGGTAGCCAGCTTGTTTACTCATATAAAATTAACGCACAAACATTATTTTATTTAGGGTATTCAGATAGAGGGTACCAAGACGATTCACTTAAAAATATTGAACGAGATCAGCGTACGTTTTTTACAAAAGTTAGCTATGCATGGCAACTTTAAAGTAGCTAAAACGAGGTGATTAATGCTTATTAGTCACCTCGAAAGACTGTTACAATTTTATTTAATTACAATAATCATATGTATAGTTTCGAGTTTAATAGTAAATTCCTTTTACTAGGGCCTGTTGACCTTTCAGGATTAAAATTTGTTCAATCTAGGGGCGATTTAATCGCGGCGTGAGGTTTGTAACCTAGCGGGCTAAGTCAAAACCAAGCAACAAAGAGTAAATTGCCCCTAGGCAGAACCCTTCGGGCAGCGCATGTTTGGCATTTATTCCACGTTATCGCCTATTTATGGGAAATAACCACACTACATAGACTCTGCCTTGCCTAAATACCAAACAGACTGCTGCAAATTTAACCTCGAAAGATAAACAGCCCCTAGCAGATTTAAATTTTCAGTAAAGGTAGTGTTTGCTGAACTACTTCCTCAATAAAATTAATTCAATATAGCAAGTACATAGGGTCTTCGCTTTGTGAAGAACAACGCTCATATCTATCGTTTTTACCTTCTATAGCACTGAAAATAAACACATCAAAAGACACCTTATATTGGACAATATCGAATTTAAAGCTTACGTTTAGTAGTATAAAAAGTTGATAATATTAAACAAAGGCATATCTTTAATGCATGTGAGCCCTCTAATAGAAAAAGAATTAAATGATAGTGTGCGGATCCTTTATTTAAATGCCTATTCTGGATTGTTTATATCTTTTATTGCTAGTACGGGCATAGTTTTTGGTTTTAGTGATAAGTCTTTTACTTCAGTTACCGATAAGCTTATTTGGTGGTTTATCATGGTTGTTGTTTTAGGGATCCGTTTGATAGATGTTTACTATTTTAAACGAAGCAGTAAAGCAGCGAGTTATATTGATTTATATAGATTCTCTTTAAGTGTAATCCTCACGGCGTTGATTTGGTGCTGTTATGGCGTGTATTTCCATTCATCTTTCAGCGTCCTAGAGCTTACAAGTATAATCATCATTTTTTCTGCACTTGGTGGTGGCTCTGCAAATATTCTTTCAGCGCATCGACCAACATGTTTTATATACGCATTTTTGTTATTGATACCATATTCAGTGCTACTGACCCTATCTGAAGAACATTATCAAAATGTATTAGGAGTATTAGGTATAGGCTTTGGGTTTGTTACGCTTATTGCTTTACACAAGGCTGCAAACTTTACGCAAAATGCCATCCATTTAAAAAATCAAAATATTGAATTATTAGAACTGATGGAGCAGCGTGTCGAATTACGAACACAAGAAATTTATCATCTATCAAATAGCGATTCCCTTACTCAATTATTGAATAGAAACGCTTTTTTAAAAGAGTCAAAAAAAAGGCTGTCGCGATACCCTAATGAATCATTTGCGTTGTTATTTATTGACTTAGATGGCTTTAAACATATAAACGATACTATGGGGCATGAGGTTGGCGATCAGATTTTAACAAAAACTGCCCAGAGAATTTCAGCAGTGTGTAGCCAAAATGAGTATAAGTGTCGGTGGGGAGGTGATGAGTTTTTATTACTTACTGATTATAACTGTAAGGATAAAACTAATGATTTTGCAAATAAAATCATTAGTGCCATTACACAAGTACACTCGAATAGCCATTATAAAGCGGGAATAGGTGCAACGATAGGTATTGCATTTTATCCTGAACATGGCAGTGATTTGGACGAATTAATACTAAACGCAGATATGGCGATGTATCATCAAAAGCGTATTAATAGAGGAAAAATTAGTTATTTTGATGATAATTTGCGTATGCAACTTGAGCGTATAAGACGCTTAAATGACAGGCTTTCTTTTGCGGTACAAGACGGAAGTTTATCGCTTGTTTTTCAACCTATTATAGATTCGAATACAAATCGCCCCAGTTCAGTTGAAGCACTTTTACGTTGGCAAATGGATGGTGAACCGGTTCCACCGGATGAGTTTATTCCTATTGCAGAGCAATATGGGATGATTAGTGAAATTGGACTCTGGGTTTTAAAAAACGCGTGTATTCAAGGGCTCGAGTTTCAAAGAATCATTCCCGATTTATCAATTAGTGTTAATGTCTCTGTTATGCAGCTTCAAGGGCAAAAATTTGTTGTTGAAGTTGCTGATATTTTAAGAAAATTTAGCTTTCCAGCTGATAAGTTACATATAGAAATCACTGAGTCAGTATTTGCTAAGGATAAAAGTACATTTTTATCAACGGTTAAATCTTTGCAAGAGTTAGGGGCTAGGATATCGATAGATGACTTTGGTACTGGCTATTCATCCTTATCAAGTATGTTAGATATTGGTGTGGATATCGTAAAAATAGATAAAACGTTTATTCAAGATGTCGATAAAAAAGGTCTGAGTATAGTAAATGCAGTGGTACAAATGGCCAGTTCACTTAGCTTTGATGTGGTTGCTGAAGGTGTTGAGACAATTGATCAGAGCGAAAAGTTATACAGTTTAGGCGTTTCGCATTTACAAGGTTATTATTTTTCTAAACCGTTAGATGCGAGTTCTTTATGCGCTTATCTTGAGAGCATAAAAAAGGCTTCATAAGAAGCCTTTTAATTATTGATGTGTTTTACTTACAAATCAAAAGTACGTGATATGGCAAGTACGATACGCTCATCTGCGTAATCGTAGTCAAGGCTCGTATTTTCAGCCGCCACTTCAATACCAAACCCTTCATAACTAGTTTGATATGCTAAACGGTAATGGTTATATGATTTTTTCTCGTTAACGTCCCACGCCCATTTTTGGCCATCAAGTGAGTTTGATATATCAAAACTTGCACGTAGTGCATGATTTGGAGCCAGCTCATAGGTGTGTGCAACCATTGAGATTACATGACCTCCACCTTGGCCAAAGTAATCCCAGCTATACCAAAAGTTAAGCTCAGTTTGGCCGTATTCACTCGCATAGCCAAACTTAGTGTAAGCTTCAGCGTAGTTACCATCGCTGTTATTACCTTGATAAGTGTAATAAGCAATACCGTAGTCAACGCTAAACTGCTCATCAAGCTGCACATACTTGCCTACATAAGCATCAAGTTCAAAATCAGTGTCATCACCAAAATCTACATTTGACGCCCAAACACCGGCGTATACACCGCTATCAAAAGCATAATCTAAGCTGCCTTGAATTGCAGGGTCGTTATCTGTCTGTGTTACACCATTAAATGTGTAGTCAGACGCTGCCGTGATTGTTGTTGACCAATCAGCAGCTGCTGTTGTTGATAAAAGTGCAAATGGTAGTGCTACTACAAGTTGTTTTAGTTTGTTATTCATTGTTTATCCCTAGTGTACTGTGTCTATTTTTGTGTAATCAATCTTGTTTGCTTTTGGTGAGCTGTCTATATTTTTGACTGTTTTAAATTTACTGTATCCAATAAAAGCAGCACACAGAAAGAATAGTCCAATAACTAATGCGCCTACCCACTGAATTTGTAAAAACTCTAGTTTAAATAATAGTGTTAATAGAGACAGAGCGACAACATTCCCAAGTATATATTTCATTTTACCAAAACGTTTAACAGTAAGGTTTAGGTTATCTGTATATAAACGCACTAACGAGTCGAGTGAGTTGATTACAAATACAATACCTACAAATACCATAGCAAAGTTTTTAATACCTTGAGTTGGGATCCCTGCTTCATGATAGTGATAAAGTACGCTAAACCATATCGCAATAGGAATAGAAGGGAATATCAACATCGCACCTAATACTTGGTATGTTTTAAGTCCACCAACAAAGCGTGATGTAAATTGACCAATCATTATGCTCCAGGCAAACCACCAAAATAAGTAAAACTCATGGTAATCATTCAACGGTAAAATAAATTCGTTAATGTTGGCAAAGTAAGTGCCAATTGAGCCCAAGTTATTAGTAAACGCAGACATTTCACTATCACCAATAACAAACGCGCCAACCCACATGAAAGCTATTAACGCTAAGAATAACCACGTAGTCGCAATACTTAAAATACGCACATATTTAATGTCGGTGCTTGAGTACACTGCAAAACAAATCGCGGCAAATACAATTAAATAAAACTCGCTAACTACACTTGTACCGTCACCTAATTCGGGTAAGTACCAAGGTAAATTTGTAAGTAGTAAATAAGCTGTAAATGCACATGTACCAATAATTACAACATTATTGATAAATTTAACCCAAGGAATTTCGAAAAATTTAACTTTAGGTTCTATTACACAGAAATAAAAGCACGTAAGAAAGTAAAATCCCCAGATCAAGAATCCCCAATAGCCAAATTCAATAGCCAGTGGATTTGCAAACGCGTATTCTGGGCTTGCTTTTATGTCTGCATAACCTGCAAACTCAGTTAAAGGAAACATAATAAGGCCAACATCAAGGCCTGATGTAAAAAGTATCGCTATAAACGTAAAGGTTTTTACCGGTGTTACACCTACTACACGTACATTACCCCATTTAAGTAAGATAATAACAACTGCGAGTAAAGTAAAAATGATGCCTGCATTAAGCCAAATAGTCATTGTTACCCTCCAGTAATGAATAAAAATAATTCATAAGCACTCCGTATTTTATTGTTTTATTCTTGCATTAACACAACGTAACCTATTTACATCGTGTGCCACTACAAGACACGCATTGGTTTAGTCCGACGAGACTAAACCAGAGCATGTGGCTAAAATTAGATCTTTGAACTACGTTGTGTTTCTTGCCAGTTTGTTGTTATGGCAACATTCACATCCGATTTCTGTAATGGGTTTTTACCCAAAATTATGTCAGCTGCTTTTTCGGCAACCATAATGGTAGGTGCATTCAAGTTTCCGTTAGGAACTGTTGGGAATATAGATGAGTCAACAACACGCAGTCCTTCAATACCATGTACTTGCGTATTTGAATTAACAACGGCCATATCATCTTCACCCATTTTGCATGAGCAAGAAGGGTGGTAGGCACTTTCTACGGCTTGGCGAACAAAAGCATCTATTTCTTCATCTGTTTGAATATGTTTACCAGGTTGAATTTCTTCATCGCGGTATTCATCAAAGGCACTTTGTTCGATTATATCGCGTGTTAAGCGAACGCACGCTCTAAAGCCTTCAATATCGTCTTGGTGTTCAAGGTAATTAAATAAAATAGTTGGTGGCTGCTCAGGGTTCGCAGAAGCAATAGTAACACTACCGCGACTTTTTGGTTTGTTATGACCAACATGTACCTGAAAACCATGACCTGCAAATGCACTTCTACCATCGTAACGCATAGCCGCTGGTAAAAAGTGATACTGAATATCTGGCCATTCAACACCTGGTTTTGAGCGAATAAACGCACACGATTCAAAATGATTCGTTGCACCTAAACCCGAACGCGTTAATAACCAGCGCGCGCCAATCAACCCTTTTGAAATAATGCCTAGCTTGCCGTTAAGCGTGATAGGTTGCTTACACTTGTATTGAAAGTAAAACTCAAGATGATCTTGTAAGTTTTGACCTACACCTGGTAGATGATGCTGTACTTCAACGCCTGCTTTTTCAAGCGCTTGAGTATCACCAATACCAGAGAGTTGTAAAATATGTGGAGAGCCGATTGGGCCTGCACTTAGTACAACGTCTTTTGCAGCATGTGCGGTTTTGACGTCGCCATTTACTTTGTATTCAATGCCTGTGGCTTTTTTGCCATCTAAAATCACGCGTTGTGCGAGTGCACCGGTAATAATCGTTAAATTACTACGCGATTTAACAGGGTCTAAATACTCACGAGACGCAGAGCTTCGCACGCCGTCTTTTACGGTCATGTGCATTGGGCCAAAACCCTCTTGCTGCGACGCATTATAATCATCTGTAGAAGCGTAACCTGCTTGTACACCTGCTTTGATAAAGGTGCGGTAAAGCGGGTTTTTCATTTCGTTGCCGTTATTAACGCCAAGCGGGCCTTTGCCACCACGGTAAGTATTTTCACCAAGGTAAAAGCTTTCTGCTTTTTGAAAATACGGTAAACACGATTGGTAATCCCAGCCGTTTGCACCGTGTTGCTGCCATTCGTCAAAATCTTTTGCGTGGCCACGTACATATACCATGCCGTTGATAGATGACGAGCCGCCTAATACTTTGCCTCGAGGACAATGCATTTCACGGTTATCTAAATGAGGCTCAGGCTGCGTATGAAACTGCCATGCGTATTTGTCACTATTCATAGGAATAGATAACGCGGTTGGCATTTTTATAAAAATACTTTTATCGCTACCGCCAGTTTCTAGTAGTAACACGCGGTTACTTGAATCTTCAGATAAACGGTTTGCTAAAACACAACCCGCCGAACCCGCGCCAACAATAATATAGTCGTAATGATTACTCATAGTAGGGCGCCTTAAAATGGGCTTTCTATGTCGGCCATACCAACATAAATAGACTTAGTTTGCGTGTATTGATCAAGAGTTTGTATACCATTTTCACGGCCAATGCCCGATTGCTTATAACCGCCAACTGGCATTTCAGCAGGTGAGTTACCGTATGCATTAATCCAACAAATACCAGCTTGTAACTTATGAATAACGCGGTGCGCACGTTTAATATCGCTAGTAAATACGCCTGCGGCCAAGCCTAGGTGAGTTGCGTTAGCGCGTGCAATAACATCGTCTTCGTCGTCAAAAACAAGCACGCTCATTACAGGGCCAAATATTTCTTCTTTAACGATAGTCATATCATCATTACAATCAATAAACACAGTCGGTGCTACAAAATAGCCATTAGGTGCAGATTCAGGTGAAAGCGTTGTACCACCAGTTAATAGCGTTGCACCTTCTTCAATACCTTTATTAACGTAGCTCATTACTAGTTCTTGGTGCTTTTTAGAGATAAGTGCGCCAAAGTTTGTATTTAAATCTTGCGGGTCGCCAGCAATAATGTTTTTCTCAGTGCGCGCTTTAAGCTCATCAATAAACTGCTGATATACATTTTTATGAACGTAAATACGTGTACAGTTAGTACAAATTTCGCCTTGCGTATAAAAGTTACCTAACATAGCAGCGCTAACAGCTTGCTCTATATTGGCATCATCAAATACTAATAGTGGAGATTTACCACCAAGTTCCATCGTGACATCTTTTAACGTACCGGCAGCACTTGCCACTACTTTTTTACCTGTGCCTACTTCACCCGTAAACGACACTTTATCAATATCGCTATGCTGAGTTAGCCACTGGCCTACATCGCCTGCGCCTTGAACAACATTAAACACACCTGCAGGTACGCCAGCTTCAACAAATACTTCTGCAAGTTTAATTGCGCCAAGTGGTGTTTCTTCAGATGGTTTGAATATAAATGCATTACCAGCAGCAAGGGCAGGGCCCGACTTCCAACATGCAATTTGTAGTGGGTAGTTCCATGCACCTATACCCGCACAGATACCTAATGGCTCTTTACGTGTGTAATAAAAGTCATCACCAACCATTTGTTGTTGGCCTACTTGTGCTGGCGCAAGGCCTGCAAAGTATTCAATTACATCAGCGCCGGTTTCAATATCAACACAATTTGCTTCTTGCATTGGTTTACCGGTATCTAGTACTTCTACGAGTGCTAACTCATCGTTGCGCTCGCGTAAAATAGCCACTGCTTTTAATAAAATACGACTACGTTCAACGGGTGTCATTGCTGACCACTGTGCAAAACCTTGTTTTGCACTGGCAATGGCTGCGTTTTGAATAAATTCGTCGGCAATTTCTACTGCGTAAATAACCTCACCCGTTGCTGGGTTTGTTACATCAAATGTTTTGCCGCTCTGGTTTGCAAGAAAATGGCCGTTAATAAAATTTTGATAGACAGGTGTAGTCACGCTAGGCTCCATATTGCTTGATAAGTGAAAGTACATAGCTTTTTGCTAACTTTTCACTGTGTTTAAACTGATTATTGTCTGATTTACTCAGTACTGCTCTTAACCATAGGCCATCGATCATCGCGGCGCTAAGTTCTGCAGCTTGATTTGCTTGCTCAATAGGCATTAATTGCTTAAAAGAAAATGCTAAATTACTTTGCAAGCGTTTACTGTTTACGTTTTGTAGTCTGTGTAATTCTTCATCGTGCATTGATTGCGCCCAAAAACTCAACCACGTTCGGGTTGTATCATTACGCTGTTGTACAAGCGCAAAGTTGGCTTCGATAATAAACATTAAACGCTCAGTGGCAGTGGTTTGATGACTTACTTTACTTATTAAGCCTTGCTTTAAGCTTGTTAGTAAGTATCTAACCGTGGCTTCAATTAACCCCTGCTTTCCACCAAAATAATGGCTAATGATACCTGATGATAAACCTGCATTTTTACTAATGCTGTTTATCGTTGTGCCTTGAAGTCCCTTAGTAGCAACTGACTCTATAGTTGCGTCAATTAGCTGCTGACGTCTAACAGGTTCCATTCCGACTTTAGGCATAATTATTATTAATTGAACGTTCAATAAAGATAAGCTTAAGGTAATAGCTCTAATAATTCAAGGTTAAGGTAAACACCGAGATATTAAAATGTAGATAGAACATTAATGATCTAGTGATTAATAGAATAAATGCAATGATTTTAAAGTGGGGATATATTTAATAAAATCAAATGGTTAAGTTTGTTTTTTTGAGTATTTGATATGGTGATGATTTCGTTACTATAATAGATTAAGAAAATCATTATAAAATCGTTAGTACCGTAATAGTTAGAGTACTAATAGTGTTATTTTAATGCAAAAGAGTATTAAACCTACAATTAGTTAGTGTTCTAATAAACACATGTGTAAATAGTTGACCCATAAATTAATTAATATTTAAACTAGATTCGGACAACATGATGCTCTGACTTTAAATTTTTATTGCTATTAAGCGTTATTAATAACGCCTTTAAATAGTAGGGGGTAACGTCTTAGTCTATTGCCAATGTAGTCATCAGCTAAAATTTGCTGGCAAATAAAGTCTATATCTTTGCTTGTCTCAAAGACCCAATCAAAACGCTCTATAGCCAGTAAAAAACCACGCTTTAAATGACTTTGAGAGCGGTACTGTTCTAGGTTTTTTTGAATAATTGAGATTTTGCTTGGATCAGCTTGAAGCTCTTCTACTACTTGGTTAATAAAAGTAGTATTGAGCTTACTGGTAGGGCGGTGTCTTAGTTTTCGTGGGTGCATTAGCGCTCGTTTGCAATGTTATATAATTTTTTCAAAAAGTCGTCCTTATGCTTTTCATGTTGGTAGTCAAGGTGGTAAGTATTATGAAAACCAAAGCGCAGTTCTACGCCGCTACCTTGTAAATATACGGTGTAACCGTCTACGTCAGAATAAGCAGTAACCCCTTGATAATGTTTACCTTCATCAGTCATTTCGCCTTTTTGAATTATACGTTCATAAACGGCCAAAATCTGTTTATTGTCGAGTTCGTTTTTCATGCTTTATACCTTTTATTTAGTAACTCATACGATACAGATATGAGGGTCGATCAACTTAAAAACAATAGCTAAAAAAGTGTGATATTGCTTTGTAATTTAGCCTTTTTAAATTATGCTCAAAACTCATTTATTGTTGAGCTTACACCATGATAGACAAGGCGTTACTACTAAAAACTCGTGAATTATCGGATCAATTAATTGCATTGCAAACGCCTATTAGGATACTCGATGCTATTAATTGGGATAAACAAACTAAAGAGGAGTTTTTTAGACAAAAATGTCAAAAAAATCCACTTATTGATCGTGCATACTATCAACAGCGCGACCTCGGTTTTGTACCTAGCGAGTTACGCCAAGCGTTTTCTACTTTGCACCGTAACATTATTAACCAATTGGGGCAGTTAAATCCCATTGCTCAATACATGGGAAAAATGTGCACAGAGTATAAAACGGTATTAAGCATGCTTGAGTATCGTGGCACACCTGAGTTCCATGACTTATCGGTAGAGTTATTTGGTCATCCTAAAGATTTATTTCATGCCGGTGAGCCCTCACTTTCTGAGCTAGCTAATATGCTAGATAAACCGCTGCAAAATTTACTCATAGCCGACATACTACCTGACGACCCTAAAAATATTGCTGCTGTTGATGCGGTGCGTATTTTGTCTGAGCAAGTAAATGCCAGCATGGCAGGTATAAACGTAGAGGTTATGCTTAGCGATGGGATTGTCAGTGATGCAGCCGCCGGTGCAAATAATATAAAACTAAATCAAGATGTAAGTTTTTCCCAGCGTGAGCTTGATATTTTAGAAGTTCACGAAGGGTGGATACACGTAGGCACAACTCAAAATGGTTTGGCTCAGCCTTATTTAACCTGTTTAAGTAAAGGTACGCCAAGCTCGACTATTACCCAAGAAGGTTTAGCGGTACTTACCGAAATTATTACATTAAAATCGACCCCAAGGCGTTTATCTAAATTAGTGAATCGTATTCAAGCCGTTACAAAGGTAATAGATGGCGCTGAGTTTGTAGATATTTACCGTGACTACGTAGCGCAAGGTTTATCAAAAGATGACAGCTACACACTTGCGCAGCGTGTATTTAGAGGCAGTACGCCAACAGGTCTGCCGTTTACAAAAGATATTGCCTACATTAAAGGCTTTGTACTGGTTTATAACTTAATACGCGTAGCAATACAGCTTGGTCGAATCGATAGGCTACCTTTATTATTGGTAGGTAAAATATCGATAGATGACTTTAGATTAATATCGCAGCTTCATGATTTAGGTGTGATAGAGAGCCCACAATTTGTGCCGCCACACTTTAAAGATTTACGCGGTTTGGCCACCTGGTTGAGCTTCGGTCGTTTTATTGGCGACTTATCGTTTGAAAAGTTAGAAAACGATTATAAGCCGTTATTTTTATAATTATAAATTATTGAAATTAAGTCCTTTAATAGAATTAAGAACTGTTGATGTCTAATAAGCTTTTTGGCGTGACAAAGCTAGTTTATATGTTAACGGCTAAGGCGTGTTGAACTTTGTCGATTGAATTTCGTTAAATCAGGGAGAATCATATCGCGGCGCGAGGTTTTTAACCTCGTGGTTCGGTAACTGCTCCTGCTTTACCCTATTGGTTTACTCCATGTAAGAGCCGAGCACAGCTTCCGCGTCTTACCTGCGTCCTTGTCTCTTGAACACAATTTGTCTGTCTGTTGAATTGGTATTAACAATTCGACAGATTCGACCATTTCAGCTAATTTCAACCATCCCTTTGCAGATGGCTTTATGCTAACTCGAACATTTCTCTTACTTTCATACCAACCACCAAAGAGCAACATGCCCTAGTCGTTTATTTTAAGTTATTACTCTAGGTCATTTTTATATAAATACAAAAGCCCGGATAAAATATTTATATCCGGGCTTTTTCATTTCATTATTCAGTTATTAATAACTTAGAATGAAAGTCGAGCGCCTAAGTAAAAACGACGAGGCTCAACCCAGTCGGTTGCTTGACCAAATGCAAATGTACCATCACCTTTTTCTAAGCTCTGTTCAACCGTTGTTGCTTGATCATCAAGCAAATTAAATACATCTAAAAAGAACTCTGCTTTATAGCCATCAAAGTCATGAGTATATTTAACACGAATATCTAATGTGCCATAAGATGGTGTTACTTCGCTACCTACGTTTCCATCAGCTACCCAATTAGTTGTATAACCGCCAAAGTCATAGGCAGTATCAACTTGAAGTGGTAGGTACCGTCCTGAAATTGATTGCGTTTTACTATAGCGAGTACCTGAATTCCAGTTATATACACCACCTACCTCAATATTATTATCAAAATAATATGTACCTAACAATTTAAACTGATGCTCAACATTACCTGGCTGTTTGCCATACATATTTGGCGCACGAGGATCTAAAATTTCCCAGTCACCTTGGAAATCAGCGTTGCCATCTGAATTCGAATTACCTTTTGCATC
Source organism: Pseudoalteromonas fuliginea (assembly GCF_000690055.1). Lineage (GTDB taxonomy): Bacteria > Pseudomonadota > Gammaproteobacteria > Enterobacterales > Alteromonadaceae > Pseudoalteromonas > Pseudoalteromonas fuliginea. Next base: position 42,284 of record NZ_JJNZ01000037.1, read on the forward strand.
GTTGTTTGTGTATGACGCAAGCATAAACCAATTATCAGTACGAAGTTTTTTAAACGTTACTTCAATACCTGTATACTCGCGTTTACCGCCAGCAAGAGTACCAATAACATAGTTAGAACCTGGGTTTTCATCATAACCAAAATATGAAAGAGGAAGTTCTAGGTCCGTTCCTGCTAAGTAGCCTTCTTCGGAATAGATACTTAAATCGTAATCTTCCATAATATCTTTAGTAGTACGCTTAGTATACGTTACGGATATATTAGTACTTTCGGTCAGATTCGTTGAATAACCAATTAAGTATTCATCCGTATAAGGTGTTTTAGTACTCGGTGAGAAAAAGGCATCTTGCTGTTTTGCACCACCGCGTGTTCTAAAGGTAACCCAGTCATCGTTGACATATACGCGTTCTTCTAAAACAGAACCGGTTAAATTACCCGCAAAAGAAGTCATGTCAGTACGAAGTGGATCGTAATATCTGCCACCAAACGCCCAAACTTTAGAATCACCATCACCAAAAATATCGTATACAATGCTTAAGCGAGGTGCTATTTCCCAATCAAAAGTAAATATAGTCTCGCCTGTTGATGCTATATGATCCCACTTTTCAGCACGCAAACCTGCGTTAACGGTTAGGTTTTCGTATGTTACGCTGTCTTGTAGATAGATCATTTTACCTTTAGTTTCAAGTTTAGACTTTGCTTGCTGAACTTGTTCTATTTGATAAGCATTTATATCACCGGTAGGGTTACCTGCACTGCTACTAAATATGATAGCTTTAACTTCATTTTCATCGACTATACCATCGCCACTTGTATCTGCACCGTGTAAGTTACCACTATCATTTAGAGCTTTTGCAACACGCACGTAATCAGCCGCTGCAAGACCTTTCTCACCAGTCCAAGAGCCTATTGCGTATGTTTCAAATGACACGCCACTATCAGCGGCCGCAATAGAATTATATTGAGTACTACCATTGTAAACACTGTTTGTAATATTTTCGTTTGTTTCAACAGAGTAACCAGCTTCGATAGTATGTTCACCAAAATCAGTATCTAAATAATATTCAAAGTTAATGTATGCGCTTTTCTTATTTCGATCCCTCAGAGTGTCAGCACCTAAACCCCCGATATCGGTTTGAGCTTTAGATGGCGATGCACTTAAAAAGGCAACATCACTGCGTGTTGATTTATCTGATGCTACAGACGAATATTCAGCTTCATGACTCATATAACCGGCGTTTATAATTAAATCTTCCCACGAATGTGAATAATCAAGTTTATAGTTGTCGCCACCAAGTTTTGTACCTGACTGTCTATTAAATGCCGTTGTAGTTGATGTTGAACCTGATTTTTCTCTCGGATCATTAAAGTAAGTAAAGACGAGTCGATCGTTGTCAGTTGCTTGCCATGTAAGCTTACCAAAGCCAAGATCAGACTCATCTGTTACTGAATGGCTGAATGCACCAGTGTCAGGATCGCTGATGTCGCTGTCACTATTTTTGAGTTGATAAGACGCGAAAAACCAAAGTTTATCTTTGATAATTGGCCCACCTAGGGTAATTGCAGTGTCATAATTTGAGAAATTATTATTTTCTTTTGACTCATTTTCGTAATCGGCGACTAAGCTGTCATTTTGAAAGTAATAATTTATAGAGCCATGGAACTCATTACTACCAGATTTTGTAACAACACGCGATACAAGACCAGCTCCACCGGCATACTTTGCTGCTACACCACCAGTAATGACTTGCTGCTCTTGAATTATCTCTGAGTTGATATTACCACCGGCTGTACCATCAACATTATCTGTTACATTAACACCGTCAATATAATAAACGTTGTCTGTTGAACTACCAACAGTACCACCAATATCAGAATAGTTGACACCTGACTTCGACGATGGATTGCCATCGGTAGTAGGTTTTACACCAGGTACTAGTTGAAGATAGCTTTGAAAGCTTCGACCAGTAGGAAGCGATTCCGTCATATCAAGAGTAACATCAAGACCAGTAGACGATGATGTAGTATCAATTGCAGTTACAGAACGGCCTGATACAACAATTTTCTCTATTGAATCAGTACTGGAAACGACTGAGTAATTTAAATTTAAGTTTTTGTCTGTAATTACTCGAACATTTTTTGCTTCGAATGGTTGAATTGAATTTCCTGTAATATCGACCACATATTTACTTGATGGATCTAAGCCCCTAAGTAAAACATAACCTGCAGAGTCAGATACTCCTTTTTTACTAACTAAACTTTCTGGTGACTGCACTGAAATGGTTGCGCCAGCTACTGGATTGCCTTGTTTATCTGTAACTCTTATTTTCAGTCCACCAGTATCAGCAGCAAACGCAGTGCTAGAAATACTGATAGAGGCAGCAATAGCGATAGATAATAATTTCTTGTTAAATTTTTTCATTAATTTTCCCTAATTCATTGTTATTTGACTTACTTTTGATTAATAAATCACCATAAACATTAACACTATTTTTTAGAATGTAAATAGCTTTAACTTTCATTTATTTGTTTTAAATTAGTTGTTAAGTACTGATTTATGACGGAAGGGGCGGGATTCTAACTCTCTAAATAAGAAAAATAGTCTATTTAGTAGAATGAAAATTATATGTGATTTATCTAAAAAATGCAGTTGGGACGAGCAACTTCGTTTTAATGGTGAAACTATAAAATAGGGCAGTTACACAAGTATTTTGTTAAGCCGTCAAACATTGTTTTTTGCTTGCTCATTTGAAGCGATGATTTCTGCACGTTTAAACGTTGTAGTGGGTTGTCGTAGCTAATTTTATAAGCGCCCATCGTACATCTGATAATTAAACCACTGTTGTTCAATTTAGGTAACTGAATAGGCTGATAATTTCATTTATATTGTCGCAAGTAGGGCTTGAAATATAGAATCAAAATACTGGTTTTATTGTTTAGCACTGTCGGGTGGGGAGTTCGCTTCATCAAACATTAAACCGCAAAATGAACCGTAAATACTACCGTATAAGTAGTACCGTGTTTTGCCTTTACAAACAGACTGCCCCATTATTAATGATAATACTTGTCACACAGCTTATAACAATGAAACGATAAGGTTCTGCAGTAATTTTCACTGTTTCAGATGTTTAGGTAGTTGTTGAGTTTATTAGCGCACAAAATACGTCAAGCGGAAGTGCATTTACACTGTATGGTACAGGAGAATACCACCTGAATTAAGCGCATTAATAGCATTAACTTATTTAGTTGAGCTTACTGATTAACAAAATTAATCGGTAATCTTAATATTCATTTGTGTTGAGCTATATTAAACGTAGTTTTATATATTGCCATCATCCGCTCTGCTACCTCTGGCGAAGTCGAATTATGGTGAGTCTGCTTTAAAAAATCATAGGCTGCAGGTGTTTTCATGTAATTATCAATTAAGGCGATTGCTTTTTTTCCTTCTGAAGTTTTACTACAAGCAAAGTACCCATTTATAAACTCGGGGTATTCACTAATGTCTCGACTTTCTAGCTGAGAAAATTGCGTATCTGTTAAGTTCATTTTCATAGTGTTTTCATAATCGATGATCATATCAACACGTTTATGAATTAATAATTGGCTAAGTTGAGCAAAGCTGTTTGCGCCTGTTATTTTTGCTACTTGGGTTCTATAATCCGAAAATATCGCATCTAATTGTTGATAACTTGTTGAACTAACTATGGCAAAGGTGTATTTGTTATTAAGTAATTTTGAAATAGAAACTTTTGCAGGTAAATCTTTTAAAGTGTTTTTGAAACCGAATAATTTGCGTTGCTGATGCATATAAGTTGGAATTTGAGAAAAGACAAGCTGTTTGTTTCGAGCTTTTGTTTTTATTAAATTAAAGCTACAAACTGCCTCGTTAGTCGATAAACGTTTAATTAATCGAGCATGATTTGTTCTCGTTAAAACGGTATCAAAATACGTGCTCAAAATTGGCTGAAAAAAATTATAGTATTGTTCGCCGGCTCTTGAATCGGCATCTTCATCTGAAAAATACGAATAAGATAAAATAGTGAGGGAGGGGGTCGCATAAATTAAATAAGGTGTAACTAATAAACTGATAAGAATACATATTTTAAAAAACTTCATATTTATGCCTTTTTCTTTAAAAATACCAAGTATCTCCAGTGTTGTCTTTATAAAAAGCCCTTTCGGGCTTTTTTGTACTAAATTTGAATTTTATTATCGAGCGTTGGTGCTTTCAAATATTTTGTCAGCAGAGGCTGCAACAAAACCAGTATAAAGCTCGCCGTCTGCTTTAGGGTAACGAATAGCAAACTCATAAAAGCAGCTAGGAATGCTCATATCACCGTCACTAAAGGTAACTGAGTATTCATCAGCAAGTGTTGACGATTGCTCTAGTAACACCTCTGGTGAGCCTTTAACTTCGCCGCCTGATGTATTAAGCGAAAAACCTGCATTTTTTAGAGCTTGGTTAACATCATGAATGTTATCAAACTTAGCAAGCGTATTAATATTTACGGTAAAGTGATTGGCACGGTAACCCCACGCCGACATCCACGCTGCATATTCGCTTTCAGCTAGCAGTTGTTTGTAAGTATCGGTGCTTACTTGCCAATGCGTGCCTGAATATAAAAAGTTGTCTGCTGTAACTGCACTTTCGTCAATTTGACTTACCATATCTGTCACGATGGCTTGTAACTCTGGCGAGCATTTTTCTACTAATAGCTCAGAGATAAACACTTTTGGCTGAGCCGGATCGCTATGCTCATAGTGTTTTGCGTAAAGTTTTTTAGCTTCAAAGTGGTACTCACCACATTCTTTGTAACCAATTGCTAAAAAGTGAGCGGCGAGCTTTTCAAGACTCACTTTTTCTATATTAAATGTACGCAGCGCAATATGATCGTTAATGATGTCATCTTTTTGCGTTGACCCTAAAAGGTCATGAATTTTATCTGCCGATGGAGTTACGTTTAAATAATTTTTCCAAAGGTTCTCAAATAATGTGTTTACATCAGTATGCATGTTAAGTCCTTAAATCTAAAATTTTGGTTTTATTGCTTATTCAATTACCAAGCCCGGCGCTAGGGTTTGCGGTAAGCTCACTTTGTCTGACTCCACAGATGCTACAGGGTATGCGCAATAATCGGCGGCATAGTATGCACTTGCTCTGTGATTTCCACTGGCGCCAATACCGCCAAATGGAGCTGCACTAGAGGCTCCTGTAATGGGGCGGTTCCAGTTAACAATACCGGCACGAATGCGCTTTAAAAAGTGAGTGTAGTCATCTTCACTGTCGCTAAGTAAACCTGCAGATAAACCAAAGCTTGTGTTGTTAGCTTCAATAATTGCACTGTCAAAGTCGGTATAACGATACACTTTAATTAGCGGTCCAAAATGCTCTTCATCTGGCATGTTGGTAATACTTGTTACATCAATAATACCAGGGCTTACAAAACCTGTGCCTGGTTTTAATTGCTTAAGTTCAACAAGGATTTGCGCGCCTTTTGAGACTAATTCACTTTGCGCGGCAACCATACCCAGTGCTGCTTTTTCGCTTATCATTGCACCCATAAAAGGCTGCTCTGTAGCAAAGCTGTCGTCTACAACTATGTTTTTAGTTGCGCTTATTAGCTTTTCTAAAATAGCATCGCCGCTGGCTGATTTTTCAATAAATAAGCGACGTGCACACGTACAACGTTGGCCAGAGGTAATAAAGCCTGATTGAATAATATCGTGCACAGCGGCGCTTATATCGCTCACATCTTTTACAATAAGAGGATTATTACCGCCCATTTCAAGTGCTAAAATTTTGCCAGGATGTCCTGCAAATTGCTTATGTAATAAGTGGCCTGTGTTTGAACTACCGGTAAAAAACAAGCCATCTATATCTTTATGAGAGGCAAGTGCTTTACCTGTGTCAACTTCACCTTGCACAAGGTTAATAACACCCGCTGGTAAGCCCGCTTTTAACCAAAGTGAGAGGGTAAATTCTGCAACGTGCGGCGTTAGTTCTGATGGCTTAAATACCACGGTATTACCGGCTAAAATTGCAGGAACAATATGCCCGTTTGGTAAATGCCCCGGAAAGTTATACGGACCAAAAATAGCCACAACGCCATGCGGTTTGTGTCTAATAAACGCTTTAGCACCGGGCATTGGGTTTTCGGTTGTACCTGTACGCTCATGGTACGCTTTTACAGATATAGCTACTTTGCCTGTCATTGCGCCCACTTCGGTACGGGTTTCCCATAATGGCTTACCCGTTTCGCGTGCAATAATAGTAGCAAATTCTTCGCTGTGTTCTTTTAATTGTGCTGCGAAGTTTTCTAAAATGGCGATACGCTCTTCAAGTGGTTTGTCTGCCCATTGTAATTGCGCGGCTCTAGCTGCTTTTATAGCAGAATCTACTTGCTGGGCGTTTGCGCCATTACCTTGCCATACCACATCGCCATTACTTGGATTGATTGACTCAAATGCTGGACCAAGTCCCACATGCCACTGATTATTAATTAGGTGTGTATTCATAAATTATTTACAAGCGGAAAAATCGCGCTGCATCTCCTTGGCTTAAATTAAGCGCATTAGCCACATCTTGGCTAATGACGAGGGTATGTTTTGCATGATTGTAATGTGCGTCTTTGGTAAATGTTGCTCTAAAGCCACTTACGCCTTGATTACATACAGCCAGCGTATCAGAGCTATTTTGTGATATGTGATCAAGCTCGCCAATCGTAACAGGGCAAACTTGAGAGTCGCGAATGCTGCGAATATTACCAAGCTTTGCTTCAACTGTTGGGCCTGCATCAAATAAGTCAACGTAGCCTCTGTGCTCAAAACCTTCCTTTTCTAATAGTTTTAGCGCAGGTTTTGTTTTTTCATGCACATGCCCAATCACTGCTTGGGCTTTTTTACTAAGCAAGTTCACATAAATAGGGTATTTAGGCATTAACTCGCTAATAAACACCTTATCGCCTAAGCCAACTAAGTGATCCGCTTGTGGAAATTCGATACTAAAAAAGTGCTCTTGTAGCCATTGCCAAAAAGGAGAATGACCGTCTTCGTCGCTAACACCGCGCATTTCAGCGATAACAGTATCGGCAAAACGCTCGCTGTGCTGAGCCATAAACAAAAAGCGTGAACGAGATAAAAATCGACCCGTTAGGCCTTTACGGCTATTTTCGCGCAAAAATAATGTACATATTTCTGAGCAACCAGTGTAGTCGTTACACATGCTTAAAATATCAACGGTGTTATATACATTTAAAGTAGGCGAGTGGTGTACTGTTTTACCCAAATGATAATGATATAAAGGCACCGATAAACCTACCGCAGCTTCTATAGCGGTTGTGCCAATAACGTCACCTGTTTCACTGTCTTCTAAAACAAATAAATAGCTTTCATCAAGTGGCTGGTTAATGTTTTTGGCAAAGCTTTTTTCAGCACGTTCAATCTTTTCTTTAAGCTGTGTATCGTCCACAGGTAAAGAGGTAAACCCATGACCGGATTCAATCGCTATTTGTTTAAGCGCGTCAAAATCATTGGCAGTAATAGGACGTAATACTTGCATTTATTGCTTGCTCCAATAGCACGCTTGTAGGCGTGCTAATTTAAACTCTATTAACCGTTTACTACATCGCTAACTGCTTTTTCAAAGCGCGCTAAGCCTTCTTTAATATCCTCAAACGGGATAACTAAAGACGGTGTAAAGCGAATTACATTCATGCCAGCTACAAGGTTCATTAAACCATTATTAGCACTGGCTACTAAAAAGTCGCGTGCACGGCCTTCAAATTTGTCATTTAGTACTGCGCCAATTAATAAGCCTTTACCGCGTACTTCGCTAAATACGTTGTATTTTTTGTTAATTGCGTTTAATCCGTCACGGAACAATTGCTCGCGCTCTTTAACTCCGTTTAGTACGTTTGGTGTATTTACTGTATCAAATGCTGCTTCAGCTACAGCACAAGCTAGCGGATTACCGCCATAAGTAGAACCGTGAGTACCAATTTTTAAATGCTCAGCAATCGGTGTACGTGTGATCATAGCGCCAATTGGAAAACCACCACCCAATGCTTTTGCCGTTGTTAAAATGTCAGGAACAACCCCTAAACCTTCATAAGCGTATAAATCGCCTGTGCGACCAACACCCGTTTGTACTTCATCAAAAATAAGTAACGCGTTATGTTTAGTACAAAGTTCGCGTACTTTTTTAGCAAATTCATCTGTTGGTGAAATAATACCGCCTTCACCTTGTAATGGTTCCATCATAACAGCACATGTTTTATCGCTGATCAGCGCTTCAAATGCCGCTATATCGTTAAAATCACAATGTACTATGTCAGCTGGTTTTGGACCAAAGCCATCTGAATAAGCCGCTTGCCCGCCCACAGTTACTGTAAAGAATGTACGACCATGGAAACCTTTATTAAATGCAATAATTTGCGATTTTTCAGCGCCATATACGTCCAATGCATAACGACGAGCTAACTTAAGCGCGGCTTCGTTTGCTTCTGCGCCTGAGTTTGCAAAGTAAACTTTATCAGCGAATGTTGCTTCAACCATTTTTTGAGCTAAACGAAGTGCTGGCTCATTGGTCATAACATTTGATAAATGCCAAATTTTTTCGCCTTGCTCTTTTAATGCTTTAACTAATGCAGGATGACAGTGACCCAAACAGTTAACGGCAATACCACCGGCAAAATCAATGAACTCATTGTTATTTTGATCCCAAACGCGTGAACCTTCACCACGAACTGGGATAATTGCTGATGGGTTATAGTTTGGTACCATTACGTCGTTAAATAAGTCTCTAGTTACTTGCATTTTTGTACACCTAAATTAAATGGGCTTAGATAAAAGATTAGTTGCTAAATTAAAGAAGAATATAGCCGTTATTCTTGAGCAAACACGTTATTATTTTTTATAGGACACTATTATCGAAGGTTCGCAGTTAAAATTGCAGTGCTATTTTGTGAAAAATGGTTAGAATAAAAGGCAAAATAACGAAATAAATAACCATTATGATAACTCCACAAGACGAAAAGCTATTATCGATACTAAAAACAAATGCACGCGCGAGTATTTCTGACCTTGCCAGACTATTGAACCTGTCGCGCTCTACAGTGCAAAGTAGAATGTTAAAGTTAGAAGAAAGCGGGGTAATTAAAGGGTATAGCGTAGACTACGGAGATGACTATTTAAACAAAATGGTATCGGCGCATGTATCAATAAAAGTAAAGCAAAAGCTCACCACTAAAACCAACTTAGAACTAAAACAAATTGATGCCATTTCACAGCTTTATGCCATAAGTGGCGAGTTTGATTTAATTGCGGTGGTCCAAGCACAAAATTTGGAGCAACTTAGTCATTTGCTAGACGATATTGGCAACCTTGATGGGGTAGAGCGTACAACATCGTCTGTTATTTTAGAAACCAAATTCAAGCGATGAGCCAGAGTATGTATTATGTCAATGCATCAGATTACTTTGTTGATGCATTGGTTATTTTTGGCGTCACTTTTACTCTTTTCACCACAGTTTTATTTGCTTCATCAAGCTTAATAAAGTAAGCATTACCGCCAATACCTTTAAACTCTTCATCTGTGAATACAATGGTGTTGTCGTCAAAGAACGTAACAGCCTCTTTTTGAGTAACAATCCCTAGGTCTATTTTTGATACATCACCAGAGAAAAATTTATCACCTTCAAAGTTTTCAAATAACCAAATACTGGTTGAATCAAGTAATACCAATTTTTTACGATCAGGACTTAAGGCTGCTGATGTTATCCAACATAGTTTTTCTAATGTAGTACATGTTTTAAAAGAATCGATTAACTCAGCTTTAAAGTTAGCGGCGTGATCGCCCACTTTATATACCTTAGTAATACCATCAAACGGTTCAGTGCGGTTTTTAGTAAATAAATATAAATGACGGCCAAGCGCGACAAATGCTTCTAAATCAAAATTTCGATTATTGGGTTTTATTGGACTTCCATCCATTTCTGGGTAGGTAAACTTTATAATTTCTGCTTGAGTTATATCTGTTTTTATATCTATTGGGTTTTCTATTTTATAAATAGTGAGCCATCTGCGGTCGTTTTTGTTATTGCCAAAATCACCTAGGAAAAAATGCCCAAACTTGTTTTGAGTCATATCTTCCCAGTCTATGTTTTTGGCATTTTCAACTAAGATTTCTTTGGCGATAGAGCCATCTTTATTGAGCCTATATAGTTTGGGTTCATTGCCTCCATCGTTAATAGCCCATAGGCGTTTTTGCTTATCAAATTCTATACCTGATATTTCTTTTAATTTAGGATCAACTGAGATTTCTTTTTTGCTATAAAGGGTATAGATTGAAGAACCAATAAGTGTGGCTATTATTAAAAAGGTGATTGCTATAGTTATTAGAATGCTTTTTTTCAACATGAAAATTATGATATTTCAAAGTATTAATATGCGGTTTATTATCGTTTATAAAAGCGCATAACAAAAGAATTTTATAAGTTTAAGTAATACTTTTGAATTATTTCATGTTTGGTACTAATAAAAGTTTAGACAATAAATAAAGTGTGGCACGTCTAGTTGGTTTAAATATTGCTCTATAATATTGAGCTTTTCAAAAGTGAATGTTTAGATACTAACTGCACTTTTTAGGTGCAAAAAAAAGAATTGCTGCACTGTAATAATGCGTAAATAAAGTTTTGGTTAACTTACAACGTGTTTAATGATTTTGAATGGAATCCACATCGCCTTTTTGTTTAGTTGTATGGCCTGTGGCAAAGATTAATTACCCTTTATGGTTTAGTTGGAGCCTGCTATGTTGAATAAACGTTTTTTTAAAACAAAAGATGAAGCTGAAGTTACTTTTGAGTTCACTCACCCTGAGGCAGAGCAAGTCTGTTTGCTAGGTGAATTTAATGATTGGCAGCCAGTGCCAATGAAGCTCAATAAAAAACAGGGCGTTTTTAAATGTAAGCAACGCCTTCCTATTGATCAGCAGTTCCATTTTCGTTATCTAATCAATGGAGATATCTGGGATAACGACCACCAAGCCGACGGTTACATTGGTAATACATTTGGCACAGAAAATAGCATAGTGAATACGCAACGTATAAATTAAGGCCAATAAATGGACGCTCTTTCGCAGTTATTTTACCTGCATGGCATTGGTTATGAATTCACTAAATACACTGGTGAACAGGTTGTTTTTAGCGACGATACACGAAAGCAAGCTTTACAATGCTGTGGTATTGACACTAACGATGCTAATCAAATAGCGCATCTTAACTATGAATTAGATGCAGCTACTTGGCAGCAATTAGTTCCGCGTATTAGCTTGCTTGAATGGCCTGAAAATACCTTAAAGATTCGTATAGATGAGCGTCAACAGCATTTATGTGTAGGCATAAAAGTAGAGGCGCTTGGTCTTGACTTGGCATTTCAAACTATGCGTGATTTACCTGTCACAGGTGAATATTACTTGCATGGCGTGCGATATATTGAGGTTGCGCTTGAATTACCTTTTATCCCAGCTGGATATTATGATGCAACGATAAAAGTAGGCGAGCAATTTTCAAATACACAGGTTTGGTCTGTTCCTGAACAAGTATATCAAGTAGATGATATAAAGCGTACAGGGCTCTCTATTCAGCTTTATACTTTAAAAAATAAAGCGCTATTAGGTGTTGGAGATTTTAGCGATTTATTATCGTTAACTCATTTATGTAGTGCGCAAAACATGGATTATATTTTACTTAATCCACTTCATTTATTATTTGCCGATATGCCAGAGCGAGCAAGTCCTTATAGCCCTAACAGTCGTGCTTTGCTAAACCCTTTATATATTGCCATTGATTTATGTGACGACGCTAATAACAATGCAGCGCTAAATGCTTTAATGCAAAGTGATGATGTTATTTCTCTCATGCAAAGCAATGATCAATTTATAAATTACGAAAACGTAAGTCGTATTAAATATACGTTATTTAAAGCGCTTTATAGTCAGTTTGAATTAACTGCCAGTAATGAGCGTCGACAAGCGTTTACAGCATTTTGTAACACTCATACAAGTACGCTAAATACCCTTGAATCAGATAATTTAACGTTTGACTATTATTTGCAGTGGCAAGCGTATTTACAGTTAGCACTTTGTCAAAAAAGTTGTATAGAGCTGGGAATGGCTATTGGTTTAATCAACGATTTAGCTGTTGGGTGTGCTGGCGATGGGGCCGAATTTAAAAATCAGCAATCATTATTTAGCCAAGAGGCAAGTGTTGGTGCCCCGCCAGACCCATGGGCTGAAGCAGGTCAAAATTGGGGGCTTCCGGCACTCAATCCTCGCAGTCTTAGCAATAATCACTTCGAGTTTTATCGCTCACTTATTCGCGCAAATATGCAAAATGTAGGTGGTCTCAGAATTGACCATGTAATGGCTATTAGGCGTTTATGGTGGTGTTTTGAAACGAATGGTAAACAAGATGGCTGTTATGTTTATTATCCGTTTGAGCATTTACTCGCAATTTTAAAAATTGAATCGCATATTAATCAAAGTATTGTTATTGGCGAAGATCTGGGTGTAGTCCCCCCTGAGGTAAGAGATGCTTTAGCCTCTAGCGGTATTTTTTCTAACAGCTTATTTTATTTTGAAAAACAGCACGATGATGAATTTTTATTGGTTAACGATTTACCATCACGTTGCTTATTAATGATTGCCAATCACGATGTGCCTCCTTTTATGGGCTGGTGGCAACACGATGATTTAGATATAAAGCAGCAATACAGTTTAATTAACGAGCAGCAATGCAACGACTTAACCCACCAACGTGTTGAAGAGCAAGAGCGATTATTGCGCTTTATTAATGCCAATCAAACAAAAGAACTTAACCTACAAGCTAATGCAATGGACGTTTACAAATCACTTGCCTTATGTTTAGCAAAGTCGCAATCACGATTACTTGCGCTGCAAATAGATGATTTAGATGAGCAGCTTTACAGTGTGAATATTCCAGGAACAGATACCGAGTATCCCAATTGGCGGCGTGTTTTAACACACACTTGCGAAGAGATTTTTAGTAAAAATGCCTCTTTGTTAGCTGCAATAGATTCAATAAGGAAAGGTTAATGAGTAGCTCAGCAGTAGATAATATTGGATCTTCTTTTAATAGTTATGATGATCAAGTACAAGCGTTAAGCGCAGGTCGTTTTAAAGACCCGTTTAGCTTTCTTGGGGCACATAAACTAACAAACACAGACACAGAGTTACGACTTTACTTACCCACTGCGTTGAATGTTGTAATTAACCTTGGCGGTAAAAAAATAAAAGCGCTGCGATATAAGCAAAGTGATTTGTTTATTGCAAAGCTAAAAACATTGCCAAGCGCGCCATATCAATGTGATGTTGAATACACAAATACAGCCGTTACGTTTTACGATGAATACAGTTTTGACACTGCGCTCGATACACAGGCAATGTACTTATTTAACGAAGGTAGTTTAGAGCATGCATACTCACACTTTGGTGCACATTTTAGCACTCAACAAAATGTAGAGGGGGTGCGTTTTTGTGTGTGGGCGCCAAATGCAGCAAGTGTATCAATTATTGGAGAATTTAATTTTTGGCAAGCTAATCGTCACTTTATGCGCTTTCATCCTGCAAGTGGTGTATGGGAATTATTTATACCAGGCCTTAAAGCTGACATGTGCTATAAATTTGCAATTACCGCACAAAGTGGAGACGTGTTTGAAAAAGCAGACCCATATGCGTTTAAAATGCAGCAAGCCCCCGGTACTGCCAGTGTATTGCAATACAAACCAGAACCTATAATTCTTGATGAACAGGCCTTAAAAAATAGACAAAAGCGTAACCATATTGATGCACCAATTAGTATTTATGAAGTGCATTTAGGCTCATGGCAACGCGCTGAAAATAATCGTTATTTAAGTTACGCAGAGCTTGCTGACAAGCTAGTTAGCTATGCACTTGAAATGAATTTCACCCACCTACAGCTTATGCCTATCAGTGAATACCCGTTTGATGGCTCGTGGGGCTATCAACCCGTTGGTTTATTTGCACCTACTAGCCGTTTTGGTGACTATAACAGTTTTAAATATTTTGTAGAGCAATGCCATAAAGCAAATTTAGGTATTTTACTCGACTGGGTACCTGGGCATTTTCCAAGTGATCCGCATGGTTTGCATCGTTTTGATGGCACTCATTTGTACGAACATGCCGATATGCGTCAAGGTTTTCATCCCGATTGGAATACCTATATTTATAATTACGATCGCCCTGAAGTTAAAAGCTTTTTGATTTCTAATGCAATGTATTGGTTACACCAATTTGGGCTTGATGGTTTACGAGTAGATGCAGTGGCTTCAATGTTGTATTTAGATTACAGCCGTAAAGAAGGTGAATGGATCCCTAATTGTTATGGTGGACGCGAGAACCTTGGTGCAATCGAGTGCCTAAAGCAGGTTAATTTACGAAGTTATAAAAACAACCCTGGCATCATGATGATAGCCGAAGAATCAACTGCATGGCCAGGTGTTACACAAAGTGTTGAGCATAACGGTTTAGGGTTTGGCTATAAATGGAATATGGGTTGGATGAACGATAGTTTGCACTATATGCAACGCGATCCGCTTTACAAACAGCACCACCATCACGAAATAACCTTTTCGATGGTATACGCCTTTAGTGAGAACTTCATACTGCCATTGAGTCACGACGAAGTAGTGCATGGCAAAGGCTCACTTATTGAAAAAATGCCAGGGGATGATTGGCAAAAGTTCGCAAACCTTCGAGCTTATTATGCGTTTATGTGGGCGCATCCAGGTAAAAAATTATTGTTTATGGGTTGTGAAATAGCTCAGCGCACTGAGTGGGGCCACGATCATTCGCTTGATTGGCACTTATTAGAGCATCAAAGTCACAATGGTATAAAACAAACAATTAAAACACTCAATCATGTATATAAAAACCAACCTGCTTTGTACGAACTTGACACAAGTGCAGCAGGCTTTGATTGGATAGATAACAACAATAACGATCAAAGTATTTTAAGTTTTGTACGGTATGCCAAAAATGCACGAAATTTAGTGGTTGTTATAGCTAATTTCACTCCAGAGTCTTATCAAAATTACGTCATTGGTGTGCCAAATAAAGGCCGCTATAAAGTAATTTTAAATACAGATGAAACCGATTATTTTGGCTCAGGGATAGACGTTACACAAAACGAATTAAAGATAGTTACTACCTTCGACAGCCCTAATCATGGGTTCGCTCAAAGCATTTCTATTGCCATTGGTGGTTTAACTACTATTTATTTACAAAAGGTCGAAGATGAGTAATCAATTTGAAGTCACTCACGGCCAAGTTGAACCCTTAGGTTCAAGTGTTACTGACGGCGGTGTAAATTTTGCACTTTATGCACCAAAAGCAACTCAAGCTTATTTATGTTTATTTGACAAAAGTGGCCATTCAGAAATATTAAAGGTGGCAATGAGCATTAACGAAGGCGGCATTTGGAGTATTCATATATTTCCTTTAAATACAGGTGCTTTGTATGGCTTTAGAGTAGAGGGTGAATATAACCCTAAGCACGGTCAATTGTTTAACGAAAACAAACTATTAATAGACCCTTACGCAAAAGACTTATTTGGTGAGTTTACTTGGAGTGAGCGTCATTATGGGCAAATGCCAATCGGCACTAAAAGCACCGTAAATAATGCGATTGATATACCTAAGTCAAAAGTAGCAGCACCTGTGTTGTACGCGCATAAAAAGCCAAACCATAGATGGTCAAATACGGTTATATACGAATGCCATGTGAAAGGAGCAACGTGCCGTCATCCCGAAATACCTAAGTACTTACAAGGGAAATTTTTAGGACTAAGTCATCCCCGTTTTATTGAACACTTACAGAGCTTTGGTATTACAGCTGTGGAACTTTTACCTGTTCATTCATTTATTAGTGAACAATTTTTAACGGGTAAAGGGCTGCAAAATTATTGGGGTTACAACACGCTTAACTTTTTTACACCTCATAAAGACTACTTGGTTAAAGACGATATAAATGAGTTTAAGCAAATGGTGCGAGAGCTTCATGCGGCCGACATTGAAGTTATTATCGACGTTGTTTACAACCATACCGCAGAGGCCGGTAATGATGGCCCAATATTGTCACTTAGAGGCTTTGATAACTTAGCTTATTACCGCACTGTAAGCGATCGACCAGATTTATATATAAACGATACTGGATGCGGTAACACGATTAATATTGACCACCCTCGTGTATTACAACTTGTACTCGATAGTCTTCGTTATTGGGTTGAAGTAATGGGAGTTGATGGCTTCAGGTTTGATTTGGCGACTATTTTAGGGCGTTCTCAATCTGGGTTTAGCGCTTCTCATACTTTCTTACAAGCGGTTGCCCAAGATCCTATTTTAAACAAAGTAAAGCTCATTAGTGAACCGTGGGATATAGGCCCTGGTGGCTATCAGTTAGGTGCTTTTCCGGCACCTTGGCGAGAATGGAACGACCAATATCGTGATGTAATAAAGCGTTTTTGGAAAAGTGAAGAAGGCATTATCGCCACCGTTGCCAAACGTTTACATGGCTCATTTGATATCTTCGAGCACAGTGAGCGCGGTCCGCTCAATAGTATAAATTTTATAACGAGTCACGACGGTTTTACGCTTGCTGACTTAGTTAGCTACGAAGAAAAACACAATGAGGCAAATGGTGAGCAAAATCGAGATGGTCACAGTGCTAATCATTCTTTTAATTGTGGTGTAGAAGGGTTTACAAATGATCCCAAAATAACAGCGCTCCGCTTGCAACAGCAAAAAAACTTTTTGCTTACACTTATTTTGTCCAAAGGAGTTCCTATGCTCTCATCTGGGAGTGAAATAGCGCACTCGCAAGGGGGAAATAATAATGCTTATTGCCAAAATAATCGCACCAGTTGGCTTGCATGGAAAGACTCACAATTAAATCATACATTGACTCGTTTTATAGACGATGCACTAAAAATCAGACGTACCCACAGTGCGTTTAAACACAGTGTGTTTTTAGATGATATTGATGAGCGCTTTACAGTTAGGTGGTTTACCGAAGAAGGTGTAACTATGACTGACGCGCATTGGCATGAAAATACGCGTCAGTTTTTAATGTACAGCTTGCTCGATAAGCAAAATAAACATGCACTTTTAATAATTTTTAATGCGAGTAAAAAAGTAATGTCCTGCCAATTGCCGCAATCTCCAATAAGTGCGCCTTGGCAAATGGTTTTATCAAGTGTAAATAATGCATCTGTAAGTAGTAACAACGATGCGATGGTTGAAATTTCTGCACAAAGTAGCTGGGTTTTCAGTTCAAATTTAGAGGAAGTAGGTCATGGCTAAGCAAGATGAACAAGTGTGTGTAGTAAAGGGTTGGCAAGAAGGCCCTGTTATTGATGAAAGTACGTTAAAAGATGATTTAACACGTCACTTTTATTACACCCTCGGCCGAGATAAGGTCGGCGAATCACAGTTATATTTATATCATGCATTAGCGCTCACTATTCGCGATCGACTTGTTGCTCGTTGCAGAGAAACCAATCAACAAATTAGACAGCAAAAGCGCCGTAAAACGGCTTACCTTTCTCTTGAGTTTTTAATGGGACGAGCACTGGGTAACGCTATTTTAAATCTAGATTTAGATGATCAAGTTGCTTCTGCATTACAAGAATATTGTACAACAGTCGAAACGCTTGAAGATGCCGAACATGATGCAGGGCTAGGTAATGGTGGTTTAGGGCGTTTAGCGGCCTGTTTTTTAGATAGCTGTGCAAGTTTGGCCCTGCCTGTCATTGGGTATGGCCTTCGTTACGAATACGGTATGTTTAATCAGTCTATAAATGACGGAAATCAAATAGAACAACCCGACAACTGGCTTCGTGAAGGACATCCATGGGAACTGAGTGCTCCAGAGCATGCAAAGCGCGTTAAGTTTAGTGGCTATGTGCAAAGCTATACAGATAAATATGGCCGAGAGCATCGTCAATGGATGAGTTCGCACGATGTATTAGCTGTGCCTTATGATGTACCAATTCCTGGCTATAAAAATAATATTGTTAATACACTTCGTCTGTGGAAGTCAGAAGCGACAGATGAATTTAATCTAACTGAGTTTAATGCCGGTAGTTACTCAGAAGCTGTAGCACAAAAAAATCTAGCTGAACAAATTACTATGGTGCTTTACCCAAACGACAGTAGCGAAAATGGTAAAGAACTTAGGTTACGCCAACAGTATTTTTTATCGTCTGCGAGTATTCAAGACATTGTTGATCAATGGGTTGCACAACACGGTGAGAGTTTTTCTGATTTTTCTGATTTTCATGTGTTTCAATTAAACGACACGCATCCAAGTATTGCTGTTGCAGAGCTGATGCGTATTTTGATTGATGACTACGAACTTGATTGGGAAGATGCTTGGAAAATTACTACTAAAACAATGGCCTATACAAATCATACCTTACTTCCTGAGGCACTTGAAAAGTGGTCAGTATCTTTGTTTGCAAGGTTATTACCGCGTATTTTAGAAATAGTTTACGAGATAAATGCACGTTTTTTAGCCCAAGTTGCACAGCAGTGGCCAGGGGATGTTAACAAACAGCGAGCGCTATCGCTTATTGAAGAAGGTGATGAGCCGCAAATTCGTATGGCTTATTTAGCAATAGTCGGCAGTTACTCCGTAAATGGAGTCGCGGCACTGCATACTGAGTTACTAAAAGCGGGCTTGTTTAAAGAGTTTTATGCACTGTGGCCAGATAAGTTTAATAACAAAACAAATGGCGTAACACCACGTCGTTGGCTTGCTCACTGCAACCCTATTCTAAGCAAATTAATTAGCGAAAAAATTGGTAACGATTGGGTAGGCGATTTTAGTCAAATTAGTCAACTACGTCGATTTTTTGATGACCAAACCTTTCATATTCAGTGGCAATCAGCTAAACGCGAAAACAAACAACGCCTTGTTGATTTAGTCAAAGCGCGTTGCGGTGTTGAGTTCGATGTATCGATGATGTTTGACGTACAAGTTAAGCGAATTCATGAATACAAACGCCAACTACTTAATGTGTTGCATGTAATTCATCTATATGACCGTATTCGTCGCGGTGATACGCAAGGGCTTGTTCCGCGTTGTGTATTACTCGGCGGTAAAGCTGCGCCAGGCTATTACATGGCTAAAAAAATTATTAAACTAATCAACAATGTGGCTGAGGTTATTAATAAAGATCCATTAGCAGCACCGTATTTACGTGTAGCATTTTTACCAAATTATAACGTAACAGCAATGGAAGTTATTTGCCCTGCAACCGATTTGTCAGAGCAAGTATCTACCGCAGGTAAAGAAGCATCAGGTACAGGTAACATGAAGTTCATGATGAATGGTGCATTGACGATAGGTACACTTGATGGCGCAAATATTGAAATTAGAGATGCCGTGGGTGCTGATAATTTCTTTTTGTTTGGTGCTCAAGCACATCAAATTGATGATATTAAATCACGTTATAATCCAGAGCATTTAATTTCACAAAATAGTGACTTGGCAAACGTAATGCAGCTTTTAGAAAGTGGCCATTTTAATTTATTCGAACCATGCTTATTTGATGACGTGATCAATGCGATTAAGAGCCCGAATGATCCTTGGTTGGTCGCGCATGATTTTGAAAGCTATGTTGATGCTCAAAAACAAGTAGATAAGACCTACACTGATCAAACCTACTGGACACAAATGAGTATTTTAAATACAGCAGCCAGTGGCATGTTTTCAAGTGATAGAACCATAAGCCAATACAGTGACGACATTTGGCATTTAGAACCCCTCAACATTAGTGCAACAGACTTAACGACAACTAAAAGTCATACCACTAACAGCAAAAACTAAATGGAGAGAGTATTATGCCCAACTACGAAAATCGTTATATAAGCAGCCTAACCAGAGAAACTTACGCACTAATACTGGCTGGAGGTCGCGGTTCACGCCTACATGAACTGACTGACTGGCGAGCAAAGCCTGCGGTTTACTTTGGTGGTAAACATCGAATAATCGACTTTCCGTTATCTAACTGTATTAACTCAGGCGTTAGGCGCGTTGGTATTGCCACACAATATAAGTCTCATTCACTTATTAGGCACGTTAACCGTGCTTGGGGGCATTTTAAAAAGGAATTGGGAGAGTCGGTTGAAATTCTACCTGCATCGCAGCGTCAAGGCGATGATTGGTATTGTGGAACCGCCGATGCTGTTTTTCAAAATATAGATATTATTCGTCATGAATTACCAAAGTATGTGATGATTTTATCGGGCGATCATGTATATCGTATGGATTACGGTGCTCTTTTAGCTAAGCACGTAGAAAATGGCGCCGACATGACTGTTTGTTGCATCGAAGTACCTGTAGAAGAAGCCGCCGATACTTTTGGTGTAATGACCGTTAATGAGGAAAATCGTGTTTGCCGTTTTGACGAAAAGCCTGCAATGCCAAGTTCAGTACCTGGTAAGCCAGGTACGTGTTTAGCTTCAATGGGCAATTACGTATTTAACACCGAATTTTTGTTCGAACAGCTCAAAAAAGATGCTGAAAATGAAGGCTCTGGTCGCGATTTTGGCCACGATATTATTCCAGCGATAATAGAAGAGCATAACGTATTTGCCTTCCCATTTAGAGATCCAAACCAAGAAGGGCAACCTTATTGGCGTGATGTGGGTACGCTAGATTCATTCTGGGAAGCTAATATGGAACTGGTAATGCCTGAGCCGCAACTTGATTTATACGATCCGATGTGGCCAATTTGGACCTATCAGGAACAATTACCGCCCGCTAAATTTATTTTTGATGACGATGATAGGCGCGGAATGGCCTTAGACTCAACAGTTTCTGGTGGTTGTATTATTTCGGGCTCTGCTGTTAGAAAGTCCTTATTGTTTTCAAATGTACATATTCGTTCATTTTGCGAGATAGAGCAGTCAGTTATATTGCCTGGTGCAATTATAAATAGAGGCTGCAAAATTAAGCGGGCGATAATAGATAGAAGCTGTGAGATACCAGCAGGACTAGAAATTGGTTTTGATCGTAAGACAGATGAAGACAATGGCTTTAGAGTGTCTAAAAAAGGCATCGTACTCGTGACCCGTGATATGCTCACTGAGCTTGCAAAAAAGCTTGCGCGCCAAGCAAATGAAAATAAAAAGTTAGCTTAAATAAACTAGCTAACTAATTTTAAGCATGACAACAAGGCTTGCTCTTTATTGAGCAGGCTCATTAGGTTAAAGGAAGTAGTAAATTAATGCATGTATTAATGGTTGCAGCAGAGAACGACGCGTTACCAGGCGCTAAAGTAGGTGGAGTAGCTGATGTAGTGCGTGATGCACCAAAGGCGTTGGCAGAGCAAGGTGTAACTGTAGATGTTGTTATTCCTGATTACGGCTTTGCGTTTATTGAGCGTATTTATCTCGGTGAAGTAACGGTTGCTTTTAATGCACAGCCACATGTTTTAACACTTTTTAAAGTACGACAAACGCAAAGTAATGTCAGCCAAATTGTTATTAGCCACCCATTGTTTAGTGAATCAGGCACTGTTTACTGCAACGATGCACCCGGTAGGCCATTTGCCACGGATGCAACCAAGTTTGCTTTATTTAATGCCGCAGTTTGTGAGGCATTATTACAAGGGGTACTTACACGCCCTAATGCATTACATTTGCATGATTGGCACAGCGCGTGTGTTGCCGTTTTAATTAAATTTGAGCCACGTTATAGCGCACTAAATAACATACATATAGCCTACACTGTACATAACATAGCGCTGCAGGGAATAAGGCCTTTTAAGCACGATGACTCGAGTCTAGAAGCATGGTTTCCTTCGCTTAGTTATAACGGTCAACATTTATGTGATCCACGTTATCCGCATTGTTTTAACCCAATGCGCAGTGCCATTAACCTATGCGATAAAGTACATGTTGTATCACCAACCTATAGCCAAGAAGTACTTAAACCAAGTAATTATGAACATGGTTTTTTTGGCGGCGAAGGGCTTGAGCAAGATCTGCAAAATGCGGCAGAACAAGGCAAACTGGTTGGTATTTTAAATGGCTGTGAGTATCCTAAGTTAACAAATGAAAATGCAGACTTAAATACTTTATATAAAAAAATAGAGAACACTTTATTTAGCTGGATGAGTAACCATAAGCAGCTTCAAAGTGGTTATTATATTGCGCACCAGCGACTACAGCAATTTAAAGCAGCAGCAAATAATGGCCCATTAGTAACAAGTGTAGGCCGACTTACAGAGCAAAAAGTCTTGTTGTTGTGCCAGCAGGTGAACGGTACTTTAGCGATTGATAACGTTTGCCAACTAGTTAATAAATACGGTGGTCGATTCATTGTTTTAGGTTCGGGTGACAAAGAGCTTGAAAGTCTTTTTACTAAAGCGATGGCACGCAATTCTAACCTTTTATTTTTGCAAGGTTATGGTCAAGGTGTTGGTGATTTAATGTATCAACTAGGTGATTTGTTCTTAATGCCAAGTTCGTTTGAGCCATGTGGTATAAGTCAAATGCTAGCAATGCGAGCGGGACAGCCTTGCTTGGTGCATAGTGTTGGCGGATTAAAAGACACCGTTCAGCATAATGAAAATGGTTTTAGTTTTAGTGGCGACACATTAGCCATGCAAACTAGTAATTTAATCACCTGTTTAGACGAAACACTCTCAATTAAAAAGCAAGAACCTCAAAAGTGGCATAAAGTAAAAAAGGGTGCTGAGCAAGCCCGTTTTTCATGGACGCAAATCGCAACTGCTTATATAACAACCTTATATAGGTAAATTATTACGTGCTTTGCAAAGTTCAGTGACAATTGTATCGCTTTAATGTTTAATGACTTAGTCCGATGTAAAAAACAAGAAGTAGGTAATGTGTCTGTATTTGTTGCAAGGCAAGCAATATTTAATCGTCGTCAAAATGTAGTAGCTTACGAGCTACTTTTTCGTGATAGCCCTAAAAATTATTTTCCTGATATTGCAGAAGGCCAAGCGACCGCTCGTCTTATTATGGAGAATCAACTTAACTTAGGTACTCGCCATATTACATCAGGTAAAAAAGCACTCATTAATATTGGTCCTGAATCATTGAAGCTCGACTTATGCGCTTTTTTGCCTTGCCAAGATGTTGTAATCGAACTACTTGAAACCATTGAGCCAAACGATGATAACTACGAACTATGCCGAGGTTTATTTCATAGTAATTATAAACTCGCACTCGATGATTTTGTGTATAAACCACAGTGGGATCGTTTTTTAAAGCTCGTCAAATTAATAAAATTTGATATAAGAATGACACCGCTTAACGAAATACAACCCATCGTTAAAAAGCTGCAAGCACATAAACAAATAAAAATATTAGCCGAAAAAATAGAAACACAAGACGACTATAAATTAGCCTTTGATATGGGGTTTGATTATTTCCAAGGTTATTTTTTTGCAAAACCCACTATGATCAAGCAAAACGATATCGATTATAATTATGGGTTAGTTGTCGCTATTTATGCTGAAATAATGAAGCCAAACCCAGATATAAAAGTTATATCTGGGTTGTTTGAGCTAGATGCCGCCCTTGCATATAAACTACTGCGTTTAATAAACAGTGGTGTTTTTCCTATACAAAGTCAAATATCGTCATTAAAGCAAGCACTTGTCTATTTAGGGCATGATCGTCTTAAAAAGTTTGTGAGCCTTATTGTTACCGCTCATACAGCAGGAAAGAAACCTGCTGAGCTAATGCAGGTTTGCGTTGTTCGTGCTCGTTTTTGTGAGCTTTTAGCAAAAAATGTAGCAAAGAGCCAAACTGGAGAGGCTTTTTTAACCGGTTTATTTTCATTGCTTGATGCAATACTTGATCAACCGATGAGCTTACTTGTTGAAAAGCTGCCTTTTCCAGATGAGATAAAAGCTGCATTATTAAATGATAAAAATAACCTTTACTATATTTTAAATGTTGTTAGAGCATACGAAACTGGAAGCTGGTGGGCGCTAGAGCAAGCTGGGCTTTTGTTGAATATAGACAATGCTATACTGCCTGCACTCTACCAGCAGTCGGTCAATTGGGCCGACAGCTATAAGAACAATATTTAACGGACATTAGCTTTAATGCGCAATTACAATATGGACTTCATTCGTGGCATAGCTGTACTGGGCTTAGTTTACATGAATAGCTATGCTTTTGGTGTTTTTGAATTAGGCTACATTGCGTACAGTAATGCCCCTGTTAGTGACTCTATTATTTATATTTTTAGTACCTTATTTGTAGACGGTCGTTTTAGAACGCTGTTTAGTTTGCTGTTTGGGGCTGGGCTTTATATTCAATGGCAACGTTATAAGTCTGATGTGCAGTTAAAAAGTAGGCTTTACTGGTTAATACTGTTTGGTTTAGCACATGGGTTTTTACTTTGGGCTGGTGATATTTTATTTGTTTATGGCATTTCAGGTTGGTTTACTCTGAAATACCTACAAAGCGATAATGCGTTACTTTTGAGGCGAGGTCTTGCATTTATTTTACTGTGTGGCATCACCACTGGGCTGGTTATGTATAGTGCACCTGTGGATATTATTTATCGCGACTCTCAAGATTTTATTTCTTTATATAGTCCACATTATTTTGATTATTTTATTTCTAACTTAGGTATGAATGCATTAATGGTATTTATAGTGCCGATAATGACCTTGTGGATGTGTGCAGGGATTATGCTCATTGGTATTTACTTGTATAAACAGGGAGTATTTAGCGAAGGCTTAAGCACAAAACAGCTAGTAATAACCGTTATTGCAACCGCTACTTTGAGTGCGTTTAGGCTCTATACCTCGCAATACAGTAGTGGTTTTATGTATGCCATACAAGAGTTAATAAATATGTTTGCGGCACTTGGAATGGCGACGCTGTATATTCATTTAATTGTTAAATTTTGCAATAACAGGGCACATGTTGGCAAGCTTATTCAGCAAACAGGGCGCTTAGCATTTACCTTGTATATTAGCCAAACACTCATGCAACTATTGTTATATAAAGTGCTGTTTACACACTGGGTGCTCGGTTTTGATCGTATTGATTACTGGGTGCTGGCAACGGCATTAGTTGTACTGCAGCTCATATTTACCTTTATATACAGCCGCTATTTTAATCAAGGCCCGCTTGAATTTGTATGGCGTAAATTAACGAAAGCAAAAATTAATGCTTAAACACCTATAAATTCTAAATTAGGGGCGAAAAAATAGTGTGGGTGGTTTACACTACTCGCCTTAAAAATTACTACGCTATAAGTGCCATGACCGAATTAAAACGTTTAAATAAATTTATTAGTGAAACAGGATTTTGTTCACGCCGCGAAGCCGATAAATATATTGAGCAGGGTCGTGTCAGCGTTAATGGCTACTCTCCAGAAATGGGCGTAAAAGTAGCCGCTACCGATGTTGTATTAATTGATGGCAAGCCACTTAAAGCCACACCAAAGCGCGTTTATATCGCTTACAACAAACCCGTTGGTATTACGTGTACTACCGAAAGTAAAATTCAAAGTAATATTATACGAGCAGTTAACTATCCTACGCGTATATTTCCAATAGGGCGCTTAGATAGACCGTCTGAAGGGCTTATATTTTTAACTAACGAAGGCGACATTGTTAATAAAATTTTGCGTGCGGGCAATAATCACGAAAAAGAATACGTTGTTACGGTGGATAAACCGCTTAATCGTCAGTTTGTTACAAAAATGGCCAATGGTGTTCCTATTTTAGATACTGTCACTAAGAAATGTAAAGTCACGCAAAGTGGCCCTAAAGAATTTAAAATAGTACTTACCCAAGGTTTAAACCGCCAAATACGCCGCATGTGTGAATACTTAGGTTACGAAGTGGTGACGTTAAAGCGCACTCGTATAATGAACGTAACACTAAAAGGTTTAAAGGTAGGGCAGTGGCGTCATTTGTCTGATACTGAAATGGCGCAAATAAACGACTCGATTTCTGACTCAGGTAAAACCCAAGAGCATTCGCTTGATGCTAACAAACAATCAGAAAATAATACGCCGTCGGCTCCCAAAAAACGTGACTTTCAGGGTGAAAATCCTCGCCGTTTTAATAAAGGCGAACAAAGTGGCGAGCGTAATACTGAGCGAAGTTCAAATCGCAACTCTGAGCGTAGTAATGCTAATGGCGAGCGCAAAAATGAGCGCAGTAAAGCACCTTATCAAAAGCGTTCTACCACGTATGTTGGTAAGCCAAAAAGTATTAAAGAGAATAAGTCGTCTAATGCTAAATCAGACTTACAACCAAGCTCAGGCCGTATTCTCAGTTTAAAAAAATAATGTGCAGCTAAGTCCATGCGGTCGTATATCAGAAGTTTTTAACACAGTTAGCGTCAGGCTTAAGCCCTCAAATTGATCAAGTATTATTACGGATTGATATTAGATACTAAAATGTCTCTAAGCTGAGTCAGCGTAATTTCACTCTATTACGAATTTAAGGTTTGTCTAAATCTCTATTTTAAATCCATTAAATAGCTTATTTATGTCGTTATATTAGGCGTATATACAGTAAAGCCTAATTTATATTGTGCATTAACAAGTACACTTAGTTATATGTTGGGTAAGCTGTTAAGATGCGGCGTCTTAATAATGTAGAAAGGTTATAGAAGTAGCATGTCAAAGTTTTTCTTTATGGGTAAGCCCGATATAATGGGTAAAAATAACAGTAGCGGATTTTCGCCAAAACGTACCGCAAAGGTAGGGACAGAGTTACATCCGCTAACATTAATTGTAAACTCGTCAGAACGACAATCTGAAGTACAAGCAATATTAGCAGAGCATTCGCTGTTTGCTTCGATTGAAATTAAAGCAGACGTACCAGAAGATATTCGCGAACTAGACTTTGCGCTTAGCAAGTCAACACCACAAGTATTTGATAAAGTACCAGAGCGTAACGCACCTTGTGTATGTGGTAGCGGCAAAAAATACAAAAAGTGTTGCGGCTAATTTATTAACCACTCAATATGTGGCCTTTCTTTTTTCATCGGTATTAAATAAAAATGCCACTGACCTTGAGCCAGTGGCATTTTTTATGTTAACCGATTAGATGTTTAACTACTTACGCGGTTCGTAATCAATTCTAAATATAACCGTGTAAAGTACTGGCACTACAATGAGGGTTAGTATGGTGGCAAAGCCTAAACCGAACATTATGGTTACCGCCATTGACTGAAAAAACACGTCAAATAGCAGCGGGATCATACCTAAAATAGTGGTTATAGCGGCCATAGCAACTGGGCGTACACGACTCACACCAGAGTCAAATACGGCCTCATAAGGCGATTTACCTTCCCTTAATTCGAGATTTATTTGATCGACCAACACAATCCCATTTTTGATCAACATACCGCTTAAGCTTAACAAACCAAGCAAACCCATAAAGCTAAATGGTGTATTCATAATCAATAACCCTGCACTTACGCCAATAATAGCAAGAGGCACGGTTGCCCAAATTACCAAAGGTTGCTTAACTGAGTTGAATAATAATACAGTTACTGCAAACATAGCTAAGTAACCCAATGGTAAAGAGCCAAATATTGCTTTTTGAGCCTTGCTTGATGACTCAAACTCGCCGCCCCATTCCAGTTGGTAACCACGTGGCAGTTCCATATTCTCTATTGGGCCGCGAATACGCGCAAATAGTTTAGCTGGGGTTTCATCGCCGAGTACATTATGATCGGCCATCACAGTAATAGTACGTTTACGGTCGCGGCGCATTATTAGGCTGTCTTCCCATTGTACAATAAACTCGTCTACTACTTGGGTTACTGGTACAAATACACCAAGTACTGGGCTGTATATTTGAAGGTCGTGAACGCTTTCTACGTTTAAGCGCTCGTTAGCCGGAGATCGTGCAATAATAGGCAGCAACTGCGTACCATCACGATATACACCTACTTGCTTACCTGACAAACTGGTGAGTAATATATCATCCAAGTCTGATTTGCTAATGCCTAAGCGGCGTGCTTTTTGTTCGTTAAACTGTGGGCGAATCATTTTGGTACGTGCGCGCCAGTCATTACGAATATTGTATGCGCCATCATCGTTACCAATCAGTTCTTCGGCTTTAGCGGCCAGTTGCCTTAAAATAACAGGATCAGGGCCCGAAAAACGGGCTTCTATTTTGGCATCGGTAGAAGGGCCTATTTCCATTGGTTTAATTTTAAGTTGTGCAGAAAGCGCATACTGATTTGAATAATCACGGACTTTTTGCATTATAGTGGCAACAGCTTCCCTGTCGGCAACACGAACAATCAATTGCCCATAAGCTGGGTATGACTTTTCTGGCGCGTAGGTAAGCATAAAGCGCGGTGCGCCTTGCCCTGTGGTACTTGTTATTTCTTCAACGAGTTCTTCTTTTTCTAAAAACGCCTCAAGCTGTTTAACTCCCTCAAGGGTTGAGCGAACATCAGAACCTTGTGCTTGCCAGTAATCTACATAAAACATAGGTGTATTAGAGGCAGGAAAGAATGACTGTTTTACAGAGCCAAAACCAACAACCGCAGTACACAGTAAAACAACCATTAATATAAGCGTGGTTTTTCTAAAGTGTAGAGAAAAATCTAATACAGCCTTATAGCCATTAAAAATAAAGCCTTTGTATGGGTCTTCATCTTCTTGGTCATTTTCGCCTTTGAATTGAGTTTCTTTAAACATCAAATTGGCAAAAAATGGCGTTAATGTAATAGCTGTTATCCAACTTAATAAAAGCGAAATAAACAGCACCCAAAATAAGCTACCGGCAAATTCACCACTGGCATCAGAGCTTAAACCTATTGGTGCAAACGCGGTTACCGCAATGACTGTTGCACCTAGTAAAGGCCACTTTGTCTGTTCAACAATATTAACTGCTGCTTTGAGTTTTGTTTGGCCACGTTTAAGGTTTATTAGTATCCCTTCGGTTACTACTATTGCGTTATCAACCAGCATCCCTAGGGCAATAATAAGTGCCCCAAGCGATATGCGCTGTAAATCGATAGCGAACAACTTCATAAATATAAATGTACCTAGTACGGTCAGTAGTAAAATACCACCAATTAAAATGCCGCTTTTTAGCCCCATAAACAAAAGCAAAACCACAATTACAATCGCAATAGCTTCAACCAAGCTGATAATAAATCCATCAACTGACTTTTCAACTTCTTTAGGTTGATTGTATACCGAACTAATATCAATGCCATGTGGTCGTTGATACTCAAGCGATGCCAAGTGTTCATCTATATGCTTGCCTATATCAACCACGTTAACACCAGAGGTAAATGACACACCTATTAGTAATGCTTGTTCATTATTGTAGCGAATAATATTACTTGGTACTTCGGCATATTCTCTGTGTACCTTGGCTACATCACCTAAGTAAATTAGTTCACTTGCGCCTGTTTTTGAAATCAGTAGCGTTTCAAGCTCTTTTACATTTTTAAACTCACCCGTTGGATGAAAACGGATTGATTCATCGCCAACGCGAATTTTACCCGCGTTTGATACCGTGTTTTGCGATTGTAAAAGTTGAAATATATGACTAGGAGCTATGCCTAATTGCGCTAATTTACGAGTCGATATCTCTACCATAACCTGTGCTTGCTGCTCTCCAGCAACGGTAACTTTACTAACCCCCTTAACAAGTACCAGCTCGCGCTTTAAATAGTCTACGTAATCTTTAAGTTCATCATACGAGTAGCCATCGCCTGTTACCGAATACATCACACCGTATACGTCGGCAAAATCATCTAAAATTATACTTGGGTAGACACCGGTAGGTAATGAGGGGGAGAGATCATTAATTTTACGACGCATTTCATCCCATATTTGTCGCAGTTGTTCTTTACGGTAGGTGCTTTTCATTTCTACTGTAATTTGCGATTTTCCATTTGACGAAATTGACGTTACATAATCGACATAAGGTAATTGTTGAATCGCATTTTCGATAGGGAAGGTTACTTCTTCTTCAACTTGTTGCGGTGAAGCACCTGGGTACATGGTTATAACCATGGCCTTTTTGAGTGTAAATTCAGGGTCTTCTAATTGCCCTAAATCAAAATACGATACGCTACCACCAATTAATAGCAGCAACGTAAACATCCAGCTGATTACTTTTTTTTCTATAGAGAGTTGTGCAAAGCTCATTGTTATAAGCCTCGCTCTTTATTCCACGCGCGTACCTTCATTCCTTCTTTTATTGAGTGTACACCCGCAGCCACAACTATTTGACCTTCTTTAATGCCGCTTAGTACTTCAATGCCGTCGCGATGAAGTTGACCAATTTCTACCGCTTGCTTATGAACCTGACCTGTTTGCTCGTCGTAAAGCCAAACATATGCATTGTTTTTAATGGTTTCTTGAGGATCAGAAAAAACGGATTCTATAGGTAAAATTGTGTAAGCAACTTGTGAGTTAGTTACTTTACTCAAATCAATAAATACACTGCCCGTCATACCCGCTAGTAAATTAAAATCCTCAGGTACAGGCAGAGAAAAAACAACTTTATAAGTAAGTGTTGCAGGGTCTGCTTGCGTATCCCATTCTTTTATCGTTAAGGTGTATTCTTTGTCGTCGTAACCGTCAAATTTAACAGTAGGTTGGTAGCTAGTGCCTTTATTAAAGCGTGCAACTATTTTTTCAGGAACTTGTATTTCAACGTCCATTAAATCGCGGGTTTCTAAACGTAATATATTTTGCTTCGCTTGAATATTTTCAAAGTTTTTAACAAATACTTTAGCGACGATGCCACTAAAAGGAGCACGTAATTCACTGTACTCAAGGTTTGTTTCAGCTATTTTGAATGCTGATTCAGCAACTTGCATATCAGCAGTTGCTTTATCGAGCTCTGATTGGCTAGTAATTCGTTTTTCAAATAATTGTTCAACCCGGTTAAGTTGAGATTTTGCAAGTTCATACCTAGCTTTTCTATCATCATATTGCAATTCAAAATCTTCAGGATCGAGCTTTGCCAATAGTTGGCCTTTCTCTACATGTTCGCCTGCTAAGACAGGAAATTTTACAAGCTCGCCATTTACTCTAAAAGCAAGGTATGACCCTTGGTTTGCAACAACTTCAGCAGGAAAGCTGCGAATGTTAATTTGAGAATCATGACCTATGTTGAATAATTTAACAGGGCGAATGGGCTCTTCTTTAACTTGTTGTTCTGGCTCAGAACAGGCTATTAAGCTAAGTAAGGTCGTTGTTAATAAACATAGACGAAAGAGTTTCATGTCTTCTCCGTTGCAGTGATGGCAAAATAATTAAGTGCAGCATACGCTGCAAACATATAAAATAAAAATCATTAAATTTTAGAAACTCAATAAGTTTTACTTATAATGTTGCAGAGCGGTATATGAAGCTGAATCAATTAATAATTTTAGATGCCATAGTGCAAAGCGCAAGCTTAAGTGGGGCAGCACTAAAGCTACATAAAACGCAGCCCGCGCTTACACTTGCTATTAAAAAACTAGAAGAAAAAATAGGATTTGAGTTACTAGATAGAAGTAAGTACCGATTACAGCTTACTGAAAAAGGGCGTATTTTTCACCGCGAGGCGCAGCAACTCCTGCATGCGAACGGCGAGTTAGCACAGCTTGCTAAAGAATTAGCACTCGGGAATGAGCCCCAATTTAGAATTTGTTACGAACAACTTTGCCATATGCAAAGTTACAACGAGATCATAAGTAATACTTTTAGGTTGTTTACCAGCACGGAATTTAGCTTAACAAGCGGGAAGCGCTTTATTTCGTTAGAGCAAGTAAATAATGGGCAAGCCGAATTAGGTATTGGCCCGTGGTTTGATTTATTCCATGCGACAGGCGATTTAGAAAGCGTACCTATAGGCAGGCTCGATATTGGCATTGTCAGCGCTAAAGGCGTACTTCCTCAAAAGCTAACCTATAGCGAACTACAAACGTATCCGTGTTTAGCCATGTTTGAAAGTGACTTGAGTATCGACAGTGACAGGCTATCGTACTCAAAAGGCTCGGCCATGATGAAAATTGATGATGTATCGACCTTAAAATCGTTTTTACTCTCAGGCGCGGGTTGGGCAATGATGAGCCTAGAGCACTGCGACCCTGAAATAAAAGCAGGCTTACTTCAAGAAATACACATAACTGACCGTGAGCATAAGTTTAGTGCACAAATTAGAGCCTTTAGACAACATGCAGTGCACCACGGCCCTGTAGCGCGCACTATATGGGAGCAATTTAAAGTACTTAGTGAGGCGTATTTAAATGAACGCTGATATTGATAAAGAAACACTTATTTATACTGTTATCGCAGGCATACCAGTAGGAAAAGTAGCAAGTTACGGGCAAGTTGCAGCTCTTGCGGGCTACCCGCAAAACTCACGGTTGGTTGGGCGCTTATTAAAAATGATGCCAAACGACTCGGTTATACCTTGGCACAGGGTAGTGAATAGCCAAGGTAAAATATCATTCCCTGCAGGTAGCGAAAAATACCAAGAACAACGCGAAAAGCTATTATCAGAAGGCGTACTGTTTAAAAATGACAAAGTGAATATGCGCGAGTGCCGGTGGGAGTGATATGACTATGTATGGGCAGGTAAGTGCCATAGCTGACTTTCAAGGCGTGAATTGATACTCTGTTGGGTGGCGCCTTCGGCTTAACCAACCTACCTTTTGACGTAGGTCGGATAAGTGGCGAAGCCACGCCATCCGACACAGTAAAATACCTTGCCAATTATTATCAATATTTTATGTTGTCGACTGGCTGGAGAGTGCCATAAGCGGACTGTCGTAACCTTAGACTCTTGATAAGTGGCAATTATTCTCTAAGAGCACTTCTCTCAATATATGCTCTGAATTCTTCTTCAGTCATTTTATTATGGCGTCCATCATAAGTTCCTGAAACTTGGTTGTAATACGATCTTGTACTAAAAATCACAAAGCACCCTTCAAAATATCTACAAACTAGATGTGCTTCTTCAGGTAACTCTTCACCTTGAAATTCATTATAATCCCAATGATGCCTTTCTATGTATTTTGACGGCTCTATTTCAACTAATTCTTCGTATGGAAATATGTATGAGTCTCGATCGTAAATCCCTGTTTTATTGATGCTTTTAGCTTCTAAACGAAAATAATTCCACTGGGGATCTACACCAAAAGATTCGTATGTTAATTTTTTTGGCGCTAAAATATCAAACATTTTCTGAGCAATTTTGAGTGCTATTAGTCCTGACTCATTAGCCAAACTAGCGCCAACAAAGGTATTTCCACCTCCACCGGGCAAAAACATGTGATTTAAACTAGGAACATGTCCTATCTCATTAAGAATAGTTACAATATCATCAGGATTAGTCCAAGTTACAGAGTTTGGGGAACCTGCTGGAAATAGCTTATTTTGTAGGTCAAACCATTCTGCTAAATTTTGTATATGAAAGTCATCGTTGGTCTTAATCCAATCTTGTAATTTCTGAACAACCACATCCATCTTTGGGCGATTTTCAGCTGTATGATCAGTACATTCAGCTAATAGGTCATTTAAGGTTTTTGTATAAAGACCTTTACAAGAATTATTTATGCTTATTGAGGAAAACACATTGTACTGCCCATCAAAGCATTTCATATCTCCTTTAATTGCAATCCATAGTGTTTTAGCAAATGAGTAGACATCAGCATATTCACCATTAGCTTCATGAGCGTGCCTGCGCATCTCGGGTGCCATAGTAAATTTTGGCCCAACGTCAGATCCTTTTTCGGTCACATCATCTCTATTAGGGTATTTAACTAACCCAAAGTCAGCTAAATACAACCTGCCATTCAAGAATAAAATATTTGCAGGTTTTATATCTCGATGGTAAAAACCCCGAGAGTGAAGCTCTTTCAAAGTAATTGCTATTTTAAGCATTTCTTTAACTGTTGCTAAAACCTCTTTACCTTCTCTCCATTCTGAAAATCGAGAAGCGATAGGCATTACAAACCAAGGAACTGTTTTAGTCGTGTCTTCAGGTAATCCATATTCTTTTATAGGGATTACACCATCTATATCTTGATTCTTTTCTATCGCATGAATTTCAGCTTTAAATCTAATATATATAGACTCTCTTATATTTTTTAAAAGCTTAATAGCTCCTATTTCACCATCATTACTAGAAGCCCAAACTTCTCCATTGCCACCTTTACCTAATCTTCTCTCCAGCTTCCATCCACCAATATTTTGATTTGGTTTATAGTTATTTCGTTTAGCCATGTAATCCTTCTGCGTATAAAGATGAAAACTTCGTTTGCCACCCAACGCCCTGTTATATTTCTTCTTCTACTTCAGCCCTATATTTTTTCACTTCTTCTTCATGAAATTTTCTAACATCGTCTTCGCAGCGATGACAAGCAAAGTATTGAATTCTCTGAACATCTCCAGTGACAAAACTGACACAGTTTTCACAGTTTAGTGCAGTCCAGCCACGATCCTCACATTCAACACAAATCCACATCCCTTCCAAGTTAAGTACCGTTGGTTCTTCAAGCTGACAGTTATGGCAGTAAGCTAATGGTTCAGCTCCATCGTCATATCGAGCTTCAGGGTCTTGTTCTTGATATATTTCAGTATATTTCTCTAGAGCATATTCAGAAGTTAACTCTGTCTGGCACTCAGTACACTTATGATCTTTAACCATAAAGTACTTAACTTCTTTATTGCAGTCTAAGCATGGTATTGACGTTTGGATTGCCTTTAACTTTAGATCTTTTACATCACAGACTAGGCACTCTATATCTTCTCCACCCCAGCTATGTGATTTAAGTAGTTTAGCTGACTCTAATCTGCATGATGTGCATTCGACGATGCGATTTCCTTTTTTCTTTTCTATCTCAATATCATCTTTAATTAAGTCAAATTTCGCCTTGAGGAACTCATGGTTTAATTTAACTTTGACATGTATTTTTTCTATCGAATCTTGATAACCTTCAAATATTTCTGACCAATTATTAGTCAGCAGTTCATGTAAATGAAACCATGATGCCCAATGTTCAATTACCACTTCAGTTTCTTTACCTGCAAACCCAGTGTGAGCAAAATGTACGATCTGATTTCGGTGTTCTCCCAAGGCTTTAAAATTATCCATAGCCTCTTTTTTAATCTTGTCACCACAGATATTTTTCAAACGAGTGTGAGCTTGCTCTAAGTAAACTGAATGGAAGTCACCACTTTCGAATTTTTGTTTAACTGCTGATTCAGGTTTAGAAATGATAAGTGACCAGTGCTCTTTCATTAATCTAGCTTTAAAAAACAGCTCTATTGCAGTATACAGATCAATAAGAGAACTTTTGGGAGACGTAGACAGATTACTAACTGAAGAGTTAAGAAAAAGAATACCATTATTGACTACAGCGTCAAACCAACCATCAACATCATTTTTGTTTTGTTTAATATAGTTCGCCATTGATTCATCCTTAAGAAATATAACGCTGCGTTATGTTTACTGCTAACCGCAACGTTGCTCACAAGAAGGACACTTGAAACGCCCGAAAGTAGCAAAATGACCAGTCACTGGGCTTAATCTTATTTTTTGTTTTTTAGAGTCGTAACACCCCGAACAAAAAGGACCATCGTCAGAATCTGTATAATAAGCAAACTCTTTAAAAATCAAATCTGATTGTGATTCACCTCTAGAATGCTTAAGTTTAGTAAGTTCAGATTTTAATTCGGCATTCTCTTCGGTAACTTGAGCTAATGCTAATTTCGTATCTGACATTTCTATGCTTAAATCTGCTAAGACATTTTTAAACTCAGCATCTTCGATGTTTTTACTTATTTCACGTAATCGTTGAGCTAAAGTAATAGCGTTATTTATGGATGTTATAACAGAATGCATGAGACTCTCCTTGTTTAACAGCTTGTTATGTGTTTTTTATATCGATATCATCTAGTATAAGTGGCATATCTTCTTTGTGTTTACAAACAGCTTGTTCACCAGTTATATCATTATCAGCAGTCCATAAACCACCACCTTCATCATAATAAATTTTCCAATTCTTGTACTGTGTTTTAACTATATTCATAAATGATTATTCCAGTTATTAATTAATAATATAAAATTTCAAAGTGTATCTAAACTTATTCCGCATAACTACTATGAAACACATAACAGCTTATTGAGCAGCATTTTGGTGGTTTATAGCACACCAAAACGGCGTGTATTACATACCCTGATAATTTCACCAATAATTACCTTTGTAAACGAGTAATTAGAATAGCTAAAAGTTAAGCATGTTATTTTGCCCCAAAACGGTGATTAATAATGTTGTTGGAAAAAACTAGACTCCTACTCAAAAAATCGGGAATTAATTTAATTTTTTCAATGACCGGTTATCGCTCAAACTAGACCATTCTAATTGACTTAACCAGCTCAATAAACATATTTACTAATTGAAATATAATGGCAAACACACCCTGCAATAACAAATAAGTGCCAAATTGCGTGGCTAAATTGGGTGCTTTTAGCGCTGTAAAATAATGTACCTAAACTATAAAAAATACCGCCGGCAAGTAGCCAGTAAAGTGCTTTTACATCAACACTTGAATAAAGCGGATATACAATAGCCAGTGCAAACCAACCCATGAGTAAGTAGGTGGCGAGTGATATTTTTTTATTGCCGTTTTTTACAAATACTTTGTACGCAACGCCCGCCAGTGCGACAGTCCAAATAAATGTAAGTGTTGCCCATGACCAAGCACCGGTTAATGAGATTAATAAAAAGGGAGTGTAGGTGCCGGCAATTAATAAGTATATGGCGCAGTGATCGCACTTTTTATAAAAGGCTCTTAAGCGCGGTTGAATACTGGCGTGGTACAAAGTGGATGACAAAAACAGCACAAATAAGCTGCTGCCATAAATTGCAGTACTAATATAAGCGTTAGTGCTGGTGGCTTGGCTAAATAAATCCCACATAACAAATGCGGCAAATACAATACCAAGTGCATGACTAATTACGTTTAGTTGTTCTTCTTTTTTAGAATAGGGCGCTTCTAACGACATGACAGATCCTACCACTATTTGAATGAATTTTAGTGTACAAGTGTACGCTGAGTTTTTCAATATTATAATTTTTATATAAATATAATAATTTATTATTTTTCATAAAGTTGAAACATCAATTTAACCAATGCGTAATTAATAAGACGTAAAAAAGTCGTAATAGTTCGTTAGATTACCGGTAATTCCTAAAAACAATTAACCGGACGAACAGTGAAAAACATGAAAAATAAATTAACAACACGGCCTTTTCTTAAACTTACTAAATTGTCTGTGGCGATGATTTGCGTTACATCAACAAATAGTTTTGCAGATCAAACCATAAATAAAGAACTTGATGAAATAGTGGTTGTTGCTCAAAAGCGTGCGCAATCAATACAAGATGTGCCTGTAACAATAAGTGCCTACGATGGCGACTTTTTAGAAAGCTTAGGTATTGGCGAACTCGACACTTTATCTGAAATAACACCGGGGCTTGTTATTCAAGAGCAAAGCCCTAACAACCCAGGCTTTGTAATTCGTGGTATTACGTCTGATAGTGGGTCGTCTCAATCATCCCCTCGTGTGTCTATTTATTATAACGGAGCAGATGTATCACGCTCTCGTGGCTCATACTTTGAGCTTTTTGATGTAGAAGGGATTGAAGTTGTTAAGGGACCACAAGCGACACTGTTTGGAACAGCAGCTTCTGTAGGTGCTATTAGTGTAGCAACACGTAAACCACAAAAAGATTTTTCGGCTCAATTAAAAGCATCCGTTGGTAATTACTCGGCCAAAGGTGTTAGTGGTTTTGTAACGGGTGGTAATGATTTAATGCAAGGGCGAGTTGCTTTTACTTATCGTGAACGTGATGGGTTTATAAAAAATATTGCAGGAGATAGTAACTCCCAAAATCCGGCTGGGTTTAAGCAAGATGATATGCATGCTATTGAGCGTTTTTCTTATCGTCCGTCTTTACGTATTACACCTAATGACGATGTAACGATTGATTTGGTGTATACGTATGAAAAAAATGATGACTCGGGTACATCTTTTAAAAATGGGCTTTATGCACCAACCGGTGGTGATACAAGTCCATATAGTTTTGTTGAAATGCCAGGTAGTCCGTATGCAGAGTCTGTGTTTGGAAAAAAAGACTTAGGTGTAGAGCGCACAGTTAACGATTTAAATTTGACTGTAAATTGGGATGTAAGTAACGATTTAACAATCACCTCAATTACTGCAGGGCGTAATTTTGACTCTTTAGAAGTGTTTGATGCT
Organism: Pseudoalteromonas fuliginea; assembly: GCF_000690055.1. GTDB lineage: Bacteria > Pseudomonadota > Gammaproteobacteria > Enterobacterales > Alteromonadaceae > Pseudoalteromonas > Pseudoalteromonas fuliginea. The sequence goes on from NZ_JJNZ01000037.1 coordinate 80,635, forward strand.
GATGGTACGCAGGCATGGTTTTTAGAATTTGCAGAAGCTGCTGAGGGCGATCAATTTAGCCAAGAATTACGCGCTGTTTATACGCAGAATAAGTTTACTAGTATTTTTGGTGTGAGTTACTTTGAAGAAGATGGTAGCCAGCGTATTCCATTTAGTACAGAGGAGTCTATATTCTTAAATTGCTTAGGTGTATTGGGTACAGGTGTTCCTTGTATTAATAATGATGGTAGCGTTAATATTTTAACGCCAGCATTAACAGGTGGTGCAATAAACGAGTTGCCATATTCATTAGAGTTTACAAACTATGGTGAAAACAAAGCGTACTCAGCGTTTGCTGATGTAACTTATGCTGCAACTGAGGCACTGGAGTTAACAGCGGGTCTTCGTTATATAAAAGAAGAAAAGCGCAGTGGTTATAGCTCTGCTGCACCCAATAGTGTTTTAACTCAAGCGCCATTGTTTACGGTTGATACGAATGGTGAAACATTCTATGGCGATGCTGATTATGATGATTGGCTGCCACGTTTTAATGCGCTTTATATAATAAACCCTACTACAAATATGTATGCGACTGTTTCAAAAGGTCGTCGTTCGGAAGTACTTGAAGTAAGTTCGGCTAACGATGAACAAGGGAGTGTCGAAGCTTCTATATCAGAAGTCCCAGCGGAAATTATTTGGAACTACGAAACCGGTATTAAAGGCAAAGCGCTTGACGGGCGTTTAGATTACTCTGTCGCTGTATTTTATCAAGATTACTCTAACTTTCAGGTTACGTTACAGGATGATGAAGGCGTTGCGTTTTCTGCAGATGCGGGCTCTGCCACTAATGTTGGCGCAGAGGCTGAAGTAAGGGCGTTAATTAATAATGAGTTTGAGGTATTTGCCAATACGGCTTACCTTGATGCTGAAATAGATGATGACAGTAATAACGGTAACCTCGCTGGCAATAAATTTAGATTACAACCAGAGTGGACATTTAGTACGGGGCTGTTTTATTCAACAGAATTGTCAAACTCACTTAATTTAACGAGCTCTTTGATATATAGCTACCGCTCTGAAGTGTTTTTTGAGCCAGCAAATGCGCCAATATCAGGCTTAGATATTAGCCAACCAGCGCTTGGATTAGTCAGTGCGCGCTTAGGTATCGCAAATGGTGATGACTGGGCTGTTAGTGTATTTGCTAGTAACTTATTAGATAAAGAGTATTTAGTTGATGCTGGTAATACTGGAGGAGGATTTGGCAACCCAACATTTGTTGCAGGAGCACCTCGCTTTGTTGGTATTGAGTTAACTCTCGGGTTTGGCGGACAATAATACATTTAACTACTTGATATTTTAATTGAGCCACTGCAAAGTGGCTTTTTTATGTGACCACTTTAAAAAGTGTAATTTCTATATTGGATAAATATGAAACCAGATCTTAAAGCTGCTTTACTTACCGCCATTGTTTATCCTGGAGCGGGGCATTTTTCTTTAAAAAAACACCTTATAGGCGCTATTTTTGCGGGTGTTTTTTCTGTTCTTTTAATTTTAACCCTTCAAGATATATTTGCGATTGCACAGTGTACTGCAAATGAAATTGTACACGGAAAAATCCCCATGTCGGTTACGGCTATTTTAAAAGCCGCGCAACAACCATCTAACGCCTGCGCTCAGCTCGCTGAATATAAGTACGTACCTTTAATGATTGTTATTTGGATATTGAGTATTGCAGATGCCTATCGTTTAGGACGTAAGGTGTTGCCCAATATAATTGACTAAAATGTATGCAAGGTGGTGTTTCTTAATCGATGGCTACCTATTTACTCTACTTAAACATTTTATTTTTACCTAATGTAAAAAAAGTGTAAAAAACAATATATCCCAGACAAAATCTTCGAACTTCGTTAAACATGCCTTTTATTCTCCTTTTCCTAATTCACGGCAGTGCTTCGTGAATTTTTTTGTTCAGTTAATGTTAATAATAAGTTGGTACTTTTAACTTACGTAAAATATAATGGGCAATTACTTTGTATTGCTTTTGCGGTTTTACTTTATTACATCAGCGAAATGACGACTGATAACTTCAATTTAAGGAAATATTATGGATAACAGTTTAATTAATCACAACAAAAGGAACTTTAAAGTGACGAGCTTATCGTTAGCTTTATTATTAGGTTGTTCAACAATGGCTAATGCCGCTGTTGAGAAATTAACGGTTAGTGGTAATCAAATTCTTGCTGGTGGTGAAAATACGAGCTTTGCAGGTACCAGCTTATTCTGGAGTAACACGGGGTGGGGGGCTGAAAAATTTTATACCGCAGAAACAGTAGCACGTGCTAAGTCTGAATTTAATGCAACATTGATTCGCGCGGCAATAGGCCATGGGTCAAGTGCTGGTGGTAGCTTAAATTATGACTGGGATGGCAATATGAGCCGTCTTGATACTGTTGTAAATGCTGCTATTGCTGAGGATATGTACGTTATTATTGACTTTCATAGCCATGAAGCACATACAGATCAGGCAACTGCCGTTCGATTTTTTGAAGACGTAGCTACAAAGTATGGGCAATACGATAATGTTATTTATGAGATTTATAACGAGCCGTTACAAATTTCATGGGCTAACGATATTAAGCCTTACGCCGAAACTGTAATTGATAAAATTAGAGCAATCGATCCTGATAATTTAATTGTGGTTGGTACACCAACATGGTCTCAAGACGTTGATGTGGCATCACAAGATCCGATAGATCGCGCCAATATTGCTTACACTCTGCACTTTTATGCTGGCACGCACGGACAATCATATCGAAATAAAGCGCAAACAGCACTCGACAACGGTATTGCATTGTTTGCTACAGAGTGGGGGACAGTTAATGCTGATGGCAATGGTGGTGTTAATGCTAATGAAACAGATGCATGGATGGCATTTTTTAAAAGAAACAATATTAGTCACGCTAACTGGTCTATTAATGATAAAAACGAAGGGGCTTCGTTATTCACCCCTGGCGGCAGTTGGAATTCATTAACCGCTTCAGGCACTAAAGTTAAAGAGATCATTCAAGGTTGGGGTGGCAGTACCGTTGCTTTAGACTCTGATGGCGATGGTATAAGTGACAGCCTTGATCAGTGTGATAATACTCCTGCAGATACAGTGGTTGATAGTATTGGTTGTGCGGTAACTGATGCCGATGCTGATGGTATTAGCGATAGTGTTGATCAATGTCCAAATACACCTGCAGGGGAAACTGTTAATGATGTGGGTTGTGCTGTTGAAGTAGTTGAACCACAAAGTGATGCGGATAATGATGGAGTGAATGATGATATTGATCAGTGCCCAGATACACCCGCAGGTACAAATGTTGATGCAAATGGATGTAGTGTTGTGAGTTCAACCGATTGTAATGGTATTAATACATACCCTAATTGGGTGAAAAAGGATTATTCGGCCGGTCCATTTACACACAATAACACCGACGACAAAATACAATATCAAGGCAATGCATACAGTGCAAATTGGTATACAAACAGCCTTCCAGGAAGTGATGCTTCGTGGACGCTTCTTTATAGTTGTAATTAAGCGCGTTTAATAAAATAAACGAGAAGGTAAATAATGTGTTTACCTTCTCTTTTTATACAAAATGTTAGCCTTTATAGACACTTTGGTGTTGAGCAGCAATGTTGTAGCTTGGAGAGCTTATGTTATCTACATAGCGCCAATCGGTTGTGATTTGCTCTTTAGTGATTGTAAGCAACATATAGCCACGGTGTGATAAGTCACAATAGTTTAAGTCGTTTATTAACAATGAAAGCGAGTCAGCCATCTGCTTTGCTTGTGCTGTATTAAGCGCTAAATAATGCTCCATACCCGGGGATGTAACACCAGGTGTTGCAAATTCTACTCCCACACTTTCGCCTTTTGCATTTTTTAATGTGCCATGCCACGCATTGTGCGTATCACCTGCAACCACTACTAACTTTTTATTTAATGCGGTAACGCTTTTGTATAATGCTTCGCGCTCGCTTGGGTAACCATCCCACGCATCTAAATTATAAGGCATTAAAGTATTTACGCGTGCGAGTTGCGCGGGTGTTACCGCTTTATTAGCTAACACGGCTTTTTTAATGGCAACAAGCTCTTTTAATACCAGCGGGATTTTAGTGCGATCGGATTGCGAGAATATTTCAGTAGGCAGCCACATTTTGCTCATGAGTACTTGCTGCCCTAATACTTGCCACTTTGCATTTGACTGAGTTATTGCACTCGTGAGCCAGTTTAGTTGTGTTTTACCTAGTAACTGCCTTTTTGGATTATTTAAATCACTGACAAAGCGCGCAATATCCATTTGCTTGGTCTCGGAGTTTTTGTAATCGCTGTAGGCGAGTTGTTTATCGCGTGCTATTACGCGAGTATCTAGCATGTGTAAGCTTATTAAATTACCAAAATCAAACGTGCGATATATTTGCGGGCTTTGTTCGCCCATAGGCGGTCTAATTGGCAGCCATTCGTAATAAGCTTGAATAGCCGCTGCACGACGTTTAAAAAAATCACCTTCGTTAGTGTTGTGATTTTCCGCGCCATTTTTGTATGTATCATTAGCAACTTCGTGGTCATCCCATATTGCAATAAAAGGCGCTGCTGCGTGAAGTGCTTGTAGGCCTTTGTCTGTTCTGTAAATTGCATAGCGTTTGCGGTAGTCGCTTAAAGTAATAATTTCACCGCTGTTATCGGCGGCTAATTGGCGGCCAATTTTTTCAGCATTTTCAGTGGCGTATCCACCCATTGGGTATTCGTAAATGTAATCTCCTAAATGCAGTACTACATCTAAATCCTTTTGCTTGGCGGCATCAGTGTAGGCATTGAAGTACCCAGCAGGGTAGTTTGAGCACGACACAACAGCCATTTTTATTTGTTCAACATTACTTATTGGCAGTGTTTTAGCTCGGCCTATAGGGCTTTGTGTTTGCAAACCCATAAAACGGTAAAAGTATTCGGTATTTGGTGCAAGATCTTGCACGTCTATTTTTATAGTAAAGTCGCGGCTTTTATCTGTTTGTTCGTAACCGCTGCGTAATATATTTTTAAAATCAGGATCACTTGCCAGCTCCCATGAAACAGTCGCAATGGAAGATGGTTGAGAGGTTGTGGCTCGCGTCCAAATTATTAAAGCATTACTGAGCGGATCACCACTGGCAACACCATGCTTAAACTCAATTGCTGATAATGGTCTGTCAGCTAGTGTTTGAGCGCAGCCTGTTATAGCGCTGGAAATAGCAACGGTAAATACACTGGCTACTGATGTTTTTAAAAAACCACGACGAGATAAGATAGACATACTGCACTTTTCAATTATTTATAGTAATGGAACTTTAACGTTTAGATATGACGTTTTTATAAACGCTAAATGTATTTACTGTGACTTTTATTAACGTGGGTAAATAGATCTTAATTATTAACCAAATATTGGTCAAAAAATAAAATTAAGTGGTTAGATTAATAGAGTGTGAATTTTTGAAATTAATTAAATTTATAAAAACCTATTTAATTACAATACTTTAATTTTTATTTTCATGTTGGCACAACCCTTGATTATATAACTTCGTCTAATCAAACAATATACAAACAAGGAATACCATTATGAAACATTCAATTAAAATCGCTATGGCAAGTTTATTAGTATTAGGTTCTGCGCAAGTACACGCAACAGAAGTGGACCTAGATGTTACTGATATATTAGCTCAAAGTGTAACAAGCTACGTTAAGCAAACAACATTCGAACTTGAAAAGTCATTAAAAGAAACGCTTTATTTTGATGCTAAAACTGTTTTAGTTGGAATATTAGATGAGGCTGTTTTAACCGAGAATACTGCGTCTAAAAATACTGACGCGAGTGTTAAAAACGTTAAATAAACCATTTAAAGGATTAAAACGATGAGCAGTGAATTTGGGTTATTTGCTTTAATGTTAGCGCCAGTAGCCAGTATGATAAGTGCATATTACTCAGTCCAAGTACTAAAAAGCATGGGGAGCTGGTTTAATATTTAACCAATGGTGGAGTAGGTAATTAATTCGATTCATGCAAAGCTGATCGACTTAGCAAAAGCGCACGTAAGTAAAGGCAGAGTGTTTGAAATAAGTAGACTTTATGAAACGTGCGATTTTTCCATTACCCATTTTTATGTTACCTGAAGGTTATACGCGATTACGCATATTTGAGCCTCGCTATTTAAATATGGTTAAAAACGCATTAAAAAATAATACAGGGTTTGTGCTTTGTACATTCGAGCATGACACGCCTTTTAATATAAGTGCGCAAGGTTGTCTTGTTGATATTATCGATTTTGATCAAGACGATAACGATGTATTATTAATTGATGTATATGCATCTAAAAACGTGCAAATTAATGATGCTTACCAAGACGAAGACGAACTGCGACATGGGCTGGTATCGCCTTGTAAGACGCCTTATTGGTACAAGGACATTAACAACCCAATTGGCAAACATTACCTATTACATGATGCGCTTTTAAACGTCTTTGAAAGTAATCCGGAACTTAGTTTACTGTACAAAAAAACTCATTTTGACAAGTTGCCTTGGATTGCAGCACGTTGGCTTGAGCTCCTGCCTATTTCTATCGAGAAAAAACAGCAACTTGCGTTTGAAACGAACTTTGATAACTTACTGAATTTCCTCCATACTGTGATTAATAACGAATTTGCCTAAATTTTATGATCCTAAATTAATTATTGCCCGTATTACTTAATACAAAAGCAATAACGGGATAAATTATTATGGTAAGTCAACAACAGTCACCACGTTGTGAACCTAATACAGGTAAGTACACTGCCATGCCAGAAACGCCGAGTAAAGAGCTCATGCAAGCGCTTATAGACGTTGCGCAATCACGCGACAAAAAAGCGTTTTCCTATTTATTTGAATATTTTGCGCCAAAAATTAAACGCTTTGGAATTAAGCAGTTTGGTGTTGAAGCTCAAGCAATGGAGCTTGTTCAAGAGACGTTAACGTCTGTTTGGCGTAAAGCACATTTGTATCACAGTGATAAAGGTGCAGCGACTACGTGGGTTTATACCGTTATGCGTAATGCTTCATTCGATATGCTTCGCAAAATGAAAAGTAACAAAGAAGAAAACATCAGCGAAGATATTTGGCCGTTATTAAACGAATCACAAGATACACATCACGAATACAGTGATCATTTAGAAGACAAGCAAATTAAACGCTATTTAGACAAGCTACCAATCGCTCAACGTGAAGTGGTAAGAGGCGTTTATTTTCAAGATATGTCGCAAGAGCAACTTGCACATCAACTTAACATTCCAGTAGGCACGGTAAAATCACGGTTACGTTTGGCCTTGCAAAAATTACGTAATGAAATGGGAGATCAGCATGATTAAACATCACCCGAGTGAAACTTTACTGACACAGTATTGCGATGCATCACTTGCTACATCACTGAGTTTAGCCGTTTCTATACATGTAGATATGTGCCCTGTGTGCCAAGCTAAAGTCGCTAAAATCGAAGCAAGTAATGCAGACGCGTTATTTAGTGAAGAGCCAGTCCAATTTGAGACAGTTCAAACTGAGCAATCTGAGTCATTTGAAGACTTTGAATTGAATGTTCTTGATATGATCACATCTGATGATTCTATCGACGAAGTTTATGAGGTAGAGCCTGTTTCTATTAAAGTAAATGAACATAACTACCAGCTTCCACGTGCTTTAACGCGTATTTCTCATAGTAAATTTACACAAGTTGGTAAGTTAGCGCGATCTCGAGTTTCGCTTGATGATGGTGCGCTACGTTCTAGCCTGTTACACATTGATGCGGGTGGTGAAATACCAGAGCATACGCATACTGGATTTGAAGTTACTTTACTCCTAGATGGTGAGTTTAGTGACGAAGATGGTAGTTACGTACCAGGCGACTTTATATGGCAAGATGGTAGTCATCAGCATACACCTTTAACGAAAGACGGGTGTTTGTGCTTTACAGTTGTCAGTAGTGCGCTACATTTTAATAAGGGCTTCAGCAAGTTACTAAATCCAATAGGTAATTTGATTTACTAAGAGAATATATGCACACAGATATAATAAAAATAGGTATAAGCGCCTGCTTAGCAGGCGAAAAAGTTAGATTTGATACGGGTCATAAAAAATCAAATTTTTGTATGGATGAGCTAGGTAAACACGTTGAATACACACGGTTTTGTCCGGAAGTAGCTGTTGGTTTACCGATACCTCGCCCAACTATTCGCCAAGTTAAAGTGGGCGATACTATTAAAGTATGTCGCCCAGATGGCACTGGCGAAGTAGGTCAACAACTTACCGAATATGGTAAAAAAGTTGCAACAGAACAAGCTAAAGAGTTGAGTGGATTTGTATTTTGCGCGAAAAGTCCAAGTTGCGGTATGGAACGCATTAAAATATACAATGAAGCAGGCACGGGTAATACCTCAGAAGGCGTTGGTTTTTTTGCTGAGCAAATAATGAAGCACAACCCATTATTGCCATGTGAAGAAAACGGGCGTTTAAACGATATGCATTTACGTGAAAACTTTGTAATGAGAATTTACGTATTTAAAAACTGGCAAAAGTTAGTACAAGAGCCGCTTACGGTTCACAAGCTTACTCAATTTCACTCTCAGTATAAGTATTTATTGATGGCTCACAATTATCAAGCTTATCGTGATTTGGGTAACCTGCTCGGAACGTTTGTAGGTGACGATATAAATGCAGTTGCTGATGAGTATATTTTAGGTTTGATGACAGGTCTTAAAAAGCCAGCTTCTCGCAGAAATAATTGCAACACGCTAATGCACTTACAAGGTTACTTTAAAACTGATTTATCGAAGGTTGAAAAACAAGAACTTCGTGATGCGATAGATGAATACCGCGAAGGATTGGTACCATTGTATGTACCACTTACCTTGTTAAAACATCATTTGAAAGTTCATCCGAATGAGTACCTCGAAAAACAAGTGTTTTTTAACCCATACCCTCACGATTTAAAACTACGATTTGGTATTTAATGGATACATTATTTTGGTTTAGGCGCGATTTGCGCCTTTTTTCTAACGAAGCGTTAATTCAAGCGCTAAACAATGGCGCTAAACACGCCATTTTTTTTGTGTCTGAAAAGCAGTGGCAACAACACCAAACAGCGCCTATTCAGATTGACTTACTCAAGCGCCGAGTTACTTATCTTCAATCCCAACTTGCTGATTACGGTATTACTTTACATATTATTGAAGCGCCTAGCTTTTGTGATTGTACGCGCGAGCTCATTAACTTTTGTAAAGCAAACGATGTAAAACACGTAATTGCTAATACAGAATATGAGCTTAATGAAGTAAACCGCGATAAAGCAATTTTGTATGAATGCGATGAGCGTTCAATTACTTTTACTTTGTACGAAGGTGATTTAATTGCGCCTGCAGGCTCAGTTAAAAATCAAAGTAATGAAATGTATAAAGTGTTTACTCCATTTAAACGTGCATGGTTAAAGCAGTATCAAGATACACACTTTAGTTTGCCACAATGGCCTTTAACTTCTGACCCTATTGAGTTTGACGAGAGTGATTTACTAAAAAATGATGGGTGCTCAGATAAGTGGCCGGTTGACGACGAAACACTCTCTACCGTAGTTGATAATTTTATATGCGACAAACTTACAAGTTACGACGACCAGCGTGATATTCCCAGTGTAAAAGGCACATCGGGTTTAAGCCCGTATTTAGCACTAGGTATTGTAAGCACAAAGCAACTGCTTATTAATATTCAGCAACGTTATCCTGATATTTTAACTACATCAAAAAGTAAAACGTTTACGTGGATTAACGAGCTTGTTTGGCGCGAATTTTACAGGCATTTAATTGCTGAATTTCCGAAGCTTTCACGTGGCGATAACTTTAACGAAAAGTATAACGCTGTAGTGTGGCGTAAAAGCGAAAATGAATTTACAGCATGGTGTGAAGGGCGTACAGGTTACCCGTTAGTGGATGCTGCAATGCTACAACTAAAGCAAACCGGTTGGATGCATAATCGTTTACGAATGGTTGTTGCGAGCTTTTTAACTAAGCATTTATTAATAGACTGGCGCGAAGGTGAGCGCTTTTTTATGCAGCACCTAATTGATGGCGATTTAGCCTCTAATAATGGTGGTTGGCAGTGGGCTGCAAGTACGGGCTGTGATGCTCAGCCTTACTTTAGAGTTTTTAACCCTATCAGACAAAGCGAGCGCTTTGATCCAACGGGCAAGTTTATCCGTAAGTATTTGCCAGAGCTTGAAAACGTGCCAGATAAACACATTCATTTTCCACACACTTATTTAGCCGCAACAGGCAAAGATAAGGAATGTTACTGGCCAGCAATAGTTGATCATAAAGCGGCACGAGAACGTGCACTTGCTGCATTTAAGGTGTGATATGGATAACCAGTTACCAGTAGATAAATTTGTTGAAATATACCAACAGCTTGATAGCACTAATCTTGATTTATTGAGTGATATTTACTGTGACAACATACAGTTTATAGACCCGATGCATGAAATTAATGGCATTGTAGAATTGCGCAGGTACTTTGCTAACTTATACAGCAATGTTAAGCATTGTCAGTTTGATATTAGTGATTCGTTTAATAGCGGTAACAATGCTTTTATTTATTGGACTATGCATTATGCACATCCAAAGCTCTCATCAGGTAAAACTATTTCGGTAGAAGGTCATAGCAAGCTTATTTTTAAAGATGGCAAAATTATCAAGCACAGAGACTACTTTAATGTGGGCGAGTTGTTATACAAACACATTCCTTTACTTGGTAGCGTTATAAAGCTAATTGATAAAAGGACAGGTTAATTATGATCACACTTATAACGGGTGCTACATCAGGTATTGGAGAGCAGCTAGCAATTAAATATGCGCAGCTAGGAGACACTGTTATAGCTTGCGGACGTAATAGTGAAAAGCTCGCCGAGCTTGCTAAATACGACAATATTCAAGCTTGTAAATTTGATGCAACTAACCTGCAAGATATAAAAGAGTCTACTATTGGCTTTCCTCATTTTGACCGTGTTATTTTAAACGCCGGTAACTGTGAATATATAGATGATGCGCGAAATTTTGATAGTGCATTATTTGCGCGTGTAATAAACGTCAATTTACTTTCTATGGGGTATTGCCTTGAGGCGTTACTCCCTAAAATAAATCCAGGCGGCCAGCTTGTTTTAGTTAGCTCAAGTGTTACTTATCTTGCGCTACCTCGTTCAGAAGCTTATGGTGCATCAAAAGCGGGTGTAAGTTATTTAGCAAAAAGCTTAGCTGTTGATTTAAATGATGTTGATGTGACTTTAGTTCATCCAGGTTTTGTAAAAACCCCGCTCACTAGTAAAAATGATTTCCCGATGCCTATGGCCGTTACTGCTGAAAAAGCCGCTGACTACATGATTAAGGGTATTCAAAAACGCCGCAAAGACGTTCATTTCCCTTATCGTTTTACACTTATATTAAAAGCATTACGTATTTTACCACTCCCACTTTGGCTTAGAATCGCAAAAGGATTAGCCCGTTGAAAAAAATAGCAATAATAGGAACTGGTGTATCTGGTTTAACATGTGGGCATTTGCTTCACAAACATTATGATGTAACCATTTTTGAAAAGAATGATTACATAGGTGGTCACACTGCAACAGTTGATGTTGATGTAAGCGGCATCAAATACGCAATAGACACAGGCTTTATTGTGTTTAATGACCGAACTTACCCATACTTTGAAAAGCTGCTAAAGCGTATTGGTGTCAATAAACAAAAAACAGAAATGAGCTTTAGTGTTCACAACGAAGCCACTGGTTTTGAATATAATGGCCATACGTTTACAAGTTTGTTTGCACAGCGCCGTAATATTTTCAGACCAAAATTTTGGCGTTTATTGTACGACATTGTTAGGTTTAACAAACTGTGCAAAGCAATGCATGAAAAAGGTGACTATCAATCTGAACAATCATTAGGACAATTGCTTAACGATAACCAGTTTAATGACTTTTTTAAATACCATTATATTCTTCCTATGGGCGCGGCTATTTGGTCTACCAGTATTAAAGAAATGGAAAACGTAGGCGTTGAGTTTTTTGTTAAGTTTTTCTTTAATCATGGGCTTTTAGATGTAACCAATAGACCACAGTGGTATGTAGTACCAGGAGGCTCTCGTCAGTACATTAAGCCGCTGATCAGAGGCTTTGCCGATAAAATTAACCTCAATACAAATATTAAATCTGTTACGCGTCAAAATGATGAAGTAACAATAGAGTTTGCCAATGGTGAGCAAAGTAAATTTGATAAAGTAATATTTGCTTGTCATTCAGATCAGGCCCTTGCACTACTTGGTGATGCTACGGAGCAAGAAAAGTCAGTATTGGGTGCAATAGCTTACACTGAGAACTCAGTGGTGCTGCACACCGATACAAACCTTTTACCAGATAGAAAAGCGGCATGGGCAAGCTGGAACTACCTACTTAATAACAACACTGATAAAGCAGCTGTTGTTACTTACCAAATGAATATTTTGCAAGGTATACAATCGGATACACAGTTTTGTGTAACGCTTAATCATATTGAAGGAATAAGCCAAAGTAAAATTTTGCGCGAGTTTACCTATCATCACCCTGTATTTAACCAAGAATCTATTGCTGCTCAAAAATTAAAACACAGTATTGATGGGAACAATAATAGTTATTTTTGTGGTGCTTATTGGTACAATGGCTTCCATGAAGATGGTGTACACAGTGGTGTAGATGTGGCTAAACAGCTTGGGGTCGAATTTGACTAGTGCAGTTTATTTAGGCGATGTAAAACATCGCCGTTTTGCTGTTAAAGAACATCGTTTTAGCTATCCTTTGTATATGATGTGGGTCGATCTAAACAATCCTCAGCAATTAAATGGTGTACATAAAAACTTAGGTACATCAGGCTTAAAAGCCTTAAAGTTTAACGAGGCAGATTACCTACAAAGTTTATCAGCTTCTGACCAATCTCCCATTATTGAACGTGCTCATAAGCAACTTTCTTCATTAGGTATAAAGGAAACATTTACTCATGTTTATATGCTTGGGCAACTACGCTGTTTAGGGGTTTATTTTAGCCCTGTTAATTTTTACTTTTTTGGTAATAGCGATAATAGCTTTACGTATATGATTGCTGAAGTAAGTAATACACCGTGGAATGAACGCCATTACTATTTAGTCTCCCTAGAAAAAAAAGTGAACTTTAAGAAGGTTTTTTCCGTATCACCTTTTATGAATTTAGATATGAACTATCATTGGCATATTCGACAGTCGCCTGATAAAACATTGATACATATTGAAAATAAACGAGATGAAGTATTATTATTTGATGCAACACTTCGTTTGAAACGTGCAGAGCTTACTAATCAAGAAGTCAGTAAGTTACTAAAACGTTTTCCGGCCATGACGTGGTCGATCTTTAAAGGTATTTACCATCAAGCGCTAAAGTTATTTATAAAGCGAGTGCCTTTTTTAGGTCACTCAGGTAGGCCATAAAACATATACAGATAGTTAGAACAATAAATAGGTATTTTAATGGATAAAGTGTCGAGCTTAAATTGTGAACAAAGCACGAGTTGGTTAACTAACATATATAAAAAATTAGTAACTAAAGCCTTTTCGTCAATTAAAACTGGTCAAATAGTTTTGATTGAAGGAAACGAAAGAACTATTTTTGGGGATTCATCTTCAGAACTAAAAGCAACTGTTACAGTAAATGATAAAGCAATGTATAAAGCATTTGCTCTGTCAGGCAGTGTTGGCGCAGGCGAAGCGTATATTCTTGGGCATTGGTCTTGCGATAACTTAACCTCATTTATAGAAATATTTGCTATAAATGAAAAGCAACTTGATGAGTTTGAAAAAAAATTCGCATTTTTTAGCAATGTCGCACACCGGTTCAATCATATAAAAAATAAAAATTCTGAATCAGGATCTAAAAAGAATATTGTTGCTCATTACGACTTAGGTAATGATTTGTACGAATCATTTTTAAGTAAAGAAATGCTTTACTCAAGTGCTGTATATCCTACAAAAGAAGCGACACTTGAAGAGGCTCAACTATACAAGCTTAAACGCATTTGTGAGCAAGTTGAGCTTCAAAAAAATGACTCAGTTATTGAGATTGGTACAGGGTGGGGGGCTTTTGCTATATATGCAGCCACGCATTATGATTGCCATGTTACAACAACAACCATATCTGACGAACAACACGATTACGTAGCAAATAAAATTATTGAGCTTGGTCTTGAAAATAAAATAACGTTACTCAAGCTCGATTACAGACTATTAAAAGGCAAGTACGACAAGCTTGTTTCTATTGAGATGATAGAAGCGGTGGGCCATGAGTACTTACCTAGCTTTTTCACCCAATGTGGTGAACTTTTGAAAGATGATGGTGCTATGCTCATACAAGCTATAACTATTGGCGATCAGCGTTATAAACACTACTTAAAAAATTCTGACTTTATCCAACAGTATATTTTTCCGGGCGGATGTTTGCCATCACTTAACGAAATGAGTGAGCAGATTAAAAATAATACCGACATGGTAATTCATACTGTTAATGATATTGGTGCTCACTACGCACGAACATTAGCTGATTGGCGAACCCGTTTTATAAAAAGCTGGCCAGATTTGGACCGTTCAAAATTTGATGAACGCTTTTATCGCTTGTGGTTATTTTACTTTGCTTATTGCGAAGGTGCGTTTAGAGCTAGAGCTACAAGCACAGTGCATTTAATGGCACGTAAACCGAGGTTTATGAGCGATAACGATGATATTGCGCTCGGTTATTAATTTTGTTTTATTTCAAGCAGTGTGGTTTTTATCATTGCTGCTTGAGGCTGATTCGCTATTTTTTAGCGGATTAATTATTGTTTTAATGTTTTGTTTGTCAAAGCAGAAAAAACAAGACACCTTACTACTAATTAAAGCCCTACCTTTAGCAATGTTGTTAGAGTTTATAGCGGTAAAGTTAGGCTTGTTAGAATTTAAAGTTTATCCCTTTCCTCTATGGCTCGCCTTTTTATGGGTTGCATTATTACTTTCTTTAAACACCTCAATGATCTTTTTAGGTAGGTTAAAACTTTGGCAGGCCTTTTTAGTATGCATAGCTTTTGCGCCAGCAAGTTATTGGGCTGGGGGGCGCTTTGAAGTAATAAGTTTAGGCTTACCTTTATGGCAGTTTTGGCTCGTGTACGGTGCGCTTTGGTCTACTGTGTTTACTGCTATTCTTTTTATAAACCAAAAAATTAAGTTATTCATCAACCGCTGATCGCCCACAATTCCCATTTCGTAACATTACTCATTGACTCGAGGGAGCTTATTTTGAAACTTATACTAAAGGCAGTTACTTTTTATTTGCTTACAACTTCAATTGTTTTAGCTGACACACAGTTTAATAAAGTAGGCGAAGCACGAATGGAGTATTTATTTTGGGATGTATATGACGCGGTTTTATTTACCCCTTCAGGTAATTACAGCGCAGGAACGCATCCTATTAAATTTAAACTTACCTATTTACGTGACTTTGAAGCTAAAGAAATCGTAAAAGCAACAAATGAGCAGTGGGAGCATATTGGAAAAAAAGAGCTAGCTGATAAATATGACAGTAAATTATTGTCTATTTGGCCTGATATTAAACAAGGCGATTCGCTAACGCTGATCACTAATGAGCAGGGTATGAGTACTTTTTATCATAATGATGAACAAATTGGTGAAATAAACGAACTTCAATTTTCGAGTGACTTTTTAGCCATTTGGCTTGACGAAAAAACTTCTGAGCCAAAACTACGAAAGCAATTATTAGGGAATTAATATGAATATATTAAACACGTTAAAAACAGCATTGATCTGCTTATCAGCTCTACTTTTAATTAGCTGTTCAGCGCCAAATGTTGAACATTATAAAAATACATCGCCAAACTTTGACTTTAAAACATTTTTTAGTGGAAATTTAAAAGCCTATGGTGTTGTACAAGACTTTAAGGGTGAATTGACCCGCAAGCTTGTCGTAGATATGAATGCAACGTGGGATGGTAACCAGGGTGTTATTGAGGAAGATTTTGTTTACGATGATGGTGAAACACAAAAACGTATTTGGAAAGTAACGCTTAATAACGATAACAGCCTAACGGGCACTGCTGATGATGTTATTGGTGTAGCTAAAGGGAAAAGTAATGGCAGTGTATTTCATTGGAACTATAATGTTGAACTTGCATATGATGACAGCACTTTAAACGTTAATTTTGACGATTGGATGTACTTGGTTACACAAACGCGCTTGATAAACCGCACATCTATTGTTAAGTTTGGTGTCGAGGTTGGGGAAGTGACCTTAGTTATCGAAAAAATATAGTTTATTATGTTGCCTAAGTTGCACCAAAATTGTACTTAAATTAAGTTGTTGTTAACTCAACATGCTGTATTTTACCGAGAATTATTTAAATTTTATGTGTTTTTGAAGATTTTAAACAAAAAATGCAATTTGCTGTTGCTAACTGTTTAAAAATGCATAAAGATAGGATTTGCGAAGGCAAAATAATAACGAATAGGAATCTAACAATGAATAAAGCTCAATTAGTTGAAAAAATTGCTACTGATGCAGAAATCTCTAAAGCTGCCGCTACTCGTGCTCTTGACGCGTTTACCGGTGCTGTAACTTCTTCTTTAAAAGAAGGTGATTCAGTAGCGTTAGTTGGTTTTGGTACTTTCTCAGTAAAAGAACGTGCGGCACGTACTGGTCGTAACCCGCAAACGGGTGCTGAGATCCAAATCGCAGCAGCAACTATCCCAAGCTTTAAAGCAGGTAAAGGTCTTAAAGACCAAGTAAACCCTTAATAGGTTTAACAAATTAAATAAAAAAAGGGCTAATTAGCCCTTTTTTTTTATCTATTAAAAAGCCAAATTTCAATGGCTTAATTATAGGTAAGTTATGCTTTTAAGGCTTTATCGCCTCTTCCTATGCCTACAGCACCTGAGCGCACAACTTCAATAATGTCAGTTTCATGTCGCAACGTATCTAAAAATGATTCTATCTTATCTGTGCTACTAACAAGTTGTAGGCTGTAACTTTGACGTCCCATATCTAAAATAGCGCCTTGGAAAACATCGACCACACGGGTTACTGCAGCACGGGTTGATTCATCTTGCGCGAATACTTTAACTAATAAAAGCTCGCGTTCGATGTGACTCATCTCGGTTAAATCTATAATCTTTAATACATCAACAAGTTTATTAACTTGCTTTGTTATTTGCTCAACAACACGGTCATCACCCATGGTGGTAATAGTGATACGCGATAATGATTGATCATCAGTTGTACCTACAGTCAGGCTATCAATATTGTATGCACGTTGTGAAAAAAGCCCAACAATACGTGATAGAGCACCGGGTTCATTTTCTAATAATATAGATAAAATACGACGCATTATGCTTTTACTCCTTTACGTAACCACATCTCATCAATGCCACCTAATTTAATTTGCATTGGATATACATGCTCTTTTTCGTCGACAAGAATATCTAAAAAGACTAAGCGGTCGTTTATGCTCATCGCCCTGTCAATTGCAGGTTGTAGTTCATCAAGCGTATTTACTTGAATACCTACATGTCCGTAGCTTTCAACTAACTTAACAAAATCAGGGAGGGAATCCATATAAGATGATGAATGGCGTCCGCCGTAAACCATATCTTGCCATTGACGTACCATACCTAAAGAGCGGTTATTAAGTGATACAACTTTTACCGCAAGGTTGTACTGTAAACAGGTAGATAGTTCTTGGATATTCATTTGAATAGAGCCATCACCTGTAATACATACAGATTCTTTATCCGGAAAGGCTAGCTTTACACCCATTGCAGCAGGTAAACCAAAGCCCATAGTGCCTAGGCCGCCTGAATTTATCCACTGACGAGGATGCTTAAATGGGTAGTATTGCGCTGCAAACATTTGGTGCTGACCAACGTCAGAACTTACGTAAGCATCGCCATTAGTGGCTTTATAAACAGCTTCTATCACGGCTTGTGGTTTAATTTTTTCGCCATCAGTGTTGTAGCTTAAACATTTTTGTTCGCGCCAGCTGATAATTTGACGCCACCAATCTTCTTGTGCGCTGCGGTCGATTTTAATTGGGCTTTTATCTATACCTGCTTGTAGTTGCTCCAGCACCGTTGCTAAGCAACCCACAACGGGAATATGCGCTTTGATTGTTTTAGAAATAGAGGTTGGGTCTACATCTACATGTACAATTGTGGCATTAGGGCAAAACTTTTGAACATTATTAGTTACCCTGTCATCAAATCGGGCACCTAATGCCAAAATAACATCAGCGTTAGCCATTGCTTTGTTTGCTTCTAGTGTACCGTGCATGCCTAGCATACCGACAAAGTTAGGGTGCACACCTGAAATACCACCCAATCCCATTAGTGTGTTTGTAATTGGCGCATTTAACGATTCAACTAAGTGTGTTAATTGCTCTGACGTGTTTGAAATAACAATGCCGCCACCCGAATAAATAACGAGCTTTTTAGCTTCTAAAATGGCAGTAACAGCTTTTCGAATTTGCTTAGAGTGACCTTTAGTATTAGGACTGTATGTTCTAAGTTCTGTTGTTTGAGGAAATTCGTATTCAAACTTAATCGCAGGGTTTAGCATGTCTTTAGGGAGTTCAACTACAACTGGGCCTGGACGACCTGTACTGGCTATATAAAAGGCTTTAGCGAGTATTGCAGGGATATCCTGCGCACTTCTACAATTAAAGCTGTGTTTAACTATAGGGCGAGAACAGCCAACAATATCAGTTTCTTGGAATGCATCGTCACCAATTAAATTTGTAGGTACTTGGCCTGATAATACAACCATAGGAATTGAATCCATGTAGGCCGTTGCAATACCTGTAATACAGTTTGTAGCGCCAGGGCCTGAGGTTGCAAGCACAACACCCACGTCACCAGTTGCTCGTGCATAGCCGTCGGCCATATGCGTAGCAGCTTGCTCGTGACGCACGAGTATGTGTTCAATATCATCTTGTTGAAAAAGTGCATCGTATAAATCTAATACTGAACCACCGGGGTAGCCAAATATGTATTTAACCTTTAAATCTTTTAATGCCTGAACAACTAGTTCAGAACCATTATATTCTTGTTTGCTCATCCTCATTCCTCTGTGCGCTTTTTATGCATAAAAAAACCCCCGCGTAGTGCGAGGGTTTTTAAAAAGCAGTATCACCTTTTAATACATCCCCGCTGGGCTTATAACTAAGACCAGTACGAGTACGACTAAAAGATTAATGTGTGTGTTCATAGTTTTTACTCTACTTAGCAAAACACTGCTTTTAAATTAAAAATTCTGTATAGGTTTATTTTTAAGGGTTTTGAGCCTTTATGTCAACCTTGAAAGCGGTTTTTTGCATTTTAAATTCGTTTTGTGGCTTTTTTTAATTTAAATCTGCAGAAACTCTGTGTTTAACTGAGTTTACTAGCAGAAATTATGCACTTTAGGTTGTGGGTTCGATTTTAGATATAAAAATAGTGAGAGACCATTAACTTTTATTGCATATGTTAACTATATGTTTTTATCGCCTGTTTAAATTCCTATTATTAGGTATGATTACTACATAATTATGTTTGAGGAAGACACAGTGAAAAAAGTGATGTTAATTGCGCTTTTAACTACGCTATTAAGCCCAATAGTGGCAGCTAATAATATAAGTCCGCATGATGTTGGTATAACTAACGAAGAACGTATTTTATATTGGCTTAAAAAAAGAGACCAAATATCTTCAAGTGAGTTAGATAGTTCATTTAAGTCATATATGAGTAATAAAGAAGCTGCCAATCACTCAATTAAAAATGGCTTTAGGCAATTTAAATCCTCCTCCAACGTTTTTTCAAACACAAATAAACAGCAGGTTGCTTTTTCAACGTCACTAGTGCCAGATCAAAGTGTTAATGATGTAAAAGTGTTAGCTATCTTAATTGATTTTCCTGATCTAAAACATGACGACAATCAGCTTGTAGAGCAAGACACCGACATGTTTTACGCTGAATATTCAACTGAGCACTATCAGCAAATGCTTTTTAATACTCAAGGTTATACGGGCCCTGATGGACAAAGCTTAAAAACGGCTGCTGATTATTATAAAGTGGCTTCGGGGAACAGCTTAAACTTTAACGGACAGGTATATGGCTGGGTAACCGCTGATAGCAATGCAAAAATATATGGTGAGCGCCAAGGCAGTACACGGGATATAAATGCACCCGCTTTAATTAAAGAGGCTGTGGAGAAGGCGGTTGCAAAGTTTAATATTAATTTAGCGGATTATGATTTAACCGATTTAGATGATATTGATGGCGACGGTATTGTTAATGAACCTAATGGCATCATTGACCATGTAATGATTTTTCATTCAAGTATTGGTGAGGAAGCAGGTGGCGGTTACCTAAGCACCGATGCTATTTGGTCGCACCGCTACTATGTGTTTGATGAAAATAGCGGGCCGAGCGAGATTGCAGGCAGCAATATTAAGCTCTTTGGTTATACCATTAACCCTATTGATGCAGGGATTGGTGTGGTAGTGCATGAGTTTGGACATGACTTAGGATTATTGGATGAATACGACTTGCAATCTAACACGGTAGGTGAACCCGTCGCGTCTTGGTCAGTTATGTCGACAGGAAGTTGGGCTGGTTCGCCAAGAGGCTCAGAGCCGGTTATGTTTAGTCCTTATGCGCTTGAGTATTTACAAAAACGATACCGGGGTAACTGGGTTAACCAGCTTACGCTTGATATGGATGAGATAGAGGCTAACTCACAGCAAACATTAATTAATACTGCGAGTATTTCACAACTGCAAAATCAAATAAAAATAACACTGCCACCAAGGCTCGAAAAATTTAGGGCTCCAGTAGAAGGTGATTTTCAATACTATTCAAATACGGGCGACAATATTAGCAACAGCTTAGCGAATACAATAGCGCTACCAAGCACAACTGAGACACTTACTTTAAGCTTTATTGCTTATTACAGTATTGAGCGCGATTACGATTTAGTTCAAGTAAAAGTAAATGGCGAGCCAATCGCGAGTAATTATACGCAAGCGCTTAATCCATACTACGGTGATATTGGTCCGTATATCTCAGGTGATTCATTTCTTAATAGTGATGCTAAGCAACCTAACGGCTATTTAACCCATAAATTTGATTTATCAGCTTATGCTGGGCAAACAATTGATTTAAAAATTGAATACATAACAGATGCGAACACACATTATTATGGTTTTGTTGTTGATGATATGCGCATTGAGCAAAGTGATACTTTAATTTGGCAAAATAATGCACAAGATCAAGTTAACACTGAGTTTAATGGCTTTGAAAAAATTGGTAATTACACATATGCATCACCATCACATTACTATTTACAATTACGTTCATACACAGACGTTGACAGTAGCTTACAAGCAGAGCAGTACTCACCGGGGTTATTATTGTGGTACAGCAATGAATCTCAAGCAGATAATAATACTACCGAGCATCCAGGCAGTGGTTTTGCATTAGTGGTAGATGCCGATCAGCGCTCAATAAATAAAGGCAGTACGCAAACTCCGGCTGCTTCAGCAATTCAAATACGTGATGCTGCTTTTAGTCTATACCAACAAAGGGCAGGGTTAGGTGATGATGATTTATCAGCTATCACCCAGTTCACTGATAAAAACGATTATAGCTTTTCAGCACAAAAACCATCGGGTGTTATGCTTCCACAGGTTGGTTTTGGGTTTAATATTATAAATCAGTCAGCTGATAGTGAAGACATAGAAGTAGAGCTTAATTACGATGTCACTAAGGGTATTAATTTTACCAAAACAGGTTTAACCGTTAATTTTAATGTAGAAGGTTTTGCACTCACGCCTTCGGATACATTTACGTGGAATTTTGATGATGGTAGCTCAAGCATAGAGTTAACCCCTACTCATGAATACCAAGACTATGGCACTTACAACGTTGAGTTTATGGCAAGTAATGGTACTTCAGATCAAGTAGCTGTAGTTCAAGTTACACTAGCTGAACCATTATCTGTAAATGAAATTGAATATGAAATAAACCAAGGAACTTTAACAGCTGAGGCTTCGCTTACAGGTGGGGTCGCACCGTATACTTATAATTGGCAGCTAGGGGATGGAAGTATTTTAACGACGCAATCGCTTACTTATAATTATTTATACTCTGGTGATTACCAAGTAACGCTTACAGTGACAGATAACGAAGGCACGGAGCAAACTAAAGCGATTGATGTAACTGCAACTGTTCCGCTTAGCATAAACGCAAACGCTACCGTTAGTGATTTAAGCGCACAATTTAATGCCCAAGTAACCGGCGGCTTTAATAGTTATACTTACAGTTGGGATTTTGGTGATGGCAGTGCGTTATCAAATTTACAAAACCCAAGGCATACTTATCAAGCTGGCGGGACATATAACGTAACGTTGAATGTTACTGATACTCAAACCAATGATACTTTTACTAAAGAGTTATCTGCTACTGTGCAAAAACAACAAAGTAGTTCGGGGTCAAGTGGCGGATCACTTTCAGGTTTATTAGGATTACTACTTTTGGGCTTATTTAGGTTTAATACTAACTTGCATAAATACACTAGGTTAGTATAAACGTAGTTAGCAAACATAAAAAAGCCCGCTAAATTAGCGGGCTTTTTAAATTAATAACAAATATTAATTATAAACGGTCAATTACTGATTGAGTGAAATCAGTTGTACCGTGGCTGCCACCTAAATCGCGAGTTGTACGGTCGCCTGATTTAATTACATCAGCAACAGCACTACGAATACGCTCTGCTGTATCGCCCATATTTAAATGCTCAAGCATTTGAATAGATGCTAAAATTACAGATGTTGGGTTAGCTAGGTTTTTGCCTGCAATATCAGGCGCGCTACCATGTACAGCTTCAAAAATTGCTGCGTCTTCACCAATGTTAGCACCAGGTGCCATACCTAAACCGCCAACTAAACCAGCACAAAGGTCAGATAAAATATCACCAAATAAGTTAGTCGTAACAATTACGTCAAACTCTTCAGGTGTCATTACCAGCTTCATACATGTAGCATCAACAATCATTTCATTTGATTCAATTTGTGGGTAACGCTCTGCTACTTCACGTGCTACTTTTAAAAACAAACCAGATGTTGATTTTAAAATGTTAGCTTTATGAACGGCAGTTACTTTTTTACGACCTTCGCGTACCGCTAGCTCGTATGCAAAAGTTACGATTTTTTCTGCGCCTTCACGCGTAATTATCGATTTTGCTTGTGCTTCATTTCCGTCTTCACTTACTACTTGGCCAGCACCTGAGTACATACCTTGGGTGTTTTCACGAATAGTAATGATATCAATATCGTCGTAACGCGCTTTAGTACCAACAAATGATTTAACTGGGCGTACGTTAGCGTATAAACCAAATTGCTTACGAAGCGTTACGTTAATAGACGTAAAACCTTCACCTACAGGCGTAGTTAAAGGACCTTTTAATGTGATTTTGTTTCTAGCAATGGTATCAACCGTTTCTTGCGGAAGTAACTCACCTGTTTTTTCAAGTGCTGCAAGGCCTGCATCAACAAATTCATAATCAAAGTCGCAACCTGCGGCTTTTAATATTTCAAGTGCTGAGTCGATAATGCTCGGACCGATGCCGTCGCCTTTGATCACTGTGATGGTTTGTTTGGCCATTGACTTTTCCTTTAAAGATTTTGATTTGCACATAAATTATTACTCTGAGAGAGTAACAGCTTGTTAGGTCATTTATGTGAATGGGATTGAAAATTGTAAGGGCGCATTTATACCAACTTATCGCCCATTTTGCCAGTTTATACTACAAATACTGGGTATAAATTGTATTTATAATGGAAATAAAAAGACTAAATAACCTGAACACAGATATAAGATATTTACTAACATATTGAACCATAATGATATTTAAAATTATTTTTCTAGCCAGAGATTTTCAATGAAAAAAGGCGAATTTGCGCGTCATTAGCTTGCTTATTGCAAGTAGATTAAACGCAGTTAGCGTCAGGTTTAATCCCTCAAATTGATTAAGTATTATTACGGATTGGTATTAAATAGTATTAGATAAGGCAAGCTCTTGGAGCTGTTCATTAAATAAGTGATGGTTTTCCCATTTTTGAGTAGTTAATTGCTGATCTAATATTTGCTGTTGCCAAGTGCTTAGCTTTAGCTGCGGTTTAAATACGGTTTGTGTAAGCGCCTTTATTGCTACCCATAGTTTACTGCGTTCGTTGAGCTGCTTTTTTGGAAGATGTTCAGCTTCCAATAATGCGATTGCCCAAGGGTTATCACTTAATAGTAATGTAAGTTGTGCTTTTAGCTGCTCAGTGTCTAATGAACTAACACCAAAAAAGGCACTAATAGGCGTATTCAATGTGGTGTTAGGTGTTTCATCAATCATTATTTTTCTAGATATATGTGTACTGCATTGTGTTAATAAAAAATAAGCATAGCCATAGAGAGGAAGTGCGATATGTTCAAATTGAATCATTTTATTTTTACTAACCAATAGAGCAATAATTTCTACTATGCACTCTAGTCGCGTTAAAACAAATTGTTGTAAAGGGTGAGGAGTTACCTTAACCAGTTGCTCAAATATAACTCGCTGAATAATTGCAGGGGCGTTAAAATAACCAACCATAGATAGACTATGTTTCAAATTTTTAGCCGCTTGATGTTCATTATTATAAGGTTTTACAGCCTCACATAGATTTTCTATTACATTAGGATAAGGCGCCATAATTTGGCTTAACGCTTTGTAGCTGTATTCATGCTGCAACTTAAGACGACTAATTAACTCTATCAAAGCTAGCGACCCATTATTTAGTATATTGGCAGTGGAAGTTATATGCTCACTGTCCCATACACTAATTTGGATACGTGAATCATTTGATTGCCACTGGATAGCGTTGCTGTTTAGCAATGCCTTGACTCTATACCACGCTATTTTATTTTTATTCTCGGCGTTTATTAGTATATGACGCTGCTGATTGTCGCTGGCCAAATACACCATTAATTGATCATTATATATAACTCGGCTACCCGGTAATAATGGGCCTATATGTGCGATTAAAAATTTTATTAGCTGTTGCGCAAATAGGTTAGGTGTACGTATATATAAATCGCCAAGAGCTTTAAAAAGACTAATATGTTGTTTAGAAGGGCTATAAGTAATGTTCATTGCAATTATATTAGCGATAGCAACAAGCGTAATGCCACCATCATAAAGCATTATTTTTGGTGTAGTGACTAATGCTTGCTTGTACTTACTTAGTTTTGCAAGAACTTGCGTTATTGGTTTTGCTGAATCACCACCAGTTAAGATTATTTTAGCGGTGAGCTGGTGGCGTAGTTGCCATATTTTTTTATCACTATCACTAAACTTTAACTGTTTGGAAAGCTTGTTTAGTTGCTCACCCACACATAAGTGATCAACAAGTGCAGCACAGATATATAATTCACTAAGCTGATTATTGTATTGCTGGCTTTTACACAAAGCAGCGGTTAAAACACATTGATTGATAACCAAATTAACAGAGTAACTATATTTAGGGTTAAATACAGCACACCTAGCTTGTAAAGCTACAGGATATTGCTCATATAGTTCTCTGTATTGCTCAGAAAGTTTACATACTGCAGGGTAGACTGTCTGCCATTGTTTTTTTACATTATATAAAGTTAAAAATAGTTTTGTATTTTCAAGTAATTGGTTTAGTTTGACAGAAATAGGCTCATTCATTATGCCTTCACCTAGTTTTAATCCTGATATTTTTTATAAGCACTAGGCCCCCACAAAATAAGTTGACCATTTTTAAATAACAGTCCGGTACATTCATCTATGGTTGTTATGCCATCGGACGTTTTATGTTGCGTGCGATAAAAAATGATTTGAAGTACTTCATCACTATTGCGTTTTGCAAAAGTAAGATCTGGGCTGCCTAAGTAGTCAAGTACACTATTAATAGTAGTAGGCTGCTCTAGTGAAAGCTTTTCGATATAACGTTTATTAAATGCTTCGCGGTCTTGCCAAATCATCGCTTGGGGGTCATCTTTATAAAAAGTGATCACCAATGTTGCTATTAGCGCATATAGCCCTAAACCTAGAATTAAATACCTAAAAAACTTTTTCAACATTATTTACTCTGGTCACAGAATCTAATAATAGTATACGTATTGTAATTAGCACACGCTATAAACATGCGACTAACTAAGCCTTAATTGCTTTAAACTAAAACCCAAGTTTATATCCGTGCGTAAACTAACCAGTTGTTTTGAGATTACATACATTTCCATATTTGCTTCTAGCTTTTTATGAATACTTGGGCTTAGTAATTTATCTTCTAGCGCTTGCTCAACAGTATTATAATTATTAATAAGTTGTTGAGCCGACTTTATCCCTATGCCTTTTACGCCTGGAATATCATTGGTTTTATCACCAGCGAGTGCCCAAAAGTCTACTAACCTACTTTGTTGAACTCCAAAACGTTCTTTTATACTGTGCTCATCAAGGTATTGCTTTTTAAAGTAATCATAAATAGTTATGTATTGACCTAAATGAGGTAAGAAACCTTTGTCAGTAGATACAATTGTGTTGCTTACATTATTCGTTGCAGCTTTGCACGCAAGGGTGGTAATAATGTCGTCAGCTTCGTCATTAATAGGTTCAAATACTACAATACCTGTTTCTTCAATGGCTGTTTTGAAATGTATTAATGCATCTTTCAAAATTTGTGGCATTGGCGAGCGTGAATGTTTGTAATTTTTATAGAAATGGTAACGCCAACTTCTGTCTCCATCAAACACAGCAATAGCATGGGTGGCGTTGGTAGTGTTTAGTAGTTTTTTGCATGCATGAGCTACTCTAGCACAACATGCTTCGATCATTTGATCATCACTGTGGTGTTTTTGGTTTACGTCAACCGCGTAAATGCGCCTAATTAGATTAAGCGCATCTATAAGAAGTAAATGTGGTTTCAAATTATAAAACTCATGCTTTTATTTCATAACATGGAGTGTACTTACTACCAGGGAGCTTCATACGTCCTTGGTCAACAAATGCCTGAAGCAGTTTATCCATATCTTTCATCAAAGCGGGTTCACCGCTTAAAATATAACGGCCATTTTGTTTAATCGCTTTTATACCTTCGTCTTTTACATTGCCGGCAACAATTCCTGAAAATGCTCGTCGTAAATTAGCTGCTAATAACTGTTTTGGTTGATTAAGGTGTAAATCAAGACCAGCCATATTTTCATGGGTTGGTGCAAAAGGTTGCTGAAAATCGTTATCAATCTTTAGCGTCCAGTTAAAGTAATACGCATCACCTTCGCTTTTACGATAATTGCGTACATCAGTCATTGCTGACTTTAATGTTTGTCCAACTAATTTAGGGTCATCAATAATTACTTCAAATTTGTTGAGCGCTTCTTTACCTAATGTCATTTCAACAAATTCGCACAGTTCTTTAAAATAAGCTTCGCTTTCTTTTGGGCCCGTTAAAATCACAGGCATGCATTGTTTGGCGTTGTCAGGATGTAACAATATACCTAATAAATACAAAAGCTCTTCTGCGGTGCCAGCTCCACCAGGAAAAATAATTATAGCGTGAGCGGTGCGTATAAATGCCTCTAAACGCTTTTCTATATCAGGTAAAATTACCAGCTCATTTACAATTGGGTTCGGTGGTTCAGCAGCAATAATACTTGGTTCAGTCAAGCCTAAGTAACGATTATCTTTAATGCGTTGTTTCGCGTGGCCAATGGTGGCTCCTTTCATAGGGCCTTTCATTGCGCCAGGTCCACAGCCTGTGCAAATATTTAAACCGCGTAAGCCTAATTCGTATCCCACTTGCT
This sequence comes from Pseudoalteromonas fuliginea, assembly GCF_000690055.1. GTDB lineage: Bacteria > Pseudomonadota > Gammaproteobacteria > Enterobacterales > Alteromonadaceae > Pseudoalteromonas > Pseudoalteromonas fuliginea. The sequence goes on from NZ_JJNZ01000037.1 coordinate 108,619, forward strand.
TAGTATATTTGTATTCAACTTCATTAATAGAATGTCCGCCCCAACAAACTACCATGCTAGGTTCGCTATTTACGCGCAATGCATCGGCATTTCTTAGCATGTCAAACACCATATGAGTAATGGCTTTTTGTTCTTTAAGATTTTTTTCGTATTTTTGACATATAAATAAAATATCGCGGATAACAGAGAAAATATGTTCGTGAATACCGGTGATGATCTCACCATCTACAAAAGCAGTTAAGGGTGGATTTTCAAGCTCAATTTTAATCCCGCGTTCACGGCTCAATAGGCGTATATCAAAATCTTGATATTTATCATAAATTTCGTTGCTGGCGTCCGTATGACTCCCCACGTTTAGCACAGCAAGTGCACAATTTCTAAATAGTTTATAGCGCTCGCTAGTGGATGATTGCTCTAATAAATCAACTTCTAGTTGTGACAATAAATCTAAAACCCCAGTTGGGTTTAATTGTATTAGCATCGGCGTTCTCCTTGCTATTCTTTTATGTAAATTACCACTTCGTGATATCTTTTATTTAAAATAAAAAATATGACATTATTTACTTATACAAAGACGATCCCGACCTGTATTTTTCGCTTCATAAAGAGCATCATCTGCTCGGTCAAAAGCGATTATAGGTGTATCGCCTTTCTTTAACTGAGTAACACCTAGAGAAATAGTTATTTCAATTTGTTTATCTTTAAATTTAAAAGGAATACTTTTAATTATCTTCCTCAGTTTATCAAGAGGGGCCGTAGCATTTATGAGCGAAGTACTAGGCATAAGTAAAACAAACTCTTCACCGCCATAACGGGCAATAAAATCTGATTTTCTAACCGATTTTTGTAGTGCTTTGGCTATAACTTGTAGTGTTATATCCCCAGCAGTATGACCAAATCTATCATTAATGGATTTAAAATGGTCAACATCAATCACCGCAAGAGTGACATCCGATGACTGAACATTAAATAGGTGTATTTCATGGTTGTAACGTTCATCAAATGCAGCACGATTAGGCAGTTTTGTTAAACTATCCAATAGACTTTTGAAACGTTGTTCATTTAAGCGTTTTTTATATTTTGTTAGTTTGCTTTCAAGGCTACCAATACGACCATTAATTTCATCAAAGCTAGAAACCAGCATTTCTCTGTCAGTGCGTTCAAGTTTTTCTTTTGCAATAAAGTCTTCACTAAGCGATTTTAATTCGTTATCAACCAACTCTTTTAAAGATGATATAGAAGTTGCATTTTGAGTTTGCACATTAAGATTTTTAATCTTACTTTCAATGCTTTTATTTAAAACATCAAACTCAACTTCCATCGATTTTGAGTGTTTACTTGTTGATACAATTGAATGATGTAAATCTTCAAGTGTTTGGTTTAAAGAAGATAAAAAGCTTTGTGCCGATTTACGCTCTTTATTAATATTCTTTACAATAACACTAATTATATTAATAGAAGCCTTTAACAGTGCATCTAACGTGTCGCTTTCTGTAATACAATTTTTTATGTATTTAATTTCTTCAGTTGCTTCGTCTTCCAACACTAATTCGTTAGCTAATTTTAGTAATTTTTGTGCAAGCTCAGGTGTTGCAGTACATTCATCGTCAGACGCAGCTTCTAGTTTGAGACTTAATGTTTGATGATAAAAAGAAATTAGTTGGTCAAGTAAAGGTATAAAATCATGGGTAGAGTGCACTTGATTAATTTCGTGATCTAATAAATGGCGAAGTGTTCTACGTGTATCCTCTGGTAACCCTTTTGTTTTTTGCAGTTGTTTACCAGCACTCTGTACGCTGTTATACAAATCTCGTTGTTGGGAGAGTTGTACTGATTCTTGGTTTTTTAATAAAACAATTGTTTCACTTATCAATGGCGATAGATCTTCAAAGCTGACACCTTTAATGAGTGCAGCCCTGAACTTAGCAAGCCTATTATCTAATTCAGTATCAAGTCCTTTACAACTCAATGATAATTTAGCTGAGAAATCAGAAAGAGTGTCCACCTGATATTTACGCGCGTCTTCAACAGCCATTCGGGCGTCAATTGCTTGTTTTAGTTTCTTATCTGTAGCGTTAGATTTATCAGACACCTAAGCTTACCGCCATCGTATTAGTTATATTATCTTCAGTTTACAACAAATTTTTGTTATGTGTAGTTATCTAACTAAAAACTTAGTAATTTTAGTAAGCTAATGCGTATAAACTCATGTACAAGACTCTTTATCGTATTTAATTCACATTTAAATCCGAGCTTGTTAATCTAGCTAGTAATTAAGTTTCTATTAAGAGTTTTTATGAAAAAGTTATTAGCTTTATCGATTGTAGCTGCATGTTCTACTTCAGCTTTTGCTGATGTAAATTACGAATTAAAAATATCTGAACCACAGCATCATTTGGGTAATGTAAGTGTTGAATTTCCAAAATCAGCACAATCTCATATCGATGTAAAACTTCCTGCTTGGCGTACCGGGCGATACGAAATTTTAAACTTAGCCAATGGCGTACGTTACTTCAATGCAAAAGATGAAGATGGCAAAGAGTTAACGTGGGAAAAAGTTGATCATAGTACATGGCGTGTACATCTTAATAAGCCAACAGAAGTTAATGTTGATTATCAAGTGTATGCAAATGAACTAGGCAAACGCGCCCGTCATATTGACGACAGCCATGCATTTATTGATGCATCAGGTTTTTTTATGTTTAGCGAGTCGTTTCGTCAAGAGCCAGTAACAGTCAATTTAGATATACCTAAAAAATGGCGTTCTGTATCAGGTATGGATAATTTAGAAGGTAAAAATTCATTCAAAGCAGCTAACTACGATGTGCTTGTTGATTCGCCAATCGAAACAGGTATAAATCAATTAGACACATTTGAAGTAGATGACCGGGAATATGACTTAGTTGTATGGGGCGATGGTAACTACGATGTAGATTTAATGCTTACAGATCTGAAAAAGCTAGTAGCGACAGGTAATGTAATTTGGGATGGCTATCCGTATGAGCGTTATGTATTTATGGTACATGCAACGTCGGGAGCGGGTGGTGCAACTGAGCATTTAAACTCTACTATTATACAACGTCCACGCGATCGATTTGGTAGCCGAGAAGATTACTTAGGTTTTATAAGCACAGCCGCACACGAATTTATTCATACATGGAATGTAAAAGCATACCGCCCACAGGGTTTAGTGCCGTACGATTACACGAATATGAATTACTCTAAACTACTTTGGATCGCAGAAGGTTCAACAAGTTACTTTGAAGATCATTTATTAGTGCGCTCAGGCATCCAAACAACAGATGAATTTTTTAAAGTAATGAGTAAAACAATTAATCGTCATTTACAAACACCGGGCCGTGAAGTGCAAAGCGCAAGCGAAACAAGTTTTGATAAATGGATTAATCAAGGTGGCGATCACGCACGTAATTACAGTACCAATATTTATTCAGAAGGTTCGTTACTTTCACTCGCTTTAGATATCGACTTACTAGAAAAAAGCCAAGGTACAATAAGCTACCGCGATGTGCACAAAGCACTTTATAACAATCATAAAATGCCAGCGGGGTTTACAGACGTAGATGTGCTTAACATTTTAAAAGATTTAACAGGGCGTGATTACTCAAGCTGGTGGCAAGAAAATGTAGAATCGCCTGCAAGTATCAACTTTGATGAGTTACTTGCTAAAGTGGGCTTAAAATATGAACGACCAGAAAAAGCAAAAGCGCTTGCGAGTGTTGACGCCACCGCTAAAAATACCGGTGAGTTACTAACACTAAGTTACGTTCGTCGTGGCGGAAGTGCATGGGAAGCGGGTTTAACTACCAATGATAAAATTGTTGCTATAAATAAGCATCATGTTGGTAAAGATTTAAAAACGAGCCTAGAAACATTTAAAGCAGGCGAGAAAGTAACCGTTGACTATATTCGTCGCGATGCTCTTGATAGCTTAACATTAGTATTATCAGAAGATTTTGATAAACCTAAAAAAGTAGTTGCTAATAAAGACGCTACGCTTGAACAAAAAGCGCTATTTAAAGCGTGGATCGGTGTAGAACACCCTGCAGATGTAAAAAAAGACTAAAAGTGATTTATACCAACCTGCATAAATACTTGAACAATTTAACGAATTAAATTTCACTATAACGTCGTTAAAAATTTTTATTTAGAACAACTAGATAAAAAAAATTTTGCCTAGTTCTAGGGCCTATTGACCTTTCA
>NZ_JJNZ01000038.1 GCF_000690055.1 Pseudoalteromonas fuliginea
AGAAGACAAAGGCTTGAAGTGCTTGTTTCAACATCACCCACTGTAAAGCTTATCGCTTTTGTGGTGTCTTCGTTTGTTGACTGATTCATTATGTTTGTGATCGTTGGTGAATCGTTCACACATGCAACATTAAAAGTAAGCTTAACAGGATAACGAGTCACATTTTGGCTTACAGTTTGATAATTAGCTGAATAGGTTCTATTAGGATGCGTATTGTATTCGAGGCTTTTCTACATCATCTTTTGTTGCAAAGGCAAAAAAGCTTTGGAGAATATTTAAAATAGGACTTGTTGAGTACTCAACAAGCTCATCGGATTCTAGAGATATAGACCTAATTGGGTTATTGCCAGAATCTATCAATGAGACATTTATCGTTGTTGTATCTACACCACAAAAATTAGCCTTTGGTTTATAAACAAATGAATCTGTATTAAAACTTAAAGTCCCGTTTTTTGGTTTTATAATGGCGGCTCCAAAAAAGGCTTCCCGTGCGCCTATAACACGCCAAACCTCCCAAATTCTAACTGTTTTACTTCCATCTTCAGTTAAATTAAATTTATCAGTAACAGCCGAAGCCATTGAAGATAAAACTAATAGAAAAAAGCACAATGTAAATTTCACAAAACAATCCTTGTTGGTTGTTATTATTTTATTTAAATATTTACATGTTTGTTACCTAGGAACAACATCAAATAATCGAACAAATAAAAACCTACCAAAGAAGAACAAAAAACAGTGACTTAAAAACTAAGCTTATTAAAAATATACAAAGTAAATTCAAATAGATTTATAGCAAAACTAAAAGTGGGAGCTGAAATATTAATTTCAACCTTCTAGAACCTACTGGCCTTTCATGATTAAAACTTGTTCTATCTAATTATCGCAGGAAGTTTGCAACCTAGTGGGCTAAGTAAAAGTAAACCGTCTCTAGGGCAAACCCAAAGGGCTGAGCATGTTTGGCATTTATGGGGAGTAAAAATATATATTAGCTATCCAATGCTAATAATTTTTCTAACTACTCGAATAATTACAAATCAAGTAGCTATAAAAAGTAAGGTCACTATTTAATCTTCGTAATACCAATTTGCTTAATTAAGTAAGCTATTTTGAGGTAAGAAAACAGTGTCGATAACAAGGCAAAAATTCGTTATTTAGTTGTTCCATATAAGAAATATTTAACACAGTTAGCGTCAGGTTTAAGCTCTCAAATTGCTCAAAGATTATTACGAATTGGTATTAATGTATTAATGATGTAACAGCTCAAAAGCATGCTAAGAAGCGATACAAACACTCTATTTTGCTCCATTATAAAAAACACTACGAAAAAGCTGTATACAATACCCTAATAAAAACGATTAATGCCTGACCGTACATAGCACATGTATTTTGAAATATGTGGAGGTAATCATATGGCTTATACCTTGTAAGTCTATTTGGTATTAAACACTTAGTTTACAGTTAGTAACTACACAGCTATTCGCTTTAAACAGCTTGGTTAGTTACTTTTATAGGCAAGTATATTTGCGCACTTAGCCCGCCTTCGGGACGATTTTCAAGCATCACTTTTCCATCGTGCATATCTACTATACGCTTGATAATTGCCAGCCCTAAACCACTGCCTTCGCTCCCTCGAGCAGCATCACCTTGCTTAAATGGTTCGAACACGGACTCTAACTCACTTTCAGGAATGCCGGGGCCATTATCGTTTACTGCAATAACGACATATTTTTTATTTGGACTAAAATAACTAAGTACTTCTATATCATCTTGTGAATAACGCAGCGCATTACCAATCATGTTTGTTATTACACGCTTAATAGCCACAGAGCTTAGCGGTATATTGCCAATACTTGGGTTCTCTTTAAACGTAATTACACGTTGATGCTTTAGCTCCGAATGAATAACTTCAGCCACCAGTGCATTTATATTTTCACAGGTTAGTTCTTCACGCTTATGATGGCGTAAGTACTCGATAAACTGGTCGATAATACCGTTCATGTCTTCAATATCGTAAATAATACCTTCGCGTAAGTACTCATCAGCTTCAGCCATCATTTCAGTCGCTAAACGAATGCGTGTAAGCGGCGTGCGTAAATCATGTGACACACCAGCCATTAATAAACGGCGGTCATTCTCAAGTGCAGCAATACCCCGCGACATCTGATTAAACGCGCGCGTTACTTCTATCACTTCTGTTGAACCTTCCTCTGCTAACTTAGTAGTAAAATCACCTTTACCAACTTTTATTGCAGCTTGCTGTAACGCTTTAAGCGGCCTATTGAGGTGCCTTGCAAACAACCACCCACCTAACACACTTAAAAATCCGATGCTTGATAAATAAAAAGTTAAAAACTCTAAATTATTCTCTTGGAAACCAGTTAACGGTACTTTAACCCAGTAACCTGGAGCTTGGGGGGCTTCGACCCAATATATGAGTGGACCAGTTTGGCTAATGCGCACACGCGAGAAGCCATTTAACTGTTTCGTCATACTGCGCGATAATCCTGAATACTCACGGCTTTGCCCTAACCCATTACGCATTGCCTCACGTTGAGTCATTACTTCAATTCCAGTGATTTCAAAAAACTTTTCTGAAACCTCGTCGTTTATCTCAATGCCGTCTTCCCAATCTATAAATACGGTTTTTATTTGCTTTGCGAGCATTAAATTTACTTGCTCAATTGTAGGCTTTACAACATATAAGCTTACTGTAACGTAAGACACTATTTGGTTTATTAGTAATAATGCGGCTACCAAAAAAACCGTTTGTCCAAACGCACTACGCGGAAAAAATCCCATATAAATTACTTTTCACCATCAGGAACAAATACATACCCCAAACCCCATACGGTTTGAATATAACGCGGATTGGCAGCATCAATTTCAATCATGCGTCGAAGTCGCGACACTTGCACATCAATACTTCGCTCAAGCGCACTGTAATCACGCCCACGCGCTAAGTTCATTAGCTTATCGCGGCTAAGTGGCTCTCGTGGATGCGAAACAAGCGCTTTAAGCACGGCAAACTCACCACTGGTAAGCGATATTGTTTTGTCCCCTTCACTCATTTCGCGCGTTGCTAAATTAAGCGTAAATTTACCAAAAGCGATCAAGTTTTCTTCAGCAGCTGGAGCACCTGGCACTTCTTTTGCGCGGCGGCGCAAAATTGCTTTTATGCGAGCAAGTAGCTCACGTGGATTAAATGGTTTTGGAATGTAATCGTCAGCGCCAAGTTCAAGACCAATAATACGGTCTACTTCGTCGCCTTTAGCGGTGAGCATAACAATAGGGATTTCATTTTCTTTTTGGCGTAACCTGCGACAAATTGACAATCCATCTTCACCTGGAAGCATTAAATCGAGAACCATTAAGTGAAAGTTTTCACGTTCAAGGAGTCTGTCCATTTGCTCCGAATTTCCTGCGGTTCTCACAATAAAGCCTTGCTCTACTAAGTAACGTTCGAGCAAACTGCGTAAGCGCATATCGTCATCAACAACTAATACTTTTGTGGTCTCGTGTCCCATAATCTCTTTCTTATTTTTATATCCAATTATTAGTTAATATAAATGAAAAACTGAATAATCAAAAACTAATTACTTGCTTAGATTGTTACTGAACATTTCAAAGCTTACTTGCTCGTACTTTATTACATTTTACGCTCGACAAGTTTTGGCAAATTTAATAACGTGCACACCATTAGAGTTAATAAAGAATTCACCATGAAAACAAATTTAGTTACCCGCGAAGGTTACTTACAATTACAACAAGAACACGACCAACTATGGAACGTTAAACGCCCAGAAGTAACAAAAATAGTCAGCTGGGCGGCCAGTCTCGGAGATCGCTCTGAGAACGCTGACTATCAATATAACAAGCGTTTGCTTCGCCAAATTGACCGTCGTATACGCTATTTACGCAAACGCATACCTGATTTAAAAATCATCGACTACTCTCCCGTTCAAGATGGAAAAGTGTTTTTTGGTGCATGGGTCGAAATTGAAAACGAAGAAGGTGAAACTAAAAAATTCAGAATTGTCGGACCTGATGAAATTTACGACCGAAAAGATTACATATCAATAGACTCACCTATGGCGCGTGCATTGATTAAAAAGCAAGTAGATGACGACTTTGAAGTACCTACTCCTCAGGGTAAAAAGCAATGGTATGTAAACAGTATTGATTACCAAAAAAAGAAATAAAAAGTTTTGATTCAGATCATGTTAACTTTTGATTGTGTAAATTAGGTCAATAAGCTATAAATGAATTATTCAAGTTGATTTGTTTAATTTGAAAGCAGTTAATTAAGGTCGTAGTTATGTCAAACATAGTACAGCGCATATTAAATAATGCCGTATTGTTTGCACTTTTAATGAGTGTAAGTTTGACGCTGCATGCCAGCAACACTGACGTAAACCTTGATAACGCTAAACTATCTAATCACTTTATTGCTTGTGACATTCCTGACCAGGCAAACCTCGATTTTGACGTAGACTCTCACGTTAATACTATTACCTTTAGGTCGCCTCAACCACTTCCTAATGTCGTAGATTCTTTTTATAAGAGCACTAATCTAAACAGACCTTTTAGCACTGCATACCAACGCGGACCACCTAGCTATTTAATTTAATTCATTATTTTACAACTTAATTAAATTTTATAACGACTAAGGTGACTACTATGTCTAACTTTAAAGAATTACGTACTCAAAGCATTTCTCACGGCGTTATTGCAAGCACATTTGCAGATGACCAACCATTAATTGATTTAGCCTCTCCGGCATTAAAAGTGGTAAATAATTTCACTCAAAAAACACCTGTCCGCGCCCAGTATGAAACAACAATTGAAGCAGCACTAAAACAGATTAGCGCTCAACAATCTGATTTTGTCTTAGTAACGGACGACAACCAAAAATTAATTGGAATAGTTTCAAGTGCTGATTTACAAAGCTCAAAAATCACGATTATTGCCCAGCGTTTAAATACACCGCGTAATGAAGTTAGCTTACGCCACATAATGACACCAATAAGTCAGTTAATGAGTGTAAGTATGCAAAGCTTAAGCTACGCATGTATTGGTGATGCGTTGCAAACAATGGAGCATCAAGGGGTGATGTTTTTATTAGTGACTACAACTGACAATGAAATTTGCGGTTTAATCTCAGCACGTCAAATTACTAAAGCGCTACATATCCCTCTGCATATTACCCCCATAGCTAATTCATTCAGTGAAGTATTAGAAAACATAGAGCACCCTCACTAGGGGCTCTTTTAACGCTATAATTACCCAATCAAGCCAACCATCTTAAAGCAAGGAAAATAGCTTGCTTTAAGAGCTTTTTATTACAACCTCGTGTGATATTATTCAAGCAATTAGTCGTATCAGTTAACTTACTAACTGGTCTTATTTTTGTTTAAAAAGGTTTTTGCATGAGCGATATCTCTGCACGTTTAGCCGATGAGCTAAATGCACAACAACAGCAAGTTGTTGCTGCAACAAAGTTACTTGATGAAGGTGCAACTGTGCCTTTTATTGCTCGTTATAGAAAGGAAGTAACCGGTGGCTTAGATGACACCCAATTACGCCTTTTAGAACAGCGTTTATCATATTTACGTGAACTAGAAGAACGCCGCAGCTTTATTTTATCAACCATCGAATCTCAAAATAAATTAACAGCAGAGTTAAAGGCAGATATTAGTACTGCGCAAAGCAAAACTGAACTTGAAGATTTATATCTCCCGTATAAAGCGAAGCGCCGTACTAAAGGCCAAATAGCAATTGAGGCCGGATTAGAGCCACTTGCTGATGCACTGTTTAAAAATGCTAACCTTGATCCTGAACAACAAGCTGAACAATTTATAAATGTCGAAAAAGGCTTTGCTGATATAAAGGCAGTGCTTGAAGGTGCTAAGTTTATTTTAATGGAGCGCTTTGCTGAAGACGCAAAACTACTTGCTAAATTTAGAAGCCACATTAGCCAAAATGGCGCAATTCAAAGTACCGTTATTAAAGGCCAAGAACAAGCTGGCACTAAATACCGTGATTACTTTGAACACCAAGAGCTTCTAAAAAAAGTACCTTCGCATCGCGCACTTGCAATGCTGAGAGCTCGAAATGAAGGTGTACTTCAGTTAAATGTTAACCCTGAGCCTAGTGCTGAAAATTCAGCGCAACTTTGTGCCAACATGATTGCTGAGCATTACCGTTTAGATATTAAATATAAAGCGGCAAGTCCTTGGTTATTAAACGTTGTGCAATGGGCGTGGAAAATTAAATTAGGGCTGCATTTAGAAAACGAATTTTTTGCAGCCATGCGCGAAAAAGCAGAAGCTGGTGCAATCGACGTATTTGCTAAAAACTTAAAAGATTTATTAATGGCAGCACCTGCAGGCCCTCGTACTACTTTAGGTCTTGATCCAGGCCTTCGTACTGGCTGTAAGATTGCCGTTGTTGATAGCACAGGTAAATTACTAGCTACACAAACTATTTTCCCTCATGCACCACAAAATCATTGGGATAAATCAGTGCGTACGTTAGAGCAACTTTGTCGTCAGCATAAAGTTGAGCTAATTGCGATTGGTAACGGTACTGCATCACGCGAATCAGATAAGTTAGTTGCTGAACTTATCAAAGCAAACAACGAACTTAAACTTAGTAAAATTATGGTTAGCGAAGCGGGTGCATCGGTTTACTCAGCTTCTGAATTTGCAGCTAATGAATTTCCAGATTTAGATGTTTCTATACGAGGCGCTGTTTCTATTGCGCGCCGCCTACAAGATCCTCTTGCTGAACTTGTTAAAATTGAGCCAAAATCAATTGGTGTTGGCCAATACCAACACGATGTATCGCAAAGCCAATTAGGCCAAAGCCTTATTTCAGTAGTTGAAGACTGTGTAAACTCAGTAGGCGTAGATTTAAACATGGCATCGGTACCGCTACTTACACGCGTATCTGGTTTGAACAAAACATTAGCGCAAAATATCGTTAATTATCGCGATGCTAACGGCACATTTACTAAACGTAGTGAGCTTAAAAAGGTTGAGCGTTTAGGGCCAAAAGCATTTGAACAAGCGGCTGGCTTTTTGCGTATTAACAACGGTAGCGATCCGCTAGATAACTCATCAGTTCACCCTGAAGCTTACCCTGTTGTTAAACGTATTTGTGAACGCAATAGCGTAGATGTCAGTAACCTAATTGGTAACAGCGACTTTTTAACTAAACTTGCTGCTAACGATTACACTGACGAAAAGTTTGGCTTACCAACCGTTACCGACATTATTACTGAGCTTGATAAACCAGGTCGAGATCCTCGCCCTGAATTTAAAACAGCTGAGTTTAAAGCCGGTGTTGAAAAAATTAGTGATTTAAAACCAGGTATGATTTTAGAAGGCGTGGTTTCAAACGTTGCTAATTTTGGTGCGTTTGTTGATGTAGGTGTTCACCAAGATGGTTTAGTGCATATTTCAGCAATCACGAATAAATTTATATCAGATCCGCGTGAAGTTGTTAAAGCTGGTGATATTGTAAAGGTTAAAGTAGTTGAGGTAGACGCTGCACGTAAGCGCATAAGCTTTACTATGCGCTTAGATGACGAAATTGACACAAGTAATAAGTCAGCAGCTCCAGCTACGCAAAAGCCACAAACTCGTGCTGCAAAGCCTAAACGTGACAATGGTAATGCGTTAATGGGTAATGCATTTGCCGATGCGTTCGCTAATGCTAAAGTAAAAAAATAATAGTTGTACAGCTAAGCTAAAACGAAAAAAACCGCGTAAGCGGTTTTTTTGTGGTTATGTTTTGCTAGATTATTAACTTAACGCTGAAAAACTACTTTGGCTCGCTGGCGATGTCGCCATTTGATAAAAGTTAGCAATACGCCCTGCACGTGCCTCAACATCGGCATCACGTGTTTGCTCGTCACTTTTAGCTGTTTTTGTATCGCTGCTTTCATCGCTAGAGAATGAAGCTTCAAGTTTACTTTTTGCGTCTTCGTCATCTTCTTTTTCAGGTTGTGCAAGCTCAGCCTGAGCCGCTGCTAGCTTTTGCGTAGCATCTGCAGCAATAGAGCGATCAGCTCCCGAAGGCTCAGCAGGTGCTAATGCAGCAGCGCGCACCGTTTGCATTTTATCAATCGTCGCTTGTGGGTCGCCGGGTATTTCTGATACATCAATTTGTACTTCTCCGCCAACTGCGTAATTAGTACCATCGGGCCCGCGTTGATATTCATAACTTGGCGAACCTGCATGTTGTCCACCTACAGAGGCATGCGCTTGTTCGTGTATTCTGACTTCGGTATCTCGAGCCTTTAGCTCTTTAATTTGTAGCTGTTCTTGCTCTAATTGCAGCTCTTCTTGCTCTAATTCTTGTTGCTCACTTGCTTCGTTTTCTTGTTCAGAGCCTTCAGGGTTTTCTGAGTTTTCATCGCGTTGTTGAACTGATTTTTCGTCTGTTGTTTTTCCCGTTGCATCATATGTTACGCTATCACTTCCACCTGGCAACTTCGCTTTTTCAGCGTCACTTTGGGCTTTAGTTTCGGTATTACTTGCGCTACTTGATGCTGGTGCAGGAATGACTTCGCGTAGTTGGTTGTCACGTCGTGCAGTTTCCGTATAAACATTTGCAGTGTTTATATTGATAGATGGAAATGGCGTGACAATATTCATAATACTAAACTTTAATATCGATTAACGTGCCAAGTACATCATCGGCCGTTTGAATTGATTGCGTATTTGCCTTGGCATTAAACTCTTCAACTTTTAAGTTAACAAGCGCTTCATCAACACGAGCAGGCTGTGCTACAGGTGCAGTAATAGCTTCTTCAGGGCGTGCTGCCGTAAGCTGACGTTGCTGCGCTAACTGCGCGTCGTCTTGCTGTTCAATATTGGCACGATTAATCTCAGCACTGGCCTTTTCGATACCTTGGCTAGCACGATTAAATCCTTCAACACCGCTATTAAATACAGATCCGATTGGCATATTAAAACCTCCACCAAATTAACATTGCTTAATTATCGCTCAGGTTATGCACAAAATAAAGCTTTAAACTGCGCTATTTTCAGCTCAATTTTAAAGCATTGATTTAACGACAGATAAAAACTCTCTCTTATGAGAAATAAATGGGGCGTGCGATGCTTTATCAAGCACTCCATATTCAAACTCAGTATTTAGTGCTGATATTTCCGCAATCACTTTATAAGGTACAAGTGCATCTAAACGCCCGAATATACCTTTAATAGAGACCGGGCAACGAGTAAATAACTCACGCAAGTCTTCGTTTTTTAAAATATCCAAACCTGCCATAAGCGCTTCAGTATTTGGTGCGCTGTACTGATTTAGTAATAGTTTAAGTTGCTTTATATCATCCCTTGCCGACTCACTTCCCATCGCTTGAATTGCTAAAAATCGCTCTATCGTTTTTTCTCTATGATTAACTAGTTGGTCTTTAAATTGTTCTAATACTTTGGAATTAATACCAGGCCAATCTATTTGATCTGCAAAAAATGGCGTTGATGCAACCAATATTACTTTTGACACTTTTTCAGGCCAATGCTTAGCAATATACAGTGCAAATAAGCCTCCTAATGACCAGCCCATTAAAATTGATTGTGGTTGTAGTTGTTCACTCAAAAGTGCGGCTGCATCATGGAGTGTATAAGGGCTTGGGCAAGCAATACTATTACCAAACCCAGGTAAGTCAAGGCTGCGTACATTCCCTGAATATAAAAACTCAAGCTCTGGCTGAACCAACTGCCATACCCCCTGATTCATTCCCCAACCATGTAATAACACTAATTCGTTTTGCATATTTGCCTAACCTTTACCAAACTTAAGCTCATAATAACGATTAAAGAGATGATTGCAATGTACGGTTCAAATCAATGAATAAAGCCATTTTTGACTGGTTATTTCCTACTTATTGCGTTCAGTGCCAGTGTATTATTAACGCATCATTAGGACTGTGTGAACATTGTTTAGAAGACTTGCCATTGTTTAATTTAAACGAGCATACCAATTTACTTCATCGCCCCGATATTGTTGAAATGTTTCCCAATTGTGAGTTTGATATGTTATTTGCATGCGCATTTTATCAACCTCCATTTGAGCACTGGCTTAAGCAACTTAAATTTAATAACCAAATTCATTATAAAAAGGCATTGCAGCAAGTCATTAAAAAACAGCTTGTACAACTGTTTGCTCAGAGCCAAAACTTACCTGATGCTTTTGTTATTTTACCACTGCATAAAAATCGTTTTTTGGAGCGTGGATTTAATCAAGTCAGCCAAGTATGGTATCCATGTTTAACTAATTACTTACCATTGAGTAACGTACTTATTCGCGACAAAAAAACACAGGCTCAGTCAAAACTATCAAAAGCAAAGCGTATGAAAAATTTAAAAAATGCCTTTATTTGTACACAGGATATGCGCGGTAAAACCGTCGCTATTGTTGATGATGTAATGACAACGGGCGCTACATTAAATGCAGCGACTCATACATTAAAACAAGCTGGCGCTAAACAAGTATGGGCTTTTGTAACCTGTTTAACGCCAATTTAGTAATTAAAAAATACTACCCACCATTTGCGCGAAACGTGTGACCAAAAAATAAAGCATTGCTTAGCAGTCGACTAGTACCATACCAGTAACCTCTAAATACAGGATCGTCGGTCATACCTATCACTGTACCTCGCCCGTATGAGTGTGCAATTAAACCGGCGCCGCCGGCAACTTGCTCAACATTAACAGTATCGGTAAAGCCTGCCAATAATGGTTTTTTAGTGTAGGTAAGAACATTTACGAACGGCGCATCGGAAGCTTCAAGTAACCATGTGCTGTTTTTAAATACCGGTAATGTATTACGATTAAGTGAAAAACTAAGTGGGTGAGTTAAATCTACATTGGTATTAAAAATAGCACCTGCAATGCGCTGACGTCCAGCTAAATGATCTTTGTCGCCATAACTTAAACCTGTCGTATTAAAT
The DNA here is from genome assembly GCF_000690055.1 of Pseudoalteromonas fuliginea. Taxonomy (GTDB): domain Bacteria; phylum Pseudomonadota; class Gammaproteobacteria; order Enterobacterales; family Alteromonadaceae; genus Pseudoalteromonas; species Pseudoalteromonas fuliginea. The sequence goes on from NZ_JJNZ01000038.1 coordinate 10,979, forward strand.
GCGCTAGCTACATCTTGTCGTGATAGATAACTTGCTTTAAGAATTTGCTGATCAACTAAAAATTTAGCGCCGCCTTTGTGACCCCAAATAACACCACCTTTTCTTACCCAGCTTTTAATTGCCACTTTGTCGGCATCAGATAAGCTATTGTAATTGCCATGAGCAAGTACAATATGGCTGTAATCACTTAGCTCAAGTGAGCTAAAGCGGTTCATTTCAACAATTGTTGGCGCTGCGCCAACAAAGCGATCTAGATAATACCACACTTCGCCTACTTCGTACTGGCTCGCGCCCTGCCCACCAATAAGCAGTACCTTTGGCGCACTAACAACGGCCATTGATCGTGAACCTAAATCAGCGCCTTTACTTGTTAAACCTGATGTAATTGGTTTAATTGCAATACCAAATTCACTTTGTGCTTTACTAAGCTGGGCAACCCAATCGATATTTGTTTGTAGGCCTGCTGGAATAATAATACTACCTGGTTCGAAGTTTACCTCCCCCGATGTTGATTTAGCAGTTAATGAGCTCAATGCAACGCGTGCTTTAATACCTTGTTTAAGTAAAGTATTGAGCATTTTAGGGGCTAAATAATCGTCCCATGCAAAACCAAAGGCATAACCATTTTTTAAATCGGAAAAAGATGTTTTTACCGCTTTATTCCAAGCAGTATCTGCAACATCTAAGCCCCAATTGCTTTTAACTTTTGCAAACGGTAAATTAAAAGCATGCGCTAGAGTCCAACCCGAAACATCATAGAATGTATTATCAGCAAAGTTTTTTTGCTCACTAAAAATAGCTTTTACTAAACGGTATTGCGGTTGCGCTAATGGCACAAAATAACTATGAGTACTAAAACTTTTTCCATTTGCTTTTAATGGTTTAGTAAGTGGGTAAGCGTTAATTTGATGCTGTTTTAGTAATTCTAAAAAGTGCTTAGTACGGGTGTTGTCGCTCGCGCCTTCAACAACATAACCTTCAAAGCTCTCGTCACTGGCTAAATCAGCTGCCTGATTATAAAACTTCGCTTGGTAATCTAGTAACGCCTGGCGATTATCAATGGCTGCTTTAAAGGTTGATAAGCTCGTTAATAGCTGATTTTTAATAGTAAATGCAAAGCTTAAAGGTCCGTTTATAGTTTCTTGAATATGCCCACGAGAACTCGCTTGCTCGAATAAAATGCCTACACCACCATTTACGTCGGGATAAGTTGAGCCTTTTCCGTAATAAAAATCGTCAAAACTTTCTTCTGTAAAATAAAGTGCGTTATTTTCATCTAAAGTTTTTGCATGATAGTTGGCAATCGCTTTCGTTAAAGTTACATTTTCATCTGGTGTTATTGGGTGTTTACGACTTGGGATACCTGGCTGAAAAAAGTAACTGCTATTTGGCCCCATTTCATGAAAGTCAGTTAAAATATTTGGTTTCCACTGATGAAATTTGGCAATTCGCGCGCGCGATTCAGGATGCTGTAGTAATAACCAGTCACGATTTAAATCAAACCAATAATGGTTAGTACGGCTACTTGGCCAATTTTCAACATGTTCACGGGTCTTAGGATCAGACGATAAGTTCATACCTCGGTTACTGTTGGCCCAATTAGCAAAACGAGCAAGCCCATCAGGATTAAGTGAAGGGTCGAGTAAAATAACCGTGTTATTTAATAGCTCATCTATTTCAGCACCTTGAGCAGCTGCTAAATAATAGGCTACCAATAATGAAGCGTTGCTGCCCGATGATTCATTGCCGTGTACACTATAACCCATCCAGACAACAGCAGGTTGGTCTTTAGTTTTGTCACTGTTGTTACTTAAACGCGCCAAATGAGCTTGGCGAGTTTGCTCTATGTTTGGCAACTTGTTGGCGGCAGTAATTGTTAGCATCACAAGCGGGCGTTGCTCATGTGTACGGCCAATAATTTCAAAGTTTATGCGGTCACTTTTTTTCGCAAGTACTTCCATATAGCGCACTAACTGGTCGTGTCTTACATGCCACTCCCCCACTTGATAACCTAGCACTGCTTCAGGGGTGGGAATGGTAGGGTCAAATTGAACATCTTGCTCAAAATAATAAGATAGTGGCTTTGCCATACTTGAAAAACTCAGTAGTACCACCATTATTGTTAACATGAACCGCATATAAATCACTCTAAAAATGTTTGTTAATTGCACGCTACCATTGCTTAAAATAGATGCCAACTTTTTACGCTCAACACTAGCCGCAACACGATGAGCGGAGTATGATATGCAGTATCCGAGTAATTTAGTCAGGTATAAAGCCGTTTTTATGATTTCTATTTCCGAAACAGCGCAAGCGCATTTTGCTAAACTATTAGCAGATCAATCACAACAAACCAATATTCGTGTTTTTGTTGTAAACCCTGGTTCATCACAAGCGGAATGTGGTGTGTCTTATTGTCCAGAAGACGCTGTTGAAGCCAGCGATATTCGTCTAAATTTCAATGGTTTTGATGCTGTTGTAGATGCAGAAAGTGCGCCATTTTTAGAAGAAGCCGAGATCGATTTTGTTACTGACAAAATGGGCACTCAATTAACGCTAAAAGCGCCGAATGCTAAAGCTCGTAAAATTGGTGATGATGCATCATTAAATGAACGCGTGCAGCACATGCTTGAAACTGAAGTAAACCCCCAACTAGCAAACCATGGCGGCCAAGTAAGTCTAGTAGAAATAACAGCTGCAGGCATTGCTATACTTCAGTTTGGTGGTGGTTGTAATGGTTGCTCTATGATCGATGTAACGCTAAAAGAAGGCATCGAGAAAGAAATGATCGCTAAATTTGAAGAAATCACCGGTGTTGCTGATATCACAGAGCACGAAGCGGGCGATCACTCTTACTATTAATTATTATAAATGCTAAAGCCACTTATCTATCGTTTAGGGAGTAACCCTAAACTTAGCTTAAAGCGCTTTTTTCGCGGCTTAGCACTATTTGTGCTAGCCGTGGTATTTATCTCCCTTGGGTATTACACTCACTACAGTTTGCAAATAATTGGCGTTGCAATTTTAGTCCCTGCACTGTTTTTTGCAGCTTGGGGTTATTGCGGGATTTTTGCTAACCGCTTTTCACAAGTCATTAAAGGCATTGGCCCAAAAAATCACGATCCCGATTTATGGAAATAAATAATCATCGCACTTAATCTAATAGTTTGTTATTTTCTTTAAGCCTTTGGTATTTAATAATCAAAGTCACGCCCCGCATTAACATAAAACAGCTCATAGCTAACCATAGTCCGTTATTTTGTAATTCGTTAAATATCCAAAACACCCCAAAAAATCCAACTGTAGCCGAAAAAAGCATACTATTACGCATATCTTTTGCACGTGTTAAACCCACAAAAACACCATCAAATAAAAAACAACTCATAGCAAGTAATGGAAGTGCAATAACCCAAGGCAAATAAAGCGTCGCCTCATTAATAACCTCTGGCACATTGGTTAAAAGCATAATAATTTGGGCACCAAAAACGGCAAAAAACAGGCTATATAACAATCCAAACAACATTCCCCAAAATACACTGATTTTTACCCATAACTCGATATTACTTACACTTTTTTGGCCTTTTGCTTGCCCTACTTTTGCCTCACTAGCATATGCAATACCATCTAAAGCAAAACTAACTAACATTAAAAAGTTAAGTAGCACGGCGTTAGCAGCGAGTGTCGTTTCGCCAATACGTGCACCATAAAATGTCATAAAGCTAAAACATAATTGCAGTATTAAAGAGCGAATAAAAATATCGCGATTCAAACTCAATAATTCAGCCATTTTGCTAATACTCAACCAATTCGGTACATTTAGCTCAATATCTTGTTTTTTAGCTAGTTTAACCACTAAAAAAAGTGCAAAAATTAGTGCGGTATAGTCAGCAATAAGTGACGCCCATGCAGCACCAGCAACCGCCCAATCAAGGTAAACAACAAAGTAAATATCGAGTACTATATTGACTATGTTTGTTACTAATAATAAATAAAATGGCCCTCGCCCGTAATGTACACCAAGCATCCAACCCAGTAACACTAAATTACACAATGCTGCTGGAGCACTAAAAATGCGGATACTAAAATACTGATATGCTTGTGCGAGTACATCGCTATTAGCAGCAGACAAAAATGCAATAGCATGTTTTATCAAAGGAGATAAAGCGATAAGTAGTACAGCAACAAGACTTGCAAGTAATAAGCTACGTTTAAGTAAGGCGGCTAATTGAGTTAAATCATTTTCTCCGTAAGCCTGAGCGACCATGCCAGTCGTACTCATTCTTAAAAATCCCGCTAGCCAAAATAAAATAGAAATAACAGCAGAACCAAGCGCAATACCCGCTAAATAGTGAGCGCTCCCTAAGTGCCCAATGACAGCAGTATCAACAATTCCTAACAGTGGTACTGTGATATTTGATAGTATCATCGGACCGGCTAACAACAACAAGCTTTTATGGTGTGCTTTATTATGTATAAGAAATTGTTTCATTTAGTATTATTTTCTCTCATTAGTGTATCTCTACGCGTTCAAGCTGCTGTTATTTTACAATACCATCATGTTAGTGAAAGCCTTCCTGCCGTAACGAGTGTTAGCGCGAACACATTCACTAAACATTTAAGCTATTTGAAAGAGCATAACTTTAACGTTATTCCTCTTAATGAACTAATAAATGCACTTCAGCAAGGTAAAACATTACCTGAGAAAACCATCGCTATCACTTTTGATGACGGTTACAACAACAATTACGACGAAGCAGCGCCAATTTTAGAGAAATTTAATTATCCATATACTATTTTTGTAAATCCAAAATTAATTGATGAAGGCCAAAGTTATGTAATGGGCTGGGATAAACTCAAAGAGCTTAGCAAAAAGGGCGCGCTTATAAGCAACCACAGTGCTCAACATGATTATTTGCATATTAAACTTGATAACGAAACGGATGCCCAGTGGAAAATACGTATCAAACAAGATATTTTGTATTCACAACAACGTATAAAAGAAGAGGTTGGCCAAGACTACAAATATTTAGCCTACCCGTATGGTGAATTTAATAACGAATTACAAGCTCTTGTGACTGATCTTGGCTTTATAGGTATTGGTCAACACTCTGGGGCGGTGAATAAAAACTCAAACTTCAGTCGCTTGCCGCGTTTCCCAGCTTCTGGGTTTTACAGTAAACTAGATACGTTAATCACAAAACTAAATTCTCATGCTTTTAATATTACAAAGTTAACGTATCAAGATAGCGTGACAACACAAAACCCACCAACACTAACCATAGAGTTTGAAATGGGAGATTTTCATAAAACACAGTTTGCCTGCTATGTCTCAAATGTTGGCCAAGCAAGCTTAAATTGGATAAGTAAAAATACGGTTGAAGTCACTTCTCCAAAAGAGCTAAATAATGGCCGTTCTCGCTTTAATTGCACTGCGCCTTCGATTAAAAACCCGAGTGACTATTATTGGTTCTCACAGCCGTGGGTTATTGAAAATAATTAAACTTTAATAGCCTGATTCAATAGCCGCTCAGTTACCTTATCCAACGCAACAACTTCGTTTGCTGCGTTTAACTCCACAGCAGCTTTTGGCATTCCCCAAACCACAGACGAAAATTCGTCCTGAGCTAGTGTGTACGCGCCACCTTCCCTTAAAGCGAGCAATCCTTTTGCGCCATCACTCCCCATTCCGGTTAACAACGCTGCCACAACATTCTTAGCGTTAATTTCTACTAATGAATTAAACAATACATCCACTGCTGGTTTATGCCGATTTACAGGCTCATTATCATCAAGTTCACAATATAAGTGTCCCCCATATTTTTTAATGGTTAAATGCAAACCACCAGGAGCAATATAAGCGCAACCTGCGACTAGCTTATCACCCTGCTCTGCTTCTTTAACACTAATGATACATGTACGATCCATCCTTAAAGCGAACGAAGTACTAAATACAGGGGGAATATGTTGAGTAATAACAATCGGCGGGCAATTAATAGGCATTTTTATTAATACTTCTTTAATCGCTTCAGTACCCCCGGTTGATGCGCCTATAGCAATAACTTTATTTAATAAAAACTGAGCATTGATAGGTAAAGGATCACTCGATGGTAACGCTTTTTTATAACTTCTAACTCTTGCACCAGCGGCTACTCGTACCTTTTGCTGAACTAAATACGCATATTGGCTTATTTTATCTTTTATATTAGCCGTTGGTTTAGCTATAAAATCAATCGCACCGAGCTCTAGTGCCTCTAATGTAATTGGTGAACCTTTTTGTGTTAATGTAGAAATCATCACTACAGGCATTGGCCTTAGGCGCATTAGATTTTTTAAAAAGCTAATACCGTCCATTTTTGGCATCTCTACATCCAATGTAAGTACATCAGGGTTAAGTTGTTTAATCATTTCTCGTGCTTTATATGGATCTTCAGCACTACCTACCACTGTAATATCTTCAGCTTGCTGTAAAACGTCAGTGAGTAATCGCCTAATTAAAGGAGAGTCATCTATTATGAGTACTTTAATCATAAACACACCTAAAACAGTTCAATATCCGTAACTACATCTTGTTTTTTAAGGCTTTGTAAATAACGAACTTCACGCTTCTCAATAGTATTGTTATGTAGGTTTTTCAACTTTTTCATATGAACTTTACCAGTGTGGGGATGAAAAAATATTTTCCTTGGCCAAGGGCCTCCCATATCATGCGCCACTAAATTAAGGGCTTCCTCTTGAACATAAGCGGTAGCAAAACTAATATTACCCAAACCGATATCAGTCATCGCGCTAATAATTTTCCCCCCACCAAACAGCTTAATTTTTAAGTTTCGACGTGAAGCTCCATTTTTTAGCACTTCGTTTATTAAATATTCCATAGCCCAGTTACCGTAACGACAACTTAAGCTATGTGCATTATTAAGCTCCACTCCTTTTTGAATTGGCAGCATAAAATGGTTCATCCCGCCAATTCCTAGTACTTCGTCATAAACGCAAGCCGCAATACACGAACCGAGTACTGTTGAGATAAGTTCATTGTTTTTTGACACATAGAACTCACCAGGGAGCACTTTGGCAACAACGCTCTGCCGACCTGAATCCCAATACCGCTTAATATGCTCAAAGCTAGGTAATACTGTTCTAAATTCCGCGTGCATTACTGCCCTTTTGATACATCGTTTTACCTAAGTTTTTATATTGAGAATGCTCTTTACCCATACTTTCTGAGTGACCTAAGAACAAATGCCCTTGCTCACTCAATATATTAGCGTAGCGTTCAAAAAGCTGATCTTTCGTTTCTTTATCAAAGTAAATAACTACATTACGACATAAAATAAGATCAAAAGGACCCTTCATTGGCCACTCTTGTAATAAGTTTAAACGTTTAAACGCTATACATTCCTGCAATTTTGGCTTTACTTTATATGCCTCACCATCCTTACTTTTTAAAAACCAACGCTTGAGCTGCTGCTCACTGAGTCCATTAACATTTGCAGCGGTATACATGCCACTTTGCGCTTTTGCTAACACGTTTGAATCTAAATCTGTGGCTAAGATCTTCACATCCCAATCACTCGGAAATGCAGCATTTAATGTCATTGCTAAACTGTAAGGCTCCTCCCCAGTTGAGCAACCAGCAGACCAAAATCTCACGCGTTTGCTGTGCTTATTTGTTTTTAAAAGGACAGGGATAAGTTCAGATTTAATAAATTCAAAATGATGAATTTCACGGAAAAAAGATGTTAAGTTCGTTGTTATAGCATTAATAAAGGCATCGAACTCTTGATCTTTATTCTTTTTCAAGAAAGCTAAATATGATTTAAAATCAACAAGGTTTCGCTCTCTAATACGTCTTGCTAAACGCGAATAAACCATTTCTCGTTTATGTTCACCTAATACAATTCCGCATGCGTTATAAACAAGATCGGCAATCTCTTTGAAATCTCGGTCGGTAAATAAAAACTCTTTCATTATTCACTCTCAATCAAGCCAACAAGCAATGCCTCAATGTAATTACATAACAACGAGGCCGAGAAGGTGAGTTGTTAAAACTCTTCCCATTCATCTGCCGAGTCAACAAAATTATCTCCTCGCGTTTTACTGCGAATATAATTATTCTGCGGCCTTTGAGATAGCGTTGGCGTTCGCATCGTAGGTGAAATCATCGCTATATCTTGCTGACCTAAAGAGAAAAAGTTGAGTAACCGGCGCATTTCATTTGCCTGCTCAGCCATAGACTCGCCAGCGGCAGAGGCTTGCTCTACTAAAGCAGCATTTTGTTGAGTCATTTCATCCATTTGTGAAATAGCTTTATTTACCTGTTCAATACCGGCGCTTTGCTCTTCGGATGCTTCTGTAATATCAGAAATCATTTGTGTGACTCGTTGTACTGAAACAACAATTTCTTTCAGTGTAGCGCCTGATTCATTAACTAATTGAGAACCATCAGCGACCTTACCTACACTGTCTCTTATTAATTCTTTAATTTCTTTAGCTGCGCCTGCTGAGCGCTGAGCTAAGTTACGAACTTCCCCTGCAACAACCGCAAAGCCTCGCCCTTGTTCACCAGCTCTAGCAGCCTCTACAGCAGCATTAAGCGCCAATAAATTGGTCTGAAATGCTATTTCGTCAATAACCCCAATAATGTCAGCAATTTTTTTGCTTGATTCATTAATCGCCGACATACTCGTGACAGCTCTGTTAACGACTTCGCCACCCTGTATTGCTTTTTCACAGGTTTCTTCTGCCAAATCATTTGCTACTTTTGCGTTATCAGCATTTTGGCGAACGGTACTGGTCATCTCTTCCATGCTTGATGCTGTTTCTTCAAGTGACGAGGCTTGCTCTTCTGTTCGCTGACTCAAATCAGCATTGCCTTGAGATATCTCTTCAGCGCCACTTGCAACTAACGTAGCCGATGAATTTATCCGATTTATAACTTCGGTGAGCTTATCTGCTGTCGTATTTGCATCACGTTTGAGTTTATCAAATGAGCCTTTATATTCTTTCTCGATTCGTTTTGACAAATCACCATTTGCCATAGCATCAAGCATATCTCCAGTATCGGCGACAGCATCATCAACAATTTTAACTAAACTATTTAGCCCTTGAGCTAAACGTAAGAAAAATCCTTCTTTTCCATTTTCAATAACTCTTGTATCTAAATCGCCTTTACCTGCTGCACTAATGAGCGCCGCAATTTCTTTTTCTATAGCAACTTCAGCAGTCCTATCTTCCCATTCCACAATTGTGCCTAACTTTTTACCTTCTTGACTAATCCAAGGTGAAGCTATTAAGGTAAAAGTAACACCTGCTAAAAGTAATTCAGCTTTATGTGGTTTATCCAAATTTTTTAGTAACTCACGTTGGTGCGCAGGGTGCTTATGAAAGTCATCAACGCAGGTACCTATAAGATTATCTACAGAAAAGTTTGGTAATACTGTTTGCAGTTCTTTTTCTCGTATTTTAAGCATTTTTTGAACGCAATCGTTCACAAAAATAATATTAAGCTCTTCATCGGCAATCATTACATTTGCCTGGCAAACTTTTAGGGCATTAGCTAAATCGGCTGCCTTTCTAGAAGCTTTTTCAAGCTCTTTTTGCGCTGTAATATTTGTAGCGTACTTAATAACCTTAAAAGGCTTACCATTCATATCATAGATTGGGTTATAAGAGGCTTGTATCCAAATTTCTTGGCCTTGCTTTCCTATTCGTAAATACTCACCTGAATCAAACTCGCCTCGACCAAGTTTAGTCCAAAACTCTTTGTATTCATTGCTATTTGCATATTCCGGTGCGACAAATAATCTATGATGCTGACCTTTAATTTCATCAAGCTGATAACCAAGAGCATTTAAAAAATTATCATTAGCGCTAATAATACTGCCATCTAAACTAAATTCGATAACCGCTTGGGATTTACTAATTGCACTAATTTGTCCGGCAGCATTTGCCGATACCAACTTTTGATCTGTGATATCTGTAGCAAGTTTAACGACTTTGAGTACTTGGCCCTCAGAGTTAATAATTGGATTGTAAGTAGCCTGAATCCAAACCTCTTTACCACTTTTAGCAAAACGCTTAAATTCATCGGAAATAAACTCGCCATTACGAAGACGCTGCCAAAAATTTTTGTAGTCATTACTTTTAGCATCATCATAATCTACAAATAAAGAATGGTGTTGTCCTTGTACGTCTTCTAATTGGTATTCCATTACGCTAAGAAAGTTAGCATTTGCGGTAATTATTATCCCGCTTGGCTCAAACTCAATCACAGCTAATGACTTGTTTAATGCGCTTACAATTAAATCATTACTTGATTCTGACTGTTTTGGATTACTAAACCATCCCATGCCCATCACCACCTTTAAGTTTATTTTTTATTACTTTATTTAGTTATTTTATAAACTAAATATTCATTGTTTTTTGTAAGTCGATCAACGCCACCATTTTATCGCCCACATTGACCAACCCAGCAACGTACTCACAATTATTTGATTCAGATAAACTAGGAACAGCTTTAGCATCTTGCTCTACAATACTGTAAACATCAGAGACTGCATCTACTGCAATACCTATAATTTTACTGCCCTGTTCAAACTCTATTTTTATAACAATAACCACTGTCAATGGTCCATAATCAGTACTTGGTAAGCCAAACCGTAAACGTAAATCAATAATTGGCACAATTGTACCCCGCAAGTTAATTACGCCTTTTACAAACTCAGGTGCGTTAGGTAGTACTGTAATTTCCTCCCAGCTACGAATTTCTTGTACTGTTAGAATATCAACGCCGTACTCTTCATCAGCCATAATAAAAGTTAAAAATTGCTTCACTCCTTGCTGCTGCTGCAGGTTTAATTGGTTACTGAGCTGGCTTTGCGCTGAGTTCATAACGCCTCCAAAGTGGCTTGCGTTTCAATGGTTAGTTCTTGACTGCCTGGTTTTTTTAAACCTGAGAGCTTTATTAAGCCACTAATATCCACAATCAGCGATACGCGCCCATCTCCTAAAATAGTGGCACCCGATACGCCATCAACTTTGTGATAGTTAGCTTCTAAACTTTTAATCACAACCTGTTGCTGAGACAATAAATCATCAACTAAAAGTCCTACTTTTTGGTTATCAGTTTCAACTACTACGAGTAATGTTTTATCTAAAGACTCAATCGCATTTTGATGATTAAAAATAGCGTATAGACGTAAAATAGGAATATATTCATCTCGAAGTCTGAGTACATCAAGGTCTTTACCCACTCGACTTACTTTTGTGATATCAATTTGTAATGACTCAACAATCGAAATGAGCGGTATAATATAGGTATGTTGAGCGACTTTAACGAGCTGACCATCTAAAATAGCTAGCGTAAGCGGTAATCGAATTGTGAATGTTGAACCAATACCAGGGGCCGATGTTACTTCAACTGAACCATTTAAAGATTGAATGTTACGCTTAACAACATCCATGCCTACACCTCGACCCGATAGCTCACTCACTTCATCCATAGTAGAGAAGCCAGGCATAAAAATTAGTTCATTGATTTCATTGTCCGTTAAATTACTATCGGCTGTAATTAACTCATTTGCGATTGCTTTTTCTTTAATTTTTTTGGTATTAAGGCCTTGACCATCATCCATTATCTCAATAACAATATTACCGCCTTGATGAAATGCATTTAACGTGACAATTCCCACTGGATTTTTTCCTGCAAGCACTCTTTGATCTACGGTTTCTAACCCATGATCAAGCGAGTTTCTAAGCAAGTGCACCATAGGATCTGAAATTTTTTCCATTACGGTTTTATCAAGTTCGGTTTGCTCACCAATCAACTTAAGCTCGACTTTCTTATTTAGCTTTTGTGCTATGTCGCGTACCAATCGAGGAAAGCGACTAAATACAAAATTAATTGGTAACATACGAATACGCATTACGTTTTCTTGTAAGTCACGTGTATTGTGTGCAAGTTGCGCTAAACCCTCTTTCAACGACGTAATCGTAGTTGATGTTATTTCCTGTTCACTTAGCTGATTCAGCATAGCTTGAGTAATTACCAGTTCACCAACCATGTTTATTAATGAGTCAACCTTATCAATGCCAACACGGATTGAGGTTGACTCTGGCGCACTAGCGACTTTTTTATCTTTATTGCTACTTGGTTTTGATTTGGCGGGTAAGGTTGTTATTTTTTCTAATTTTTCAGGTTGTTCTGAGAGAACTAAATCATGGTTATGATCTGAAATACTAGCTGGTTGTTCATCATCAAATGATCTTACACATAATTCAACTGTAATATCTGCATCATCTTCTACCCATTCAAAGACTTCTTTTATCGCCTTTTCGTCATGGCTTGTATTTAAAAAAAAGCGCCAGTGTAAAAAACATTCATCATAACTTAACTCCGTAATATCAGGCACTGAATCATAAAAAACGGTTGTTTTTAATTCACCTAACTCAGCAAGTTCACTGATCATGTACAGCGGCTCATTTCCTGTTTTAAATAAGTGATGATGAGGCTTAAAGTTAATTTGATATGTGTTGCTAGTCGATAGCACAGCTTCGTTTTGTGGCTTACTCTCCAATACGTTGTCTTTTTTCTCTAACACATGTTCAAATTGCATCCGCAAAGCATTAGCTTCAGTTAAATCAGTCGCTTGATCTGCTTGAAGCGCGGCAAGTAAACCTCGCAAGCAATCAACTGCTTTGAGTAATAAATTAACGTGTTCAGTGCTAAGTTCTCGCTCTCCTTGGCGGATCTGGTCTAATAGTGTTTCAAGTACATGGGTAAAATCAGCAACAGAACTAAAACCAAAAGTACCACTTCCCCCTTTAATTGAGTGAGCAGCTCTAAAAATAGTGTTGATAGTTTCTAAGTCTTCCTCACCTGGCACTAAGTTTAAAAGCTCAGCCTCCATAGTATCTAGGCCTTCAAAACTCTCTTCAAAGAAAACTTCAAAAAATTGACTCAAATCTATACTCACACAATACTCCTTCGCTAGCGAATAACCTTTTTAATAACGGCTAATAGCTGTTCTGGGTTAAACGGTTTAACTATCCAACCTGTTGCGCCAGCGGCTTTACCTTCTACTTTTTTTTCTAAGCCCGACTCTGTAGTGAGCATAAGTAATGGTGTAAATTTATAATTAGGTAAGCCTCGCAGCTCTCTAATCAACGTAATACCATCCATTATTGGCATGTTTACATCCGAAATTACGACATCAAAATCTTGTTGTTTAGCGATAGCTAACGCTTCACTTCCATCTTTTGCTTCAATTACATCAAACCCTGCTGTTTTTAGAGTAAAACTTACCATTTGACGCATTGATGCTGAGTCATCAACCGCTAAAATTTTTTTCATATGAATTCCTAACCTTTACTTTCAAGTATTAAGTAATGACTTAAACCGAGTTGCTCAATTGAATGTGTTAATGCTTCACTCGCCCCTACCCAAATTATTTTATGCTTAATGATAAGCAGATGTTTTTGCAAAGCACATAAAAGTTGAATTGAGGCAGTATCGGCAGACATTACATCGCTAATATCAAGACAAATATCATTATTACTATTGAGTTCTTTTAGTAAATCTTGATGCAGTGTTTCAGCTTGCATAATGACAAGTTCACGTGGAAGTTTTAACATTTAGTAAGTGCATTCCTTGTCAATTTATTTCATAATAAAAGCTTAGACCTAGTTATTAAAAATGCCATAAAAGGGCCTAAAAAAATTAAATTAATTTTTGTAACAGGAATGAAAAACAAAAAAAAGGAGCATAAAGCTCCTTTAAAATACATGAAAAGTTAAAAACTAGTTTTTATAGTAATCGACTATTTTTTTAAACTCTTCAGTTAAAGTCGTCGCATTAATTAATGGCACACTACCTTGTTTAAATTCGGGTTTAAAAATAGCTCTTACGGCTCCATTTTGATCAACCATAGCGACCGAAGCACTATGATCAACTGCATATTCTGATTCACTACTATCGCTAATGGCGTAAATTAAGCCAAGCTCTCGAACAACAGGAAAAAGGTGTTTATGTTCCCCTGATACAGCTAAAAAATCAGGGTTAAAGTAATCTATATATTGCTTTCGTTTAGCTGGTGTATCGCGTTTTGGATCAACCGATAAAAACCAAACTTGTAGCGGATAATCTGCCTGTAAGTTTTTATAAACAGCATTTAACTTAGCTAGTGTTAATGGACAAATATCTGGGCAGCTTGTGTAGCCTAAAAATACTAAATTCCACTGTCCTAAAAATTGTTGCTTAGTCACTAATTCGCCGCGCTGATCGTTTAACGTAAAATCAGACAGTGGCTTTGCATTTTCGTAAACTAATGCATCTACATCTGGTGGACTATTTTCATTTGAACATGCTGATAAAAACAAAACTAAAACAACAATTAATCCAAGCCATAACTGCTTCATAAAGGGAGCCATTTATCTATAAATAAGATTACAAAGAGTACCATTAAATGAATAATCGAAAAACGAAATAAGTCCATTGCAGTCTCATCATTTCCAGCAATTTTTAATTTGACCGCCTTATATATAAACACTGCATTTAATACACATGCGCCTATTAAATAAATTACTCCAGACATACCGATTAAATAAGGCAATACGCAAACAACAGCGAGTAAAACAGAATAAGCAACAACGCAGGTTTTACAAAAATCGATACCATGGGTTACTGGTAACATAGGGATTTTAGCGCGTTCATAATCACTTTTTCGTGCTATAGCCAGCGCCCAAAAGTGTGGCGGAGTCCAGGTAAATATTATCATTACAAGTAACCAAGGGGCTGCTGCCATTTGGTTTGTTTCTGACACCCAACCTAATAATGGAGGCATTGCGCCAGCCAACCCACCTATAACAATATTTTGCGGTGTAGCACGCTTTAAAAATGATGTATAAACAAATGCATAACCTACCAATGCAAATAACGTTAATATAGCGGTTAAGGTATTAGCCCACACCATTAGCATAATAAAACCCGCAACCCCAATAACAGCTGCAAAACTAAGCGCATGTGTTTTACTTAAACGCCCTTTAGCCACAGGACGATGACGAGTCCTTGCCATTTTTGAGTCTATCTCACTATCAACCACGTGATTAATAACCGCTGCAGCAGCAGAAAGTAGCCCTATACCTAACAAGCTAATAAACTGTACAGCCATACCACGTCCTACATCGGGAGCCAGCGCTAAACCAACCCAAGCTGTTAGTACCAGCATGGCTACCACTTTAAATTTACTAATTGCTAAGTAGTCTTGCAGCAAACTATGAGTACGCGAAATTAGCGATTGAGTATTAACGGGTAGCAGTATTTTTTTATCAATTATAAGTGCCATTATATTTCCCCTTTATGTGCGTGATTTTAGGTAATAACACAACTTAACCATGCTTAATAACAGTATGGCAGCCATCAAATTATGCGCCAGTGCAACTCCCAACGGAATATACAAATGTACTAAAATAAGCCCTAAGCTAATTTGGCAAAGCAGGACAAGTAATACGCTCACAACGCAATTTTTAATTTTTTTAGAGTACGCTTGGCTGTATATTTTCCACATAATTAGCGCCAGAACGATGCAAGTAACCAGTGCCCAAATACGATGTAATAAATGAATAGACATACGCGCTTGCTGCGATAACACACCAAACTCATAATTACTGTGCTCAAGTGGTAATTGAAATACGCTACTTAATGAAAACGGTTGTGCGTAATTACACAATGGCAAACCACTACAATGTGGAGCGGCGTAATTTGCAGCCAGCCAACCACCAAGTGCAATTTGGATAATTAATACACTGAGCGCTACTAAACTTAAACCGAAATAGCGTTTTGCGCCGCTATCGCCACCCATAATGGGTTTTGCGGTTAGCCGTAAATATAAAAGCGTTATAAGTGACAAAATACTAAAGCCACCTAATAAGTGGCCCATTACAATAAGCGGCTGAAGGTTCATGGTTACTGTCCACATACCAAGGGCAGCCTGAAACATCACGAGTAGAAGTAAAGCCAAAGGCAATTTAACTGGCGTAGTTGGATATTGGCGCTTTAAAAAAGCCAACACAAATAAACCTAAAATAAGTAAACCTAAAGCACCTGCAAAGTAGCGATGAATCATTTCTTTCCACGCTTTTGCGGTTTCGAACATCATATCGGGGTAGCTTTGAGTTGCTAAGGCTATATCGGCCTCATGCTTAGGTACCGTTAAAAAGCCATAACAACCAGGCCAATCGGGGCACCCTAAACCTGCATCACTTAAGCGGGTATACGCACCTAAAGCAACTACAATCAAAGCGAGCAATCCTGTTATTAATACTAAGTTTTTATAATTTTTATACATCAGATACTCCAACTTAAGCTCAACTTAATTAGCTAGAACGAGAATAGTTAAGTAATTTTTTTAGATCTTTTAATAACCCTTTTTGTACTAAACGGTTTTCTTGTGGCTCGGCCTTAAAGGGATATTCAAGTACCACTAACCCCATATGATCAATTAAATATAAACTTGCAGGATTTAAGCTCTGTTGCTCGGTAATAATTTTCCATGGTAGATTTTTATTGTCAGGGCTTCCCATTACAGCCATATCAACCTTGCCTTGGTTTTTACCAAGTGCCACATATAAATTATTAAGTGCATTGAGCTGTTCGCTGCATGGGGTGTTACATTCGTTTGAATAATTAAGTGCGATAGTCCATTGTTTGGGATTATTTTGCGGCCAATTTTTAAGTTTTATTTCTTGGCTTAAAAACTCGCCATTATTAGTAATTGCAGTAGGCAACCAATCAAACTTTAATGCGCCATATGCCAAAACCAATGGGATTGCGCAGCAACCTACAAACAACAAAAGGGGATTATTTTTCATTATGTGTCCTTTTTTTACTCGCAAAAATAGCCACAACAGCACATGCAACAGCAATTAAAAACCATTGCACAGCGTAGGCATTATGCTTTTGAGGGCTCATAACAACGGCCTCATAATGAGGTGTTGCAATCTCATCACCAGTACCTTGTCTGTAAGCCATAAAATTAATTAATGATTGCTGGCTTTGAGTGCTCAGCATATTCAAGTCGATAGATTGGATTCTTGGAGGTAAGTCGTTATTTGTAGTTTCATCTTCAAGCGTAAAGCTACTTAAGTTATTTTCTTTTATTTGCGCTTTAAGAATAAAAATACCTGTAGGCAGAGTAACCTTTGGCAGTGCATCTCTAGATATAGGCGCTTTTACCCATCCTAAATTAACTAAAATCACTTTTTCTTCGGTGTCTGGCTTTAGTAAAGCAAGTAAGTCGTACCCTACTTGCCCGTTATAAACTTGATTATCTAAAAGCCAATATTGGTTTTGCACAAACCGCCCTTTTAACTCAACCAATACACCAGTTTTGTTCCAGCTATCAGGCAGGTTAAGTAATTGAGACCAGCTCATCACACCACGAGTCTGTTGCTTAGCAATGGCGGTTAGTTGTTGCTGCTTTTGCTCACCTCGCTCCAACTGCCAAAACCCTAATCGCACACACACAAGTACAACAACCACAACCATACAAAGTGTGATTAGTGAGCTAAGCTTTTGTTTGTGCCATAAAACTAACTGCATAAAGGGTCAACTCAGTGATTATTAAAATTATTATCGTACTGTTGTTAATATTTATACTTTTTAACTTATTTAGAGCATTGTTTATTATGGTGTCAGGGAAAACTGAGGGACGACCTATGTCTCACTTTTTAGGTCGTCGCGTATTGTTTTCGGTCGTTGTTTTAGTTGTTGTTATTGCAGCGCTTAAACTTGGTTTTATTAAAGCAAATAATTCGCCAATAAACGCTACAGCACATATACAAATACAAACAAACACAGCCACACCACATCTACAAAGTGCCAATACCAAGCAGCTGCTTGAAAAGCAAAGTGCTTATCTTTAGTAAAGTGCCCTTTTAATATCCGTAAAAATATTACAAATAAAAGTACGGTTCCTAGCGTTACATGCATGCCATGAAAACCAGTCAATAAAAAGAACGTATTACCGTAAATGCCCGCATCTAGCGTTAGATTAAGGTCATTATATGCATGCATGTACTCCTCAACTTGCAGCCCTAAAAAGCAAACGCCCAATAAAATAGTAGCGCCTAAAAAAACCTTAAGTGGAGTGCGTTTATTGTTTTCCATCGCTACGTGGGCAAAATGTAAAGTAACTGAGGAAGTAAGCAGTATTAAGGTATTTATAAGTGGTAAGCCTTGCCAGCCCATAGCTTGAGTAGTTTCGCCAGCAGGTGTTGAAACTAGCGGCCAAACGGCTTCAAAAGTAGGCCATAATACCTCGTTAGTCATTGCATTATTGCCTGCGCCTCCAAGCCAAGGTACCGACAATACCCGTGCATAAAAAAGCGCACCAAAAAAGGCCATAAAAAACATAACTTCAGAAAAAATAAACCAGCTCATACCTTGTCTAAAAGAGCGATCCATTTGTGCTGAGTACAAACCTTGGTCCGACTCACTAATTACATTTTTAAACCAGCTAAACAACATATACACAAGTACAGCAATACCGGCATAAAGCAGATAAACCCCGCTACCACCTTCTTTACCTACACTCATAACTGTTAAGCCTGCCCCTACTGCAATAAAAAACAATGCAACAGCACCTACAATAGGCCACGGGCTTTGCTCAGGTACATAATAATGCTCATATTCTTGATTCATTTTATTTACTCCTAGTTTCACACTAGTTTAAAAAGCTAGTTATTACTTGCCACCAGCTGTTCACTAATATCAAATACGGTATAAGATAAAGTTAATTCTTCAATATCGCTTGGCAGTGCGGTATCAACATAAAAAAGCAATTTAAATTCAAGTTCTTCCCCTGCTTTTAGAGGTTGCTGATCAAAGCAAAAACAGGCTATTTTATGTAAATACTTTGCCGCTTTACCTGGTGAGACTGATGGTACAGCCTGCATTACTTTATCTAGGTTGCTGCTATTTTTAGCACTAAACATTACCTCACGCATTGCACCTGGTTTTACCACTACACTGTATTCTTTTGATTTAACTTCAAACGGTGCACCACTTTGTGTGTGAGTAGTAAAGCTAACGCCGACTTCTCGGTTTTGTACTATTTGTGTACTTTGCTCTGCTTGCTCAAGCGAAGGCTTTCCATTAAGCCCTGTTACATCACAAAACACGTCATACAAAGGTACTAAAGCAAAGGCAAAGGCAAACATGCCTATGCAAATAAGTACCAAACGTTTGAGTAGCGGTGTGTGTGTCATTACTTAATAACCGGCGGCGTAGAAAAAGTATGATATGGCGCTGGAGAGTCAACTTCCCACTCAAGCCCTTCAGCCCCTTCCCATACTTTTGCAGGCACTTTATCACCGCCACGCGCGCATTTAATTACCACAGCTACAAACAACAATTGCGATAAACCAAAGGCAAACCCACCAATACTTATGATTGCATTAAAGTCGGCAAATTGAAGAGCGTAATCGGGAATCCGACGCGGCATACCGGCAAGCCCTACAAAATGCATAGGAAAAAACAGTACGTTCACGCTCACCAGCGATAGCCAAAAATGCCATTTAGCCAATGTGATATTAAACATATTGCCTGTCCACTTGGGCAGCCAGTAATAGGCCCCCGCCATTATCGAAAATACAGCCCCTGTTACTAATACATAATGAAAGTGCGCCACTACAAAATAAGTATCGTGATATTGAAAGTCAGCAGGTGTAATTGCCAGCATCAATCCCGAAAAACCACCTAAGGTAAACAGCACAATAAACGCAATACTAAAAAGCATTGGCACTTCAAAAGTTATTGAGCCTTTCCACATTGTGGCAACCCAATTAAATACTTTTACTCCTGTAGGTACCGATATAAGCATGGTCGCGTACATAAAAAACAACTCGCCAGCGACCGGCATCCCAGTGGTAAACATATGATGAGCCCATACAATAAAGCTCAATAGTGCTATGGAGGATGTGGCGTATACCATTGAGGCATAGCCAAAAAGTTTTTTACGAGAAAAGGTAGGTACTATTGTAGATATAATGCCAAAGGCAGGAAGAATCATTATGTACACTTCAGGGTGACCAAAAAACCAAAAAATGTGCTGAAACATCACCGGGTCGCCACCGCCTGCAGCATCAAAAAAGCTGGTCGCAAAGTACTTATCGGTAAGTACCATAGTGACAGCCCCTGCAAGCACTGGCATTACCGCAATTAATAAAAAGGCAGTAATTAACCACGTCCATACAAATAAGGGCAACTTCATCCATGTCATGCCGGGGGCACGTAAGTTCACTATGGTTACAATCACATTGATTGCGCCCATTATTGAGCTAATCCCCATAATATGTACGGCAAATACAAACAATGCAGTATTATCATTACTGTATGTTGTGGACAATGGTGCATAAAAAGTCCAGCCAAATGCAGGGCCCCCACCAGGCATAAATAACGATGCCAATAGGATTAAAAACGCAAACGGTAAAATCCAAAAGCTCCAGTTATTCATTCTTGGCAATGCCATATCTGGCGCGCCAATCATGAGTGGTATCATCCAGTTAGCAAGGCCTGTAAAGGCGGGCATAACCGCACCAAACACCATAATTAAACCATGCACTGTGGTCATTTGATTAAAAAAGTGAGGGTCGACCAACTGTAAGCCTGGTTGAAATAATTCAGCCCTGATCACCATAGCCATTGCGCCACCAATTAAGAACATGGTCAGCGAAAAAATTAAATATAAACTACCTATATCTTTATGATTAGTTGTGTAAAGCCAGCGTTTAAAACCTTTAGCTGGGTGATGAGCATGATGAGCTTCATTGGCGTTAGGTTGTTCTACTATGCTACTCATTAGTTCGCCTCCACTTTGGCATCAAGTGCTGTCTGTATTTGACTCGGTTGAATAACATCACCCGTATCATTACCCCACGCATTACGTTTATAAGTAATAACCGCAGCTAATTGCTTTATAGATAACTGCTTGGCAAAAGCTTGCATTGCCGTACCGGGTCGTCCATGGATAACTACATCAATGTGATCTTTTATATCGCCAAGCACTATCGGACTGCCTTTAAGTGCAGGAAATACACCCGGTAACCCCATGCCCGTAGGCTGATGGCACGCTGCACAATTAGCCATATATACTTGTTCGCCTAAAGTCATTAACTCTTCTTTTGGGAGGGTTTTATCAAGTAATGCGGCATCTGCCAGCGCAGCTTTCTGCTTCGCCTGCTTTGCATCTGCAAGCCATGTTTTAAAATCAGCCTCAGATTTAACGACCACCACAACGGGCATAAAGCCATGGTCTTTACCACACAACTCAGCACATTGGCCTCGGTAAGTACCTTCTTCGTTTATGTTCGTCCATGTTTCGTTTATAAAGCCGGGGTTCGCATCTTTTTTAACTGCAAAATCAGGTACCCACCAAGAGTGAATAACATCATCAGAAGTCATTAAAAATCGTACTTTTTGATTTATTGGCAGTACAAGAGGCTTATCAACCTCAAGTAAGTAGTTAGGGTTTTTATCTGCAAGATTCGCGATTTCATCTTGCGGGGTAGATAAAATAGAGTAGAACTCTACATCTTCGCCCATATATTCATAATGCCATTTCCATTGCGAACCCGTAATTTTAATAGTGAGATCAGCTTTACTGGCATCTTCCATTGCAATAAGGGTTTTAGTGGCTGGTACTGCCATAGCAATTAAAATAACAAACGGAATTGCAGTCCAAAGTATTTCTACTTTAGTGCTTTCGTGAAATTGGGCAGGTACAGCCCCTTTAGATTTACGGTGATGAATAAGTGCCCAAAACATAATTGCGAACACTATCACCCCAATCACACAACATATTATAAATATGGTCATGTGCAGCTGATATACATTATTGCTTATATCGGTTACGCCTTTGCGCATATTGTATTGGCTGTTCGCCAAAACTGAGTGCGAAAAAACACATAATATAAGCCACAAGGTAGAGGTCAGTTTACCCATGTGACGGCTCCTTTGATGCTATTGCGAATGCAAAGCGAAGAGGCATACGGCTTAAACGCCAATTCGTTATTTTTATTTTTTTAGCCAATCTTATTTAATATTGATTGGTTTTGCTGCGCCAACAACGAGTTTGTGTATATTGTGTGTTCTCAAAACTAAAAAGCTGTGAGTTATTATTAGCTCAGCACATTAATAATTAGCTAAAAAACGAACAACAAGCAAGTTTTAGTATAAAAAACAATCAGGTGATATTGAGTAATTAATAAAAAATCAGTAATCAACAGGAAGTTCGAAATATGAGCAAAACAAAGGGGTTTAACGCATTCTGAGGGGGAAAATATAAGTGCAAAAAAATTTACAGCTAAAATAATTAGTTGGCTGTTTACGTCCTATTTTTAGTGCTAATGTTAAAACAAAAATGCGTGCTAAAAAGCACGCATTTATAAAAATAAATTAAAAACTACATCCAATCAGCGTTACGAATAACTCCAACGGCTAAACCTTCTATATTAAAAGATTCATTTTCTAGATCAACTTCAATTGGCGAAAAGTCGTCATTCTCAGCATGCAATAATACTTTTCGGCCTGCTTTTTCAAACCGCTTTACGGTAACATCATCATCAACACGAGCAACTACAACTTGTCCATTTTCTGCAACTTGAGTTTTATGCACAGCTAACAAATCACCATCCATAATACCTATATCTTTCATGCTCATACCGTTAACGCGCAATAAAAAATCAGCAGCCGGTTTAAACATTAATGGATCAATTTTACAATGACTCTCAACGTGCTCTTGCGCCAAAATAGGCTCTCCCGCTGCGACTCGCCCGATAAGAGGTAAACCTAACTGTTCAGGCTCTTCTTCCTCAACAAGTTGAATACCTCGGCTTGCACCTGGTTTCATCTTAATAGCACCTTTTTTAGCAAGCGCTTTTAAATGCTCTTCAGCAGCATTGGCACTTTTAAAGCCTAATGTTTGTGCAATTTCAGCACGTGTAGGAGGCATACCAGTGTCTTTAATAAAAACTTTAACTAATTCGAGAATTTGAGCTTGGCGCTTCGTTAATGGTCGCATACAACTGGTTTTCCATACAGTACATTTAACTGTGAGTATATACAGTTAAATAAAAATCGCAAATTTAAATTACATTGATTGCTTGCTGTTAATAAATCACTTTTACACTTATGTAGAAACAACGAATGTTTACATAAAATAAACATTTGTATCTTTATATTTACGATTAAGGGCTAATTTGATGACAGCCACATGTTAATAAATTGAAAACAACTTATTAACATGTACACTTTATGTGTACAAACACTTAAAAGGATTATCAAATGAAAAAATATTCACCATTGTTTATTGGCTTATTGTTTAGCGGCTATGCGTATGCCCAAGTCCCACTTTTCGAAGTGCAGCACTCTAACTTTACGCAAAACATTAATAAAGAAGGTAATGCTCAATCTCAATTTGGGCAACCGCTTTTCGAACTAAGCGCAAAAACCAATGCATTCTTTTTACCTGTTCAGGGAAGTGACATTGAATTTATCAAAAGTACAGCAAGTACATCAGCAACTGGTAACTTAATCTGGGTAGGTAAAAGCTTAGATGGTGACGAAGTAACACTGATAAAATCTACAAAGGGGATTTCTGGTACGATAAAGGTAAATGAACATGTTTATAAATTGCAACCGAATAAACATTCTGGTCATAATTTTATTGAATTAGATCCTGCCAAGCAACCTGCTGAGCATGCACCCGATTATCAACAATCTAATAACACTATTTCAATCAGTGAACAAATTTTAACAGAACAAAGCTTCCAAACAGCTATGGCAACTAACGCGCAAAGCAATATTAGCTTACTCGTTTTATACACCCCAGCCGCAGAACAAAAATCTAGTGATATTAATAGCTTGATTGATCTTGCAATAGTAGAGACTAATCAGGGTTACCAAAACTCAGGTGTCAATGCAGTTGTTAGTTTGGCCCATGTAAGCCGAGTTAATTATACTGAAGCTACAAATTCAGGTACGGATTTAAATCGTTTAGCTGCCAAAAACGATGGTTATATGGATGAAGCGCACACACTACGAGATCAATACGGTGCTGATGTAGTCATATTAATAAACGACGTTAACGGCTACTGTGGCCAAGCCAAAGCAATTGGTGCAAATGCTAACAGCGCATTTGCGATGGTTGATTATGACTGTGCAACCGGCTATTACTCTTTCGGTCATGAAATTGGTCATTTACAAGGTGCTCGTCATAACCCTGAAAACGATCCATCAACATCTCCTTATTCGTTCGGCCATGGTTATCAGCAACCTCAATCACAATGGCGTTCAGTAATGGCTTATAACTGTACAAATAACTGCACAAGAATCAATTACTGGTCAAATCCAAACAAATCATACAGCGGAAGTGTTATGGGAACTCCATCAAAACACGATAACGCTAGAGTCTTAAATTTAACAAACCCAACAATTGCAAATTTTAGATCTGCATCTAGCCCACCGGTAAATAACAATACACTGCAAAATAACCAATCTATCGTTGTTAGTGGTGATCGAAACAGTGAGCAATTGTTTACTTTTACAGTGCCAAGTGAAGCTGAGCAAGTCACATTTTCGACCTCTAATGGCACTGGGGATGTTGACCTACATGTAAAATATAATGCAATTGCAACGAGCAGTAACTACGATTGCCGACCGTATAAAAACGGAAATAATGAAAGCTGTAGCGACACCCGCACTGGTAATTACTCTATTATGATTAAAGGCTACAGTGCTTTTAGTAATGTCGAGTTAATAGCTAGTTACCAATAAAAGATCTGGCTAAGTATAAGCAAGTAACATTATGCTGCTTGCTTATATTTAGCCTAGGGCGATTTCTTCTTTACTGCTCGATTGTATCAATAAACTACGATATCCCTATTATTACTTCTTACTATCCGCCTCACGCTATCTGGCTATAAATTTAGATCCACTTTTTTATTTTCATTATCTTAACTTTATGAAAATATAAGCCATATTTTTACTACTATTTTAAAAGGTAAGCTTATGAGTATTTGGTATCAACCTGTTACTTTAGAGTTTTGCAAACAGCTAGATGAGGGTATAAACGGCCAAGGTACACTAATGAAAACCATGGGAATTGAAATTACCGAAATTGGTGATGATTACCTCGTAGCAACTATGCCTGCCATACCAGCGCATCATAATCCAATGGGCATGGTGCATGGAGGAGCCAACGTAGTGCTTGCCGAAACAGTAGCAAGTTATGCAGCTAACTTCGTAGTCGACTTCACTCAGTTTTATTGTGTCGGACAAGAAATTAGCGCCAGTCACTTAAAAGCATCTCGTAATGGTACTTTAACAGCCACCGCAAAAGCGTTTCATATTGGTAAGCGTAGTTCAGTCTGGGAAATAAAAATTACTAATAGTCGAAACGAGCTTTGCTGCGTATCAAGAATGACCGCAGCCGTAGTAGAGCGAAGATAATTACTTACTGTTACTTTTCGATTGGGTAAATTGTAATTTCCATACCCGCACCAATAGCAGATATACGTAATAATGTATCTGCATCTAAAGCTTGGTTAAAACACTTAGGCGATGTGCCTGATTCAAAACCAATATCAAACGTTCTACGTGAACAGCTTAACCATTGCTTTAGCGCGTTACGCGAACACGATTCAATAAGCTCACATATATGGTTTATTGCTTTGTCAGGCGTGTTTACTACACCTGTTGCTTCAATGCGGGCTAACTGACGGTATTCGTCTTTGTCATAATGTAAAACTGTAGCGACTTTTTTTAAGTCTGCCACTAGCACGCTAATATCCTGCTTTGATTCAAGCTCTAGATCTACATTTAAAAATTGAATTTCCGACATTGTTTGGTATTTATCCTCTAATGATTACACCGCAAACTTTAACGCAGTTTTACTTTTATACCAAATCAACTATGTAATATAAGCTGTTTTATATGGTAAATAGATAGTTTTACGCATTTATAATCCATTATTTAATATTTATCATTTTTAAGTACAAACAATACTTTTTTATAAACTCCATGGCCTGTTGGCCTTTGAGGATTAAAATTAAGTGAATTATTGTTTAAAAAAGTATAAAAAATAACCTTGACTTTCATGTGCCACCGGTGGCATTTTAAATATGCGGGTTAAATACACTGTTTAATGAGGTGTATTTAAATAAAGCCAAACACACCTCACTCATATTTACGCTTACTTATAACACAAAAAATAAGTGCAAAATCTGAACTGAGTGGCATTACCTAAATTCAGCAGGAACACACAATGAAAACGTCAAAAAGATTCACTCTCAGGCCACTTAATTACATTATTAGTGCATTATTAATTAGCACGACAGCTCAAATCAGTGCTGAAGAAGCCGAACAAACAAATATAAAAAAGAAAAGTGAAATTGAGTTAATCGAAGTTACAGGCTTCAGATCATCACTTAATAAATCGCTGGCTACCAAAAGGTTTGAAGTAAATACCACGGAATCAATTGCAGCCGAAGACATTGGTAAATTTCCAGATTTAAATATCGCAGAGTCACTACAGCGAATCCCTGGTGTCGCAATTTCGCGAGAAGGAGGAGAAGGACGTCAAATTACTCTACGTGGTTTAGGCCCATCTTTTACCCGCTCAACCCTTAATGGTATGGAAGTTCCTGCTAGTACAGATGGGACTGATTCGGGTGGTGGTGTAAATGGCGGAAGAGCATTTGACTTCAACGTTTTTGCATCAGAGCTATTCAATCGCGTTGATATTCAAAAATCACCAACAGCTGCAACCGAAGAAGGAGGTATTGCAGGTACTGTCGATATGTATTCAGCAAAACCTTTTGATTCCCCCGGTCTTCATGTAGCTGCGTCGGCACAGGCAGGCTATAACGATTTAACAGAAGAGACAGACCCTAGAATGGTATTTATGATCAGTAATACATTTGCTGACGATACCTTTGGGGCTTTATTCTCTGTCGCTAAATCAAAGCGCACAGTTCGCCAAGAAGGTTTTGGTACTGTTCGCTGGACAACCCCCGTCAAAGACGGCGGCGGTGTCTATGCTGACACATCAAATACTGACGTTATTGGCACTACTGATGTGGGAAATTGTGAATTTGAAGGTGAGCAAGTTGATGATGTAAATTGCCTATGGACTCCTCGACTTCCCCGCCCTGATTTTTTTGGTAATGAACAAGATAGATTAGGTTTTACAGGCTCATTACAGTATGCGCCTAACGATGACTTAGTAATTACCTTCGATACCTTGCATTCTACCCTCGACAACAGTCGTACGATGTATAATTTCTTCGAAATGTTCAGAAATACATTTAGCGAGATCACTCCAGACTCTATTACAGTTGCCGAAAATGGAAAACAAATTCAGGCAGGTACATTTAGTGGAGTAAAGTCCCGTGCAGAAAGCCGTCAACAGGTATCTAAAACAAAATTTAAACAGTATGTGTTATCTGGTAAATACCACCTATCTGACTACTTAAAATTAGATGCAATGATCGGCACCGCTGAGTCAAATGCTCGCTCTGAGCAATATCGTTATAATATGACCAGCAATACACCTCATACCGTCTCAATTGATTTTGGAAATAGCGCAAATACTGCAGTGATGGATTATGGCTATGATAATTTAGATGCAAGTTCATTTAATTTAACAGACGGTCGACTTCGTGCTACGGATGTGCTCAGAAAAAATGATACTGCCAAATTAGATTTAACTTACGAAACAGACTTTATGAGCATTAAAGGTGGGGTTGCTTATAACGATAGAACAGTAAACTATGATGAATCGCAAATTAATGGGTTTCCGGATCAAGAGTCAGCCATCGGCTTTTCACAATTAATGCCTTACGATGATTATGGTTCAGGCTATGATGGTACGTTGCCGCAATTTATTGTGGCCGATTTTGATGCAATTGAATCACAACTACTCAATAAAGAGTGGACGGCGCGAAGCGCACAAAGCTGGGAAGTTGAAGAGGAAACCATCGCTGCTTATATTCAATCAGATTTTGAATATGAAATATCTGATATGCTCCTACGAACAAATGTAGGCTTACGTTATGTAAAAACAGAAACAACATCAACGGGCTTTATTCAAAGCGATCCTGTTGAAATTGAAAATAGTTACGATAATGTTTTACCTGTTTTAAATTTAGCACTGGATGCAACGCAAGATGTTGTTGTACGTTTAGGGTTATCCAAAACCATGACTCGTCCAAGCCTTGGCTCACTAAACCCAGGTAACCCATCATTCTCCTATTTAAATGGAACAGTCAGTGCGGGTAATCCATTTTTAGACCCATTCACCTCAACAAATACTGATTTAGGTATCGAATGGTATTTTGATGAAGAGTCGCTACTTGCTTTAACTGGTTTTTATAAAGATATAGGTACTTTCATCACCAGCTCAACTGAGGAAAAATTAGTTGACCCTGCATACTTACCTTTCATTGATAACGATCCGCAATACGATCCATCAAGTGCACTTGACCCAAGAACAACACCCTACACCCATTACGTACCTGTAAATGGCAAGGGAACTGTTGTTAAAGGTATTGAGCTAATATATCAACAGCCATTTAGCTTTTTACCGGGGTTATTAAAAAATACCGGTATTGTTTCTAACTACACTCACGTATCCGCAGGAGAAATAACGGGGCTTTCTAAAAATTCATATAATTTCACACTTTATTACGAAGAAGAAAATTATGGCGCTCGCGTTTCAATGAATAAACGCGATAACTACATTACTGATTATACTGGCAGTAATGGTAATGCTGAAGAAGCAACAACAGGTCCAGCACATTATGACCTTTCTGCTTTTTATAACCTCAATGACAATGTAACCGTAACATTTGAAGCTATTAACTTAACCGATGAATACGAGCGCTTGTATACCACTGGTGACGGAACACTTAATTTACCACGAGAGTATAACCATACTGGTAGGCAATTCTTTTTAGGTATTCGCTATAGTATGTAAGTAAATATCTTAACCAAAGCTCAGGTTAAATAGCTTATACAAAGCTGATAGTTTCCCCGCACTATCAGCTTTTTTACAAAAATAAAAAGAGCAAGTACCAGTAACCATTTCAAGCTAAATTCTAAGTCTTCTTTATCTTTTTTAATCAACAGCTTAAACTAGCCATTCCTGTAGTTCACATATGTGATGGATATGACTCGATTTATTCTGGCCTTATTGGCTTGTTTTTTGTGTGTTTCGGTATCGGCGGAGCAGTTCACCCGTTTTTCTACTGCAAAAAAACACCTTATTAAAACCCTACCTGACAACGCTAAAAGCATCTACTGCGGCTGCGACATTAAAAAAGAAGGTAAAAAACTCGTTCCAGATCCCGCAAACTGTGGTTACGTTCCGAGAAATACGCTTACACGCTCAGGTAAGATAAACGTGCGAGCACTACGCATTGAGTGGGAACACATTGTTCCGGCGTGGGAATTTGGTCATCAACTACAATGTTGGCAAGATGGCGGGCGAAAAAATTGTAGAAAAGTAAGTGCTAAATTTAGAAAAATGGAAGCCGATATAAACAACTTAGCGCCAGCTATTGGCGAAATTAATGCCGATCGCTCCAATTATCGATTTGGCATGCTTAGCGAAAACGCCACACAGTATGGTCGCTGCGAAGTAAAAGTAAACTTTAAACAACGTGTAGTTGAACCGCCTGTTTATGCGCGAAAACGTATAGCCGACACCTATGCTTATATGCAAAGAACCTACGGTTTAAAGATATCAGATAAGCAACAAAAGCTCTTTAATGCATGGCAAAAACAAACGTTTGCAGCGCAAAGTGATACTAAAAAGCTATAATTTAATTGGTTGCGCACTATTGAGTAAACCTTATAGTGCGCGATTAAGTTAGTAGGCTAAATAATTATCTAAAATATGCCCACTTTTAAACGGTATTATAAGTCTTGATGCGGGCCAAATATTTCGTAATGAATATGCTCACTTTTAACACCGAGCCCAAGTAATTGGTTTTTTATAAATGCCATGAACCCCGCAGGGCCACACAAGTAAAAGTCGCCATTACTCAATGGTAGCTGTGCTTGTACTGCGTTTAAGCTCATCAACCCTGTAAAATCAGCGCCCTCTGTCGCTTGATTAAACCACGTTATTGTTTGCAAGTGGTTATTCTGCGCTGTTAGATCATTTAAATATTTTGAAAACGAGTGCTGCTGAGTATTTTCGCAGGCATGTAAATACATAATCTCTTGATTAGAATTATCACTTAATAACGTTTCAAGCATAGCCAGCATTGGTGTTTGCCCAACACCTGCTGAAATGAGAACCACTGGACTTGTGTTATTGCGTAAAAAGAAGTCTCCTGCCGGCGGGTATAACTCAACAATAGTGCCTTGCTCTAATGAGTGTAAATAATTAGACACCATGCCAGGCTTTGGCTGTAGCTCTTTTTTAACACTAATACGGTAGTTTTTAGCGTTACTTTTTTGTGAAATAGAATACTGGCGAATTTCTTCATATTTGGCGCCCTCTGGCTTAACTTTAATACCTAAATACTGCCCTGGTTTATGTGTAATAACAGCTTCGCCATCAACTGGCGTAAGTGTAAAGCTTGTTACGAGTGCTGATTCAGCCTGTTTGTTGGTTATTTTAAATTGGCGAGTTCCCGCCCAACCACCGTGTTTATTTTTACTGTGCTCATACAAAGCAGCTTCTTCGGTTATACAAATATCAGCAAGTACGCCGTAAGCTTCGCGCCAAGCGTATTCAACATCGGGAGTAAATTGCTCAGGAATAAGCTCTTTTAATGTACCAATTAAATGCGCACCTACAATAGGGTAATGCTCAGGTAAAATATTCAAGCTTGTATGCTTATGATTAATACGTGTTAGCGCTTCTTTTAATACGGCTAAATTATCAATATTTTGTGCATACGCAGCCAATGCATTAAAAAGTGCAAATTGCTGACGACCTGTATCTTGATTCGCCATATTAAAAATATTTTTAAGCTCAGGATTATGGCTAAATAAACGCTTATAAAAATGATCGGTAACAACCGTACCCGCCTGCGCTAATAACGGAACTGTGCTTTTTACAATCTCAATGGTTTTATCAGATAACATATGTGTTTTCCTATGGGTAAACTAACCACGGCGCCCATCAACACGACGCCGCGTTAATATAGGTGTGCAGTGAATTAAAAATAATGAAAAAGCCACTAGCCACAGCAAAGCACTTATTTGCCAAGCAAGGTGAGGCCCAATAATAAAAGGGAGTAATGAACGAGTAATAGCGGCCACAAGCAAAAACGCAAAAGCAACAGCCATGTAATGAGGAATAGCGAGTGTACGCCCTGTATGACCATGCGATACACGCGTCATCATTGCTAAAATCATCATACCTATTGTGCCAATAGTGATTAAGTGCAGCGCATCTTTAAATTGTATTGCACTGCTATAAAAGCTTATTGCCACCAGCATCAAACCAACACCTAGAGCAAGGTACGAAAAATGCAAAGACCATAACAACGGCACTCTCAATACCTTGCTATCCCACCAACAACCAGCCCTGACCAGATGAAGCACTGCAACCGTTGCAACAACTAACGCAGGATTAATCGTGTTCAAAAACAACTTGTTGATAAAAAATAAAGTGATAGCCACAATAGATAAATACATCACCGCTTTATCTATTTTAGGAGTGCGAACTTGCTCGGTTAAACCCAGACCTTTAGCGGTAAAAAATGGTAAAACGCGACCCGCAACAATGCCTACTAGTAAAGTAATAACCAGTACTGCGGTATCAACCACACCAAGTGCAAGTTGCATGTTTTTCTGTAAAATGAGTATTAAATACAATACATTGAGCCCACAAAGCACCGCTAAAATAGCTAAAAATGGATAGTTACTTTTGCTATTGGCTTTTAATAACATATTAGCCAACGCGGCTATGGCGCCTAACCACCAAATAACTTGTAATGTAAGTGCAGCATATAAATTAAAATGAGCAATATCAGGCAGTACTACAAAAAAGGCTAAGCGCGCTGCAAGCCATATAAACGTAAGCCACATAAGGGCTTTGCCACTTATGCTCGGTACGCCTGTCCATGTTTGTGCAGCGGTAAGTAAAAAGCCAACAGCTACAACTCCTGCAAAGCCAAACAGCATTTCGTGAGCGTGCCATAATGTCGCAGGTATCGATAAGTGCCAACTTGCATGGCCTGTTAAAATAAGTAGCCAATACCCCACTGACAAAAATGCCAATAAGCCACCGCCTAAAAAGAAAGGTCTAAAAGCGAGCATCCATAACGGCCATTGAGATACTTGATGAATAGCAACGCGTGCTGGCATTGGCTCAGTTAAGTTTATAGGGCGCATTATCGTACCTCCTGCCCTAAACCATGTTGTGCAACACAGCGCAGTACGTAACTTACTTTTAAAATAGCAGCAATAACAATAGTGCCAATATGAGCTGATACTTGCACCGCCATGGAAAAGTACTCTGCAAACGGGTAGCTAATTAAAATACTTGCCGTAATACACACTAAACTCACAGCCAATGCAGTATTGGCAGCAAATAATACGGTTTTGTACAGTGAACTAAACTGTGTTTGATTATTTAAATTATTCAGCATTAGTGTGTTCATGGCGATCTCTGTAACTAACTACGTTACTTAGCTATTACACATACTGTGCCAACAAATTTAATTAATTAAATTCAACAAGTTAAATTAAATCACTTTACAGTGTGAGTCTTTATGACCTACTATAAATTAACTCATAAAAACACAAATAGGTCATTTTGACGTGGACCAGCAATTCAACCTTACACAAGTTGCTCTAGAGCTTGCTCAAAGTACACTGCACGAGCATAGTTTTGATCAATTACTAGCAACGGTTGAGCGGGTGATTCCTAGTGATGCAAGTGCGTTATTAGTGCTTCAGGGCGAGCAATTAAAACCACTGGCAATTAAAGGATTAATGCCCGACAGTTTAGGCAGACGATTTAAAATAGCAGAGCACCCTCGCCTAGAAGCTATTTGCAAAAGCACACTCGCGCTTCAATTTGCGCACGACTGCCCACTACCCGATCCATACGACGGATTACTATTAGCTAAAACCGGCGACATACCAGTACATGCATGTTTAGGTTTACCTCTTTATGATAAAAACGCGCTACTTGGCGTACTTACGTTTGATAGCCTTAACGCCAATGCATTTAACAGCATAAGCGCTGATACACTCAATACCTTACAAACGCTGTGTAGCGCGCACTTTAAAACGGCCTTAGAACTTGCCCATTACAAACAGCATGCACAGCACTCAAGTGCATTAGTACAAGAACTAAATCGTGAAGCATTAACACGTGACGGCGGTGAAATTATTGGTCAAAGCCCGCTAATGCAAACACTTAAAAACGAAATTAAACTCGTTGCAGCATCTAACTTTAGCGTGCTTATATTAGGTGAAACAGGGGTAGGGAAAGAACTTGTTGCACGTAATATTCACTTAAATTCAGCTCGCAAAGATCAACCGCTTATTCACTTAAATTGTGCATCGCTTCCCGAAAACCTTGCTGAAAGTGAATTTTTTGGTCATGCGAAAGGGGCTTTTACAGGCGCACTAAATTCGCGCCAAGGTAAATTTCAATTAGCTGATGGCGGCACGTTATTTTTAGATGAAATTGGCGAACTACCCCTTGCCATGCAAAGTAAACTATTACGAGTGCTACAAAGTGGCGAAATACAAACGGTGGGTGAAGACACGCCAAAATACGTAGATGTACGCGTAGTTGCTGCCACTAACAGAAATTTAAAAGAAGAAGTAGCTCAAGGTCGCTTTAGAGCCGATTTATACCATCGCCTCAGTGTCTACCCTATTACTGTGCCACCACTTAGTAAACGCGAGCACGACATAACACTCTTAGCTGGTTATTTTATCGAGCAAACAGCCCGTAAATTAGGGA
This sequence comes from Pseudoalteromonas fuliginea, assembly GCF_000690055.1. Classification (GTDB taxonomy): domain Bacteria; phylum Pseudomonadota; class Gammaproteobacteria; order Enterobacterales; family Alteromonadaceae; genus Pseudoalteromonas; species Pseudoalteromonas fuliginea. Next base: position 44,974 of record NZ_JJNZ01000038.1, read on the forward strand.
TAAAACAATTAAAACTAAGCCCTGAAGCGCAAGTATTGCTTAATCAGTACAACTGGCCAGGTAACGTGCGCGAGCTTGAACATGTCATTAGCCGCAGCGCCCTTAAAGCAAAACAAAGCCAATGGCAAAATCCAATAATAACCATTACAAGCGAGCACTGTGATTTAACCCCGAGTGCGCTGCAACCCCCTATAGCAGCGAGCCAAAGTACAACCAACACCTTAATCAACCAACCTTTAAAGCAAGCTGTAGAATCGTTGCAATACAACGTAATTACTGAGCAATTAAAGAAGCATAACTACAACTGGTCAGCAGCAGCAAGAGTACTTGAATTAGATAGAGCTAACTTAGTACGCTTGGCTAAACGCCTAGGGATAGAAGTAAAAAAAACACTATAATCATTTAAAACGCTGCTAAAACTATTGATTAGCAGCTAACTCACTAAAGTGTGTTTTTAACAACCCAGCAAAAGCTTGTACTTTAGCAGTACGATGCACTAAGTGATGCGTGACTAACCATACATCGGTAGGCCAGCTTAACTCACTGTGTAATATAGGCACTAAATCAGGATATTGCGCCGCTACGTCATGCTGCAATCCGCCAATGCCTAGCCCTTTAATTATTGCACGAGTCGCTTCTGCGGTTTCAGATACTCGCAGCTTTATTTGCGATGCGGGAATATGTTCATCAGCCCACGCAAAATAAGGCACGCGGGCATTAAAACCTGCCACACCCGATACAAAATTATGCTGTTGTAAATCACTTAATAATTTAGGCATGCCGTATTTATTAATATAACGTTTATTAGCGTATAAGCCCGATGAAAGCTGGGCCAAATGTTGAGCAATATAATCGCCTTCATCAGGCCTTGGGCCTGCACGCACAGCAATATGTGCTTGCCCGTGATCGAGCCTTAGCCTTTTTTGTTCTAAAATAACTTCTAACTGCACCTGCGGGTGTAACGCTTGAAACTGCTCACACACATCGCCAAGTATATCCATAAAACCGCTTACCGTAGTTAACAACAAACTCCCTCTAAGTGTACTGTCTGCCGAAGCAATATCGTTATGAAGCTGCTCTAACGAACTATGAATAGTCTGCGCCGTTGCAAATAACTTAGTGCCAATTTCAGTTACTTTGTAGCCACGCGCATGGCGATGAAAAAGCCGTGTATTCAAGTTTTTTTCAAGATTATTAATTCGTCTAAGCACTGTGCTGTGGTGTACATTAAGCTCTTCTGCTGCCGCTGTTAACGTGCCTAAACGTGCTACTTCAAAAGCAACTTTAACGTCTTGCCAATCTTCAAACTTTATCGCCATGCTGCCTACCTTTTACTTATGTGCATATACGCACATAAGTGTTGCGTTTATTGGGGTTTTCTACAAGCAAAATTTTGCTACATTAGCCATGAAACTTAAAACATTAAAAGGCCACTACCATGTCAGCACCAAAAATTATCGCTCTAGCAGGAAGCCTTCGCCAAGAAAGCTTTAATCAAAAAATTATTAATGAAGCAGCACGTTTTGCTCTACAAACAGGTGCTGAAGTAGAAGTAATAAAGCTAAACGAATTAAACATCCCACTATTTAACGAAGACATAGAAGCGCAAGGCACACCAAGCGATGTACAGCTTTTAAAAGACAAGCTACGTACAGCCGACGGTATTTTACTAGCAAGCCCAGAGTACAACGGCTCTATTACCGCAGCACTAAAAAACGCCATTGATTGGGCATCGCGCACAGAACAAGGTGCTGTTCCTGCTTTTCGTAATAAAGTGGTCGCTTTGTTTGCAGCATCGCCAGGTGGGCTTGGTGGATTACGAGGTTTAAATCATGTGCGTGATATATTAAGCGGCATTGGTTCATTAGTGCTTGCCGATCAGCTTGCTGTACCCGCTGTACACTCTTTGTTTGATGAAAATGGGCAAATAAATGAACCTGTAACAGCTGAAAAAGTATCAGCCCTTGCTCATCAATTAGTAAGCGTTGCAAGTAAGTTAAAATAACTTGCACGCCCGCTTACTTACTTTGTCGCCGCTATTTTTGCGGCGATAAAATCGGTATGCGTTACATATAAAAGCCCTGCGACTTTACGTATTACGTAGTCTTCTTGGGGATCTATTTCCCCATCGGCATACGCTAAGCGCCATAATAGTTCTATTATTTCTATTCGCTGTACCGCGCTGCAATGCTCATTAATCTGTTTTGAAAACTGAAAGTAATCTATCGCACCATCCAAACTACTCGCCGCATTAGTAGTGAGCTCATCAACTTCGATATCTGTTAAATTAAAGTACTTTTTTAAGGTTACAGTCAGGGTTTGTTGTTCATCATGTTCAAGCTTGGTGTCGGCACGCATTACTTCAATAAGCAATGCAGCCACAGCTGTTTTTAAATCGTGTGGCTCTATACTTGGCTCTTGATCATCGAATACTGCAAAAAGCTGTTTTATTTGTTTGAACATCACGTTATCCCTTTTTGGGTGTTAGACTGAATATAAAGAAATCGAACTTGTATAAGTAATTAATGGGTATAAAGTTCGCAAATTAAAGGATACATTTTTATGAAAGGATTAAACTCCCCACGCTTCACTATAGGTGCGATACTGGTGGCCCTTTCGAGCGCAAATACAGCCTTTGCTGAAAAAGCCGAAACAGAAAAACTCTACGACTTTGACAACAAAGTGCATTACTACCAAACAAAAATTGGCGAAGACAATTATAAAATAAAAATTAAGTCTGACGATTACAAACACTTTTTCAACCAAAGCGTATTTTTATTACGCCATGCTGAGCGCTTATGTCGTGGCAACACCTTTATGTTGAAAGTGCTTGAAGGCGTGCAAGAATATGAACGTTTTCCAACTAAGCCACGCGCCTATCAACCAGATTTAAGTGTTTTACTACAATGCGAAACTAAAGAAGATACAAGCAAGGGCAAGTAACCTTAGTCTTTATAACCCCAAGGTGCTGATGGTGGAGTAATCGGTTTAGTTAAATCAAAATCCACCTTAAACTCACGTCCTTGGCGAATTAATCGATAAGTAAATACTTCCGGGTAAATATACATTTGCCATATATTACCTACAGACTGTGCAATCCCTTGTTTTACAAATAACTCTTTAGAGTACTGGTCTGCTGGAAACGACTGCATTTGTGCAAACCCTGCATCAAGCGTATGGCCACCATACATAGTTGATGCGTCGTCGCTGCCATCTTTATGACGATGATCGTGTTTTAAACTCAAGCCACTTCCCGTTTTTGTTATGATCCATGTACGTGATGCATCATCACCCACATGAAACGGTACTTGTAGCTCAGTGTCGGTACATTTACGAACATGCATAACCAGTTTTTTATTCTCAAATGAACTTGGCCCTTTTGCATTATCTACACTTACTTTACCCTCAAACGCTTTACCACAATGCGCGGCAATACTATTAAAAAAGGCATCGTGAGTAGGAATAGACACCAAAGGTGCAGGGCGTGCAAAGGCTGTTGATGTGGCAAGTATTAGAGTTGCTGCCGTTAATAATTTCATAAGTCACCATTATAATAATTTTTCAATACCATAGCGGCTTAAGTTAATTATGGGAAATAACTGCGATAAGTGACTTTTCAGCTCTGTTTTTCATCAACGTTAAAAGTGAATGATGGAAATCTTGAAATATCACCTCTCCCCATATTCGCGAATAAACACCAAAATTTGTATTGTCTTGCACGGTCGTTTTTAACGTTAAAATTGTATTGCCGCCTTTATCTTCAGTTAACTCATATCCACCGTAAAGAGGTGAAAAGTATTCGCCGCCAAGTTTTACGTGTTTATCGAGTGCGTCATCGGGAATAGCATCTGGGTCTATGTCAAATCTATAAAGCATCTGTTTATTTGGTTGCCAATCCGTAATAACTTCTTTAAATATAACCCCTTTTTGCCAAGTACTTGTGCGAACAGCGCCTATACCGCTTGCATTCATACTTGCCTTTAATGGCTTTGGTACACCAATTAATTGAGTGAGTGAAAAAGGCACTTCCTGTGGTTTTATATCACTCACATTAGCTAACTGTTGCCATACAACATTGATGGGCGCGTTAATAGTTATTGAATTTGTTACTTCGTATGTTTTTGATAAATTTAAAAAATTAACTTCAATAGGTGAGAGCAATATAGGTAACAACGCGATTGATAATAAAGAACTATTCGCTTTTTTTATTTCACGCTTTCTAACAAAACCCGCAAGTAATCCACCAATGCTGGCAAAAAACATAAAAGCAGGCAAAGCCATAGCCACACAAATACTGCCTTCAAGTAAAGTAATTACACTTACAAATAAAAAAACAAAAATAGGCTGCCAAGCAATTGTCACCATTTGCCTTTTAGTTAATATTTCTGTGCTTTTAAATTCAAAGTGAATACGAATATAACCAATTGCAACAGGCACTAAAAACATAAATGATATAGAGACTAAGCTACCTAAATTATAAGCATTGAATAGCTCTATAAACAGCCGCATAAATATGCCGTAAAGCGTACCAAGTAAAATACCAATTGATTTAGGGGAGTTGAGTTGCATCTCTATTCTTTATTGTTGTTATTAACAATCCGAAAATAACAGAAGTATTATTTCACCACAAATAAAACGAAATTAACGGCTGCCACCAATAAGCTTTTCAAACAAAGCGGCTTTAACAACCACTAAGACTAAAGGATAATAACCTGCCGTTAACACTATACTATTAGGTAAATAGTGCTCCGCCTCCTTAATGATACATTCAATATTATGATTTATAAAAACTTTAAATCATTTTGTGTAGTTTTATAATTTTTAACGTAAAGCTGATTGTCAGATTAACTGTATTAAAAACAACCATGCACGACCTTTTGCCTATACATAGCAGCCCAAAAGCTGATCTACCCTGCATGTTCAATATTCATTTGCTTTAACAAAAGCCGTATTTATTTGATTAAGCAACAATGTTGCAGGAGAACGCATGCAAACTACACCACCCGGTGATGCACCATCAAACACGCACAAGAATGCTCAAAGCTACGAGCAGCTTCACAAACCGAGTTCAGAGTTTAATACTCGCGACGAGTATCTCGAACATGAATTACAGATTATGCAGCCTAAACGCTGGCGTCCTAATTTACCGTTTAGAGATTACCGATTTGAATTTGAAGACACCATTCCAGCAATGGCGGGCACTATTGGTAAAGTCGTTATGGTGGGGGCTATTGCGGCAACATTTGCAGCACCTCTTGGTTTAAGCGATGCCTTTGTTTTAGAAAACGTGCGCTACGAATTACTCATTGTTTCTATTTTTATCATCTTATTCTCAGGCTTTATTTTACCAACAGCTAACTTGGCTGGTACTCATGGCCCTCTTATACCGTTAATTCCTATTGTAGTTGCAGCTGGCGGCCACCCTATGGCGTTTGGCTTACTCATTGGTGCCTTTGGTTTTATTTTGGCCATAACCAAAGGAGGAAGTATGCTCGCACGCCTAACCAGTAAAGGTGTATGTGGCGGGCTACTCATTTATTTAGGCTTTATTGGTACTATTTCGCAGGTTAAAAAGCTGTTTGCCTGGGCTGAGGCCATTGATATGGCGCATATTGCGTTTATTGTTATTTTAGCCACCATTTTATTGTATGCGCTATTAGAGCACTTTAAAAAGCGTTGGTTAGCCGTGCCGTTAAGCTGCCTTATTGGTGGTGTGGTTGCCTTTGCTTTAGGCGCACCGTTTGAGTTTCATACTGCACCGGGTTTACCAAATATGAACCCAGCTTATTGGTGGGGTGAAAACACGGGCTGGATGCTTGGCCTGCCAACACTTGAAAGCTTTGTGGTTGTACTCCCATTTGCAGTGCTCGCCGTTGCTATGTGGTCACCAGATTTTTTAGGTCATCAAGTATTTCAAAAAATAAGCTATCCGCAACGTACTGAAAAAGTACAAATGAATATCGACGACACCATGCTGAGCGCATCGGTTAGACAAACATTTGGCTCACTTGCCGGTGGTGCTAACTTTACCTCATCGTGGGGAACCTACATTGTACCTGCTGCTATTGCTAAACGCCCTATTCCGGCTGGCGCTATTTTAACTGCATTATTTTGTATTATTGCTGGTTTATGGGGTTACCCTATGGATTTAGCCATTTGGCAACCTGTGCTTTGTGTTGCGCTTATTGTAGGAGTGTTTATTCCGCTACTTGAAGCTGGCATGGAAATGACGCGCGAAGGCAAAACAACGCAATCAGCCGCTATTGTGGTGTTTGCTTCGACCTTGGTTAATCCTGCTTTTGGTTGGTCACTTACTATGTTACTTGATAACTTAGGGCTGATTGGCTGTAAAGAGCGCAGCGCTGAGCTAACTAAAATGAGCCGCTGGGTGATTCCACTTATTATGTTTGTGTTACTTACCACTGTAATGGCAATTGTAGGCATGTTACCTGGTATACCTGCGTTGATGGCTGACTTTAGACATTAAGCCTTAACTACCACATCTAATATTTACCCGCAAAAAAGCACGGCAATTGCCGTGCTTTTTAATACGTGATTTTACTATATAAAGATTAAACAATTACTGCCAAGGGCGCTCAGTAGCGAGTTGCTTTTCAAACGTATCAATTTGTGGGTTTAGCGTTTCGGTTACACAAATACAGTCTAAGCCACCTCAGAACACGCTCATTTCGCTTATCCTCTAATACTATAATGTGACTAAAACTATGACAGGGCTTACCTAAACTTCGTTTATAAGTAAGCCCTGCCGATTTATAAATAGTTATCGTTCCTAACTAAACATATTGCCTATACAAGACTGGTATTGAGTTAACTTCAAAAAAGTCCTAATGTATTACGATTACAATCAAACCAGATTATAAAGGAATATAAATTGATCGAATTAATTGATGTAACTGTTTGGGCAGGTGATGAACATCATGCTATTTTCCCAATTGGGGCTAGGGATAAAGAGATGTTGTGGTCTCCTGAAGGTGTAATTCACAAGAACCTCAGGTCCGCTTGGCCATATTTATTCAAACAATCAATATATCGATACCCAGATCAGTATTGGACTGAAATAATAGCTTATATCATATCTAAATATATTGGTGTTGATGTCCCAAAGGCATACCCTGCGATTAAGGAAAGTAATGAAGGGGTCGTCTGTGGCTCACTTATAGAGTGGTTTTATGATGTTGAAACTGAACGTTTTGTTCATGCTGGCTCTTACTTCAAACGTATTATTTCAGATTTTGATGATAAGAGTGGTAAACAACATAACCTTATTGACATGATGACATTCATTAGGGGGCTGTCAATTAACGCATCATTAAAAACAGATCGCCTAAAATGGTTAGCCGATATGGCATTTTTTGACTCATTGATAGGTAATACTGATAGACATCAGGAAAACTGGGGAGTTATTTTTCAGAAGGATGATAAAACTCGTTTAAGCCCTCTTTTCGATAATGGCACAGCATTAGGACATGAAAGATTCTTAGATAAAATAAAAGACTGGGATGAAAATAGAATTCGTGCATATCTAACTAAGGGATGCCATCACCTAAGGTTCTCCAGAGAAGATACAAAAAAAAGGATCCCACACTTTCAATTAATTAAGGGTATAGTTAGTGCAGATGCTAAAATTAAAGTCTATGTTCAGCAAAAGCTTGATAACTTGGATTTAGAAGGTATGCTTGCTGAGATCCACACATTGACAGAGATAAAAGTTGATGTTCCGTTCAGTAATGAACGATTTGACTGGATAAGACGTAATATCATATCTCGGTTAACATTAATTAAAGAAGAATTGAATAATGATAACAATTGAAAACTCAATACATGTAAATACACTGTTTCTGACTTGGCAATCAAACAAAGATCGCAATGAGCGTTACTTAGTAGGAAAGCTTGCAAAGTTAGATAGTGGTTTTGAGTTTTCTTACCTAAAAGAAACTCAAGATTTTAATACAGCTGTCGCTCAAGGTTTTTTAGGATATCCTGCATTTCCTATAAATAAAGGCTCTTTTACAAATAATGTACTAGCTACATTTATGAAAAGACTTCCTCCGCGGTCACGCCGAGACTTCAAAAAATATTTATTAAATCATGATTTACCAGAAAATTTTGATGGTAGTGATTTCGATTTAATTACACATACAGGTATTCAACTGCCCAGTGATGGTTTTGATTTAATACCAGCTCTGAATGAAGCAGTTATTCCATTTGACTATTTAATGGAGTTAGCTGGGACTCGATATTACTTAAAATATGACCAAATTCAGACCTTTAATTTGGGATCATCTGTAGAGCTTAGGTGCGAGGACGATAACCCTTATGACTGCCAAGCTATCGCCGTTTATATGAATGGTTTACTTATCGGCTACGTTAATAAACTGTTTTGTCCTACAATAAGAGAGCTTATGAGTCGAAACCTAAAATGCTCTTTGGCAAAAATATCAGGTACTCAAGAAAGACCAATAATACACGTTATGCTTTCTGTTAGATAATTTTAGCCTGAAGTATTACCCATGAAACGCAGCATTTGCCGCGTTTCATTATCGTACTTTCAAATCTACTTACTGCCAAGAACGCTCAGTAGCGAGTTGTTTTTCAAACGCATCTATTTGTGGGTTTAGTGTTTCGGTTACACCAATAAAGTCTAAACCACTTAATAAGCGCTCTTTTACGTCTTTACGAATATCAAAACTAATTGGTGCAAACTTACTGCTTGTTAGTGTTTGATTTTCAAGGTCGATTTCAATGTTTATATCGTCGTGCTGCTCGCTAAGTACAAACAATTGCTCAAGCGTATCGGCAGGTAATGCAATGGCTAACATTTGGTTGTTACCACAGTTATTAAAGAAAATATCTGCAAAGCTTTCAGCTAAAATAACTTCAAAGCCATATTGTTTAAGCGCCCATGGAGCGTGCTCTCGAGATGAGCCACAACCAAAGTTGTCGCGCGTTAATAATATTTGCGCACCCTGGTAGCATGGGCGATTTAAAATAAAATCAGGGTTTGGCTCGTCGTTATCTAGGTAGCGCCAATCATAAAACAATGCCGCATCAAAGCCTTCGCGGCTCGTTGATGTTAAAAACTGCTTAGGAATAATTTGGTCAGTATCTACATTGTTTTTATCAAGTGGGGCCATTAAGCCACTAAAAAATACGCTCATTAGGCTTCTCCTCTAATATCAACAAAGTGACCATGTATTGCAGCGGCTGCCGCCATTGCAGGGCTAACTAAATGGGTACGCCCGCCACGACCTTGACGACCTTCAAAGTTACGATTAGAAGTAGATGCACAACGCTTGCCTGCTTCTAGGCGGTCATCGTTCATAGCTAAACACATAGAGCAACCTGGTTCGCGCCATTCAAAGCCTGCGGCTTTAAAAATATCGGCTAAGCCTTCGTCTTCAGCTTGTTTTTTAACTAAGCCAGAGCCCGGTACAATTAACGCCTCTATGCCGACTACAACGTGCTTGCCTTCAACAATTTTTGCCGCAGCACGTAAATCTTCAATACGGCTATTAGTACATGAGCCAATAAATACCGTGTCTACTTTTGCGCTTGATAATTTATCGCCCGCTTTTAAGTCCATGTATTTAAGTGCGCTGCGAATAGCATCGGCTTTAATTAAATCAGGCTCTTTATCTGGATCGGGTATGCACTCATCAACACCAATTACTTGCTCTGGGCTTGTGCCCCAAGTAATTTGCGGTTGAATGTCGTCGGCATTTAGCTCAACAACTAAATCAAAGTGTGCGCCTTCATCTGTTTTTAAGGTTTCCCAATATTTAACGGCTGCATCAAAATCAGCGCCTTTAGGTGCAAACGGACGACCTTTTAAGTAATCATAAGTAATTCGGTCAGATGCAATTAAACCCGCTTTTGCACCCATTTCTATGCTCATATTACATAGCGTCATACGGGCTTCCATTGAAAGCGCTTCAATGCCTGCACCACAAAACTCTGCTACATAGCCTGTGCCACCAGCAGTACCTAACTTGCCAATTACCGCCATAATTAAATCTTTAGCCGTAACTGTTGGACGCAATACACCGTTAATTTGAATTTTTAACGATTTCGCCTTTTTTTGCTGTAGCGTTTGCGTTGCTAATACGTGCTCAACCTCAGACGTACCAATACCATGCGCTAATGCGCCAAACGCACCATGCGTAGAAGTATGGCTATCGCCACATACAATGGTTGTGCCTGGCAAAGTAATACCTTGCTCTGGGCCCATTACGTGCACAATACCTTGGTTAATTGAGTTTAAATCGTAAAGTACAATACCAAACTCTTTACAGTTTTTATCAAGCGCCATTAATTGGTTTTTAGATACTTCGCTTGCGGCATCAAGTGATCGGCTCTTAGTCGATACGTTATGATCCATCGTTGCAAAGGTTTTTTCTGGGCAACGTACAGTACGGTTTTTTTCACGTAGACCTGCAAAAGCCTGCGGAGAAGTAACTTCATGCACTAAATGGCGGTCAATATAAAGTAAGTCGGTTTGCTCGTTTATGCTGGCAACGGTATGTGCTTGCCAAATTTTGTCGTATAACGTTTGGGCCACTTGCTAATTCCCTAATCTGTTTGAGTTGCAGCATAACGGTGCTGCAACTTTACTATGTTATTAAATGCGTGAAACGATGGCTGCTGCCACATCGCTTGTGCTGTAACCTGCATTTGGATATATATCTGGCGTGCCTACACCTGCTTCTACAGCTTCTGCTACTGCTTTTTCAATGGTGCGCGCAGCTTCGTCTTGCCCTAGCGAGTAACGTAGCATTAATGCGGCACTTAAAATTTGTGCTATTGGGTTTGCAACGCCTTTACCTGCAATATCTGGTGCTGAACCGCCTGCTGGCTCGTACAACCCAAAACCCGATTGATTCAAGCTTGCCGAAGGTAATAAGCCCATTGAGCCTGTGATCATCGCGCACTCATCTGACAAAATATCGCCAAATAAGTTATCGCAAAGTAGTACGTCAAACTGGCTCGGCTGTTTAACTAGCTGCATCGCTGCGTTATCTACGTAAATGTAATCTAGGCTTACTTCTGGGTAGTCTTTGCTTACTTCGGTTACTACTTCGCGCCATAATACGCTTGATGCAAGTACGTTGGCTTTATCAACAGAAGTAACATGGTTACTACGTAATTTTGCAGCTTCAAAAGCAAAACGTGCAATACGTTCAATTTCTTTACGCGAGTATGTTTGCGTATCAAATGCAAACTCTTCTTCGCCTTCGCCGCTACGGCCTTTTTCGCCAAAATAAATGCCGCCGGTTAGCTCGCGCACACATAAAATATCAAACCCTTTTTCGCTAATATCAGCGCGAAGTGGTGACGCTGCACTTAATGCAGGTAATAACTGTGCAGGGCGCAAATTACAAAACAAACCAAAGTGCTTACGAAGCGGCAATAATGATGCGCGCTCAGGCTGCTCATTTGGTGGTAAGTTTTCCCATTTAGGACCGCCTACCGAACCAAATAAAATAGCGTCAGCGTTTTCACATGCAGCAAGTGTACTCTCTGGTAATGCTTTACCAAATTCGTCAATGGCTGCGCCACCAATTGCATAATGCTCACGGTTCAGGGTAAAACCAAACTTATCGCTCACAGCATCAAGTACTTGCTCTGCTGCTGCCATTACTTCTGGACCAATACCGTCGCCAGCTAATACGGCAACGCTGTAGTTTGTTTTACTCATCCTGCTTTCCTTTGTTGTTTTAAATCAGACACTTTTTGTGCACGATAAATTAAGTTATAAACACGGATCATGGCGCGTACCGACGCTTCAACCACATCCGCTGCAATGCCCGCACCGTGGTAAGGTCGGCCATCGTATTTAGCTATAATATTTACTTGCCCTAATGAGCTTGCACCTTGGCCTGTCGCTTCTAAGTTATATTCAATCATTTCAACGCTCATACCGGTTAAGCGCTCAATAGCTGCAAACGAGGCTTCTACTGGACCATTACCTGTCGCGGCTTCTTGTTTAGCTTCGCCATCAATTCGCATTCCAATCGTAGAGCTTGCTACCGATTGTGAGTTAGAGGCTGAGTTAACAAACTCTAATTGGTATTTTTCGTCTTTGTCGTTAATTTGATTAAAGTAAATCATTGCCTCAAGGTCGTAATCGTATACTGTGCCTTTTTGGTCAGCCAATTCGATAAAGCTTTTATATAAGCCATCCATATCGTAATCAGATTTTTGATAGCCTAACTCTTCTAAGCGATGTTCAATAACATGGCGACCCGAACGCGAAGTCATATTTAATTGGTTGCTTGGCACACCAACGCTTTCTGGCGACATAATTTCATAAGTATTTTGCGCTTTTAATACACCGTCTTGGTGAATGCCTGAGCTATGTGCAAAGGCGTTTTCGCCAACAATCGCTTTATTTGGTTGTACTGGCATATTACAAATTTTAGCCACTTGACGAGATGCGCGGTAAATTTCTTCACTTTTAATATCTGTGTATACTTTTAAATGGTCTTTGCGCATTTTCATGATCATTGCCACTTCTTCAAGCGAGCAGTTACCAGCCCGCTCACCAATGCCATTGATAGTACACTCAATTTGGCGTGCACCCGCTTGTACAGCGGCCACAGAGTTTGCTACAGCTAAACCTAAATCGTTGTGGCAATGCACACTTAAGCGCGCTTTATCAATATTTGGCACGTTATTCATTAAATGACGGATCATTGCGGCGTACTCATCTGGCGTTACAAAACCAACGGTATCTGGCAAGTTAATAGTTGAAGCTCCGGCGTTAATTGCCTGCTCAACAATTTTACATAAATCCCAATGCGGCGTACGACCGGCATCTTCACACGAAAACTCAACATCATCAGTATAGTTACGTGCTAATTTAATTGATTTAACAGCCATTGCCGTTGCATCGTCTAGGCTCATACGTAATTTATGTTCAAGGTGCAAAGGGCTTGTTGCAATAAAAGTATGAATACGGCTTTGCTGTGCTGTGCGAAGTGCTTCGCCACAGGCTTCAATATCTTTGGCAACAGAGCGTGCTAAACCACAAATAATCGGGCCTTTTACTTCGGTTGCAATACGTTGCACCGAGCGAAAATCAGCAGGGCTCGAAACCGGAAAACCCACTTCCATCACATCCACATTCAAGCGGCTAATTGTATGCGCTAATTGAATTTTATCATCTTCAGTAAGGCTTGCTTTAAGTGCCTGCTCACCATCACGTAAGGTGGTATCAAAAATCCATACTTTATCTTGCTCTTGCATAACTGCCCCTCATTCCTATGTTACCCAAATTTCAATTAATCCCAGCCGCGAGATAAAAAAAACCCCGCAATTGCGGGGTTTTTAGTGTTCAACTCGATGCAAACACACTAATCCCCGCTCACTTGCCATAGCAGTAAGAGGTTAAGTTTTAGTGTAATTAAACGAATAATATGCATCTTGTTTTCTTGTGTGTGTGTTCAGTGAAGCCTATTTTTAACATTACAAAGCGACGGAAGCAAGCATAAAAATTCCACAAAACAGATTTAAAAACGATTCAATTGGGTTTTTTAATTCAACCAAGACACCTATTAAGAATTAAAATAACAAATACATGACTAGTGACGCTTAAATTAATAAGCACTGCAATATACCGTGCTTATATTAACTTTTTACAATTTTTTTAAGCTATGCTTCTTTACTCGTTTCTCTTACGTAATGCCCGGCCCCACGAGTAATATAACGTAATTGCCAAATAACGCGCTCAATCAATTCGTCGCGTTGCAATCCTTCTATATCGAGCGCTTCTGCACCCGCATTAAATACGAGCGTTACCATAGATTCCGCCTGAATATAGGCATGCATAGCGTTGCACTTAGTTTCACTTTCTAAATAATGAGCCAGCTCTAAAATAAAATGTTTTACCTCGCGGGCTACAGCGGCTCTAAATGCTTTAGAAGTCCCAGAGCGTTCTCGCAGCAACAACCTAAATTGGTTACTTGAGTTATCAATAAACTCCATAAAAGTAACCACTGAGGTATTTATAACACTGCCGCCATCGTTTGCTATTCGTCTGCGAGCTTGACGCATTAGTTGGCGAAGAGTTAAGCCGGCTTCGTCTACCATGGTTAAACCTAGCTCATCCATGTCTTTAAAATGACGATAAAAAGACGTTGGGGCAATACCGGCTTCTCGTGCTACTTCGCGTAAACTTAAATTCGAAAAACTATGATCAGCACTCAGCTGATTAAATGCCGCTTGAATTAACGCCTGTCGTGTTTTTTGTTTCTGTTGCGCTCTAACACCCGACATCAACAGCTCCCTGAATTATTTTATATGAATATTTAGTGATATTAGCTCAATTGTACAGTCTAATACTTGACGACAAGAGTTTGAAATACTATTTTAGCTTACAGTTGTACGCTGAGATTGAGAATTATGAATAAACCACCGATTATTTGGACAAACGTCCTATTTTTTAGCCTAACCTTTTTGGCGGCTGCCACACTTGTACCTTGGTACGCCATTAGCTACGGATTTACCAGCGCGCATTGGATTGCTTTTGTAGGCTGCATGTTTTATGCAGGCTTATCAATTACTGCCGGCTACCATCGATTATGGGCACATAAAACCTATAACGCACACCCTGCAGTTGAATTTATTTTTGCGCTTGGCGGTGCTTTTGCACTGCAAAACAGTGCATTGCATTGGAGTAGCGATCACCGTATACACCACGGTCAAGTTGACGACCCAATAAAAGACCCTTACGCGGCGACCAATGGTTTTTGGTATAGCCATATCGGGTGGATGTTACGTGACTACCAAGGCGATAGCTACGGTGATTATAGTAATTGTCGTGATTTACAGCGCAATAAAATAGTTATGTGGCAACATAAACATTACTTAAAGCTTGTGATTGCTATGAACGTAGGCTTGCCTCTTATACTTGGTTTATTGGTTGGTGATGTGTGGGGGATGTTAATTCTTGCAGGTTTACTACGCTTAGTACTGAGTCAACACTTTACCTTTTTTATAAATTCGGTTGCACATATTTGGGGCTCTCGCCCATACACCGAAAAAAATACGGCACGTGATAACGGCTTTTTAGCGTTATTTACTTATGGCGAGGGGTATCACAACTTCCACCATATTTTTGCAAGCGACTACCGTAACGGTATTAAATGGTTTCATTACGATCCAACAAAATGGATGATCCGCTCTTTAGCAGCTGTGGGTTTAGCCAATAAGTTAAAGCGTACTCCTGTTGAGCGTATAGAAAAAGCGAAGGCCGAAACGCTCATGAGTAAAACGCAAACGCGTCTTGCAAAATTGCCTTTAGCACAAGATAAGATTACATTATTACAACAAGAGTACGATTTACTGCTGAAAAAACTGCAAAATTATTGTTCACTACAAAAACAAGTGTTAGAAGTTAAAAAAAATAACATGGCAAAGCAGTGTGAACGCTCAGCATTAATGGCACAATACCATGAGCTGGAAGCCGCCTGGGAAAATCAAAAACAGGCATGGCTAGCACTTAATGCGAGGTTATTAAAAGCCTCTTTTAATTAATTTAGGAGTGGCTGTGGCCAAACAACCAGAACAAAAAAAAGTACCCGTGACATACCAATATGATGCAATAATTATTGGCACGGGTCCTGGCGGTGAAGGTACCGCCATGAACCTTTCAAAAAACGATAAAAAAGTAGCGGTTATTGAACGCCAAGAATCAGTTGGTGGCGGTTGTGTACATTGGGGAACAATTCCTTCAAAAGCGCTTCGCCACTCTGTTAGCCGCTATATTGAATACAAAGCAAATCCGTTATTTAATGTTGGTGAGCGCCCTAGCCGCTTAACATTTCCTGATATTTTACGTCACGCAAGTTCTGTTATTTCTAAGCAATCTAATTTACGTAGTAGCTTTTACGATCGTAACCGCATTCATATGTTTCAAGGTGATGCGAGCTTTGTAGATAAGCACACAATTGAAGTAAAACGAAATGATGGTTCAACTGAGCGACTGACTGCTAAAACGATTGTTATTGCAACGGGTTCACGCCCTTATCGCCCACCAGAGGTAGATTTTACGCATTCTCGTATTTACGAAAGTGACACAATACTTGGCCTTGAGCATGACCCTCATCGTGTACTGATTTATGGTGCAGGTGTAATTGGTTGTGAGTACGCGTCAATATTTAAAGGTTTAGGCGCTAAAGTTGATTTGGTTAATACACGCGATCGACTACTTGCTTTTATGGATGCAGAAATATCTGACGCACTTAGCTATCACTTTTGGAATAGCGGTATTGTTATTCGCCATAACGAAGAGTTTGACCGAATTGAGACGCGTGACGACTGCGTTATAATGCATCTAAAATCAGGTAAACGCGTAAAAGCTGACTGTATTTTATTTGCTAATGGTCGTACTGGTAACACTGATACACTAAATCTTGAAGCCATTGGCTTAAAAGCCGATAGCCGTGGCCAATTAAAAGTTAACGAAACATACCAAACAGAAATTGATAACGTTTACGCTGTAGGTGATGTAATTGGCTATCCTAGCCTTGCAAGTGCTGCGTTTGACCAAGGTCGTATAGCTGCTGATGCAATTGCATGTGGTAACTGTGATGACAGACTGATTGTTGATATTCCGGCTGGTATTTATACCATTCCAGAAATGAGCTCAGTAGGTAAAACCGAGCAAGAGCTTACAGCTGCTAAAGTACCATATGAAGTAGGCCGTGCTCAGTTTAAGCATTTGGCTCGCGCGCAAATTGCTGGTACTGAAGTAGGTAGTTTAAAAATATTATTCCACACCGAAACCAAAGAAGTACTTGGCGTACATTGTTTTGGCGAACGTGCCTCTGAAATTGTTCACATTGGCCAAGCCATTATGGAACAAAAAAATGGTGGCAATAATATCGACTACTTTGTAAATACCACATTTAACTACCCAACCATGGCTGAAGCCTACCGTGTTGCGGCATTAAATGGTTTAAATCGCTTATTTAAATAAGTAGTTTTAAAAGCCTTTATAAATAGGTAACAAAAAACCCGCAACTTAGCGGGTTTTTACTTTTAAACAGTTTTAAAGCTTGTTTAAGTGATTATTACTTATGGTACTTAGCACTTAGCTCATGTACTGCATTAATGAATACGCCAGCATTTTCAGGGTCTACATCTGGTGTAATACCGTGGCCTAAGTTAAACACGTGGCCATTGCCTGTACCGAAGTCTTCTAAAATAGTGCCTACTTCTTGGCGAATACGCTCTGGTGTACCGTGCAACATAGATGGGTCCATATTACCTTGTAGAGCTACTTTATCACCCACGCGGCGCTTAGCGTCGCTGATATTAATAGTCCAATCAAGGCCGATTGCATCACAGCCTGTTGCTGCAATAGCTTCAATCCATTGACCACCATTTTTAGTGAACAAAGTAACCGGTACTTTACGACCGTCGTACTCACGAATTAAGCCATCTACAATTTTATGCATGTATTGTAGTGAAAATTCGTTGTAATCGCGCGGGCTTAATACACCGCCCCATGAGTCAAATACCATTAGCGATTGCGCGCCAGCTTTAATTTGAGCATTTAAGTAATCAATAACTGAATCAGCTAACTTATCGAGTAATAAATGAAGTGTTTGCGGCTCTGCAAACGCCATTTTTTTGATTTTACCAAATACTTTGCTGCTACCGCCTTCAACCATATAAGTTGCTAGCGTCCAAGGTGAACCAGAAAAACCGATAAGCGGTACTTCACCTTTAAGTTCACGACGAATAGTGCTTACCGCGTTCATTACGTAGCCAAGCTCGTCAGTTGGATCAAGTTTTGGAATTTTTTTAACATCAGCAAGAGATGAAATAGGGCGTTCGAACTTAGGACCTTCGCCAGTTTCAAAGTACAGACCTAAACCCATCGCATCTGGAATCGTTAAAATATCACTAAATAATATAGCGGCATCTAACGGGTAGCGACGTAGTGGCTGCAGTGTAACTTCACATGCAAGCTCAGCATTACGGCACAGGCTCATAAAATCGCCCGCTTGTGCACGTGTAGCGCGATACTCTGGTAAATAGCGTCCTGCTTGGCGCATCATCCATACCGGAGTTACATCAACAGGTTGTTTTGCAAGTGCACGTAAATAACGGTCGTTTTTTAATTCGCTCATGGCGTAAATGATCCTAAGACTTGTATAAATTGTGCAAGATTGTACCACCATATTCTCCGACCCTCTATTGCTTAGGGACGAAAACAGCCTTACCTAGAGGCAGATCAATATAATCTACGGTTTCAACCTATTTTGACTATAAAACAAGCAAACAAACCATAACATTTAAAACTTTTTATTAATATGTTTGCAACATCGAAAAAAGCTTGTTATTGTTTGTCCCGCGTTAACAAAAACAATAATAAAAATCTTAAAATAATAAAAATAAAAGTTTTAAAATAACAACAATAAAAATTATCTCATAAAAATAAGAAAGCTTGTTATAACAAGCCAATGAAAGAAATTAGACCACCTTAACCGGTGGTTTTTTCTTGCCTGCAATAAATCTCACCATTTACCATTCAATAAATTACATCGCTTTTAGAACATCTATTTTACTTGTTGATATACACGCAAATTAAATATATCTTGATGTATATAAACTTATTATACTTAATTTAAAGACCAACCCAGCTAGGAGAACAGTTATGCTGACGCGTGTAGAAAAAGCTCAACAGAAATGGGGTGGTAGCCACACAGTAATCGATAAATGGTTAAATGAACGCCAAGAGCTTATTGTACTCTTTTGTAAAATGGCTGGTTTTTCTCCATATGATAAAAAAGATCATGCTTTACCAGAGCCTGCTCAAATTGAATCTTTTTGCCAAATTCTGATGGATTACTTGTCTGCCGGTCATTTTGAAATTTATGATGACATTGCTAAAGCTTGTGAAAATAAAGGCCCAAAAAGCCAAGAACTTGCCAATGCAATTTACCCGCGTATTTCTAGTACAACTGATATTGCACTGGATTTTAACGATAAATACGCAGAAGTAGATAAAGAAGACTTATTAAAAGATTTTGATAACGATTTATCTGTTATCGGTGAAGCGCTAGAAGCACGATTTGCGTTAGAGGATGAGCTTATTGATAACTTGTTTTCTAATCACACAAATTAATACGTGTAAGTAACGTATTAAAAAGGGACCTAAGGTCCCTTTTTGCATTTATAAGCTAAATAACTTTTAGTTTATATGATGATTATTTTGCAGGAGCTGCGTCTTCATCGTTTTGAATTTCAAGTAATTCAACATCAAAAATAAGTGTTGAGTTAGCAGGAATTTTACCTAAATCGCGGTCGCCGTAAGCAAGTTCTGAAGGAATAGTAAACTTGTACTTAGAACCCACTGACATAAGCTGTAAACCTTCAGTCCAACCCGCAATTACACGGTTAAGAGGAAAAGTTGTAGGTTCGTTGCGTGCATATGAGCTATCAAACTCAGTACCGTCTAATAAAGTCCCTTTGTAGTGTACTTTAACTACATCAGTTGCTACTGGCTTTTCGCCATCCCCTTCACTAAGCACTTCGTACTGCAGGCCAGACTCCGTTACTGTAACGCCTTCTTTTTTAGCGTTATCAGCTAAGTATTTAACACCCGCTTCTTTGCTTTTTTCAGACTCAACTTTTGCTGTTTCTTCTTGCTTAGTACGTACTGATGTATCTAATGCAGTTAACACTTCACGAATTTTTTCTTCGTCAATTTTTGCATTACCAGCAAGTGCATCTTCAAAACCACGAATTAAAAGTGCTTGGTCTAGTTCAATACCAATTTCAGTTTTGTCTGCTAGATCTTTATTTAAAAAGTTACCTACAGATGCACCAATACCGTATGCTTGTTGCTGTTCAACAGTGTCTAGCTTAACTTCTGCTTGCTCTTTTTTTGCTTCTTGATTACAAGCTGTAAGCGCTAAAACTGACGCTGCAATCAATGACAATTTAATCGTCTTTTTCATTTTAAATCTCCGACACACTTTGCAGTTGTCATTTATTGTATTATTACTAGTTAAAGATTAACGGCCTACATGATAGGCTGCTTGTTTAATGACTAAATTTCACATTGTTAGCTAAACTAAAAACATATCCAGTGATTAGACAAACAACCTAGGCATTCAACGCGTCCTAGTCTAACCTCTCAGTCACTAAGAGTTAAGAGGAAATACCTGTAACATGTCGATATTTCGTACTTTTTTAATCGTATTTAGCTGTTTTTTAGCCATCGCCTGTACCGATAAAAAACAACAGGCTGTAGCAAGCTACGAACATGCTGCGCAAGGTGCATTTTCATCAACGCTATCGAACGATGGTAAATACAGCTTGATCTCCTCCATTAACCATGGGGTCGCCCTGTGGGATAATCAACAGCAAGTGCTAAAATACCAGTGGTTTCAGCAACAATCACAAGATAGCCTAGTGTATGCAGTAGCCATTGCTTTTGATAACAGCGTGGCCGTTACCGCCGAAAAAACCACGTTTGCGGTGTGGGATATAACCACAGGCAAAAATAAAGGTTATTACAAAATACAAAAAGCCAGTATTCGCGATATTGCCATTAGCAATCAAGGCCGTAGTGTTTTATACGGCCGTAGCGACGGCGTAGTTGTATTCATAAACCTTGAAACCGGCAGACGTATCGAATTTTTAGGCCACCAAGATAAAGTTAACACCGTTGATTTATCGCCCAACGGACGCTTTGCTTTAAGCGGCTCTAACGATTATGTTGCTTACTTTTGGGATACACGTACAGGGCAAGTAGTTCATCGTTTTAATCACCCAACGCGTGTTACCCACGTAACGCTCGATCCACAAGGTCGCTATGCGTTTACGGCCGATAGTATGGCACAAGCAAATGTATGGAAGCTGACTACAGGTGATCTTGTGAGTAAACTGAAGTATATTGCGCGTCAGAAAATTTTTACTGCTGTGCGTTTTAACGAACAAGGCACTTTGCTTGCAACCGGCTCGCCAAATAAGCGCGTAGATTTGTGGCAAATACCAAGCGGTGAAAAAATTCAAACTTGGCAGGTTGCCCCGCGCGAAGGCAGTAAGCCTAAATCGGCGGTGGTGCTAGATGTGACATTTACAGATAACGGTAAGTCGTTGTTAACCGAAAGCTCCAGCGGGATCGCAGAGCGATTTATTATACGAGAGAATAATGAACACAATTGAACATCGCTTAATGGAACTTGAAGCCAAAGTGGCTTTTCAAGACGAAACGATTGAAGTCTTAAATGATGAAATAAAAGTGCACCAACAGCTGTTAGCAAAAATGAAACGCCAAACTGAGCTGCTAGCAGAAAAAATTAAAGAGTCGCAGTCATCATCGTCTATGATGTCAGAAGCACCTGAGCCACCTCCACCGCATTACTAAAACCGGTAAAAATTAGGCAATAAAAAAACCGGGTTAGTCGCCCGGTTTAAACACACCAATTACTTGTTCAAATTGGCGAGTAGACGCCTGAACAGCGTTATCGGGTTGCGCCATTTTATGACCACACTCAACACACTCTACTTTTTCAACATCATGTTCTCTGTATAGCATCATAGTATCCATGGCTTTGCAGTCAGGGCACGATGCACCAGCAATAAATCGCTTCTTTTGTCTCACAACATTTTTCCTGTGGTTTGAACTGCTGTCATTTTATCGTATAACTTCACTTGTTGATACGCTTGATAAGCGCATTAAGTTCTATGGTATGATAGCGCCAACTTAACAAGGGCACAGCAAAGTAACGCATTCATGATCCAAATCTCAGAAATAGAACTACTTCGTGGCGGTAAAGCCTTATTAAAAAACGCATCAGCTACGTTATTTCCAGAACACAAAGTAGGCCTTGTTGGCGCTAATGGCTGTGGAAAATCAACGTTATTTGGTTTACTAAAATCAGAACTACAACTAGATGCCGGTAACTGCAGCATTCCAAAAGATTGGTCTATCGCCTCTGTTAAGCAAGAGACACCTGCCCTTGAAATAAGCGCGATTGATTATGTACTCCAAGGCCACCCAGAATACTACGCAATGCGTATAGCACTGCGTGAGGCCGAAAAAAACAACGATGGCGACACACAAGCCAAAGTACATATTCAGCTTGAAAACATTAAAGGCTATAGCATTGAATCAACCGCAGGTGAGCTATTACACGGCTTAGGTTTTGCTAATAACCTAATAGAAAACCCTGTCAGCTCGTTTTCGGGTGGTTGGCGTATGCGTTTAAACCTTGCCCAAGCATTGATACGCGACGCCGATTTACTACTTCTTGATGAGCCAACAAACCACCTTGATTTAGATGCCGTTTATTGGCTTGAACGCTTTTTACGCGCTTACACCGGCACCCTTGTACTTATATCGCATGACCGTGAGTTTTTAGATGCGGTGGTTGATCAAATTTGGCACGTAGATAAGCAACTTATCAACGTTTACAAAGGTAACTACTCGCAGTTTGAACGCCAAAAAGCAGAGCGTTTACTACAACAACAAGCAATGTTTGATAAGCAACAAGATCAAATTGCGCACCTTGAGCAGTTTATAACGCGCTTTAAAGCAAAAGCCAGTAAAGCTAAACAAGCACAAAGCCGTGTGAAAGCACTTGAACGCATGGAAAAACTAGCGCCGGCACATGCCGACTCGCCATTTAACTTTGAGTTTGCAGAGCCAAAAGCATTACCAAACCCACTAATGACAATAGATAAAGCCAAAGCGGGTTATGGTGACGTCACTATTTTAAATAATATAGAGCTAAACCTTGTACCGGGCAGCCGAATTGCTTTACTTGGTCGAAATGGCGCAGGTAAATCAACATTAATTAAACTGCTTTCTGGTGATTTAGCGCCGCAAGCTGGCGAAGTTATTCAGCATCACGGATTAAATATTGGTTACTTTGCGCAGCATCAGCTTGAATCTCTTGATTTAAAAGCCAGTGCAATAATGCACTTGCAACGCCTCGACCCAAAAGCCACTGAGCAATCATTACGTGACTTTTTAGGTGGTTTTGCCTTTATTGGCGATAAAGCCCTTGAGCCTGTAGCCCCATTTTCGGGCGGCGAAAAAGCACGTTTAGTACTTGCCATGTTGGTATACCAAAAGCCAAACTTATTACTACTCGATGAGCCTACAAACCACCTTGATTTAGAAATGCGCCATGCACTTGTTATGGCACTGCAAGGCTTTGAAGGCGCCATGGTTACCGTATCGCACGACCGCCATATGCTTAAAAATACCGCCGATGAGTTTTACTTAGTCGATGATGGCAAAGTAACCCAGTTTGGTTACGATTTAGATGCGTATTACCAGTGGTTACTCAATGCCAATAAAGAAGCGGTTAAAGCGCAGCAAAGCGACGAGCCTAAAGCAAACCCAGGTGTTAATCGTAAGGAACAAAAGCGCTTAGAGGCTGAGTTTAGAAAGGCCACTCAGCCACTTAAAAAGCAAATTGAAAAGCTTGAAAAGCAACTCGATAAATTCACCGCAGAACTAGCTGAAGTTGAAGAAGCACTCGGCGATAACGAACTCTACAACGACGATAACAAAGCCAAGCTTAAAGAGTTATTAGCTAAGCAAGCAACCCTTACGCCTAAACTTAACGACCTTGAAGAAGAGTTACTTATGGCACTTGAAGAAATGGAAGAAAAAGAACAGGCATTCGCCGATGAACTTGCTCAATAGCGACCATTTTTGGCAGTTTGCGTGCACCTTGTACGCAAAGCCTGAGCAACAAACAACCTTGCTGGCACTACAAAACCAGCAAGGAAAAAACGTTAATTTATGCTTATTACTACTTTATTTAGATTCATTAAATTTAAGTATTAATACCCAACAGCTAAACGAGTTAACACAAGTAGTGAGTGAGTTTGATACTCACGTATTACAACCCCTGCGCGCCGCACGCAGCTATTTAAAAACTAATCAGAATACGATAAGTGATTACGCTACAATACGCGCAGAGTTACTAAGCACTGAGCTAAAGCTTGAAAAACAACAGCAATGCATGCTCATAAGCACCGCTAACGGTCTTAAATTAAAAACTTCTGATACACCCAACAATATAAAGCTATACGTGTAAGTAAATACATTTCATACATTGTTGAAGTACGCACCGAATCTATAGAACACCCTCTTAAAGCATGATCTAAATCAACTTAACTTCGCACTTACATCTGCTTAAGTAAATAAATTGATCTCGATCACATTGCGACCTGCAAGCACCGCTTATGATTAACCCATCAAAAACGAGGGGAGCAACTTATGAGCGTATTCTTTAGAGACTTTTTTACAGATCCAGTTTTATTTATGTCTTTTGGGTTTTTAACCATTGTTGTTTCTCTGTGTATCTTTTTTGCTTTTTTCTTTCTTAAAAAGATACATGATGCAGAAGTTCCTGAACAAAATTAAGCACGACGCACAAAGCGCCCTATCAGTTACTGATTAGGCGCTTTTTATTCTTTTTGATACACTAGCGATTCTTTTTTGCAAAGTGTGTAGTACAAATATGATCCCACAGTTTAAACCCGCATGGTGGATGACAAACCGTCACGTTCAAACCATAATGCCGCGTTTTTTCCGCCCATTTCATAACACTAGCTACGAACTTGAGCAACTTGATACACCCGATGGCGATTTTATCGAACTTGCTTGGTCACTTCCGCATAACGAAACTGCACCTCTTGCTATAGTCCTTCATGGCCTTGAAGGTAATATAAATAGCTTTTACGCTAAAGGCATGATGAAGGCATTAAAAAAGCAAGGTTATGCAGTTGTGCTTATGCACTTTAGAAATTGCTCAACCGAAGTAAATCGCTTGCCTCGCGCATACCATAGTGGTGATACCGCCGACTTAGCTTTTTTTATTAATCATCTAAAGCAACAATATCCAAATAGACCTATGGTTGCCGTTGGCTTTTCTCTTGGCGGTAATGTACTTGCCAAATACTTAGGTGAACAAGCACTAGCATGTCCTTTAAGCGCGGCTGCGGTTGTTTCTGCACCTTATGATTTGTCGTCATCAAGCGATGTAATTCGTAAAAGCCTAGGTAAAATTTATCAAAAGTATTTGCTCGATCGCATGAAAAAGTCGATGCAACGTAAGTTGCCACAAATTAAGCAGCAAATATCTATCACTACCGATCAATTAATGAACATTGACGACCTATTAGAGTTTGATAACCAGCTAACGGCTCCTTTGCACGGCTTTGAAAACGCTCACGATTACTATCGTCAAGCCAGTGCGATGCCATATTTAAAGCATATTGCTGTGCCTACATTAATTATTCATGCAAAAGACGACCCAATGCTCTCAATTAAAGCCGTACCGAGTAGGCAAGACGTAAGTGAGCATGTTACGCTGCGCATCTCTGAAAAAGGAGGGCATGTTGGCTTTATTGCCGGTAAAAATCCGTTTAAGCCTATATTTTGGTTAGAAAAAACCGTACCCAATTACTTTGGGCAATATGTTTTAAATAAAATGAATAATGAGCAACTATGATCATCCCTTTTGAGCAACTCGATAAAGATACGCTATACAACTTAATAGAAAGCTATGTTTTGCGCGAAGGCACCGACTATGGCGAAATAGAGGCTAGTATTGAATCTAAAGTAAACCAGGTTAAGCTTCAGCTAAAAAATGGCGAAGCCATGGTGTTTTTTTCAGAGCTTCATGAGTCTGTAACCATTATTTCGAAAGGCGAATTTAAAGCGCTGCAAAGTGAGGAGCATCAAGCAGAGTCGTTTGATTAGCACTTGTAACTTTTGAATTGAACGTACACAATGGCTTTTTACCCTAAGAGCCAAAACATGATAAAACTCAGCACTCTAGTGGTAGCCATATCACTAGCTTTAACTAGCCAAGCCCAAGCAGAACAAACAATAACAGCATCTGACAAGGCAATTAAACTCGCTAAAGATACCATTTTAATTGATACCCATATCGACGTACCTTATCGAATTCACAAAAGCTGGGTTGATGTAACCAAAGCAACAACTGATGGCGATTTTGACTATCCTCGCGCTGTAAAAGGCGGTTTAAACGCACCGTTTATGTCGATTTATATTCCTGCGCATTTGGAATTTGAAGGTAAAGGAAAAAGCTACCAGCTAGCCAATCAAATGATTGATAGTATGGAAGCGATAGCCCAGCGCGCACCCGATAAGTTTGCTATTGCGAGCTCAAGCACTGATATTGAAGAGCAATTTAAACAAGGTAAGCTGTCTATAGCCATGGGTATGGAAAATGGCTCTCCTATTGAAGGGGATATGAAAAACCTTCAGCACTTTTACGACCGTGGTATTCGCTACATCACGCTAGCGCACTCGCAAAGCAACCATATTTCGGATTCGTCTTACGATATACGCCGTAAATGGAAAGGCTTAAGCCCATTTGGTAAAAAGCTTGTCACTGAAATGAATAATATAGGCATGCTAATTGACGTATCGCATATTTCTGATGATGCGTTTTATCAGGTTATGGAGCTCTCTAAAACGCCAGTAATTGCCTCTCATTCATCACTTCGTAAATACACGCCAGGCTTTGAGCGTAATATGAATGACGATATGTTACTAGCGCTGAAAGAAAATGGCGGCGTTATTCAAATCAACTTTGGCTCAAGCTTTGTTACCGCTAAAGCAGGTAGTTGGGGCAAGCAATTAAAAAACACAAAAGAGTCAGCTAAAAAAGAAGGCACTAAGTTAAGTAAAGATTTTGATGCTGCGTACCGCGCTAAAAACCCATACCCATTTGCAAGTCTTGAGCAAGTGCTTGACCATATTGATCACGTAGTTGAGCTAATTGGTATTGATTATGTAGGTATTGGCTCTGATTATGATGGAGTTGGCGATTCATTACCTATCGGTTTAAAAGATGTATCTAGCTACCCTAATCTTGTTCAAGGTTTAATGGACAGAGATTACAGCGACAAAGATATTAAAAAGATTTTAAGTGGTAATTTATTAAGAGTTTTAAAACAAGCGCAAGAGTATGCGAAAAAGCACTAAAGCTTTTATCATATATTAGTAATTGGCTAAAAGACCAAAAGCTAACTCAATACATAAGCGCGGCCCTGCCGTGCTTTTTTATATTTAACCGCATGGTTATCTTCAGCATTATTTTCCCTCAGGTTTCGTAAAACTCAACCCAAGCTATGGCAATAATGCTATACCTAGGAGAAAATCACTTTTCTTCAGACATTAAAAAAGGCCACCTAAGTGACCTTTTTATAATAATTAACTTAAAAGTTAATTATTACGCTTTGAACGTTGCTACAAAGCACCTACGCCTAAGGTAAGAGCGCCACCTTCATATGACACTTTTCTTCAGGCATTAAAAAAGGCCACCTGAGTGACCTTTTTCTAACAATTAACTTAAAAGTTAATTATTACGCTTTGACCGTTGCTACAAAGCACCTACGCCTAAGGTAAGAGCACCACCTTCATATAACACTTTTCTTCAGACATTAAAAAAGGCCACCTAAGTGACCTTTTTATAACAATTAACTTTAAAGCTAATTATTACGCTTTGACCGTTGCTACAAAGCACCTACGCCTAAGGTAAGAGCGCCACCTTCATATGACACTTTTCTTCAGGCATTAAAAAAGGCCACCTGAGTGACCTTTTTCTAACAATTAACTTAAAAGTTAATTATTACGCTACGATAGTT
>NZ_JJNZ01000039.1 GCF_000690055.1 Pseudoalteromonas fuliginea
AATAAAGCGTAGTACTTTGAGCTTAAAAGTGCAAAATTTTGAGTGGATGTCTAGTTTATTGGCATCACTAAGTGCGGGTATCCGAAATGGTACTTGAATAAGCTTTTCTAGATAATTTCTCGTGTATGCTGCACCACCTACTTCTTCGGACAATTTAGGAAAGTGTCGCCTAACAGAATATTCGATCATCGTTTCATCAGCAGCAACGATAAAAGCTGTGTTCGGCATGAACAGAAAGAGCTTCATTGCCTCTAAAGTAGCAATGGCTGTTTCTGGTAAACAACGATCTAAGTCATCAACTAGAACTACAAGACGCTCAATTTTTGCGGCTTTAAGTAATTTATTATATTCGTTGCGAAAGTCAGATATTTCTTTAACTACCCGCTTGGCTTTAGGTTTTCCAATTGCGCCCTGTAATGCTGTTAGGCCACTTTCAATATCGTCTTTGCTGAGACTAGTAACTGATTCCTTTAATTTATCTAAACCTAAGCTAACATCCTGAATTGTAGAAGGTGTTGGAATACCGCTGAAAGCAGTAGCCCCCCAGTTGGCAACAGTTTTAAATGACTTGAACCAGTCAATTCGGTCGAGAAAGTCATTTGCTTGCTGTTTAAAGCCCTCAATCTTTCCTCGTTTTTTTATTAAATCAGAGGTGATCTGTTGCATTAAGGCGGTTTGAGCGTCTTCAAGCCCTTGAAATAACCAACTGTTAAACCGTATACATACTGTAGTTTCATCATCTTGGTAGGAATTCTCAAGCATGGCTAATATGCTAGATTTTCCAGCACCCCAATCCCCATGAACACCTACAGAAACAGGCAAGCGGCTAGTGTCTGACAATAACTTAATGATCGCAGAACTAATCGCTTGGTAATTGAGTAAATCAACCTTTGATTCATTATCAGGCCAAAGCATCCTTTGCTCCTTTTATTATATTTCTTGATAATTGGGGCGATTGCACGAATTTTAAACCACACAAAGTTTAAAGTATTGACTCCGCTTTGTTAAGCACAGAAATAAGAAAGCCCACAAGGGTGGGCTTTGGACTAAAATGAGGTTACTTTAGCTGTGGTTTAAGTTTGCACAGATAACAATCGGATCAAAATCAAGTAACGGCTTGTAAACCTAAAGCTTAGTTACTGCATTCATTTTCATAAACTCTATTGTAACTTATTTCTTGTTGAATCTTATTCTTGATTGACTTATTTGAAAGTTGATTCAAACTTGCTCTAAGTGATTCTAGCATGTATTTGTCACCAATAAGTAAGAGTGAATTTAATGCTGTTTTACCTATAAAACTATCTTGATTATCAATTAATATCGCTATTAACGTATCAACATCATTTTTTTCACCAATCATTCCAAGCCCAGTTATAGCTGAGTTTTTTAAGATATTTTCATTCGAACTGATCATCTCCATAAAATATTTTCGTGCAATATTCAGATCCACTCCACTATCAAAACATTTATTTTTTAGATTAATTCTCCATTTCATAGCAGCTAATCGAATTAAGTGATCATCTAATACACGTACATGCTTAGTGTTCCTCCATACCTCTAACAATATAGAATTATATAAATCAGCATCAAAACCTTCACTGGACCAACCATTGGAAATTAAATTTGAAACAGAGAACACAGCTTCTCTGTAGTTTTTATTCCAATATGAGCCAATTTCCATGTTCTGAACCGAGTTGTCAGCATGCCCAATTGTCTTTTCAATTTCGAGTTTCCACTGCCAATGACCATCGTCTGCATATGAGCTGCATGCAGATAGCAGCCAAATACCGCATGTTATGCAAATTTTAAATATCTTCATGTGTTTTCCTGTTTATGGGACTATCGGCCAACTTTGAACTTGGTTAACTCCACCCCTTCGTCTCGATTCAAAATATTGGATTTTTGAATCAACTTGCTGCACCTCTTTTGTATACTTCCAACGAGTTTCAACAAAAGTTCTTTTACGATCATTACTATAGGAAGACATTCTAATCTTTTGCCTATAGATTTTAACATCTAATATTGGCGTTTTTTCAATACTCCAGTTCACATAAACATTGTATACATTTACTTTCACCTCTGGAGCAAACACTATATTTGGCATCCTCATGCGCCATGCGTCAGGAAGGTCATAATTGTATGAAAGCCCTAATCTGGGATTCTCATTTAGATAAGTTTCAAAGGCTCCGCTTGCAAGAATCTCAGAATCGCCATCATAAAGACCTTCATGATGCAGCTCTCTTGAACCTAAATACTCAGTAGATGGATATCCATTCTCACCATCCCTTCTTTCTCGCCAATATTCATCAATAACTTCTGGCATATCAACACCATCTATAGAATTACTACCGCCAAAACAATTTGTACAAGCATATAAATCTATACCAGAGCTATTATTACCTTTTGCAGTTGTTGATGGTGCGCCTATATCGGCTGTTGCAGACATATTACCTATCTGAATATTAACCGTGCCATTACCGTTACCTGTCATTGTGCCGACTTTCACATTGCGTTTTATGCGAGAACCTGTGACAGATTGCTTCTGAGTAATATCCGCTGTTTCACCTTTTTCAAGGTTTTCTGCAACCTCTTGACAACTTGCAGCATCATCCGCACTACAACTTGCATACCCTGTAGGATCAGTACCACTGAGCGGATTATTCATTATGTAAGAAT
>NZ_JJNZ01000040.1 GCF_000690055.1 Pseudoalteromonas fuliginea
TTTATGTAATCACTTACGCTATATTTAGCGTCTATAAAGTTTCCATATCCAATCTTTGGCATCCATTCCGTCTTAAAGCTTCTAAAAAACCGCTCCATTGGCGCATTATCCCAACAATTTCCACGTCTACTCATACTTTGTGTGATTTTATAGCGCCATAAACGTTGGCGATATTTTAAACTTGTATAATGGCTACCTTGGTCTGAATGGAACATGAGTCCTGTCGGTTTCCCTCTGCTTTCATATGCGAGTTCAAGCGCTTTTAGCGTTAAATTAGTATCTGGTGACAACGACATTGCCCAGCCAACCACTTTGCGTGCAAATAAATCAATAACCACGGCTAAATAAGCCCAGCGATTGCCTGTCCAAATATACGTCACATCACCGCACCACACGGTATCCGGCTCAACAACATCAAACTGTCTATCAAGCAGGTTTGGGATTTCAAGGTGTTCATTACCACCACGTTTATATGAATGTTGAGGTACTTGGCAGCTTTCGAGCTTTAATTTAACCATTAGCTTAGCTGCACGATAACGGCTCAATTCAAAATCATTGTTCGTTGCTATCGCTGCGATTGTCCGTGCCCCTGCTGAACCACCACTCATCGCATGTATTGCTTTTACTTCAGCCTCTAATCTTGCTTGCTCAGGTGTCGGCGCTGTATCCCGTATG
>NZ_JJNZ01000041.1 GCF_000690055.1 Pseudoalteromonas fuliginea
TCTTAAGATCCAACCTATGAGTCGATATTAAACTCTTAAATTCAGAATGTTATTTTAAGTAGTTGATGACTACTTTGTATTTTCGAGTAGGTTGAATTGCCACTTTCTACCATGTCAAAGTAGCGCATGAACCACGTAATTAAGTTCGTACTACTATTTATTTGTCCTTAAATTTTAATACCATTATAGATTACATTATCACAACAACAGTACTTTGTGAAAAACCAAATTGAGCATTCGATCTTCAGGTCGATTCTCCTACGAACGTACAAAAAAGATTGATGTAGATGGCACCAATGACCTTGAAAATATAAGCGCCCAGATAAACTTCTCTCTATCAATGCCCTAATTTATCATCAACTAGAATGCCAATCGAAATACAAAAAGTATTCATATATAAATTAGATATAAAGTATTTAATATTTAAATATTTATTATAAATAAGTGTGGGATCCCACCATGAAATATTTTACTTTTGGCAAAGAAAAGGAATTACAAATATAAACATATGATGTATGTTGTCGATATTAAATAATAACAACAGTGCAAAAACCTGTTAACAGATAACGACCTCAACGGGAGAAAAATATGAGACAACATCTTTTAGGCTTCACACTAGCCCCCTTATTTTTGCTTACAACAGCATGCTCGCAGCAAGAAAGCGTAGCTAAAGTTGATAACAATGAAACGCTAAGCGCAACGCAAAATAAATACGAGCAAACTGCGACTCTAAAAATAGCAAAATTAAAAAAAATGATGCAACAAGCACAAAGTAAGCAAATTGATGTAACGCGTGAGCAGAGCATTATCTGGTTTGCAGAACAGTTCTTAAAATTTGCTAACTGGGATGAAAATAATTACGACGCAGTTGTAAAGTTATTTGGCTACGAGCGTCATTACGCTGCCGACAAAGAAAAACTAGCAAAAGAGTTACCAAATTTTGAGCGCGAAAAAGTCATCCAAATTTTAGATAAAGGCATTAAAGAGCTTGGGCAAGAGCTTTCAGGTGAAATTAAACGTCGCCCTGTAAATAAGGTTGATTGGCAAAACACAAAAGCACAAGACAATATGTTTGTTAGTAATGATAAGCCTATTTTTTTATATGACTATTTTTCAAAGAGTGTTGGCCAGCCACTTACTAATAAAGATGTTTATAACGATCATTTAGGTGCGCTTTACCATGGTGGTGAAGATTTGTATCCGGTGGATCATGACCGCGCTATTAATTCATTTTTAGTACGTGAAGATGGCACCTTTGACGAAGAGTTAATGAAAGAGCTAACGCGCATCCCTGATACCAACATTGGCTTTTTGGTTTATTGGTTAATGGGCATTCCAAAGTGGGTTGAAGAGCAAGAACCAGAAGTTAGAAAAGGCCGCTCGTTATTTACTGGATTCGATATTGATAACCCATTAGCGCGAGATATTTGGGGTAAAATAATCCGTAAAACGGGCGAGCTTACTAAAGGTAAAAAAGTAACTGAAGTAGGGTTTGTGTTAGCTAATGAACCACACTGGTATGCTGAAAAAGGCCACTGGACACAAAAATTCCAAGAAATGACCAGTATTTCTTCATACACATTAAACAAGTTTAGAAGCTGGTTAGATAAAAAGTACCAAGGTGATATTAACGAGTTAAATGAAAACTGGGGAACGCATTTTAGTCAATTTTCAGATATAGCTATTGAGATACCTATCGATCCTGCGATTAAAGGCGAGCCTAAGTGGTACGACTGGACACGTTATAATATGGACAGAAGTACTGACTGGTTTACTTACGTTCAAAATGAGCTGCATTCTGTAAATGAAAACGCCGATACCCATATAAAAATTATGCCGCGCATGTTTATGGATGATTCGCGTTCTGGTGGTATTGATACAGAAGCATTGGCCGAGTTAACAACTATGGTAGGGCACGATGCTAAGTCTTTTGGAAGCGAAAACATCCGTCCTGGTAAGTCCTCTAAGTGGATTGAGAAATACGCTTACAATTGGGGCATTGTAACGATGTTTCATGACTTTATGGAATCAGTTGCACCTAATAAAATTAATGTAAATTCAGAATCTCACTTTTTATCTTCGGGTCAGTGGCGAGATTTAGATACACGTACAAGTTATGTTCGAAGTGTTTATTGGCTTGCAACTCTACTTGGAATGGATGCCAATATGGGTTGGTTTTGGGCGCGTGATCCAGATGGTTCACCTGAGGATCGCTTAGAAGGTGATCTCGACTTTTTTGACCCAGGTCTTGGTGGTGCATTTGCAGGCTCTAATAACATGCAGCCACATGTAACTAACGAAGTTACTCAAGTGATGTTTGATCTTAATAGTTTTTCTGAGGAAATTATAGAACTTAGAGAGCAGCGTCGTCCTCTTCGATTGTTTTATTCTGAAACAACAGCGATCAATACAAATGACTATATGACGAAGGGTTATAAGCTTTACGAAAATCTATTTTTTGAAGGTTTCCCACTTGGTTTTGTCACTAAAAATGTAATTGAAAAGCAAGATAACAACAATTGGGATGCAATACTGGTTTATCGCAATAACTTTGTTACAGATGAAGAGTTTAGTGCGCTTCAAGGGTACTTAAATAAAGGTGGTACCGTTATTTTAGACTCAGCGAAAAGCTTGTCTTTAGATGAGTACGGACATACGCGTAATGCTAAGTTGTTAGCCAATAAAGGTAAGCTTATTGTTATGCCTAAAGGTGCAGACGTTGAAGCCATTAAACAAACTGCACTAGCAGAGGTTTCGAGCAGCACGCCTGATGTTATTGTAAAAGTAGACAATGGTGAGTCATTTAAAACCACAACATGGCGTACGGTTAAGCAAGACAACGGCAGCTACCTGGTTAATATTTTAAATTTGGGCCATGGAACAGCAAATTTAAAATTATCACTTACAAACGGCAAAGCGATTACAGTTAAAAATTTAATGACGAGTAATCAATTAGAGAACACGTTCGATATCCCTTCAGAGGGTGTGCTTTTATTAGAAGTTACAGCTAAATAGCAAGTGAAAATTAACCAGTATATATTTTATATGCTGGTTTTTTTGTAACTCATAAATCATTGCTTTTAACGTAGTAGGTATTTTTGTTGCAAGATTAAACATCATATGTTTATATTGTTTTTATCAATTTGGTGTCGAATAGATACACTCATTACAATATTGTTTTTTAAATAGCCTACGAGGCTAAGCATATAGGCTTAGCATAACTTTCAGCATAAAAGGACACACACAATGAAAGTATCCAATATAAAGTTATTGATGCTTATCGGGTGCTGCGCGCTAACCGCACCTAATGTATATGCAAATAATTCTGAAAATAAGCGAGCAGAAACCAAAAAACCTAATGTGCTTATTTTAATGTTTGATGATATGCGTTTTGACACATTTTCATACCGTAATGGGCCAGTTTCAACGCCAAATATTGATGCATTAGCAAACGAAGGCACGCGATTTGATCAAGCGATGACTTCTACTGGATTATGCTCACCTTCGCGCGCGGCTATGTTTACTGGGCGCTGGGGACATAAAACGGGTCTTGACGATAACGTAGGTCTTTATCACTCTCGTCTTTCGGAGTTATCACTTAGTGAAGGCAGCGTAATTAAACGTGCAACCAGCATAGGGTACGATGTTAGCTATGTAGGTAAATGGCATTTAGGTGCACAAGGCCCAGCACTGCGCGGTGCAAACTTTATGTGGGGGCACGATAAAGATGAAGAGCGTAACGGCCGTCCTTTTACGCCTTATCAAACGCAAAAAAATGTAGCCCGTATGAACGCAGGAGAACGTGATAAAAATGGCGAAAAGCATGATTACTACAAAACACTTGCGGGTACATATGCTGATACAGTAACGGCTAAAGAAGTAAACGAAGGCAAACTAATGCTGCAAAATGCGGCTAAATCAGACAAGCCATTTTTTGGTATTGTTAGCTTTGAACAACCTCATCCACCGTACCGAGTACCAGAGCCTTACGCCAGCATGTACGACTACAAAGATATAAAACTTCCCAAAAACTTTGGTATAAAACGTAAACATAAACCAATGGCGCAAGATGATATTTGGTGGCCTTGGCATGACGTAAGTCATATGAGTGAAACCGATTGGCGCAAAGCACATAGTTTTTACTATGGTGCCATTGCCATGATTGACCACGCAGTTGGCGAGCTTATTAATACGGCTAAAGAAGAAGGTTTATACGACGACCTGCACATTATTTTAGTCGGCGATCAGGGCAGTATGTTAGGTGAGCATAACCTTTATGACAAAGGCCCATATGCGTATGACGAATTAATGCGTATGCCACTTATTATTCGTGACCCTAGCCTTGAGCCTAAAATAATTAACCGCCAAGTGTCTATGCTCGACATAGCGCCAACACTTCGCCAGTGGATGACACTACCACTTGATGGCGACGAAGATGGGCGTTCACTTTTACCATTAATGAAAAAAGGTGATAGTGCGGATGCTGGTAAAGATGATATTTCGTTATATGCCTACGAATGGTACAACGGCGGATGGTTTGGTATTAGAGCTATACGTACCCCTGAAATGAAATTTGTATGGAATCCAGGTGATAGCCGCGATGAATTATACGACTTAAAAAACGATCCGTACGAAATCACAAACCAAATAGATAATCCTAAATACAAAAAACAGCTTACTGATTTAGTGCATAAAATGGCGGGAGAGTTAAACCGTATTGACGACCCATCATTAACAAAATTTAACCACCACATGAAAGCTTTTTTATAGCCGAGTAATGCCCTTTGGTAGGCCATAATTGGCCTACTATTTTTATTTTCAAAATTGAGATTGGCACTATGAAAACACACACAAAATTATTGAGCGCTTTATCATCGCTTGCATTATTAATTGGCTCTGCGGGGGGACACGCAAGTGAACAAAGACCCAATATTATTCTTATTGTTGCAGATGACTTAGGTTATGCAGATGTTGGTTTTAATGGCTCTAAGGACATTATTACCCCAAATATTGATGATCTTGCTAAATCGGGTACCTCTTTTTCAGACGCTTACGTAGCGCACCCATTCTGTGGCCCAAGCCGAGCGGCATTAATGACCGGTCGTTATCCACATAAGATTGGCTCACAATTTAATTTACCTACACGCGGCTCAAACGTAGGCGTGCCTACTGACGCCAAGTTTATTAGTAAACTACTAAACGAAAACAACTATTTTACCGGTGCATTAGGTAAATGGCATATGGGCGATGCGCCGCAGTATCATCCAAATAAACGTGGTTTTGATGAATACTATGGCTTTTTAGGGGGTGGGCATAATTACTTTCCTGATCAGTACCAACCCCAGTATAAAAAGCAACAGGCACAAGGCTTAAAAAATATTTTTGAGTACATTACACCGCTAGAGCACAACGGCAAAGAAGTAAAAGAAACGCAGTACATTACTGATGCACTTTCGCGCGAAGCCGTTAATTTTGTAGACAAAGCAGTGAACAAAAAAAATCCATTCTTTTTATATTTAGCTTACAACGCACCGCATGTGCCATTGCAAGCTAAGGATGAAGATATGGCGATGTTTCCTAATATAAAAAATAAAGACCGTAAAACCTACGCAGGTATGGTTTACGCAGTTGACCGCGGCGTGGGTAAACTAGTAGAAACCCTGAAAAAAAATAATCAATATGATAATACGCTTATCGTATTTATGAGTGATAACGGTGGCAAATTAAGTAAAGGTGCTAATAACTTCCCACTTAAAGCAGGTAAGGGCAGTACACAAGAAGGTGGCTTTAGAGTCCCTATGTTGTTTCATTGGCCTAAGCATGTACCTGCGGGCAAACGCTTTTCGCATCCTGTATCGGCACTTGATCTGTACCCAACATTTGCAGCTTTAGCGGGCGCTAAAGTTGAAGAAAACCAACATTTAGACGGTACAAATATGTGGCCTGCGTTTATTAAAAATGAAAACCCACATAAAGATGAGCCTATTTATGCACTTCGCCATCGTAAAGGTTACAGCGATGCTGCAATTCGTATGAACCAGTGGAAAGCATTAAAAGTTAACCAGCAACCGTGGCAGTTATTTAATATCGAAAACGATATTTCTGAAAAACATGATGTAAGTAAATCTAACAAGGCACTGTTAACCGACATGGTTCGCGAAATGGAAAAATGGAGCTGGGATAACCAACAGCCAAGCTGGTTTCATGAAACTACTGAAGGTGTGAACTGGCGATTAGATGCCATGCCACGATTCGATAAAACGTTTAAAACAACCAAGTAAGTTTTATCAAATTCAAGGAGATTGTATGAAAGTAAAAGCAGTTACATGGCATGTTTTTTTGTTATGCATTGGCGCAAGCTTACTAGGTTGTCAACAAGCGAGTGCCCTAGCGAGCGCTCAGCTAACAACTAGCAGCACATTATTTACTGAGCAACACCAAGCAATTAAATTAGAAAACAAAAACCGCCGTAAATGGGATAACGCATTAATAAGCGATTTAGACCAAGACGGTTACCCTGATTTATTACTTACTGATCATGGTTATACCATTCGTTTGTATTGGAACAATAAAGGCGTTTACGACAAAGGGCGCGATCTTATTGTGGGTGATATGCACGGTATTGGCGTAGGCGATTACGATAAAGATGGCAAGATGGACATTTTGCTTTCGCGTGGTGGTGGCTCTGGCGATAACGCGCGTAATGCTAAGTTATTTCACTTTAACAAAAGAGAAATTATTGAAGGCGGTGATTTTTCACCCAAATTGCCAACGTTACGTGGGCGCACTAGTAAGTTTTTTGATGCCAATAATAACGGCCACTTAGATTTATTACTAATGGGATTCCCGCAGGCTAATAGCGGTAAACAAACCAGTAATTTTATTTATAAAAATGATGGTAGTGGCAATATAACCCACGCAACTGATTTACCAAAAACTAATCGAGACGGTCAAAAAGTCCTTATTACCGATTTTAATAACGATAAAGTTGACGATTTAGTGATTTACGGCGACGGCGCTTTACGTATTTTAAAAGGCAATGGCGACTTTACCTTTAGTGACGTAACCGGCAACATTTTACCTAATAAAATAATGGATGCGACGGGTGTTAGCGAAATTGATTTTGATAACGATGGTGACTT
Source organism: Pseudoalteromonas fuliginea (assembly GCF_000690055.1). GTDB lineage: Bacteria > Pseudomonadota > Gammaproteobacteria > Enterobacterales > Alteromonadaceae > Pseudoalteromonas > Pseudoalteromonas fuliginea. Next base: position 7,143 of record NZ_JJNZ01000041.1, read on the forward strand.
TGATTTATATATAAGTCGTGCTAACCCATTACAAGCAGGCGATACGTTTTTTGATGCTAAAAGCAAAACATTTGGTTTTTATACTAAACGCGGGTCATTTAAATTCAACGACTTACTTATTGGCGACACGCTCAATATAGTTAATTACCAATCACCTTATCCGAATCAAGATGTGTTTGTAGGAGAAGGTGCCTATAAATACAAATTTGAAGGTGAAAGGCACAGCGGTCAAAACGTTAATATTGTTAGCAGTAACGGCTTAGGATGGCCTGATACTCAACCTAATAAAGGACTTTATGTTGGTTATATAGGTAATAATAAGTGGCGCATGGCGGGTAATACGTTTTCACCGACTACGGGAGTGGTAACCGGTGTTAAGCACTATGCAGAAAATAAAAAGCCAGTGGCACCATCAGATTTGTTATTAAAAAATGAAAGTGGAAAATTCGTTGATGTAAGTGATAAAGCCGGTGTTAAAACCAATTTAAATACCACGGGAGTGAGTGTAGGTGATTTTAACAACAGCGGATATCAAGATTTATTTGTTGTTAAACAAGGTAACTTGGTAACCTCTACGTCGCAAATACTGTATTTAAATAATGGCGATAATACATTTAGCCAAGCTACTCATTCGGGATTAATTACAAATACCTTAGGTACCATTGGTTCAGGCGCAAATGTATTTGATTACAACTTAGACGGCCAGATCGATATTATTATGAATAACGACAGAGGTCAGTGGCACTTATTTAGTAATCAAGCCAATAACAGTAATCACTATGCATTACTGCGTATAAGTAATTCACTTAAGCATAATACAAGCCCAATTGGTGCTATAGCGACACTTAAAGGCTGTGGTAAAACCCTAACAAAGCGAGTATCGCCTGATGCAGCACCTTATACACAATCATTTGATAACGTGATTCATTTTGGTTTGGGTCAGTGCAACGAAATAGATAACGTGAGTGTGCGTTACAGCAATGGCGAAGTGATAAGTAAATCTAAGATTGGTATAGATAAAGTAACCAATCTTTAATGCAAAAGAGTTAACTATGAGAGGTAAAAAGCAAGGTTTGGTAACAAGCCTTGCTTTTTTTTCGCAAAAATTAAGAGCAAAAGAGAGCAATAATGAATAAAAACAACATCACTCATCTTAAAAATAAATTAGCGGGTTTAGTGTGCTTATTTACTGTGTTTGGTTGCAGTACTCACATGGCTCAAAGCAATAATAAAAGCATAAATAAAGGGGAAGTAAGTGCATCTTTAGCGTCTGTTAAAACGTCTAATACAATGCTTAATAGTGCGAGTTTATTTGCATCACTCCCTGATTATTGCCCAACCCCAGACGCTTTTGCTGTCTCTCCTACAGGAGAACTTACTTTATCGTGCGTTAATTATGCCAATAAAGGGCTACAAGCGGGTGTATTGGTTAATATTAATAATGACAACACGTTTACTAAAATAACTCAGTTATCTGGACCAAATAATAAAGGCAAAGGTCGTCCTATGGGACTTGCCTATGCCCCCGATGGCTCGTTATTTGTAGCCGATAACCAAGGTGTTGGCAAAGCTCGATTACTTAAACTTACCTTAAAAAATAATGCAGTTATTAACACTCAAGTCGTTGCCAAAGGCATGAGTTCCCCAAATGGGGTACGTTACCAAAATGGCTATATTTACGTAACTCAATTGCGTGTGCCAAGTGAAAATAAGGCCGAGACTCTCAGTGGGATATATCGTTTTAAGGCTACAGATACCAATATATTAGTGACAAACAATACAGATGATCCACATTTATTGTTTTTAGCTAAAACTGTTAATAAGCAACGTAAATTTGGACTTGATGGTTTAGTGTTTGACGCACAGGGTAACTTGTTTGTGACCAACTTAGGTGACGACTTAATTTATAAATTAACGCTTGATGCAAACAATAACCTGCTTAGCCAAAGTACCTACGCAACACTTCCAAAAGGAAGCGGACCTGATGGCCTTACTATAGACCCTCAAGGTAATTTATACGCTGCAGGTTTTTTAACTAATCAAGTTATAAAAATTGATACACACCAGAATGTAACTGTTATTGCATCATACCCCGATAATAATTCAGAAAATGGTGAATTAGATCAACCCGCTGATATTATTTATTACAAAGGCTCTCTGCTTGTGTCTAATTTTGACTTACTTACAGGCTCAGGCATTGCCAATACTGGGCATGGCAAGCCTTATACAGTAAGTGAAATTAAGTTAATAGATAATTAACCATCTACTTTAAATCGATATTTTAATTTTTTTGATTAGATAATTAAATTTAGAGTAAAAATGTATTAATAATGCAAACATCATATGTAATAATACATTGGACATTAAATATAAACAAATAGGGTGAATGATGAGAAAAAGTTTTAAGTACTCCGTTATAACGTCTTTTTTATTAATGCAATCCGGATTTACTGCTAGTGCTAACACACAAATAGACGAGCTTGCTGCTGCACTAGATAAAGTTAAAATTTCTGGTTATTTAAATTTAACCGCTGGAACGGCAAAAAAAGAGAACGCATTTTTTAGAGCTTATGATACGAAAATAAATGCAACATCTGAGACTTGGGGGGGCGTTCAAATTGATTTTAAAGCATCAGAAAAATTAGATTTCACTTTATTAACTAAGTTTTTTGCTGAAAGCCGTCCCTATGACGACAGCTTTGGTGTTGATTTAGCCTACTTAAGTTATAAATTGTCAGATCAAACAAAACTACGAGGAGGTATTTTACGTGTGCCTCTTTATAAAGACAGTGATTATAAAGACACTGGTTTTGCTCATTTATGGCTAAGAACCCCTGAGTTAATTTATGCAAATAATAAGGTTCAACGCCACACCGGTATTGAAATATTGCATGATATTTATTTAGGCGATGGAACAGTGCAAGTTCAAGCCTTTTATGGGCAGAATGAAGACCCTCGCGCAAAAGCTGCTGCTAATAACAATAAAACCTACACAATTGACGATATTATGGGGGTTCATGCCACTTATTCTATAGATGAGCATTTGTTTAAGTTAGGTGCTACAACACGAACAGAGCCTGGGGATCTAAGCGACTTTACTTATACAGATAGTCAAGGTAACGAAAGACTAGAAGAGGAAGGTTACTACGCCGGGGATAGACAAACCTTTTATTCTTTAGGCTATGGTTTTGATGATGGATTATGGAAGGTTGACGCAGAGGCTATTTTTGAAATAACGACGGGCGGCCGACAAGATAATGGTAAGTATTATGCTTCAGTAGGCTATCGTTTTGGTGATATTACACCTTATGTTATGTATCAATATAGAGAAACGCTAGATGATAGTGAGCGTGGTTTAAACGTTGACACTTATGTTGCTGATGATGAAAAAAACACGGTTACTCGTTTTAATCTGCAAAAGTCATTTCAGCAAAGTATTCTGTCAATTGGATCACGTTACGATATTTCGAGTAATTTAGCATTTAAAGCGCAAGTTGATAGTTATGAACATACATCTACAGGTGTAAATGGTAACACTAGAGATATTGATAATTTACTTTATAGCGTTAGCTTACAAGCTGTTTTTTAAGGAGAGGCACATGAAAAAAATATTAATATTAGCTAGCGCTCTTTGTTTTCAAACAGCATTCGTACAAGCTGAAGTAGTTGTTGTTGGTAACCCAAGCCTGAGTGCCACATTAACCCCTGCGGAGGTTAAAAATTTATTTTTAGGTAAACGTCAAAGTTTGCCTGACGGCACGCATATCACTATTGTCGAACGTACAGCAGAAGCTCCTCTTAAAAGTGAATTTCACAGTAAATATACTAATAAATCAGAAGCACAGTTAAGCGCTTATTGGACTAGGTTAGTCTTTACTGGCAAAGGTAAACCTCCAAAAGAAATCTCAAATAGTGAAGAGCTTATAAATATGATATCTAGTAATCCCAGTTTTATAGGGTATATAGATAGTACAGAAGTTACTGATAAAGTAAGTGTTTTATCTAAATAACCTTAGAAATAGATCATCTCACTAATATTATATAGATATTTGAGAGGTGATCTATAAATGGAAATAAAGCTATATGTTTAATTTAACTATAAAGCAAAAAATTATCTCTGTCTCTGTAACTGCTCTACTTGGGTTTATTATAATATTTACTATTAATCACTTTGCTTTATCTTCTATGACTAAAAATGCTAAGTTGCTTCAAAATAATTTATATCCCACCTTACTTGCTATAAAAGAAAGTAAATTATATTTAGGGCAAATGGAATCTACCATCAATGTGAGTGTCACTATTGGTGATAGTGATATGCTACAGGAAGTAGAACAGTTCGCGATCAAGATTAAAAATAATTTAACCTTAGTAAAAAATGATGATGTTCAATTTGAAGGGGTTAGTGAACTGTTAAATAAATTTGAAATGTATCAAAAAAGTAGTATTGAATTAGCAAACAAATTTATTAATGGCGATGTGTCTATTCAAGTTTTGCAAAGTAAAGCGGTTGAAAATAACAAACGTCTTCTTGAGTTAAAAAATGATCTTTATAATTTAGAGTTAATGGCAGATAAACAATTAAAAAACAGTGTGAAAAATATAGAATTAAAGGCTAGTAATGCTCGTTGGTTTACTACTGTTGTTTCTATTATATGGGTGTTAAGTTTACTTGTTTATAGTGTATTACTTAGTAAAAGCATTATAAATAACATTGCATTAATAACAGATTCATTGAAGAAATTTTCTGAAGGTAGTGCTGATTTAACTAACAGAATCAGTTACAAAAACAACGATGAACTAGGTGATTTAGCTAGCAGCTTTGATGATTTTGTTGTTAAGCTCCACTCTATCATTTCAGAGGTCATATTTGCATCCTCATTCCTTGAAGAAATTTCAATAGAATTGATATCTAGCACTAAAAAATCTAATGAAGAAAATAACAAGCAAAATGAATCGGTACAAGAATCAACAACCGCTATTCGAGAGCTATTAACTTGCGTTGAATATATTACTGAAAATTCAAGTCAGGCATCAGGGTTGGCTAAAGTTGCAACATCTTCAGCTGAAAGTGGAAATATACATGCTCAAACATCTGTAGATTATATTAATAATTTATCTAAAGATATTGATAGAACCTCTAGTAATGTTGATCAACTTAAAATACAGGTTAACAATGTAAACGGTATATTAAATACGATTCAAGGTATTGCTGAGCAAACAAATTTGCTTGCTTTAAATGCAGCAATTGAAGCTGCACGAGCTGGAGAGCAAGGACGTGGATTTGCTGTTGTTGCAGATGAAGTTCGTAGTCTTGCTAATCGAACCCACCAGTCTACTCTTGAAATTCAAAATCTACTTAATGAACTTATATTATCATCAAATATAGTTGTTGATTCAATGAAGCACAGTTCAGAAGTTACGGTTAAAACTGTTCAAGCATCAAAATCGTCTAGCCAAAGTTTAGTCGAAATTAAATCGATTGTAAACGATATGCTTATGCTCAATACCCAAGTAGCTTCAGCTGCGGAAGAGCAGTCAGCTACATGTAAGTCAATAGACAGCACTATTAACTTAGTTAGTAAGATGAGTGATAGTTCATTACATCATGGTGCGAAACTTGTTGATTTAGGTGACTCTATTAAGCAAACCAGCAATAAAATGTACAATTTAGTTAGCCGGTTTAATGTTTAATTTATATTGGAAAATTTAAATATTTTTTACGTAATTAAATTTATTAATCTAAACTGACAGGTACTAATAAAAGTGAACCACTGTCAGTTTAATTTATTTGAATTAGAAAAAGTAAAACTGTTAACAAAGACCTTTCTTTTATGATCTAATGAGAAATTGATATACCTTATCTAAATATCTATCTGACTTTACTGCTTTTAAATTTTTCGTATACCCATATAAATTCACTTTTTGTCAACTTTAGTTAATGACTATTTTACCTTTTTTGATACTTGATTTTCCCAGATGTACTCCTATTTTTTATCACTCAACAAAAAACAAACATTTATCTGACAAAAAATAAACATTGATCATTCAAAAAACAAATAATAACATCCAATGTAATTAAACATAGTATGTTTATTGTTTTTTGAATTAGGAGATTAACTGTGAATCTTAAAGTAATAAAATTGAGTGTTTTGGTACTTTCTTTCCATTCTTGGGCCGTACCAGAAAGGCCATCTATCGTTCGAGATGTGCATATGACAACTCAAATTGGTAGTGAGACAGGTTTTCCGCAATACACGCGAGCGACTATTCCGGCATTACAAACAACGGCTGATGGACGTATAAGTATTTCTCATAAGCCACAAAGAGATGGAAACTTAGTCTTTCGTTTACAGGTACCTGAAAAATTTGATGATCCAGCGCATCCTAATTTTAATAAAGCATTTATTGAGCATCGTTCCGGGAGCGATATACTTGCTCATCCCGATGCTTTGGTTCCCGGCGCAAGGAGAAGCAACATAATAATAAATGCCGATAATACAATGACATTTAATGGTGCAGCGATTAATAATTCGACTTTAAATAATTTTTACGGCGGAAGCTCAACAGCACATCAAGGGATGTGCGATCCTACTTTTGATAAAAAATCAACTAAGAAAAACCCTTATGCATGCGGTGTTAGCAGCTTAAATGATTGCTACGATCTTACGATTATAAGGGGCGATAATATTGAGAAAGTTAGTGTTGAAGATGAAAATGGTAATATTATAAGTACAGATTCGCGCCAAATGAATCTGAGGTTAGATATCAAGATTCTAAAACTGTGGCCAAAATTAGTTGACCACTACAACCGGTAACTGTTGAAGTGTCTAACCCTAAAACGGCTCGCGCTCAGATTATTCAAGTTAGGTTACCTGAAAGAGTAGAAAATAGGCCTGGGGATATAATTGATCGGGTTAAAACAACTCTAAATCCATATAGGGGTGCTTCAATACCAATGAAAGGTTTTTTAGAACCCAATGTAGCCGGTGACGGTAAACTTCTTTTTTTACGTGCAAATGCCGGAACTTCGGTTTTTTATGAAGATTCTACAGGTAAACGCGTAGCAACGCGTTCAGATAACGTATATTTATACAATGAACAAAATAGTGATAGTGATGCAAGCAATGACTTTGCGGCTTGTGATGTTCAGCAATGGACTTCACAAAGTATTAGACCATTAAGTCATGCGCCATACGACGATTCAATAAATAAAAAATTTGGCTTTGCTATGCAGTTATTTAGAGATACTGAAGGTGATGTCATTGCTGAGACCCAGCCGATTGGTACCTATCCATGGATTGATAAAAATGCTGATAATATTTCAATTACAAGTATTGGCTATGATTTAGTTGAGCGCAGTAATAAAAAAAATGAAATTGTTGATTCAAGAGTCACTAGTTCTGAATGTTTCACTGATATAGATAAGTGCTCAACTGGTGATGAAGCTCAAGATGGCGGCATATTAAATGGTCGTGTAATTATGGGGTTGTGGACTCGAGGAAAAATGGTTTTACTAGATAACCTTATTAACAACATTGATTACTCTTTAAATGGAACCGATGCGGCTCACCGTTTAATAGACCTCTATGATTCGGGGTCACCAATAAGGGTAGGAAATGGACGCGATAACGATGAGGACAATCATCCATTAGCGAGTTCTGGAAATACGACTTTTATTGATTCTAATGAACATAGATTTAATTACTTTAAAAATACAATGCGTCCAGTAACTCCAGCAGATGTAAGTTGGCTGGTTAGTTCTGGGCGAGGTACACACGAACTTGCATTTGATGACTACCTCAACCCCAATAGTTTTATTAATGCCAATATGGCTCAAGTTATTGATTTGCGACCGAGTGGATTAAGAGCAATTGTAGAAGATACGGTTCAAAATACAGCTACAGGCGGGCGCCTTTTAGCACCTGTAGTAGCAGGTAGAGCGCCACTTATTTCTTCAAGTGAATGGAGAGTACCTAGTTATGGCCAACTATTACCGAGTCGAGGTATAAAACCAAGAGTCGAGCCTATTGCTAACGGTGGTATCAATGGCAAAGGACTGTGGATAAAAGAACAAGGTCAAGGAGTTAGTTTTAGAATACCTGAGCAAAGTAATGAACGTGCCGCTCAATTTATGCAAGGAACATTGTATTACGGGCTTTTTATTGATCAAAGAGATAAAAATATACCAGGTGACAAGCGTTTAGTGACGTACTCTGATGGCTCAAGTATTAGTATACAAATGGGTAAAACATTGGTTTTTAAAGATCCTAGTAATAACGTTGTTGGAACGTATTTAATTGATGAACCAATTTTACGAAACCCTGATAATACTCCAATTGATAATGACTATGGCTGGGTACACTTAGGATTTCAAGTATCTGCCAAAGCATCATAACAGAGGTTTTAACGTTTGTAGACGGTTATCCTGTTGATATGTTAACGGTCGACCAGCCGCTTTTTCGATTGCATGCAGGTGGCAATATAATTATTGGTGCTGGTGATCGAAGCGAAACCCAATTTATTGGTTGGATAGATGATTTTAAAGTTTTTGCACAAGAACTTAACCCAGAAGTTGCTTGTAATATGGCTAATGGAACGATTGCTGGAATAGGGAGTGAAGCAAATTCTCGCTGGACAGAATGGTCTAACACAGTAGATAACACGTTACACAGAATAATTGATAATTATGTAAACAGAGACGTTAATGCAAGTAACAACATTATGGATTTAACAAAATATGTTTGTTATTTAGATAATACTGGCGATTTAACTGCAAATTTAGGCAATATTCCAGCTGACTTAGTAAGTGTGCGTGATAGTATCAATTTTCCTGAAGGGCCGTTATTTTTTGACCGGCCTAGACCTGACTCATCTAATAATGCTTTTTGTACAAGTTGCCATACTGAAGATGGGCTTGACGGCTTAGATTTAGAAGCACTTAAATTGCGAGAAAATGTATTTGCTATTAATGACGAGCGCCGTCAGCCGATGCAACCTGATCCATTTGTGTATGGTGTTGTTCCTGCAAATTGGGTGAAAAGTTTTTTTAATATAAACAATGCTGCCGTTGGTACAGCAGCAAACCCTGTTTGCATAGATGAGTTTGATCTATTAAGAGCGGATGAAGACAGTGAGTTTACTTGTGAACCTCATGCAAATGAATAATGTGTTGTGAGTTATTTTACCTGTTTAGTAATCTTGTTATTACCGAATAGCTCTGAGATTTTATCTGGGGCGACAGGATTATATTTTTAGCAAATTAACCCTAAATTATACTTTCACAGCGTTATAAATTCAGGACTTTTGCATATAAATATAATAGTTAAGGGCAATTAAATTGCCCTTAACATTATTATGTTTGTTACTAAAAAACCAACTTAGCATTGTTACTTTTTATTGCATACAGTATAAGATAAATACATTTTTATTTTGTAATATCAATCGTTAAAATTCCTATCTAGCTGAATTAAAAATCTCATTAATTACTTCTTAGTACCAATAAAAGAGTTATACCAACCTGCATAAATCTTTGATTAATTTTCTTAACGTTAAATAGATCCCATATATAAGCAGATTTGGGGTGGTTAATTTTTATAATATCAATGTTTCAATGTTAAATACCCAAATACATAAAAATGTAAAAAATAAAGTAAACAGCTTGTAAATGCAAAGGTCACATGTTTAACTTGGTCATAAGTTAGCCGTTTGTTCAAGTCTAAATTTTAGAAGCTAAGATGCACATTAATTTAGCCTACAGCGCTTAACTAACAATAAAAACAGACAACATCATCACACACTGGCATTGAGAAAAACGATGCCGATAAACAGGAGAGCACACAATGCAGCATAACTTTAGGTTATCAGCAGTCTCTGCAGCTATTATTGTTTCGCTTATTTCATCATCTGCTTTTGGACAAGAAGATGAAGAAAAAGAGAAAATAAAACTACAAAAAGATATCGAAATAATTGAAGTCCAAGGGATCAAAAGTAGCTTACGAAAAGCGGTAAACGCAAAGCGCTTTTCCGACAACGTAAGTGACTCAATTCATGCTGAAGATGTAGGTAAATCAACAGATCAAAACATCGCTGATGCACTATCTAGAGTAACAGGGGTGAGTATTCAAGAAGAGGGCGGTGAAGGAACACGTATATCAATTCGTGGTGCCGGACCTTCTTTAAATCAAATATCAATGAATGGTGTAGCACTTACCGGCGGGCTAAGTACCGATGGCTCTAGTGCGGGCGCGACTAACGATAACAGTGTTGATTTAAGCTCTTTTTCGTCAGATATATTGTCATCTATCGATGTAATTAAAACATCTTCTGCTGATAACGATGAAGGCTCACTCGGCGCAAGTGTTGTACTGAGAACTGTAAAACCGCTAAATTTAAACAAACCACGTCGTTCTTTTACGGTTGAAGGGCGCTACAACGAGTTTTCTGATGAAAGTGACTCACGCATTAATTTTAGCTTTTCTGATAAATACTTTGACGACACCTTTGGCTTTATTATCACCGCCTCTAAAGATACACAAAAAACACGACAAGATCGTATCAATACCGATTGGGCTAACGGCGCAATTCCTATCGTTGATTTAGATGATGCGACAGGCCGTACAGCACATGACACCGTTACAGGCAAAGCAATTAGGGTACTTGGCAATCAACGTGATGCTGATGGGAATAAGCTTTTTGGTGAGAATGGAGAAGCATTATTAAACCCACTGAGTTCACTTAATAATTACGACCCTGAAACGCAAATATTACATGAAGGTGATTTATTTGTTTTAGCGCGTGAGGTTATTGATTTTACATTAAATAATGACCAACGAGATCGCTTGTCAGTATCTACAGGTTTTCAATACCAACCAACAGAGTCACTTGATATTCAGCTAGATGTAACTCATACAGAGCAAGATGTGTTAACCGACAGTCAACGACTGCGTTTAAACATGGGACCTGTAACACCTTTAATTTATGCCGGTGATGACAATACAGCACTAAACGGGGTTGATTTATCGACCAATACCTTGCAGCAATCAAGTAGCCGCTCTACAGGCGGTAACTTTGTTCGCTCCTACGGACTTAGAGAAATTGATACTAATGTAGCGTCACTTGATATTGATTATCAGGTAACTGATTCATTAAATATGAATGTAAGAGCTGGTTTTTCTAAAACAACAGATGAAACACCAGACGATGATGAGAAAGATCGTTTTATCTCTATTAGTACAGCTACATGGGGCACGGCAGGTCGTCAAATAGTTGAATCAATGCCCGATGGCAGCCACGAAATGGTTGGTTACGACTGTGGCGGCAGTGGAGAATGTAGTTACTCAACTGGCGTTACTCCAGGTGAGTTTGATGCCTTTGATGGTACGTCTAATGCGGTATACAGCCGTTTTAATCCGTATGACATGCAGCACAATCACTTAGGTAGTTTAGTGCTGCGTAAAAATAAATTAGCGGATACAAACAAATCACTGTTTGTTGATTTTGACTATGCGCTTGATGGCGACTTTATCAGATCGATCGAGTTTGGAGTTAAGTGGACAAATCGTAAAAAAGATGTCTCTATTCAAAATAGAGCAACCACAAATGGCAGTGACTTAATAGATTTAGAAGACCCTGATCAAGCTTTTGAAGTACGTGGGCTTGGTACAATTCGCTTAGCCGATATAATCGCTGATAGTGCCTATCCTTACGATAATTTTGGTGAAGATATTCAATCAGACCGCTCTGCAGAGTTTTTTAATGGCTGGCCGTTACTTGATGCCGAAAAAGCGCTTGAAATTGTTTCAGGCAAAGATGCAGGTGAAGTAGGTATACGCGAAACCATTACAGGCAGTCGTAATATTGAAACCGAAACAAAAGCCGCTTATTTTAAAGCAAACTTTGAGCTGATGGATGGCAAGCTAACAGGTAACTTAGGCCTTAGGTATGTAAAAGATGACACAACAGCAACTGGTGTAGGCGGTATTAACTATACGCGTTTTCCACAAATGGTTGATGCGTACAATTTGTTAGTTGAGCGCGGTTTAGCAAATACAAATTTAGATGCCTGTCCGGCAGCTGTTATGGGGGTATCTGACACGGGTCAGCCTGATCATCGTTACACACCAGCAAACGATGCTGAGCTACAAAACTGTTGGGCATGGCAAATCACCCATGCGTATAACCGCTCAAACCCGGCTACTTTCCCTGTTGATCCGCAAACGGGTCAGTTTGGAATTCCTGGGGCTGATGGCAACACCGGACTGGGTGTAAATCAGCAAGTGTTTGTAGATGAAAATGGCAACATTATAGCTAACAATGCATTACCTTCTTTAATTTACGACAGCAACGGAAATTTAGTTCCAACGTCAGCTAATGCGTGGGCACACTTTGCAAGCAACGGACAAATTTGGCCGTTTTTAGACAGAACAACCTCATTTACAGGGACACAAGGTAGCGGACGTGAAGTACAAGACCGCGTTGCATGGGTAACTAAAAAAGGCGGACATGACGCTTATTTACCTAGCTTGAACTTAAACTATGCAGTTAACGAAGAAATGATTGCACGTTTTGCTGTTAGTAGAACAATGACACGTCCTCGTTTTGATTCATTAAACCCACGTACACAAATTTTTGAACAACAATGGGACTCTGCTAATGGCTCAGCAGGAAATGCAAATTTAAAACCGCTTAAATCAACCAATCTCGACTTGTCTTATGAGTGGTACTTTAGTGATTCAGGCTTGCTCTCGGCAGCGTTCTTTTACAAGGATATGAAAGACTTTGAAGAAACGGTTGTGGTTCCGTATCACTACAAAGACGTTAGGACTGAATACGATTTACAAACAGCCGATTTATTACTTGATTACGATGAGAATAGAACACCAGGTGGCGAAGAAGATTGTATGCCACTTAGGCAAGTTGCGGGCTTTTTTGACCAATGGCGCATTGAATGTGACGTTGTAAACGTAACCACAGTAACCAATGGCAAAGGCGCAGATATCAAAGGTGTTGAACTAGGTTACAACCAAAACTATGACTTTTTACCAAGTTATTGGGGTGGCTTAGGTTTAAACATGAACTATACCTATCAAGATTCAGAATCTGATCGTCAGCAGGTAGGTAATACCGATATATTTTTAAAACCACTACCACAACCTTACACTCCAAAGCATTCCCTAAATACAACACTGTATTGGGAACAAAAAGGGATTCAATTACGTTTAGCGAGTCGCTATACCGGGGAGCAATTAGTTAACCGAGGTTTAGTTGGCGGTGCTACATGGCAAGAGGCAACCCATCGTTTGGACTTTAGCTCAAGTTATAAAATTAATAAAAACTTTAGCTTAACTTTTCAGGCACTTAACTTAACTGATGAAACTAACCGAATTTATTACACCAGTTCATTTACGCGTAATGCGTTTGAAGCTAACTCGCAAGAGGTTGTGCTTGATGAAGGCAACGCAATTGAAGATGGCAGTGTAACTACTTCGCGTACAGCATCAGTTTGGAAAACAGGCCGTCAGTTCCGTGTTGGTCTTCGCGGTACCTTTTAATTGAGAAACTATTAGCAGCGGGCCACGTTAGGCGCGCTGCCTTACAAATCTTGGAGAGTAAGATGAAACATAACTTACTAATAAAAACAGCAATTAGCAGTGTTATATTTTCAGTATTAACAGGGTGCGGCGGAACGGATGAAGGTTACGATCCGCAGTTTAAATCTGATTTAGCACTTGTAATCGATACCGCAGTGATCACGAGCACATTAAATGAGGAGTCCGGAGTTCAAGAAATTGATTTACTGCAAGGCGTAACAATCGACGGTAAACCAGCCTCTGAGTCAGGAGCAACCATAAACGTAAGTGAGCTAGAGTTTGTGGTTAATAATAATTTCACTACCCCACAAACAAGCGCTAATACCATTGCGTCACACCGAATTTCACCTTTCACTCAATCAAGTGATAGCACTAAATTAGTTATAAATACCAATGCGTTTTCGGCGGCATTAAGACAATGCGACCAAACCGATATAAGAGGCGCTTTAGATGGCGAAGGTAACCCTATTGCTGATGGTAACTTAGACTTTCCGAGCCAAGTTATTTATAACATTACATATTCTATCAATAATGGTGCAGCTATTGCTGCGGGCGGAGCACTGCCTACACGTACATTACAATTAACTGTCAATGCGATTGATGATGTTGTAACTGAGGTCAGCGTCTCGCCGATTGAAATCCCTGCTGGTGGCCAAGCAAGTGTATTCGCATCAGCGATACCAAGTTACGCGTGTAACCCCGCACTTATTTATTCAATTGCAGATGAAGATATCGCAACTATAGATGAAAATGGCCTTATTAGCGCTAAAAATACCGGTGAAACGACTATTACAGCCACAAGTGTTGATAACCCCGAAGCTTCAGCAAACGCCACACTTACAGTGACAGGTGCTTTTAGTCTTGCAATAACAAACGACGATAAAAACGAGTTAGGCGCTTCTTCAGGTAACAAGGACGTTCCAATCTGTGTGGCCAGTGGTGTAAAAGTGCAGCCTGCTTTACTAAACGCAGAGTTAAGTGGCGAATATACTTTTGATTGGACACTTGGTGATGAGGTTTCATTTACGAAAAGCTTAACCGCTAAAAGTGGCTTTGGAGAAGTACTTGCCGTTAAAGCACCTACAACAATAGACAGCTCAAATACGGTAACGGTTGAACTTATTGATGGCGATACAGCAAGCACACCTTTATCACTCATTTCGCAAAAAAGTATTACGGTTAATACTGTTAATAACCAAATGTGTGAGCCGGGTGTGTCTGAACACGAAGCAGGCTTTAACACTGACTTTAACCTAAATGGTGAAGGCGCACCTTATAAAGGCAATGCCACTTATAGCGTATCGGCAACCTCTGTGTCGGGTAATGGTCGATCGCTTGAAATTACAGCGGGCACTGCTACTCAAGGTGAAGCGAATACACCGTACTCTTTTGCAACTCAGCAAGTATGGAATAAACAACGTAACTGGTATAGCGCCAACTATGGGCGTGGTGCTGAATCTGTTGGTAAAACATACCGTTATGCCGTGTGGGTTAAGTTAAATCAAGTGCCAGTTGAACCCGTTACGTTACGTCATGTTGTTGTACCGTGGGTTTATGACGGCATACCTGAGGATGCAAATGGATTTACAGGTCGTTACTCAGAAGCCGGCTTATTTAGCGCAGCACTCGCAGCCACTACGCAGTGGCAATATATCGAGTTTGAAGAGGATTCAACTAGTACACGTGAATGGGCTATTCCAGCAACGTGGAGCTCAGTAACCGATGTGTTTACTCTTTGGGAAGTGTATGGATTACCAACAGGGAATTCACTTTTAATAGATGATTATGCTGTTATTCGTACCGACATTTAGGTAACACGTGTACAAAATAGTATTTGTTAAAGCGATTTTAAACTAAATAAGTTTAAAGTCGCTTTGTTTGCTTATAAGCCTCGATGAAAAATCTATTTATACACCAACTTCTAACTTTCACACAAATTTACATACAAAATGATGAGACATCATGAACAACGCACAAAAAAATATAAAAACACATCAATTGACGCTCACAGCAGCATTATTGTCGGTAATAACCATTGGCAGTTGTAGCAGCGATTCGACGACTAATATGCAAAAGCTTCCCCAAACTAAAAATAATCAACTGCCATTAACGGATCCGCAAAATACTGGTAAATGGGTACTTAACACCCAAGTAAGTGATGAATTTGAAGCCAGCACTATCGATGAAGAACGTTGGTACATTGTGGGTAAACTAGAAAACGGTAAACCCGTTTATAAGCACCCAGATAAGCCAAATAAAAAAGTATGGAAAGGCCGAGCACCTTCGCAATTTTCGGGTAATAACTACCGTTTAGAAGATGGTAAGTTAAAGCTTGAAACACGTTGGGAGCCAGACTTTCCATTTGAAGAAAAAATACATAAGCCCGTGTTTGGCGATGCACTTAAATACGAAAACCTGACAACGGCATGCTTTATTGGCAGAAAGTCATTTCAGTACGGATACATAGAAATTAAAAGTAAAGCCGCTGATGCGCAAATAAGCAGCGCATTTTGGTCGATGGGTGAAAAGTTAGAAGTTGATTTTTTTGAATTATTTGGCGACTCGCTTGATCCTAAAAAAGATCACATAGACAGTGAATTATGGTGGTCAATCCGCGATTGGAATAAAAAGGTGATGGGCAAGCCCACTTATACAGAGCGAAAAGACTTAGGTTTTAGAGTGGCTGATGGCTTTCATGTGTATGGAATCGATTGGAGTGCTGATGGAATTAAATACTATGTTGACGGTAAATTATTTAGCGAAGTATCTGCAGCACAAGCTGATGCCTGGGCTAAAGAGCATCGTGGGGTTGATACAGGCTATGTAGCCAATAAGCCACTGTTTTTATGGCTTGATCAGGAGACTTTTCCTTGGCATGGCGTACCAAAAAGTAAAGAAGAGCTTGAACGTAATAGCCCTGAAGGTAAAAAAGATGATGGTGTAGTCGACTTTGAAATTGAATACATCCGTGTTTGGCAGCAAAAACCAATACAGTCAGTTAAGTAAGGAGTGGGTTAAATGAAAAAAAATACTAAGCCAGCAAGCACATTATTTTGTTTATCACTGATTGCTACAAGTATTCTGCTTTGTGGATGTAACACTACTCAAAGGGTAAGCAATGAAACACTAAGCGACAACCGCAGTAATAAATTAATGTTTAGAGAATCGCAAAACATTATACCTTTTGAGCCCCTATCGCGCCGTAAGTGGGATAGCGCGCTGATTGCAGACTTTGATAAAGATGGTTATCAAGATGTATTAATTACTGAGCATACCCACGCAGTAAAAATTTTTTGGAATAACAAAGATAATACCTTTTCAGCACCACAGATAATTATTAAAGGCGACACACATGGTGTTGCTGTTGCTGATTACGACTTAGATGGTCGTATGGATTTAATAATTGCCCAAGGAGGTGGTGGTGGCTTAAAACCTCGTTTACCTGTGTCGTTTCAAATAAATCATGACCGCACTGTTGAAGGCGGAAAAACGTTTGATGATTTTGAACGCACACGCGGACGTTCGGTTAAATTAGTTGATGGTAATAACAGTGGCGTACTAGATTTAGTACTTTCTGCTTTTCCATTAAATAGGCAAAAAAAAGGAGCGAACCATATATACAAAAACGAAGGACATAATCATTTTAAGTTTGTCGATTACTTACCTAATGCTAAATGGCTTGGTTATAAAACCTTAGTAAGTGATTTTAATAATGACGGGCACGATGATTTATTTTTTTACGGTGGAGATGACATTGTTGCAGTGCAGAGCAAATCTGATTTAGGCTATAAAAATAAAAGTAAGGCTGTATTAGGGAATAACCGTAATATTAGTCATGTAAGTAGCATGACCGAAATCGACTTTGATAATGACGGTGATTTTGATTTATTTTTAACGCGCGCTAAACATCAATTTGAACAACACACCTTTTACGATGCTCAATCTCAAAACTTTGCTTTTTTTGCTCGTAACGAAGCATTTAAATTTGAAGACTTTAAAATATCGGGTGACTTTGAAATAGAAAACCTGCAAATGGCTTACCCTCATTTTAATGTGTTTATTGGAGAAAATAGCGCTCCTTTAATATTAAAAGGGCACGGCGGCAGTGAACGTACGGTACATGTAACAAAAGAGCAAGCAACCGGCTGGCCTAAAAATTTAAGTAAAAAAGGTTTATATATAGGTTACTTAGGTAATGATACTTGGCGCGTCGCGGGGGATACTAAATCGCCTACAGCGGGTGTTATTAAAAGAGTGATTAATTCACCCAACGTAAAAGGGCTTGAGCCATTACCAGCGGTATTATTAGAAAACCAGCAAGGTAAATTTGTTGATGCAACAGCCAAGCTAAATATTAATCTTAGCGAGCCTACAACCAGTGCAGTAGCCGGGGATTTTAATAACGATGGTTGGAGCGACTTAATTGTATTACGTTATGGTAATCCAGCAAGAGCTAACGAGCAGGTACTGTATTTAAATCAGCACGGTCAAGGATTTGAGGCTTTACAAAATCATGGTCTTATTTCAACTGAACTTGGAGCAACCGGGGGGAGTGCACAGGCCTTTGATTACGATAATGACGGCGACCTTGATTTAATCTACTCAAACGAGCGGGGCCGTTGGCACCTATTTACTAATAACAGTGTTTTAGATGCACAGCATAATTTTTTGATCACTAATATTGGTTACTCACCTAACGCTGGCGTGTCTGCATTGGGAGCTACTGCTACTATAAAAGCGTGTGGGCATACTTATAAGCGTGTTGTAGGCTCAACGGGTGCAGGTTTTTCACAAAGTGAAAATAACAAGCTACACGTTGGTTTAGGTACGTGTACACAGATAAATAATGTATCGGTTCGTTGGAGTAATAATGAGTATATAGATATTAGTAATGCGGTTATAAATGATGCTAACGGGGAGTTAGTTGGTAGAAAAGAGCCGTTGTAAGTAATTAAGTGTAAGTAAGAAAATAGCGCTTATTAAGCGCTATTTTTTGTATTGATACTTTAATTAAAAGCTATATTGAACACTTGCACCCACATAACGACTCCAGTCACGAGGATAGAATGCTTCCCCAAAACCTTCAGAGTTTATACGTTGGCGAGTAGTGTACGACTTATCAAATAAGTTTTTAATGAAGACACTAAACTGAAGGTTATCTTTGCTTACACTCAAGTAACCATCCCAAATGCTTGACGATGGGTTAGCTGATTCGCCAAAGGCAAGTTCATTAATTGATTGCGTATGGCTACCATTATAACGCCAAACTGCACTAGTATTTGCTTTCCAGCCAGTATCAGCAATTTGTGTATTGTATGAAATAGTACTTAAAAATTGTTGCTCAGCATTATTAGGGAAAGATAAACCCGTTTGATCAAAGCTCTGACGACCTGTTGAATCAGTAGTGCAGCGAGAAGCAAGTAAACCACCATCACCAGCAGGACAATTTATAGGTGTATCAGCAAAGTCTTCGTAACGTGCATCAAAATAAGCGTAGTTAAATGACCACTTCAATTTATCTGATATTTTAACCACTAC
Source organism: Pseudoalteromonas fuliginea (assembly GCF_000690055.1). GTDB lineage: Bacteria > Pseudomonadota > Gammaproteobacteria > Enterobacterales > Alteromonadaceae > Pseudoalteromonas > Pseudoalteromonas fuliginea. The sequence goes on from NZ_JJNZ01000041.1 coordinate 26,270, forward strand.
ATCGGCTTCAATACCGGTTGAACGCGCTTGTGCTGCGTTCACGTAGCCTGCAAAAATAATGTTATTTTCTTCATCTATTACACGGCTGGCACGTACTTGATAATCGTCAACTCTCATATCAAAGTAGGTAAAGTTAAACAGTAAATCGTTATCAAAATACGCTGAACGCAGGCCTACTTCAAAGTTTGAAGAGTTTTCAGGAGCGGTAGGGAAGTTGTCTGCGTCCGCAGGATCTGTATTTGTTGTTACAAAATAAGATGCGCCTTTATAGCCGGTAGAATAATTTACATAACCGCGAATATCATCGGTAAAATCATATCCAACAACTGCTTTATAGATAAAGGCTGTGTCTGAGTTATCAAACTTAGTTGGCGCGTCTTGGCGTAAAATAAGCGATGGATCAGTTTGAGCAAGTTCTAATACTTCATCGAATGTTTCCATTCCAACACCCGTAGAAGGTGTTGCCAAATCTGTACGGGCAAAGGTAGCATTACTTTTTTCGTGTAATAATCTAAAGCCAAAAGTAGCATCTAATTGCTCAGTTATTTGATATTCAAGTTGTCCAAAAATAGCGACGTTTTCAAAACCAGTTGTAAAATCACCACTATTTAGTAAACGAGATGGCGTCAATAATGAGCGGTCGTCATCGCCAGTGGCTGCATAGTTAGCTAAAAAAGCATCTGTTGACTGTCTTGAATAACAACCAGTTAATTCGCCTCCTTCAATAAATCCTCGGTTACCTGCAATACAGCCATCGCGAACCTCTGAGCGTTGGCCGTCGGTATCATGGTAAAAAAGGCCTAATACCCAATCAAACTTTTCATTGTTAAACGATGAGATACGAAATTCTTGTTGAAGTACATCAACCGATTCGTTGCCACCAAAGGCGGTTCGCTCTACAGGAAAATTAATAGTGAAAAATGCTGAGCTGTTATATAAATCAAAGTCTCTGTAGCTACCATTGTAGCTAAGCGTAATTTCATCATTTAGGTAGTAATCAGCAGATATTGAAAAGCCAAAGTTCTCTGTTCTACCAAAGTTACCTTCAGCGTTTCGTGATGTAACCGGGCCGCCAGCTTCTTCAAAAGTAGACTCAGGATTAACACGGTTATAAGTGGTGCCTTCAATAGTGCCATCGTCTTTTACATTAACGATTGGGCGCGGGCCAAAATCTGGGTTAATGCCACCTAAGCGAGTAAGTGAACAACAGTTTGTGTCTGTTTCTGAATATTCTAAGCGAAATAGTACATTTAATTCTTGGCCGTTATCGTATAAAAGTTGGCCGCGGCCTGCTTTTGTTGTTTTTGCGCCAATAGTGTAGTCTTCTTCACCAGGCATGGTGTTTTTTATCCAGCCATCAATATCACTGTATTGTGCATTAAATCGAGCTGCCCAGTTTTCGTTAAGTGGTACATTTACAGTACCGCTAAAATCAGTGCCATCAAACTCAGTAACTTGTGCTCTAACCGTACCTGAAACCCTGTCATCTAGTTGAGGTTTTTTAGTTACATAATGTAATAGGCCTGTAGATGTATTTTGGCCAAAGAGTGTACCTTGCGGCCCACGCATAGCTTCAACACGTTGAACATCTGAAATAGGCAAGTTGAGCATTGATTGGCGCGGTAGCACTTCGCCATCTATAACGACTAAATTTGAAGACTGTAAGCCAATTGAATTTGTAAAAGTACCTATGCCACGTGTTTTTAATGTGGTGGTTCTTATTTCACTACTATCATCAATACCAAAACCAGGTAAGTAGGTCACTAGATCAAACCCATTATCGATGCCAATTTCTTGAATTAAATCGCCGCTAAGCACCTCAATAGACGAAGGAACTTCTTTAAGTGCTTGATCGCGCTTTTGTGCGCTTACTACAATAATTTCAAAATCGTCATCTGTGTTTTTTTTAACTGACTCTTCTTGTGCGTATACGGTCGATGTGAAAGCCGATAAAGAACAACATGCAAGCAATATTGCTGTATGCAATTTACTGTGTTTAAGCATTTTAACTACTCCGTTTCTTTATAATTACTATGTGTGTGCAGATATTGCGACGGCATTACCTGTTTTTAGAATCAGATTAACAAAATGTTACTCACCACTGTATTTTGTATTACAGACAACAAGTGAAATAAGCTTTATCAAATCATATTCATGTTAACAATTTAAACATATGATGTTTATGGTTGCAATATGTTGAATTGTTGTTTATTAAATGTTTCTTTAAAATAGGTGAAGTCTCACCTTGTTCTATTATGTGTAAATAGCCAAGATGAAACTTAGGTTGTTGAAAGTAAATACTTTAAATTTAAAGGTGAATTTTAGAATAAAATATAATATATATTTAAAAATCTACTTTAACGTAACAAAAAAGAGGTAAGCATCTCTATTTTTACTTTTTTGAGCAAAGCTAATGCCTAACCCTTTAAGTTGGTTTGCATTATTATAGTGCGCAATGTGTACTTTTAATTCATCTAAAGCTTGTGTTGTTAGCCCAATGCTATCAAGCGCTAAAAAATACAAATAGGCGTATTGCACGTTGTTACTTTCAAGTGCCATTGCGTGTTTAAACGAGTCAACAGCAGCGGGTTTGTTACCACTTCTAATTAAT
>NZ_JJNZ01000042.1 GCF_000690055.1 Pseudoalteromonas fuliginea
GTTCCTTAAGAACTAAGCTATGTACATTAACTAGTAAAAAAAAGAATGCCTGCTATAACTAAGGTTAGAAAAACTATAATAAATATAGTGTTACGGTTATTAACCAATAGCGAATAGAAAAACAGGCTTCGTATATGAATATAACTAACAAATTGATGCTTATAGTAATCTTAACGACAGCCGAAGTAAGTATTACCGTTTTTTCTGCCTTTGAAATAGCTAAAGGCGCTAAGTTTCATCAGCTTAATTTTCTTCATTTAAAGTATATTAACCAATTAACAAAGACAGTAAAAAAAATAAAAAACGACACCCCTGTAGACATAAATACAATAGAGTTTGATATATTGGCTATAAAGCAGCAACCTATTGATTGTCTTGATGAAGTTAATTATTTAAACCGTGTTATTATGAAAGTCATTAAGACTGATCAAGCTTTAACTATTTGCGAAAATGATATAGAAATTGCGGATAAAGCACTACTGTCAGTTACTCAATATAAGAAAGGTGAACTCAGTAGAGATGATTTTTTACTAAACCTTAATGTTGCACTTGATGGATTCAATCAACATTCAGAAATGTTTGAAGAACCAATCAGAAAAACAGTGTCGTTTATATTGATCACTTTAATACCACTTGTTTTAATCATATCCCTTTTTAATATTATTTTAATCAGTTACCTGTCACGTACCATATCTAGCTCTATACGCAATTTAACCATTCTTTTAACTAGTAAACCTGAAGATAGTACTAATTTAGATGACGAACTTGATAAAAATACCACGGGTGAATTAAAAGCATTGGTAATAGCAGCAAGACAGCGTATCAAAGATGATTTATTAAACATAGAAAATAGTATCGAGCTAAAAGCTATTGTAAACAGCCAAACAGCTTCTTTGCAGCAGGCAAATGATGAACTGGCTCAGTTTGCTTATCGGGCATCACATGATTTAAAGTCACCGTTATCGGGCGCTAAATCTTTGGCCCAATTTGTTATTCAAGATATAGAAGCTGGTGATATTAAAGAGGCCTGTCAAAATGCGAAAATTATTTACCAACAAATGGAGAAGTTAGAAACACTTGTTGTTGATATTTTATTATTAGCAAAAGCAGATATAGGTAATGAAAATGAAGAATTAATTGACTTTAATCAGTTGATTACTGATATGGAAGAACGACTGGCTTGGTTAATGAAAGATAATCCTTGTACATTAACAACGAATATTAATTTATCGACACCTATCAAATCAGAAAAAGCGCGTTTTGCTCAAATCATCGAAAATTTGATATCAAATGGGTTGAAATATTACGACACAAATAAGGATGCGCCCTATGTTCACTGCGATATTTTTAACGAACAAAAGACGTTAAATATTACAGTTACCGATAATGGGATTGGAATACCTGATAAGCATCAAAGCGAAGTGTTTGATATGTTCAAGCGATTTCATGTTGAGACGAGTAGCGGCTCAGGTTTGGGTATGGCACTAGTTAAAAAACATATAGAGTATTTAGATGGAGAAATATCATTGCAAAGTTCTAATAGCGGTACAACATTTAAAATAACAATACCTATGGATAAATTAAGATGAAAAAAGTAAAACCACCTATATTAATTATCGATGACAACGAAGTTGATCGGTATATCCTTAAAAGATTAATAAAAGAAGCTAACTTAGAGCTTACCATTTTTGAAAAAAAAGATGGTCAAGAGGCATTAGAATTTCTCGAAAATTATGAAGCGAATAAAAAAGAACACCCAGATGGCTTTCCCCCAATATTGATTTTTTTAGACATTAATATGCCCAGAGTTAATGGTATTCAATTTTTAGACGAGTTTGCCAAGCTCAGGAAAGTCATTGAAATAAGTTCTTGCGTAGTTATGATGTTCAGCTCATCAGAACGAGAAGAAGAGAAAAAAATTATTATGGCGCATGATTTTGTTAAAGGCTATTTAGTTAAGGGAAGTTTTAAGGCCGAAGATCTAAAAGAGAAGGTACTGTCTGCCATTGATACTCCAATACAGGGAGATTAAAAATTATTACGATCTCAATATATTATTAGTTTATATTGAGTGAAAATAGAGTTTTAGGTGTTTTTCGGTTTAGCAAAATACAGCCTCTGTTATTTTATTTTGACGATTTCAATATAGGTAATATTTCTAGATTGAATCGTCGGCGTTCTTAGTGAGTAATAAGTCTATGTCGTTTGCAGGCATGGGCCTTGAAAATAAAAAGCCTTGCAAATAGTCTATCTCTAATTGTTTACATAAATTGTGCTGTGCTTGGGTTTCAATACCTTCGGCGACAATATCAAAATCTAACTTTTTAAGCATCAGAGACAACCCTTCAATTACTCTTAGTCGTTTCCCTTTTTCACCATCAGATGATTGCATGCTTTTATCTAACTTAACAATATCAATGGGGTAAGATATAAGATGAGATATAGATGAATAGCCCATACCAAAATCGTCCAAAGCAATTCTAAAGCCATTATTAGATAAGGTGGTTAATATATCAGTAACTTCTTCGTTATCTTTGATAAAGGCTGTTTCAGTTATTTCTAAAATTATACTATTAACATTCACATCATATTGCTTTACAGCTGCGAGTAAATAAGCGAGCAATCCTTCACTCTGAAGCTGTATTGGGGAAATGTTTATTGATAAATTTAGCGGAATTTTAAAACGAGTTTGCCATAATGATAATTGCTGTAGAGCTGTTGAAATAATCCACTCACCAAGCGTCACAATTAATCGGCATTCTTCTGCAATGGGTATAAATTCATCAGGAGTATAACTAATATCGGTATCTGGCCAACGAATTAAAGCTTCTACACCTGATATTTTTTGCCGTTTAGAGCAATAAACAGGTTGGTAAAATATTCGAAAGTTTTCTTGTTCTAAATTTTCTTTAATTTTGTTTTGAATATCAACGCGACGACTAAACTCGTATTGATATTGTTCTTTATAAAAACTAATTTTTGCTTTACCGTTTTGCTTAGAGCGATACATTGCAATATCAGCACATTTAAGCAGTTCATGTGACTCCGTCGCATCTTGAGGGTAAATAGCACTGCCAATACTCACACTACAGTTAATCGTTCTACCTTCATGTAAAAAGGGCTTAGACACTTCAGCTAATATTCTATTTGCAATCATACCTATTTGATTAATATTACTTATACCACCAATAATAACAGCAAATTCATCTCCCCCTAATCGAGCAAACCCTTCGTCTCTTCTTAGGCAGTGGTTAATTCTTGTTACAGTTTGTATTAAAATCTGATCGCCAACATTATGCCCTAATGTGTCGTTTATATGTTTGAAATTATCTAAATCCAATGCCAAAAGCGCGACACTATTTTTAGTCCGTTTATTATTGGCAATCATTACTTTTAATATTTCTTCAAAATGGTATCGGTTTGACAAACCCGTTAGCTGATCCCTTTCTGCCATATGCTTTACAGCGAGGTAACTGTCATGCATGCGTTGTTCAGCTTCAAAGCGTTTTTTAGCGTATATAAGTGCTTTATTTAAACTACTACGTGTAATATCACCCTTAGGTAAAAAATCTTGTGCACCGGCTTCTATACACTCAATTGCGAGGGTTGAGTTCTCTGATGAACTAATCATAATTATTGCAGTATTACCAAGTTTTGGCTTTGCTCGCATCTCAAGAAGCATTTCGATACCATCTTCTTTAGGCATATTATAATCGAGTAGTATTATGTCAAAATGCGTATTTTCAATGGCGCTTAAACCTTCAGAAACGCATGTTACTTCAGTAATATCATGAAGTTGAGAGCCATCTGAAATAAGTATCTTTTTAATTAATTTACGATCTACTAAGTCATCATCAACTATTAAAATATACATAAGTTCCTTAAGGGTTTAGCACTATGCCAATACTCATCTTTAATTAATAAAACAATTTTATTGCTAAATTTTTGGCCAAAAAATAGTAAATGTACTGCCAAGCTTTCCATCAGATGCTACTTCAATCTTACCGCCATAATTAATAATGAGCTTTTTTGCTACACAAAGACCAATACCACTACCTTCTACGTCATCACGAGATCGCAGAGTTTGAAACAATTTAAAAATGAGTGAAAAATACTTTGGATCTATTCCAGGGCCATTATCTGTTATTTCAATAAGATAATAATGATGAGAAGGCCGCAGAGAAATGTGTATAACACCAAGCTCTTTATCGTTATGTTTTATAGCATTACTAATAAGGTTTAAAATGACTGTTTTGAAGGGGACTACAGGTATGTTTAATAATTTATCATTTGCATCTATATGAACAGTTACCGTTTCTGGGATCTCTAAACATTCAGCGATTTCAAGATAGACATTTTCTAAAGACAAGTCAGAGCGGGTAGAATCACAGCGATCTACTCTCGAATAGCTCAGTAAATCTTCTAGTAATACCTGCATTCTATTAGTGCGATTAATTACTAACTGAAAGTTTTCTAAATGCTCTTCAGGAAGCAGATCTTTACAGTCATCCGAAATCCACTCAAGTAAACGTTTAATTGCATTTAATGGCGATTTTAAATCGTGAGAAGCAATACTGGTAAACTCGTCAAGTTCACTGTTTGCTTTTTGTAATTTAGATATTAAATTTTCTTTTTCAGCTATGTCTCTGCACACACCTAAAATATAATATTTACCAGACTTATCTTCAAAGCGTTGTTTTATAGTTTCTACAGTAATCTGCATGCCATTAGGCATTGCTAAATTTTCGACTGTTTTACTAATGCCGCAATCTAAAGCAATTTTGTCTTGCGCTAAAAATGCAGTAGCCGCATCTTCTTCGTAGTGTTCAATTGTAGTAAAGCCGATTATTTTGTTTTGCATTTCTTTTGGATAACTATTTTTGAAGGCATCATTTGCGTATACAATTTTAAAGTTTTCGTCCTTTATAAAAACAAAATCTCTATTTAGCTCAGAAATCATTGAATGAAGTTCAGCATCTTTTTCTTTTTTAAATATAAAATTAAGTTGGAGTAATTGATTTACAATATTTTTTTGTATGGTGGCTAATATCGTTTTATCTTTTTCTGTAAATGCGGATTCACTTTTTCGTTCAAATATCAACCAACCCAATTTTAAGTTCGATGGTAAAATAATGAGTGATATAACCCTACGCATTTTGGAGTTTACATTTAAGGGAGTATTTGAAGTGCTTTTTGAGTTACCCTCGATAATAGATTCATTAAATACTTCACTATTTAGCGCCTCTGTGGTTATGGCTATTTTCGAACCATATTGGTACAACTCAATTTGACCCTGTGGTGAATTTGCAATAATAGAGCATGCCGTAGCATCAAAAACATTTAAGATTAGTTCAACAATGTGCTCTAAGCTTTTTTGAATGTCGTTATCAACAAAAAAATTCGAATCTGTTGGTAATATATTCTCAATATAGCGTCCTACATTAGGCATTAACACTTCCTTCAATCTAATCATTTAACTAGTACCTGTTGAACTTTCATGATTGAAATTCGTTCAATCTAAGAGCTGTTTAATCGTGGCGCGAGGTTTGTAACCTAGTGGGCTCGGCACCTGCTCCTGCGTACTCTAATGGCTTACACCACTGTAAGAATAAGTAAAAACCGAGCAACAAAGAGTCAATCACCCTTAGGTAGCGCATATTTGGCATTTATTCTGCGTTATCGCCTATTTTTGGGGAGTAACCACACTACATAGGCTCTAACTTGCTTAAATACCAAACAGCTTGCTGCCAATTCAACCTCGAAAGATGAACAGGCCTTAATATAAAATGCCCTCACATTAAAACGCTATGTAACAAGCAATTAACTTATTGTAGTTGATTATTATGAGTTTGCTTAAATAATCTATTTTTATAAATTAACTTTTTAAATTAAAAGCTTACCTAATTTAAATACACCGTGTTTTAGGTTTTTAAAAGCAATTACACAGGCATTTCAAAATGCGGTTTAATATCAGTTCGCAATAATGCTTAATTAATTTGAGAATTAACCCTGACGCTAACCGCGTTAAAATTACTGGTTTACGACTATGGGTGCAGAGGCAACTGTCGAGAACTACTAATAACGACATTTCTGTCTTGTTATCTATCAGGTTTTCTTATCTCAAAGTAGCTCACTTAATTAAGGGAGTTGGTCATAATTAGTTTAATCAGAAAAGGTATAATAGGACGTGTTAAGCTCGCAAAATTAAACTTTAAATTAATGAAGTTTAATCACACGGCTAAGTTTGGGTTTAGTGAAAATTGAACAAAGCTAATGCTACTTACAATTCAGCCTAAGTAAAATTTTTGAATTGTAGTATTGACCATTTTATTAACCAGAAAGTAGATTATTTATTACTTTAATCACTCAGTTCCACAATTGTTTGCGCTACGCTGTATAACGTTTTATGTGAATTCATCGCTTGCTTTTGAAGTTGTTTATGGGCTTGTTCTTCAGTGAGTTTTAATTGCTCAATAAGTATGTACTTGGCTTGGTGAATGACCTTTTGCTCACTAATAACTTTTTTAGCGTCAAGTAACGCTTGGTTTATTTGTTTTATATGCTGGCTTTGCTCGATAATTAAATCATACATACTTTTATTACTATTGAGCTTATCGGCCGCTATATTTTGGCTTACTTCTGGCTCTGGTTGCTTAATGGCTAATTGCCCAAAAGTCGGGGCTATGTGTTGCTCTGCCATATTGTTAAGTACTTGCTTATTTGTATTTAAACTACGTTGAGCACAGGCTATTTGCATTGCTGCGGTATCAATTAATTGATCTGCTATATTTTGTTCAATTTTGTGCATTATATCTATGCGCGTGGTGGTTACTTCGTACCATACTTCACTCAGTTGTGAGAGAGGTTGGGCGTTCTCGTCATCGAGTTTTTGCAGTAAACTTCTAAGTTGCTCTACCTGATTATTAACCTGATGTGTTGTTAATGTGGCAAAGCATTTTAAAAGGTGCGCATCGGCGTACTCATTAAAAAAGTCAAAACTGTGGTTTTGTTCTTGTACAAAATGCGCGAGTTGTTGTTTTTGCTCAGTGGTAAATTTACTCGCTGCAAATGCTTGTGCACCACATGCTCGCTCTTGTCCTGCGTATTCTTTGCCTTGCATAAAGTTAAAAAATGCAACTAATAGGCGGGTTATTTTAGGATCGCTTGCGCCGTCTGCGGCTTCTAAAATAATATTGAGTAAACTAGCAATTAACTGCGTGAACGACTGCGTAGCATGCACTGCACTAATGTTTTGGTGTGCTATTTGATTGCGTAGGTCGGGCAATGCGTCAAGTGTTTGCAGGCTATAGGTAATTAAATTAAATAACCGAGTATGACCAGTATCGGCGTTGTCTTTTATAAATGTTTGTTTTAGAGAATCATAAAATGCAGTTTGTGCGCTGCTACTTAAAGGAATTTGCTCTTGTAATTGGGTTTTAAATCGTTCGCGGTTTGAAGCCAAAAATATATTACTCATTGCACGTTCTTTTTGTAACTGATGTACAAAATCGCCTAATTTAGTAAGCGAGGCACAACTGTTTTGTAATTGCTTTAGCGCGTGTATTTCTTGATACTTAGCCGCTAATAAAAACTGCTTTGTGAGAGGATTACTTGTCGCCATTGGTATTATTCCACACTTTTTTGTTTTTAAAGTGCAACCACTGTTCCAATCATTAATAAATTTCATCATTGAATTTAAAATCAAGCTAATACAATTGCTTAAAGTGTTATTTTTGTTTATCACTGTGTTTCTATAATTTAACTTACCATTACTTTTAACTTATTTGGTGCATTTAAGCATGTTATTGCACACAACTTGAACCTAAATTAAAAACAAAAAAAGCGCCTACTCCTGGGGAGGTAGTAAGCGCGAAAAGTGCATTATTCATTTTGTATCATGCGTTAATATTTACACTATTTAGTAATTCAGGACTAATTGCCATTTTATGATTTATTACTTCACCAATCATAATTAGGGTAGGGCCTTGAAGGTTGTGTTTAGCATGCTCATTTACTATCAGTTCAAGCGTACTGGTAATTACCTTTTGCTTAGTGGTAGTGGCATTCTCTATTAGTGCAATGGGTGTATTACTTGGCCAACCCACTGATTGCAAACCGCAGCTTAGCGTTTGTAAGCGCGAAAGCCCCATATAAACCACTAAAGTTGGGTTGTTGTTTGCAGGCATAAACGCGTAATTTTGCCAATGAGGTTGCTTATTAGGATCGGCAAACTGCGCCGTTAAAAATGTAACACTACGCGCTACATCGCGTGCAGTGAGCGGAATACCCGTATAAGCGGAAGTAGCGCAAGCCGTTGTGACACCCGGAACAATAGCAAAATTAATATTATGCTTACTAAGCGCATCGGCTTCTTCGTTAATACGTGCAAATATACTCGGATCACCGCCTTTTAAACGCACTACATTTAAGCCTTGTTGCGCGTATTTAACCAGTAGTTCGCATATGTTAGCTTGGGTCATCGAATGCTTACCCGCACGTTTACCTACAAATACACGCTGCGCTTTTTTAGGTAGCGTTTTTAACAAATCATCACTTACTAACCAATCATATAAAACAACATCGGCGGCATTAATTAAACGCTGCGCTTTTACTGTAATTAGCTCTGCGTCTCCTGGGCCCGCACCAATTATATAAACGTTGCCGCTTTTGACGCTTCGACTATTTGTGCTTGTTAGCTTAGTAACGAGCTTATTTAGCCACACGTTTTCAATACCCGAAAAATAAGACAATACACTCATACTATTCCCCTAAGCCACAGCTATTGTAACTTTTGGTTCAGAGCTTATAAATACACTGCCGTTTTCAATTTTTGCATTGAAAACCGGTAAGTGTATTGCTTGTGCTTCTAAACATTCGCCTGTTTCTAGGCAAAAGTGTTGCTTATATAAAGGCGATGCAACAACTAATTTATTGTCGATTGAGCCAATAATGCCACGCGATAATACATTAGCTTTGCCAATAGGATCGTAGTTGCTAATGGCAAACACAGCCGTTGGGTTTTGCGGAATGTAAAAAATAGCCACTTGCTGATTATTAACTAATGCGCATACGCCGCTATTAGCCACTAGGTTGTCGATTGTTCCAATATTATGCCAAGACATCAGCTTGCTCCTCTTCAACTTCCATTACTGGAATACGGTTTTGTGTATTACGTTGCTCACGCTTTTCGGCTTCTGTAGCAGGGCGGATTTGGTTACGCTCTTGTACAAACAAAATGTTATCGTCGGTTTCGGGGCTATTAACAAACTGGCGGAATCGTTTGGCTGCATCAGGGCTTTCAATCGCTTTTTTCCACTCACACGCATAGGTTTGTGTAATTAACTCCATTTGCGCTTCTAGCTCGTCGCAAATGCCTAAGCTGTCGTCAATTACTACGCTTTTAAGGTAGTCTAAACCGCCTTCAAGGTTTTCCATCCATACCGATGTACGTTGTAATTTGTCAGCCGTTTTAATGTAAAACATAATTACGCGGTCAATGTATTTAATAAGAGTAGGTGTGTCTAAATCGGTCGCAAATAAATCAGCATGGCGAGGGCGCATACCGCCATTACCACACACGTATAAGTTCCAGCCGTTTTCGGTGGCTATAATGCCAATATCTTTACTTTGTGCTTCGGCGCATTCGCGGGTACAACCCGATACCGCCATTTTAAATTTATGCGGCGCACGTAACCCTTTGTAGCGGTTTTCTATTTCTATTGCGTGTCCAACGCTATCTTGCACACCATAACGACACCACGTACTACCCACACACGATTTAACGGTTCTAAGAGACTTACCATAGGCATGACCGGTCTCAAATCCGGCTTCGATAAGTCGCTCCCAAATAACAGGAAGCTCTTCTAAGCGCGCACCAAATAAATCAATACGTTGACCGCCAGTGACTTTGCAGTACAGGTTAAAGTCTTTGGCTACTTGTCCAATTACAATGAGTTTGTCGGGGGTTATTTCGCCGCCAGCAATACGCGGTACTACAGAGTACGAACCATCTTTTTGCATGTTTGCTAGGTATGTATCGTTAGTGTCTTGCAAGCCAACATGAGCGGGTTCTAAAATAAAGTCGTTCCATGTTGAAGCTAAAATAGAGCCAATGGCAGGTTTACATATTTCACAGCCATGACCGCTGCCGTGTTTAGTTAGTAAGTCATCAAAGCTTTTAATGCTTTCTACTTTTACCATGTGCAGTAGTTCTTGGCGTGAATACGCAAAGTGCTCACATACATGGTTGTTTACTTCAACACCGCGACTTGCTAATTCGTTATCAACAACTGATTTTAATAACGCAGCACAACCGCCACAGCCGCTTGCTGCTTTAGTGCATGATTTTACCGAGGCTAAATCGCACGAGCCGCCATCAATTGCACCTACAATGTCGCCTTTACTCACATTGTGACACGAACAAATAGTGGCTGTGTCGGGTAGGGCACTGCCCGATAACGACGGCGCGCCGCCGCTGTCTGGTAAAATTAAACACTCAGGGTTTTCTGGTAAGTCCATGTCGTTAAGCATGTACTGCAGTAAAGTATCGTAATCGCTGGTATCGCCAACAAGTACAGCACCCAGTAATTTATTACCTTTTTCACTTAGTATGATTTTTTTATAACAGCCGCGAATAGCATCTTGATATATAAGTTCTTTACAGTCTGGCGTTTTTGCGTGAGCGTCGCCAATCGAGCCTACTTCTACGCCTAATAACTTAAGTTTTGTGCTCATATCGGCACCTAAAAACTCAAGCTCGCCACCACTTAATTGACTTGCTGCAACGCGCGCCATGTTGTAACCCGGTGCAACTAAGCCAAATAGTTTTTTGTCCCACAGGGCGCACTCGCCAATGGCTAAAATATCAGGATCAGATGTTTGGCATTGGTTATTAATAATAATACCGCCGCGCTCACCCAGTTCTAAATCAGCAATTTTGCCGAGTTGGTCATACGGGCGAATACCGGCAGAGAACAAAATCAGATCTGTTTCTAAAAATGACTCGTCCGAAAAATTTAATCTAAAGCGACTGGTTTCGCCTTTTACTATTTCGCTGGTTGCTTTTGATGTGTGTACCGTTACGCCGAGTTTTTCTATTTTATTTTTTAGTAGCGTACCGCCTTGTCCATCAAGTTGAACAGCCATAAGTTGTGGCGCAAATTCAACTACGTGGGTATCAAGCCCTAGTTGCTTAATCGCATTTGCGGCTTCAAGCCCCAACAAACCACCACCAATAACAACACCGCTTTTACTTACAGCGGCACTGGCTTTTATTTGTTCTAAATCTTCTAATGTGCGATACACCAAACAATGGGGTTGGTCGTTACCTTTTATAGGCGGCACAAATGGGAACGAACCTGTCGCGAGTATAAGTTTGTCGTACGGGTATTGCTCACCGGTTAATGTGGTCACTATTTTTGCTGTTCTATCAATGCCTTCAACCCACTGGCTGGTATGCACATTAATATTGAGTTGTTTATAGTTGTCGTGAGTTGTAAGTGCTAAATCAGCGGCTGTTTTGCCATCAAATACACTTGATAAGTACACGCGATCGTATGCAAGATTTGCTTCTCCGCAAAGTACGGTAATGTTTGCGTTGGCATCGCTTTGGCGCATTTGCTCAACAAAGTGGTGTCCGACCATACCATTACCAATAATGAGTATTTTTTGCGAGGTTTGCATAGGGCATTCCTTAAAGTGACGGTTTAAATACAAATAACAAAAAAGCCCGCCACAAATACGCAATATGCATAACTGTGTGCGGGCTTCTTTGCCTATGGTTGCTAATAGCTATTGTGCTCACAACCTAAATTTTTGCCGTAAGTAAAACGGGCTTGTTAACAGAGTGTTTGCAAAAATACAGCCAGTTTTTTAAGTTATTGTTTAAATTGTATTTAATGTTTTTTTAGAGTGAATGAAAAACCCGTTTTGACATATGTTGGTGCGCGACTGGCACTAAGAGGGTGCAAGTATTGTCATTGTTTTGTGCATTATCAGTCAATAAAACACCCATTATCATTTATTGTGTATTGCGTTAAATTTAGCCCATGAAATACGCACACGAATTTACAAGCAAAATGATAAACACAAACTCAATAGATGATTCCCCTTTTCACGAAGGCGAGCTGGCAATACAAGACAAACTCGGTAAACGAGAAATAATGGCAGCATTTGGTAAACGTGCCGTGCGCTCATTTATGCCAGAGCAGCATCAAGCATTTTTTGAGCAGTTACCATTTGTGGTTGCAGGCAGTGTTGATGAAAACGCTAATCCGTGGGTATCTATTGTTTCAGGGCAGTCAGGCTTTTTAAGCGCCCCAACGCCTACGTCGTTATTAATGACCCACGCGGTTGATAAAAACGACCCTCTACATAACACGTTAAATATTGCCGGCTCGCCAATTGGTTTATTAGGCATTGAGCTAGGCACGCGCAGGCGTAACCGTTTAAATGTGCGCGTGGGTGAGGCAATTGACGATAATAAGGTGAGTTTTAATGTTGATCAATCCTTTGGAAATTGCCCGCAGTATATTCAAACGCGCGACTTAACGTTTAATAGAGATCCTTTAGTTAAAAGTAGTGCAGTACAAAAAGTTGAATTTAATACACTTGATAACGTAGCCAGTGCGTTAATTGACACAACCGATACATTTTTTGTATCGAGTTTTATAACCGCAAAAAACAATCCAAAAATTGAAGGGGTTGATGTTTCTCACCGTGGTGGGTTGCCGGGTTTTGTAAAGCGAGAAGGCAATACATTAACGATTCCTGATTACGCAGGTAACAATTTTTTTAATACCTTGGGCAACTTTTTATTAAACCCAAAAGCAGGTTTGTTATTTCCTGATTTTGACACGGGTAATGTATTAATGCTTACCGGCAGCGTTGAAATTTTATGGGACGGGCATCCAGAGTTAGAGGGCTTTATTGGCGCAGACCGAGGCTGGAAATTTACCCTCACTAAAGGAATGTGGCTAAAAAACTTACTCCCGTTTAGTGCTAAATTTGATGCTTATTCCCCTAACACTAAAATGACGGGCACGTGGCTTGAGGCTGATAAAAACAAACAAGCCGAAAAACTAAAACATACTTGGCAGCCTTTAAAAGTAACCAAAATAATTAAAGAAAGTAATGTAATTACCTCCTTTTATTTAGAAGGGCATAACAATACAACCTTGTTACCGTTTAAAGCTGGGCAGCATTTAACTGTACAAATACCAAGTAAAAGTAGTGGTAATAGCTGTAATAGCAAACCCGTTATCAGAACCTACACGGTGTCATCAAGCCCGCATGAGCAGTTTTATCGGTTATCGATTAAAAAAGAGCTTAGCGGTGAGGTGTCAAACTACTTTCATAATAACGTAAAACTCGGGAGCGTTATTTTAGCTAAATACCCACAAGGGCAGTTTTTTATTGACCCAACCAGTACCAAACCAGCGGTACTCATTGGTGGCGGAATAGGCATTACACCCATGGTTTCAATGGCTAAACACATTGCCAATGAAGGGTTGAGAACCCGCTATACACGCCCTTTGCATATTTTTCACAGTGCTAAAAATAAACAGCAGCGTGCGTTTTATAACGAGCTAAAAACGTTAGCAGATACGAGTGGCGGCGCAATTGATTATTACTCACTTTTATCTCAGCCTGAGCTTGATGAAAAACAAGGCAATGGCTCTAATTTAAAAGACGAAAGCTTTGATTTAAAAGGGCGCATAAATGCGGATGTGTTTAGGTATTATTTACCACTTGATGACTACGAGTTCTTTTTATGCGGACCTGATGCGTTTATGCAGCACGTATATAACGAACTGTTATTGCTCGGTGTGCAGGATAAAAATATATTTTCGGAAGCATTTGGACCCTCCAGTATTAAGCGCAATGTGCTTAACACAAACGAAGCGCCTAATAAAAGAAAAGAAATGAGCGTAGAAGAGGCTGACAACACCGTAATTAAATTTAGTAAATCGGGCTTTGAGCAGGGGTGGAACGGTAATCCCCCCATTTTTAATGGAGGCTATCTGTAGAATTTTCGTTGTTTAACTTTTCCAGTTTTTGTATGGGTGTTATTCCACCTATGCCCATGTTGAACTAAGCCGCTACGCGGAGATCCTATTCTGACCATTTGAGCCACACTTACCTTGGGGTTATCCCATATTTGGAGGTAAGTCATGAATACACTCATTGAACAAGTCAAAATTGAAATAGCCTACCGTGGTTATTCACAAAGTACCTGTAAAAGTTACTGCGAGCATTTACTTAAACTCAGCCATTATTTTAATAAACCACTCGATTTAATTACTGATGATGAGCTGAATATCTTTTTTAAAGATCCCGCCATTCGCAAGCTCTCCAGAGCGAGTCAAAAAATACAAATAAACAGCATTTGGTTTTTGTTTAAGAATATTTTACACCGCCCACTGAACTTAGACATAGCCTTGCCTAAAGCAAAACCTCGGGCACCTACTTATTTATCGCGTGATGATATTCGACGACTTATAGAAAGTTGCACGGATATGCGCTTAAAAACATTGATAGTGGTGTGTTATGGATGTGGTTTGCGTATTGGCGAACTGCTGCGCATCAAAGTGCAAGACATCGATGGAC
>NZ_JJNZ01000043.1 GCF_000690055.1 Pseudoalteromonas fuliginea
ATGCGCAGTACAGCCTACCTTGAAAAGGTACTGAACGCATAGACTTTTTTCATGCTCTTGCCCTGATAATTAATGACCTACAAACCTGCATTTAAAAATACTTAAATGGTATAATACTCGCCATTATTTGCCATTTAAGTTTTTAAAATGTATCGATTATTTGAAAAAATGACAAAAGCATTTCCTGAGGACCAACCCACTCAGCCGCCTTCTACTTTATTTGCTTTTTGTCGCCACTACACCAAAGGAATGGAGCTGTCGCTACTACTTATGTCAATCAGCGCCGCCATGCTTGCTATTTTAGAGGTTTCTCTATTTAGCTACATGGGCCAACTTGTCGATTGGTTAACGGCTTACACTCCCGAAACTTTGTTTATAGAGCAAAAGTCTGAACTTATTAAAATGGCTGTTATGCTGTTATTAGTATTGCCCATCGTCGTATTTTTTCATTCTGCTATTTTACACCAAGCATTACTGGGCAATTACCCTATGTCTATCCGCTGGTTAGCGCATCGTTATTTGCTGCGCCAAAGTGTTAGCTTTTATCAAAATGAATTTGCAGGAAGAATAGCCACTAAAGTACTGCAAACTTCTTTAGCCGTTCGCGAAACAGTGACTAAACTACTCGATGTATTAATGTATATCGTGGTTTATTTTGGCTCTATGGTATTTTTAGTTGCCGAAGCCGATTGGCGCTTAATGATCCCTTTATTAGTTTGGTTAGCTTTATACATCTGCGTGCAGCTTTATTTTGTACCCCGCCTTAAAAAAATTGCCAGCTCACAAGCCGATGCGCGCTCAGAAATGACTGGTCGTATTGTTGATAGCTACACTAATATTTCTACCATTAAATTGTTTTCGTATACCCAACGTGAAGAGCAGTACGCAAAACAAAGCATGGATGTATTTTTACAGCCCGTGTACAAGCAAATGCGCTTAGTAACCAGCTTAAACTTTGTTATTCAAAGCTTAAATTATCTATTAGTATTTTCGGTTGCCGCTGTATCACTTTATTTATGGTCGCTTAGCGCAATTAGCGCCGGAGCCATTGCAGTTGCTGTTAGCTTAGCGCTTAGATTAAACGGTATGGCGCAGTGGATCATGTGGGAAATAAGCAGCTTATTTGAAAACATTGGCACCGTAGCCGATGGTATGAAAACACTGTCAAACCCTATCGAAGTTGCCGATAAACCAAACGCCGATACACTTAACGTAAGCCAAGGCGCCATTGAGTTTAACAACGTACACTTTAACTACGGTAAAGCGTCAAACGAAACTAATCGAAGCCCAGTAATGAACGGTTTAAACTTAAATATTAAACCTGGCGAAAAAATTGGTTTAGTCGGTCGCTCTGGCGCGGGTAAATCAACACTTGTTAACTTATTACTGCGCTTTTACGATACAGACTCAGGAACAATAAAAATTGATGGGCAAAACATCACAGACGTAAGCCAAGAAAGCCTACGCCGATATATAGCCATGGTAACGCAAGATACCTCCTTGCTTCATCGCTCAGTAAAAGACAACATTTTGTACGGTCGCCCCGATGCAACCCACGATGAAATGCTCAACGCCACCAAACAAGCTAAAGCACTTGAGTTTATAAATGACTTAGTCGACAGCAAAGGCAATAAAGGCTTTGATGCACAGGTGGGCGAACGCGGTGTTACGCTTTCGGGCGGTCAACGCCAACGTATTGCTATTGCACGTGTGCTACTTAAAAATGCCCCCATACTTATACTCGACGAAGCCACCAGCGCACTCGACTCTGAAGTAGAAGCTGCAATTCAGGCAAGTCTTGATGATTTAATGACAGGCAAAACAGTTATTGCCATAGCGCATAGGCTCTCAACCATTGCGCAAATGGATAGATTAATTGTACTCGATGATGGGGGCGTGGTTGAACAAGGCACTCACGAGGAACTAATCGCTAAAGCCGGAATTTACGCTGCACTTTGGACTCACCAAACTGGCGGATTTATAGGAGTAGATTGATCATATAAGACCCTAGATATTAGCCTTTATTTTGATGCAACTAAAAACATAAAAGCGAAGCTGCTTACAAGGCTCTTCGCTTTAAATGTAAATTTTTTGTTTCATGAAACATTTGTCTAAATATTAGTGTCGTTCACTGCTTTGTAAAACGTTCATTCACTTCATATTTCTAATTGTTAAAATATTAATAACTCAACGTCCCTAGCATAGCTCTTTACTATAGATTTAAATAAAAATTGTAAAAATAAATTATTTTTCAATTTATACATCAAGTTATAAAAACAATCCAACCTTGCTTCATTAAAAATATTTCTCTAGTTCCAATATTAGGTATTTATTAGCAGTAGTAATATCTCTATTTTGATAAAAGTTAAACTGATTGATACAGAAAAAAACATCTCGCCTAAGCAAAAAAACAATGTTAACAGGTGTAATTTAATTGTTAACAAAATAAATATTTAATTATCTATTGTTAACAATGTGTAATTGTGTAAATATTAAACAGTTGCTTTGGTGTTACTTTAAAATCAGTACAACAAAGTTACATTACACACTATTTCACTTTTATTAAAACGTATCCATGTCGGTGTGCTTATGCTGGTATTTTCATAAGCTTGAGTTTGAATATGGATACAAATAATAGAAGGTACACACAAAAGAGATTGTTTCATCTAGGGCCTGTTTATCTTTCGATGATTAAATTCACAAAAGTCACTCGCACTAGTTAAAGAAGCATATCTACATTAATTTGCATGGAGATTTTATATGAATATATTAAAACTACTATCCTGTTCTACTTGCGCAATACTCTGCACAGCAACACATGCTGCAGATTGGGACGCATATAGTATTCCGGCTTCTGCTGGATCAGGTAAAACATGGCAATTACAAACTGTTTCCGACCAATTTAACTACCAAGCCGGTACTTCAAATAAACCGGCAGCATTTACCAATCGTTGGAATGCTTCGTATATTAATGCTTGGCTTGGGCCTGGTGATACTGAATTCAGTTCAGGTCATTCCTACACTACTGGTGGTGCGTTAGGCCTTCAGGCAACTGAAAAAGCAGGAACAAATAAAGTGCTTGCAGGAATTGTTTCTTCAAAAGCAACTTTTACATACCCACTTTATCTTGAGGCAATGGTAAAACCGAGTAATAACACTATGGCTAATGCCGTATGGATGCTGAGCTCTGATTCAACTCAAGAAATTGATGCAATGGAGTCCTACGGCAGTGATCGTGTAGGGCAAGAGTGGTTTGACCAACGTATGCACGTAAGTCACCATGTTTTTATACGTGAGCCATTTCAAGATTACCAACCAAAAGATGCAGGCGCATGGGTATACAATAGCGGTGAAACATACCGAAATAAATTTCGTCGCTACGGTGTACATTGGAAGGACGCATGGAACCTAGATTACTATATTGATGGTGTATTAGTTCGCAGCGTTTCGGGTCCGAATATAATTGATCCTGAAGGCTATACAGGCGGCACAGGGCTAAATAAACCAATGCACATCATTTTAGATATGGAACATCAGCCTTGGCGTGATGTAAAACCGAATTCAACCGAGCTAGCGGATTCAAACAAAAGTATATTTTGGATTGATTGGGTACGTGTTTACAAAGCAAACTAAGTCATTCTAAAATATTTGTAATACTAGGTTTTATTACTTCTCGTTATACGACACGGAGCAATAAAATTTAAGCTCCCCAAAACTACTTAATGCGGCTATTAAAGCCGCATTAAGTATAATTAATCTCAAAAAATAAATACATCACCACCTCTCTATTTAATTAAAAATAAAAATCGGCATCTACTATTATCTTCATAAAAATAAATTTGTTCATAAATACTTTGTCGGCTTAATAATTAAGCTAACAAGCTTTATGTTGCTAGCAGCGCTTGCTGATCTTTGAGGATTAAATTTGTTCAACTCAGGGGGAATTTAATTGCAGCGCGAGATTTGTAATCTAGTGGGCTCGGTAACTGCTGCTGCGTCCTACTCACTCCTTACCTCCTACCTATAACAGGCAACGATGAAAGAAACCGAGGGCAGCGCGTGTGTTCTTTATGTATAGTTGTCACCTATTGGGGAATAGCCACACTACATAGGCTCTGCCTTGCCTAAATACCAAACGCACTGCTGTAAATTTAACCTCAAAAGATAAGCAGGCGCTAGTGCGTATCAGCGTTATAAAATTTTATTTTCGCTTGATCTATTTCACTCGATGACAATCTTAATGTTTCGTATAATAATTCAAAATCAAAATCATCTTGTCCGTAAACAAATTTTAATATTGATTCTATTAATAACATTCGCTCATCTTGATCCGATATATCATTAGCAAGCTCTGTAGCAAAAGGTAAATCACGTTCAATAGATTTTTCGCCAACAATACGTTTTGCATAACTAGCTTCATTACTCGGCATTAATGACTTCAGCCAATCACGTGCCATATCAGGATCATTTTCAATTAAACGAGAGCCAATATTGCTCATTACCCATTTTTTAGCAGAAACTGGCAGTGTGGGCGCTAAATCAATCAACATACCTAATTTATTATAAGGTATATCAATACTAAGGTTATTTAATAGCTTATCACGGAAAAAAGGATCTTCTTGCGCTAATGCCACGTCAAACGAACGACCTATATATTCCTCGTTAGTCGCCATATATTTCAGTAGTTGCACTATTCCTATATGCCTACTTGCTTCATCTTCAATACTATTAACCCAGTTCAAAGACTGTTCTAAATTTTCTGAAGCGAGTTTTTTTGTGTAAAATTTAATGGTCTCAAATTTTAATTGAGAGTTAGGCAATTCTGAAATTATATTTTCAGCATCATTTGGTTGCTGCTGTATTAATTGCATCAAAACAAAACCCATTAAATGCGCATACATATCTGGGCGTGGCTGTTGGCTAAACCACTCCATCACTGCGCCAGCATTTTTTCTACTCCATTGATTTAACAGTTTATCAATCACACCAGATTTAACGGCAGGGCTCAAAGAAAATCTTACGTCTTCAATGGCTGTAATGGGGCTCTCATCCATAAGCGAAGAGTATGCAACAGTGATTAAATCAACTTGAGTGCTATTATCAAATCCTTTATTTTGAATCCACTCAGACAAATTTTGTAGATCATATTGACCAATGACAGGAATAACACTATTTAGTAAGCGATTACGCATTATGGTATCCAGCCCAAGCATATGCTCTAAGGCTGATGGCCAATTTACCTTAATCCATGCCAAATAAAGAGGTTGCGTTGTTGCAAGTTTAATCTCTACCGTTTCATCACGTAATTCAATAAGAAGTAGTTCAATACAAATAGAAAACTCATCATTGACTTTCATATCGCTTAATTTCGTATCACAGCTATCAAACACAACTCCCAAGTGCTGATCCGCCTTAGTTGAAACAAAGCGTGTTGTCTCTAAAGTAACTTCACTTTCGGGTGAGTCATCAGTATCAGAGGCATCTGGACTTAGCAAAAAAAACTCGGCACGTAGATAAAAAACAAATAGTGCGGCAATCGACAAAGCTAAAACTATTTTAATTTTAATAAGTGCCTCCTTATACCAATTTTAATACCGTAAATAATACGTTTTATGCAGGCCCTGTTCACCTCTTTGGATTAAATTTGCTCTATCTGAGACGATTTAACCACGTCGTAAGATTTGTAACCTCGCGGGCTAAGTAAAAACCAAACAGCAAATTGCCTGGATAATACTTAAAGGTAGTGTAAATAATTTACTAGATAGTTAGATATTGCCTGCCTATTTATCACGCGTCAATTAATATAATAAATACATTAAATTAACACCAAAGACACATAAACAGAGGTAAATAAAATTTAATCAAAATGCTCACGGTTAAAAATAGCCCTATCATTTTAATGAGACCCACTCCCTTTACAAAAAAAGCGAAGTAATTATAAAATCACTTCGCTTTCATTATAAATATTGTGATGAACAATATTTATTACTTTAATAGATAAGCTATACAATTAACCTCAAACCAATCATCACTAGCATAACCACATTTGCAATCACACCAATTAAGAAGAAGTAACTACGCGGGCTTGGGTTTTTCTCTGTTGCTATAGCGTAGTACAGTACCATGTGAATTAAACGCGCAATTAAGTACACCCAAATACACATTGCAAATATTGGGCTTTGGTAATTAATTACAAATGCAAATAACACAGTACCTATAAATAATGCGCTGTTTTCAAGCGTATTATGAAATGTACGATGCGCCCTGAATATAAAGCTGTCGTGCGATAAATCTTCATCAATTTTACCTGGCACCGCATTAGGCTCTTTTGCTTTACTAAACGTAGCCACTGCCCATTGTACAACCAACATAATTAAATACAGGTAAAACGCTAAGTAAGCCGAAAGTGTAACTTCAGTCATTATTAAATCCCTTATTGTGTTTTTAATTGGTATTATCCAGCAAGTTTTAGGCCGCACTTAGTTTGTTGATAAATATAAGTTTAATTTAGTAAAACTATTTATGAATGTAAGTAATTCCACCTTTTTATAAAAATTACCGACTAGATAAACCTTATTATCCAAACGCGACTGATTTACGAAACCGCGATAATGCAAATATAAAAAATACACTGCCGATTACGAATAAAGCCAAAAAGTAAGGCCAAACTACATCCCACCCCGCTCCTCTATATAAGATGGCTTGAGCAAACTTTACAAAATGAGTCGTAGGTGCAAATAACATAATATTTTGTACTATATCAGGCATGCTTTCGCGAGGGGTAACCCCGCCCGACAACATTTGCAATGGCAATAATATAAGGATCATCAGTAAGCCTAATTGCGGCATGGTACGCGCCTGCGTTCCTAATAATATTCCCAATGATGTTGTCGCAAATAAATGAATGGCGGCGCCCAATAAAAACAACGCTGCTGAGCCATGAATAGGCACTTGTAAAAAGCCTTCAATTACAATAAAAAGTGAAAAAGTGGTCAGTAATAAAATAACTAAACCATTGGCCCAAATTTTAGCAATTACAATTTCAAATGGCGTTAATGGCATTACTAATAAATGCTCCAGCGTACCGTGTTCACGCTCACGTATCACCGCAGCTCCGGTTAAAATAATCGAAATCATGGTAATAACGTTCATTAATTCCATCACACTGCCAAACCACACACTGGTCATATTGGGATTAAACATTATGTGCGCCGATTGCTTAATAGGCAGTGTGTATACCGTTCGATAGCCTTGAACAAATTCATTAATTTCAGCACTAATAATTGTTTGAATATAATTATCACCAATAAATGCTTGCGACATACGTGTGGCGTCTATATTCACTTGTAATGTAGGTTGCTTACCTGCAAGAACGTCACGCTCAAAGTGTGGCGGAATATTTAGCACAAAGGTATAACTTCCGTTATCAAGCGAAGGATCCACTGCACTTAACGCAATAACGTCAGGCGTTTTAAAGTAAGGGTCGTAAAATGCATTAATTATACGCTTAGATAGTTGTGATTGATCGCCGTCAACAACTGCAATAGGTGCATTATTTAACTCAATGGAAGTTGCCGAAGACACAACATAAATTAATCCTGTAAAAGCAAAAAACACAAATAATAACAGCACTTTATCGCGCCATAAGCTACGCAGTTCTTTGATACCTAAATTAAGAATATTACTAAGGCATTGCATGGCTATTTATCCTGCTTTGGAAGTAAAAATACACTGGCTAACGTCAGCACTGGTATAAAAGTAAGCAAAGGTAAAAACTGCGCCGATAAATCAGAAAAATTAAGTGCTTTATTAAACACACCACGGCATGCTTCTAAAAAGTATGTAGTTGGAAATAGTTTTCCGATTATTGCAGGAAAGCCTTCTAAGGATGAAACGGGGTCAATCAACCCGCAAAAATTAACAGCAATCATCAATACAACCACAGTTGATGCCGCTAATGCCGATATTTGTGTCTTAGTAAAAGCCGAAATTAACAGCCCTACACCAGTTGTTGCTGTTACATACAATAAAGCAGCCAAGCTCAACGCCCATAAACTTCCTTTTAGCGGAACACCAAATACAGTGACAGCTAGGGCAACTAAGCCAAAAAAACTTACCATACTAACTAAAATGTAAGGCAGTTGTTTACCAATAATAAATTCGAGTCGCGTAACCGGTGTAACATATAAATTAGTGATTGAACCTAATTCTTTTTCACGTACAACACCCAACGCCATTAATATTGCAGGAATAAACACTAACAAAAGTGGAATAACAGCAGGCACCATGGCCTCAATACTTTTAAAGTCTTGATTATAACGATAGCGTGATTCAATATTCGCCGGTACCAAATTGGGTATGACTCCATAAGTACGCAATGATAAGTCAGTTAGATAACTGTAATACGAACTCGTCATATAACCCGATATAGTTTCTGCCCTAAAAGGCATTGAACCATCAATCCAAACTACAATTTCTGGCGTGCGCTCGCGTTTCAATTGCTGGCCAAAATTAGGTGGGATCTCAACGGCCACACTTAACTCGCCGCTGCGCATTCGTTTATCTAGCTCTGAAGGGCTTTTAATATCAGCTTTTTGTATGAAGTAGCGCGATCCGGCAATATTTTGAACGTAATCGCGACTTTCAGGGGTTTGATCTTGGTCCATCACCGCAAAGCTCAAATCTTCAACATCAAAGGTAATCCCATAACCTAAAATAAACATTAAAATAATTGAGCCTAACAACGCAAAGGTTAAACGAATAGGATCGCGCCATAGCTCCAGCGTTTCGCGATGAGCATAGCCAAACAAGCGTAAAAAACTAAAAGCGGTATTCGCTTTCTTTTTACCAATTGGCGGTATTTTAGGTTCAATCTCTGGTAATGGTTCAGGCTCATCGACCGTCGTTGTAGACAAAGCAGAACTCGCTTGAGACTCAAGCACCGCCTCTTCTAAATAAGCAATAAAGGCATCTTCGAGCGTATCTGCACTGCGCGCTTTGCAAAGTGCAGCGGGTGTATCACTGGCAAGTATTTTTCCTGCATGCATCAACGAAATTCTATCGCAGCGTGCGGCTTCATCCATAAAGTGAGTCGAAATAAAAATAGTAACGCCCTGCTCACGCGATAACTCAATAAGTAATTCCCAAAAGTCATCACGTGCAACAGGATCTACGCCCGAGGTAGGTTCATCAAGTATAAGCATTTCAGGGCTATGCACTACCGCAACCGCAAGCGATAAACGCTGGCGAATACCTAACGGTAAATCGACAGGAAAATCATCACGGTATTTTTTAAGGTTAAACCGTATAATTAATTCATCAACACGCGGCGAAATTTGCTCTGTTGGCAAATGAAATAAGCGCGCATGCAACACCATATTTTGCTCAACGGTTAATTCATTATAAAGTGAAAATGCTTGCGACATAAATCCAACGCGCTTACGAGTTTCTATATTGTTAGCATCAACAACTTGACCAAATAACTTAGCTTCGCCACTGCTTGCCGGTTGAAGGCCTGTCAGCATTTTCATAGTTGTGGTTTTACCACAACCATTTGATCCCAAAAAGCCAAAAATCTCGCCTTGTTCAATACGTAAACTAACATTGTTAACCGCTGTAAAATCGCCATATATTTTACTAAGCGCTGTAGCCTGAATAGCAGCTTCATCAGTTTTTAGATTATTCTGACGAGGAGGAACCACAAGTACGTGATGATCATGACGCTTTTCTTCAGGTAGTAATGATATAAATGCTTCATCAAGGGATTTTTTTCCTGTTTGAGCCTTAATCACCTCTGGGCTACCAGTACCTATAACTTTGCCATCGTCCATGGCGATTAGCCAATCAAAATCATCTGCCTCTTCCATGTAAGCGGTCGCAACGAGCACACTCATACCACTATGCTGAGCGCGAATATGGTTAATCAATTGCCAAAATTGGCGACGAGAAAGCGGATCGACCCCCGTTGTTGGTTCATCCAAAATTAATAACTCAGGGTCATGAATTAACGCACAGCATAAACCGAGTTTTTGTTTCATTCCGCCTGAGAGTTTTTCTGCAGGACGATCGGCAAACTCAGTGAGTCCAGTGCTTTTTAATAAGTTTTTGATTCGGTGCTGACGCTCTTTTTTTTCTTGCCCAAAAAGCCGACCAAAAAAATTAATATTTTCAAAAACAGAGAGTGTCGGGTATAAGTTTTTGCCTAATCCTTGTGGCATATAAGCAATACGTGGCGAAGTTGAAGTACGAAAGCGGCTACTACGCATATTGCCCCCTAACACTTCAACGTCACCATTTTGAACGGCACGTGCTCCTGCAATAAGTGCAAGCAAACTCGACTTACCTACGCCATCAGGGCCTATAAAACCCACCATACTGCCCGCAGGTAACTCCAGATTAATATTATCCAACGCTAAATTATTGCCATAGCGATGCGTAACCTGAGTAAGCTTAACCACACTAAAAGGCTTTTTAGCTTTGTTGCTCTGCTTTTTGCCATTGTTTTCATCAGCCATTATTCAGGCACTCTAACCTGCAACTGCATAGGCCAATTTTGCTCTGGTGCTAATAAAACATAAGCAAGTCCAGGCACGCCTGTTTTAACTTGTTCAATATGATCGCTTAATAATTTTGAATCTAGCTTCACTTTTACTCTAAACATCAGTTTGTCACGCTCGTTACGTGTTTCTACCGATTTAGGCGTAAATTGTGCTTGCGCTGATACAAAAGTAACTTTAGCGGGTAACGTGTATTGCGCAATTGCATCTATTACAATGCGTGCCTCAGAGCCTATTGTTACTTTGCCAGCTTGCGCTGTTGGCAAATAAATACTCATGTACACATCGGTTAAATCAAGCAAAGAAAAAACCTTCCCACCACTGCCAAGCACTTCACCTGGCTCTGCTAATCTATATAATATTCGGCCACTAATAGGCGCTTTAAGGGTGCTATCGGCAATATTACTTTGTAATCGCTCAATACGCGCTTGTGCTGCGTCTATTTCTGCATCCGACTGCACCACTTTTACATTTGCCGCTTTTAAAGCCGCTTGCGCTGTTGCAGCGCTTGTTCGTTGCTGATCAACTACTTCTTTTGAAATATGCCCTTGTTTGAGCAGTGCTACAGAGCGACGTAACTCGGTTTCTGCAAAAGTAAGTTCACTTTTATGTTGTTCTACAATTGCCAAAGCATATTTACGTGACTCAGTAGCAACACGTAACCCAGCATTAGCCTCACGTAATTGTGCATTTAAATCGTCAGTATCAATAACCGCCAATGTTTGACCGGCTTCGACCATGTCACCTTCTTGTGCTAAAACCTCAATCAAGCGCCCCGGCAATTTTGTTGCAATATCGTACTCGGTCGCTTCAATGCGGCCATTTCCATAGGCTACGCTCTCTGGCAATTGTTCAGATAGCAGTGCGGGTTGCTGAGTTTGCCAAACATACCAACCACCCCCACCCAATATGATCACAGCAGCGATTGTACTGAGAGATTTGAGTGTCGATTTAATCGTCATGCGGTAAAACTCCATGTATATAAAAGTAGGTAAATGTAGCCAGTCTTGGCCTATTTCATAAGATTAGGCTAATACTGCACTATTTTTGGTATTAACTATCACTGGTGTGACTCTACTTTGTTACTTCACGATAGTAGATGATTTTAATGAATTTTAAATGTCAGTATCCCTATTAATAATCTATCATAACCGCCGTTTATAAGCATGATGCAGATCAAAAAACATTCAACTCAATAATAAAGATTTCAAATAAGCTAACAACCAATCAAAACGGTTAATATTTTTAAACGACAAAAAATATAATTAAACAGCCCGATTATTTACGTATATTTTTTACCATTAATATCTATTTTCGAACGTATACATTCCTTTATAAACTTCAACATTTGGTGGCTTTTTATAGTTGTTAAAGTAATCGTAACCTTCTTTAAGGTTAAGCCAAAAAGGGTACCATTGGTTTGCTTTATGCTTTGATAAAACTTCATCCTCAAGCATAAACGGAAATGAATGAACCCTAAAAAAAGATTGCCCCGATTTTAACGCTGCAGCACCCAACGCGTAAATCTCATTTATATATTCATCAGTCATCGCATAACAGCCAATAGAAACACAGTTGCCATGCACCATCAGTGCACTGCCAGTTCGGTTGTGTGTCCGGTCATATTTATTTGGAAAGCCCAAATTAAATGATAAGTGATAATTGCTCCAAGGATTGAGCCCACTAGCATCAACATAATAAAAGCCTTCAGGGCTTTGGTTGTCGCCTTCTTTTAATTTAGGGCCAAGATCACCTGAAAAAGTACAAATTTCATAATTTTTGAAGTGTATAAATGTGCCATCATCCGACTCCAGCCAGACTTCAAGAATACCTGGGTCTTTGAATATTCGAATAAATATAGGTGCACCATATTCAAGCCCTTTATCAGATAGTTGCTTTTTTAAAGTGGGTGCAACCATTGATATCGCTTTTTCAGAACGTGCACTGGTAGGAAATTCTGCAGCAAAAGAATTAAACATAAAAAAAACCAAGAATGTAATTAATTTCTTCATAATAAAAACACCCTTTAAGACCTTAATTTTAGTGTGATCAACACAACACCGTGGTCGGTGCTTAGATCGTCTCGATCATACTCGGGATTTATTAAGTGCCTGTCGTAAGTGTTATAACCACTGACTTCAAAAAAACTGTCATCGTAACTAGCATCAAACTCACACGACAATAAAATGTAATCAAGCACAGAGCTGCTCGCACCATAATAATGTGTTGCCGGCCTTAACGGTGCTGCCTTTGTTATGTTTATATTTTTTACTTGGCTTTTATCCGCTGAATCAACAATCTCGCTGTTACTGTTATCACAATCACTTTGTACATCGTTTGTTATTGCTTCATCATTACTTAGCTGCGACTTAACAAACAAATCCCATGAATCATTTAAACAATATTTAGCAAGGTAGGTTTTAGCGTCAAACGCAGGTGCAAAGCGTAGCGTACTCGTCAGTAAATGGCTTAATACCCCATCCGCAAGTTCATTATTAAAGTCCCCCATTAATAGCATGGGTTGCTGCGTAGCTTCACGGCGAGTAATCATTTGTATCATTAGCAATGTAGCTTCACTGCCACGCTGAATAGTTGAGCCCCACCCACCCGCTACGTTCGCTTTTAAAATCTCAATTATGTTTTGCTCGGGTGCAAGCTCTTTATTGTGCTCATCAACATTAATCATCGGGCGCTTAGATTTAAAATGCACCACGTAACAATCAGTATTGCCTATATGAGGCAAAGTAACGGTCGCTCTCAATACCTTACGACTAAAAGTAAACTCACTATTAAGGCCAAGCGTACTTGCAAGCTCGCTGTCATGCTCAACCGCTGCTACTTCAACTATGGGATATTTAGAGGCAATCGCTACTACTGGCCGTTTATAAATAAAATCATCAATCACCTCTGGCGTATCAACTACTGCAAAGTAATTATAGCCTTGCTCAGCAACTAGCTCTTTTAACGAATCAATACTAAACACTTCCTGAAAACCAATCACATCAGGGGCATGATCTGTTAAGTAATCAACAACCCAACGCTGCTTTTTAGCCCACTGCTGCGCGGTATAAATTTTCTCAAATTCATAGTATGCATTGGGCGGCTCAAGGTAGTTAAACAGGTTAAATGTGGCTATTTTTAGTTGGGTGTTCATGATTTCTGACTCAATGGCAGGAATAGAGTTTGCACTTTCTTGCGTACATAACGGGGGAAGATTACTGATAAAATTAGCCTGTATAAAATTAATAAAAATAAGAAGTAACCCACTGCGAAATTGATAAACACATAAAAAATTAACAGCTTCTTACAATTCATGACAATACCCGACAAGCCCTGAGAATTACATGTCTACTGATATGTTAGCCTTTGAGCTATAAATTTACGACTTAAATACCTCATTTCTAGAATCAGTTACTAAATGCAATAAAACTAAAAATTATGGAGATTATTATGAACACCAGTAATAAAGGACTACGTATTTCATTGTTGTTTGGCTTTGCAACTATTTTAAGTGGCTGTGGTGAAAGCTCAGATGAGCTAGATAATAAATTAACTCATGAGGCAAGAGTATCTTTTGTAAATTCACTAGACTACATGGCCGATCTTCATCTTAAAAAAAGGAACATTAGCACAGGTTATAGCGGCCTATTTGATAACGATACTATTATTTCAGCCGATGTAGCAAGTAACACAGTAAACACAACTTATCGTTACAGCTATAAAGCAATTAACAATATGATCAATTTAGGTGTTAAAAACAGCATTACCACAAACCAAGAAGAGCGTATAACCAAAACTTTAAGCAATAACGATAACCTATGGGTTATTGCCTGGAAAGCATCGGGCGAACAAACTGTTTCGGTGATTAGTAAAAAGCAAAACAATAATGCAGACGTATTTAATGTACGTTTATTTGCTAACGGTAATTACACTGTTTTAATCGATAACACTAAAACAATAACCACTGAAAAAGGCAAAGTCACCGACTACTTAAGCGTTAACAGCTGCGCTAATGGTTTAAAAATTGATGATAAATTTATTGATTTATGCACTGGTGATTTTGGCGCTTCTTATTTACTTATTATTGATAAAAACGGTAAACGAGTAATGGCTGAGGAATAACATTTATAGCGCCTTAAATGCAGTAGCTTTAATATGCTACTGCTACAAACCCTATAATTTACCATGCACTTACAACAAACAAATATCCTTTTGAGCGTACCGTTTTAATTTTTAAAGAATTACGCGCATCATCGCCCAATTTTTTGCGTAACTGACTAATATGGTTATCTATACCACGTTCAATACCGTCATAATAATAACCTTTTAACTGTTCAACAATACTATTACGAGACAAAACCGTGCCAGCATTTTTAGCCAGCAATATTAAAAGGTCGTATTCACCATCGGTAAGTTGCACTGGCAAACCACCTAACGTAACCGTTCTATTGTGGGATGCAATAACGAGTTCTCCAAAGCTTATAAAACCTTTAGCTTGTGTGTTTATCCCTGCAGCTTGCATAGGTTGCTCACGCCTTAAAAACGCTTTAATTTTAGCAAGTAATAAACGAGGTTTTACCGGTTTGAGTAAGTAGTCATCTGCGCCAATTTCAAGCCCAACAATTTGATCAATTTCTTCTTCCCGTGCGGTAAACATAACAATATAACCATTGTACAAAGGCCTAACCTCACGACACACCGTTAAGCCATCTTTTTTGGGCAACATAACATCCAAAATAACTAATGCAGGTTGCCACTGTAGAATAGTTGTAACCGCATCCTCCCCATTAGCCGCTATTTTAACCTCATACCCTTCAAGCGTTAAATACTCATCAATAGACTCTGCCAACGGCAAATCGTCTTCTACAACTAAAATTTTTGGTTTCATAACGTATTCCATGTCATACCTATCGGCTTATATACAGGCTCTATTTAACGATTATAAGATTGATCTCTTACTAAGCAGAGTTATGTGTCTAATCATTTTAACTAATTGCAAACCTATCCGTGACTTACATGTTAGTAGGCCAGTGAAAAATAAAACGTGCGCCACCTAAAGAAGACTCATCAACACTCGCCTCACCGCCATGCCAATCTAATATTTGCTTCACAATAGCAAGGCCTAAACCGGTTCCGCCTGTTTGTAAATTACGACTTTCATCTTCTCTGTAAAATGCCTCAAATATCTTTCTTCGAGCTGAGTTAGCAACGCCATCGCCGTCATCCTCTACATATAGTAACCAACCTTTCCCTACTTTTTGATAACTGATCTGAATAACATCTCGCCCATAAGCAATCGCATTTCGAATCAAATTACTTAAAGCTCGGCTCATATAAAACTTATCAAACAGTGCTTCACACTCAGCATTTTCAAGTAACGTAATTGTTTTTTTTGGGTTTGCTTCTTGCCAAACAATTAGCTCTTGTTTTATCCATTGATTAAGCTCAACGGTTTCTAATGCTAATGTTGGGGCTTCTCTATCAAAGCGAGCGTGGGTAAGCATTTCAGACACAAGTAAATTCAATTCATTTAGCGAAATTTCAATACGATCTAACTGCCCTACCTGATAGTCGTTTGTTGTACTGCCACGAAGTAATTCTAAGTTAAATTCGATACGCGCAATAGGTGTGCGTAACTCATGCGACACCGCATTAACCAAATTTTTATGTGAAGAAATTAAACGCTGTATTTTTTCGGCCATTATATTAAATGTTTTAGATAAGTTATTTAAATGACTAAAACGAATAAGCTTAGCCCGCGTTTCAAACTTACCTTGCCCAAGCAGCGCAGCAACCTTGTTAAGAGATCGCATAGAACGCCACCCAGGAATTAACCAAATAATAATAGGGATCAGTAAAAAAAAGCCGAATATAAAATAAAACACACTCAACATATACACAACTTTACTTTTTAGCTCAGGGCTAAATGGGCCTAGCACAATAACCTGATCGCTATTGCCAATACGTTGCATCACTATATCGGCGGGATACCCTATAAAATCAGAATCGTTTGATGATATAGAAACCATCACGCCCTGTTCTAATTCAGCCATTTGCTGCGATGTATAATTTAATTCGCTCAAGGTTTTCATTATCACAGGATATGCAAATTCATGGCTTAGCGAATCAATAACCTGCGGCCACTCTTTTTTAGGGTACTGTATTAACCTATTATTAAGTAAATAAAAAGTGCCCATCATCCAACGCTGTGCTTCATTTACTAAATGCTTGGGCACAGAGTTTGGCTTAACAATAACTAAGAGCTGGCTGTCATCAATTTTTCGATAAACTAAATCAGCAAATGGGTCGCCTAAAATTTTATTTTCTGTAAGTAAGGTGTTTTGCTCGCTCGAAAAATCACTTTGATTATATGCTTGCAAAGAAAGCGCAAAGCCAAAATTAGCCTGTATATTGTTTAAATAAGTTAATCTGTCGTTTTTAGGTATACCTTTAAGTTGGTCGGCAAGTAAATCAGTAGAACCCGATGTTAAAAACTCTAACGCCCATTTTTCAGTGGGATGCCTCACCTTGTTTTCAAATTGCGGAATAATAAATAACTGAATACTCACCACTGAAGAGATAATAATAATTAGTAAAAAAAGTAGCGATTTTTTCATGTGTTATATGAGGTCAATAAGTAAACATAAACCTTATCATACATTTATATAAATACTATTGTTGATTAAGCAAACACTAAAATCTGACTCGACTTTCAAATAAAACATAATCGCCACTTACTCCAATTAAGTTAAGTAGTCGTTTAATATGTACAAATAACAACACCTTTCTATAGCAAAGTTTAAAGCTGCTCGTTTAAAAGCTTGATTTTACATTTTAAAATCATTATATCTCTCAATAAATAGCATTCATGCTACTAACCAGATAAAATTCGCGGCAATTAAATATGAGCGAAGTGACATTGTAATGAGTAGAAAGATTGAACTATTAGCCCCAGGCGGTGATGTTAACGCGGTAAAAGCCGCCATTGTAGCCGGTGCTAATGCGGTTTATTGTGGATTAGATACCTTTAATGCACGTAACCGAGCGTCTAATCTTTCGTTTGATGAGCTTAACGGCGCACTTCGCCTAGCCCATGAATACGGCTGTGAAATATTTTTAACGCTAAATGTAGTTATATTAGAGCACGAAATGGGCGCGCTATTTAAGCTATTAAATCAGCTGGTAAATACCACGCTCGACGGCATTATTGTACAAGATTTAGGGTTGTTCAATATAGTTAAAAAGCACTTTCCTACTTTGCATATTCACGCATCAACGCAGTTAACTACGCATAACGAATCACAGGTTGAGTTTTTAGCGCGCATTGGCGCTACACGTGTAAATTTATCGCGCGAGCTTAACTTAACTGAAATTAAAATACTGACCGACGTAGCGCATAAATGCGATGTATTAACCGAAGTGTTTGTACACGGCGCATTATGTATTGCATTTTCAGGGCAATGTTATTCAAGCTCAGTGAGTGTAGGTAACTCGGGTAACCGTGGTCGCTGCTCGCAAGCGTGTCGTGATGAATACGAGCCAACGGCTATGGGTAACAAACACCCATTAAACTTAAAAGACAACTCAGCCTATTTTGACCTACCAGAGCTGGTAGCCGCAGGTGTTGATTCGCTAAAAGTAGAGGGCCGAATTAAAGGTGCTAACTACGTACATACGGTTATTGATAGCTGGCGCAAACAGATAGACACTTTTGTGCAAACCGGTAACCTAATTGAAGACGACTCAAGCTTATACAAAGTATTTAACCGTAACTTTACTAATAAATTTTTAACCGGTGACATGACCAAAAACATGTTTACCGACAACCCGCGTGACCATAGTTTTGATCACGCTAACGAAAAAAACAACGCAATTTCGGTCGTGCAAATTTACGATGCACAGCAAGAGCTTTCCACTCAAAAAAGTGAAATTGATTCGTTAGTTAAAAAGAAAATTGAATTTTTAGATATTTCAAAGCGCGAGCTTACATTAGAATTTTCAGGGCAATTAAATCAGCCATTCACTGTAAACATAATTATTGAAGATAAAAACGATATTACGCTTTCGAATAAAAACGAAAAAGAACCTCTACGCTTTGAAGTAAAATCGCAAATGGTGATGCAAACTGCCGATAAATCGGTTGTCGATATTACAGCTATTGATAAACGCTTTAAAACCTTTAGTAATGCCAATTTTGAAATTAAAAATATGGATTACTCAAACCTCGGCGACAACTTAAGTATTCCCTTTAAAGAGCTCGCCCGTATTAAAAAGCAAGTCGCGTTTTTATTAAACGAAGGCAAAGACGTACTCGCCCCTGTTGAATTACCAAAACTAGTAAACCACGAAAAAGCAGATAAAAACAAAACAACGCTCTCTATTTTAATATCGGACATAAAAGACGTTCACCTATGTAATTTAACAGATGGCGATGTTTACTTTAAATTACCTGAGAGCTTTAGAACCGATAACGATAAATACATCAACGTATTTTTAGAGCACCCGCAGTTAATTCCGTGGTTCCCGGCGGTGTTAATTGGTAAAGATTTTGAAGAAGCAGTGCGTTTGCTCGAGGTTGTAAAACCTAAGCTTATTATTAGTAACAACACAGGCGTAGCATTTAAAGCAGTGCAAATGGGCATTGACTGGATTGCCGGCCCATTATTAAACACTACAAACTCTTATGCGTTACTAACACTACAAGAAGATTTAAACGCAAAAGGCGCGTTTATTTCAAACGAGATTAACAAACAGCAAATGCGTAGTATTAAACGCCCTAACAACTTTAAAATGATGTACAGCATTTATCACCCAATACTAATGATGACCAGCCGACAGTGTTTTTTCCAGCAAACCGTTGGCTGTAAAAAGCCACGTATTGATGCAAGCTGTATGCTGAGCTGTAAAAAAGAAACAACCGTTACCAATGTAAAAGGCATTAGCTTTGCCATTGATAAACAAAAAGGCGGCTACCCGAGCATTTATAACCATGAGCAATTTTTAAACATGGATATCGTAACCGATTACGCCGACAAGTTTGACGAGTTTATGATTGATTTAACCGACATTGGCTCAGGCGATAAAGAAAAACTAGATAAAGCCGTGTTACTTGCGCATTTTCAAGATTTAATTAGTGGGCAAACACACGCTGCTGATCAGTTAAATCACATGGTAAAAGTAAAAACACGTCAGCAATATGTTGAAGGCTTAAATAGCTAAGGTAAGTAAAATGACACTGCCATTATTATATTCATTACAACACTGCCCATACGCAATGCGTGCACGAATGGGTATTTTAATGGCAGAGCAACACGTTTTACTTCGCGCTATTAAAACTAAAAACAAGCCACCGCATCTTTTGAAAATATCGCCAAAAGGCACGGTGCCTGTTTTATTACTGCCGAATAACCAAGTAATAGATGAAAGCCTAGATATTATGCTGTGGGCTTTAAAGCAAAACGATCCGCATAATTTACTGCATACTCAAGACCCATTAGCACTTGAGCACATGCTTGAGTTAATTAAGCTAAACGACACGCAATTTAAACCCGTGCTCGAAAAGTACAAATTTTATGCGCGTACAAAAGACATGGCGCACCTTTATTACCAAAAAGCCTGCGAAGAATTTATTAAGCAATTTGAAGCAAAACTAACCACGCATAAATACTTAATGGGCGATGAAAAAAGTCTAGCCGATTACGCATTACTGCCATTTATTAGACAGTTTGCCCGTGTAGATAAACATTGGTACTTACAAAGTGAATACACGCATGTACGCGCATGGTTAAACGAGTTTTTACACGCCCCTATGTTTACCAAAGTCATGGCCAAATTTGATTTGTATATGGACTGCGGCGAAGAGTTTTTGTACGGCGTTAAAAAGTCTTAACTTAGCCTTTGTTTTATAAGGAATTACATTACTATAACTAGCTGTAAACCTCAGCATTGAATTATTCTCATCATCGGATTTAAGCCCTATATTTACGCTATACTGCCCTCCCCATTATTAACAAACGCTATGCATTATGAACTACTCAAACTTTGGCACTAAATTTACACAACCCAACGGCATTACTCAGTTAATGGAAGATTTAGGCGGTGCTAAAAACAGCAACAATCCTAATATTGTTATGCTGGGTGGCGGTAATCCCGCATTAGTACCACAAGTAAATGAGGTTTTTTTAAGTGAATTACAAAAACTAGTTGCCAGCAATAAAGTATCGCAAGTATTTGGGCTTTACGATGGCCCAACCGGTAACGACGAGTTTAGAGCTGCATTAGCAGGCCAGCTAAGTAAAGAGTACGCATGGGATATTAGCGCCGATAACGTAGCACTTGGCAATGGCAGCCAAGCTAACTTTTTTGTGTTGTTTAATATGTTGGCAGGCGAAATGCCGGATGGCAGCCACAAAAAGATTTTATTCCCCCTCGCGCCAGAGTATATAGGTTATGCCGACCAAGGTTTATCGGCTGATATGTTTGTTGCCATAAAGCCTGATATCGAAATTTTAAATACAGGTAGCACATCAAAACAGTTTAAATACGTCATTGATTTTAAAGCGGTTGAAAACACATTAGCAAACGACAGCAGCATAAGCGCGCTGTGCGTATCACGCCCTACCAACCCAACAGGTAATGTAATTACTGACGATGAAGTAAAACACCTTGATTTGCTTGCTAAGCAATATGGTATTCCACTCATTATTGATAACGCATACGGCGATCCGTTCCCAGGTTGTATTTACACCGACGCAAACCTAACGTGGAACTCAAATATAATTTTATGTATGTCACTTTCAAAACTGGGCCTACCGGGTTTACGCAGCGGTATTGTGGTTGCAAACAATAAGATTATTAAAGCAATTGGCCGCGTAAATGGCAGCATGGTGTTATCGCCAAATAGTATTGGTCCAAGTTTAGTGACACGCTTAATTAACGACAACGAACTACTCCCACTGTGCCGCAACGTTGTACTGCCTTTTTATCGCAATAAAGCACACATAGCGATTGAGTTGTTTGATGAAGTATTTGCCGAACTGCCTGTTTATTTACACAAAGTTGAAGGCGCATTTTTTATGTGGCTGTGGTTTAAAGATGCAAAAATAACAAGCGAGGTACTGTATCAACAACTTAAAGAGCAAGACGTGTATGTGATCCCAGGTCACAACTTTTTTATTGGTATTGACGACAGCTGGGCGCACAAGCACGAGTGTATTCGTATTAACTACGCTACCGATGCAGATACCCTAAAAAAAGGCTTAGAAGCAATTAAAGCAGTTATGGCGTGAATTTATAAAAGCTGTGGTGAGAGTCTACTATCGTAGGCTTTAATCACATTTTATAAGCCCCACTTACTATAAGGCCACTTAGCTTTATTAAGTAGAAGGTTGAGGCTCTTTTATTGCCTTAGTTTTTAGGGCCTTAGTAAGCATCGCAAACACAAAGCCCCCTACTGCGCCTGCAAGCAGTTGAGCATAAAAACCCCAGCCCCTTGCGCCCGCTATAATATGAATATTCATAATTGATTCAATGGCAATTAACACAACAGTAAATGCCACAATGCCAGCGATAATAAATAACTGAGTACTGTATTTTTGAACCTTTTTGTTAAGCTTTACGGTAACAAAAAAAGCGATGGCAAGTGCTACGGCAATAATAGCGCCGTAGGTAGGTAATAAGCCTAACCAATCATCAAGGGTTAAACTAGCACGATCACTAAAGCCCACCACCACACCTACATTAACTAATTGATTGACAACGTATTGACTATGAAACAAGCTAGCAAGTGTGAATGTAAGTAACCAAGAAACTAAAAATGAAGGCAATATACGTGTTAAAAACGACATGGTTATCTCAACTTAAAATAAAGCTTTTTTCCTATACTGGCCATGCTAGCAAAGGCTTGCCCCGTAAACAATGTATCTCTTTTTTTACTTTGCTTTCGCTTTTTTCGTTTTCTGTTAATGCCGATGTTGCGTTACCAAAGGAGCAATACAGTACAAAAACACTGGCTACGCAATTACAGTCTCCGTGGAGCATGGTTGAACTACCAAACGGCACGTGGTTAATTACAGAGCGTGATGGTCACGTCGTTATAGTTAAAAACAATGCGCAATCAAGAGTAAAATTAAACCTAACAGGTTTATACGTTGCAGGCCAAGGTGGTTTACTCGACATTGTATTATCACCAGATTATAACGACTCAAAAGAAGTTATTTTTACTTATGCCCAAGGTGATGCAAGCGCAAACAGGCTTGTTGTTGCCAAAGCCACGTTTAATGGTACTGACTTTTCAAAGCCTAACGTTATTTATAAAGTAGCGACTGATAAAAACATACCGCAACATTACGCAGGACGCGCCCTTGTCCTACCTGACAATACGTTATTAGTTTCAACAGGCGATGGGTTTGATTTTAGAGAGCAAGCACAGGTTATCACCAGCCAACTTGGTAAAATATTACGTATAAACCTAGATGGCACCATTCCAACAGATAACCCATTTATTTATCACAAAAAGCTAAATGCACATGCTGTTTACTCACTTGGTCATCGTAACCCTCAAGGCTTAGTTTATGATTACGATACGCAGCAAATTGTAAGCCACGAACACGGCCCTGCAGGCGGTGACGAGCTAAACTACTTAAACGCTGGCACTAATTACGGCTGGCCGGTAATCACCTATGGCAAAGATTACTCACAAGCGCGTATTTCACCATTTACCGAATATAAAGGCATGCAAAAACCAAGTGTTAATTGGACGCCATCAATAGCGCCTTCCGGCATGGCATATTACGGCTCTAAACATGCAACTTTTCCCTCGTTACAGCAACATGTGCTTATCACTACCCTTGTTGATAAAAAGCTCTACAGCGTTAATCTGGCAAGTGGTGAATTTACGCAGTCTCACGTATTTCCCAAGGCCGCAGGCAGGTTAAGAGATGTGTTTATAACTGATAAAGGTAACGTCGCGGTATTAACAGACGGCAAAGAGGCAAAGCTAATGTTGATGACATCAAATTAATTCACAAAGGAGATAAGAGCCGCTGCGCTTTTAGAGTAAGGTAGCGGCTTTATTACGTACTTAATAACGTTTTTAAGTTTTCAACTGCGTACCATATACTTACTGTGCTTGTTATTTGCCCGATTCTAATTTCTGTTTCAATAACTCAATAAGTTGAGTGCTAAGCCCTGTAATTTCGGCTTCTAGTACCTTCACTTTAGCCTGCGACTCTTCATCTTCTTTGCTGCGTAATAATGCAGTTTCCTGTAGTAGTTTTTCTATCTTTTCTTGTATTTCAGCAATCTGTTCATCAATAGGATCTTCTTCAGATTGTGATGCTTGATTTACATCTTCATTGCCTGATAACTTACGTAACGCCTCTCGATTTTGGTCTTCCAGACTTTTTTCTTTTCCTTCTTCGGATATATCCACTTGGTCACTTTGAACAGCTACTTTGTGCACAGTCGCTTTTTCGGTTACTTCATCAGCTACCACCTTTAAAGTTTGTTTTTGCGGGTAAATTTCTAAAGGTTTAGAGTTTATGTGAACTGACATTTTATCCATTTTAATATTCCTTGTTCAGTCAATTATTGGTGAGAAGTAGTTAACTATAAATATAATGCTTTACCAAAAGCCAATTGTAATAGCCCTCGTTTGATTCTTTATTAGATTACACTCTACTCACAAGCTTGCCCATTGTTGTTTTAAACCAACAAGGTGAACAATACCAAAAGATAAACAAATAATAGAACTCCAAACCCAAAACTCAGGCGAACGCCCCATAGGGTTATTTATTAAAAAGAACCCTGCAACACCTCGGGCTAAATAAATTAAAGTTATTAATACAAGAGCTAGGCGGATGAATGGAAGTGTAAAAATAACACCTGCGGCTGAAAATGCATACAATGACCAAGTTGATAGAATCAGAAAAATTACACTAGTAATAAGAGTTGGTTTAATACTTCCTTGCTCAGAAAGTAATGCCATTTGCTCTCCTGCACCGAAGAACCGATACCAAGAACCTCCAAAATAAATACAACCTAAATGCAAAGTTGCTACAACACCACTTAATGTACCTGCAATTATTAGAAAAACATTCATAGAGCGATAAAACCTTCGTGAGACATAGCAAACCTGTAAATTAGCTTGTTTATTTATCTTGATAAACAAACCATAGCCGGATTTCTATCTGGGTACAATCGGTTGTTGAATGTTTACGCGTAATATCAAAGCTCGCATTAAACTAGACCGCATTAAACTAGACAGCCACTCCAATTGTAAATCATGGACCAAACCAGACAGCCACCTTAAGTTCACGGATTTCAATTTGTTAGGGCGTCATTGGTGAAGCCGATGGTAACTGACCATTACGTTCTTGCTTTAATTGAGTAACCCATTTACTTACGGTTGATTTACCAACACCCATAGCCTTGGCTGCATCGTCTTGTGTGTAACCTTGGTTGACTACAAGCTGAGCCGTTTCTAATTTAATTGCCGCTGAATACGTTGCGCGTTTTAATTTCGTCATTTTTTCACCCAAACTGGTATGCTTATTAGCATAACATTTCTTTCTTAATGGGTGGCCAAAATCACTGTCCCACTACACTCATACGGTACTGGTTTGGATCATGCCCATGATGTCGATAGCTAGGACAATCGTATTTGTATTTAGACAGTATTTAAACAGGACAGCTACTCTAATTGAACAGATAAAAATCTACCACTGAATTACTTTCATTTGACTCATTAAATAAATCATTGGCAGTCTTAAACCTAAATTACACGCATGAAAATGACTGCATGATGCCGGTTTAGATTTTCACAGTAACTTGCTTGTGAGGCCGGATTACCACCCTGGCTCTATGGGAGATACTCAAGTGAAGTTATGTTATGTTTAAACCATTTGGTAAATTCGCAAAATGTAGCGCAAGAAACTGATAAAAGGGACAGGCGTATATTTTTGTCAAAGAGCTGTAACGCGCTAAAGCACGTCCTACATATTAGCTGAACCTTATTATTACCTTTTTTAACCTAAAACAAAAAAGCCGCTGTTCATTGCAAACAGCGGCTTTCGTCTTAAGATTTACAAGCTTAAAGCTTGCTTAACTTAAACTTGATTTTTATTGTTTACCAATTACTTCAAGTCCACCCATGTATGGGCGTAATACTTCTGGTACGACTACTGACCCATCGGCTTGTTGGTAGTTTTCTAGTATGGCTACTAATGTACGGCCAACGGCTAAGCCTGAACCATTTAGTGTATGTAGTAACTCTGGCTTTTTAACACCTTCACGACGAAAACGTGCTTGCATTCTACGCGCCTGAAAGTCAGCCATATTTGAACATGATGAAATTTCGCGATATGTGTCTTGCGCAGGTAGCCATACTTCTAAATCGTATGTTTTAGCTGAGCCAAAGCCCATGTCGCCCATACATAAAATTACTTTACGGTACGGAAGTTCTAGCGCTTGTAGTATTTGCTCTGCGTGACCTGTTAACTCTTCAAGTGTTGCCATTGAGTCTTCTGGTTTTACAAGCTGTACTAGTTCAACTTTATCAAACTGGTGCTGACGAATTAAGCCACGTGTATCGCGACCATAGCTGCCTGCTTCGCTTCTAAAACATGGAGTGTGGGCAACTAAGCGAATTGGTAAATCGCTTTCATCGTAAATTTCGTCGCGGGCGCTGTTTGTAAGCGGTACTTCAGCTGTAGGAATTAAGCTAAAGCCGGCTTGTTGTTCGCCGTCGTCGTTTACAAGGCCTAATGTGTGGAACAAATCGCCCGCAAATTTAGGTAATTGGCTTGTGCCATAAAGGCTTGCGCTATTTACTAAGTACGGTACATACATTTCTGTATAGCCGTTTTTATCAGCGTGTGTATCTAGCATAAATTGCGTTAGTGCACGGTGCATACGCGCAACTTGGCCGCGCATTACGG
Source organism: Pseudoalteromonas fuliginea (assembly GCF_000690055.1). Lineage (GTDB taxonomy): Bacteria > Pseudomonadota > Gammaproteobacteria > Enterobacterales > Alteromonadaceae > Pseudoalteromonas > Pseudoalteromonas fuliginea. The sequence goes on from NZ_JJNZ01000043.1 coordinate 26,495, forward strand.
TAAAGCGTGCACCACTAATTTTAACGCCCATTTCAAAGTCTAAACCGTTTAGGTCTTGGCCTACATCTACGTGGTCTTTAACTTCAAAATCAAACTTTTTAGGTGTGCCCCACGTTAAAATTTCAACGTTGTCATCTTCGTCTTTACCTGCAGGTACTGACTCGTCTGGCAAGTTTGGAATTGCTAACGCAATGTCGTTAATAGCGGCTAATACTTCATCTTGCTCTGTTTTAGCGGCGTCTAGCTCACTGCCTAAGTTAGCCACTGCATCAAGTAATGGCTGTGCGTCTTCGCCTTTTGCTTTGGCTTGACCAATTGCTTTTGCGCTTGCATTACGTTGACTTTGAAGTTCTTGCGTTTTTACTTGTAATGTTTTACGTTTTTCTTCAAGTGCCGTTACCGTCGCTACATCGAGTTCGTAACCGCGCGCCGCTAAACGTGCTGCAGTTTGTTCGATGTCTTGACGTAAAAATTTAGAATCTAACATGTTAGTTTTTTAACCTTTTTGCATTACTAGCTGAAGGCCCAGCCAAGCCATAAAAATACACACCATCACGTTTAAGATGATATTGAGGGCCATTTTAATAAAGTGACCTTGTTGTAATAACAACAACGAGTCCATTGAGAATGTTGAAAAGGTGGTTAATGCACCTAAAAAGCCAATACCGATAAGGGTTTTGGCGGGGCTTGCGGTGATAATTTCTTTATCTATCAAACCGTACAAAATGCCCATTAACAATGAACCCAGAATATTAACCGTCAACGTGCCAAAAGGGAATCCCCTACCGAGGAGTTTTAGCATGCTTTCGCTAATAAAAAACCGTAAACACGCACCTGAGGCTCCGCCAAGGGCGATCATCATATAAAGTTTAATCATTTTCATATCGTTTAAGTGGGCTTTGCGCATCGCGCTCTTTTAGGTAATCGAGTTTTTGTTTAATTTTTTGCTCAAGTCCGCGCTCGCTCGGTAAGTAATACTCTTTGCCGTCCATCTCTGGTGGTAAATATTTTTCACCTGCGGCAAATGCACCTTCTTCGTTATGCGCATAACGATACTCAGCGCCATACCCTAAGTCTTTCATTAAATTAGTTGGGGCATTACGTAAGTGCTCCGGCACTGGGTAACTTGGCTCGTTTTTGGCATCTGCTTTTGCTTGATTAAACGCCATATACACCGCATTACTTTTAGGTGCGCTGGCTAAATACAGTGTGGCTTGTGCAATTGCACGCTCGCCCTCGCTTGGGCCAACACGTTGAAATATATCCCATGCATTTAGGGCAACTTCCATTGCGCGCGGATCGGCGTTACCAATGTCTTCTGTTGCAATGGCAAGTAATCGCCTTGCAACATACAAAGGGTCGCCGCCACCGGCTAAAATTCGGCAATACCAATACAGTGCACCGTCGGGGGAGCTACCTCGTACTGATTTGTGAAAGGCTGATATTAAATCGTAAAATTCATCGCCGCCTTTATCGTATTTAGCTAAGTGCGTTGGTAGCACTTGGCTAAGTACGTGCTCATCTACGTTGTATTGACCGTTTTGCTCGGACGTTAAATCAACTGCTTGTTCAAGTAAATTAAGTACTTTACGCGCATCGCCGCCACTTGCTTGGCACAGTGCCTTTTTAGCGTTGTCGGCAATAGTGATGTGCTTTTGGCTTAGCTGCTCGTCTTGTTTAAGTGCGCGCTCTATTACGGTGTATAAGTCGGTATCGGCAAGCGATTTTAAAACATACACGCGTGCACGCGACAATATAGCGTTGTTAAGGGCAAACGATGGGTTTTCTGTGGTTGCACCTACAAATATAAAGGTGCCGTCTTCTATGTGCGGTAAAAAGGCATCTTGTTGGGATTTATTAAAGCGATGAACTTCGTCAACAAACATAAGGGTGCGTTGGCCACGGCTTTCTAGGTTGTCCCGCGCTTGCGTTACGCCATCGCGTATATCTTTTACGCCTGCGGTTACCGCTGACATTTGAATAAGTGAGGCATCAGCATGGTTGGCAATTATTTGCGCAAGTGTTGTTTTACCCACACCAGGCGGACCCCATAAAATTAAACTATGGCATCGCCCTGCGACAATGGCTTGATGCAGTGGTTTATCAGCGCTTAATAAATGCTGCTGACCAATGTATTCATCAAGCGTTGTAGGGCGCATACGCGCGGCAAGTGGGCGTACATCAGGCCCAAAGTTAAAACCTAAATTACTCACCGTTACTCTGATCGTCTATTTCAACACCTTCGGGAGGCGTAAATTCAAACGTGCTTTTATCAAGCGGCGCATTAACTTGTGCATCATTAAATGTAAATGACGATAACTGCCCTGAATTGTCGGTAACTACTAATTTAGCAAGGCCTTGCTCATTACCTGCAAAGGTTATATCAAGTTGCTCAACTTGGCTTTCTACGCCTTTATTTGGTGTTACGCTAAAACCTGTATTTGTTGCAAGTACGCTGTACTTTTCCCATTGTGCTGGATCTTTTGAGGTAAGTAACACAAACGGTGTTGAATCGATTAAACCGCTGGTTTTCATAATCGTTACTTGCTCAGCAAAGCTGTCGAAGTAATAAGTTTTATCACCGTTTGATACAAATAACGTATCGTCTGGGTTTGTTTGCTGCCAGCGAATCATCATAGGCTGTTGAAGCGCTATTGTGCCCTCGCCTTGCATAACAGCTTGGCCTTCTTTGTCTGTTACTTTTTGTGCAAACTGCGCTTTGAAACTTTTTAAAATGGCAAGTCTGTCTTGTAATGCTTGGCTGCCGTCAGCAAAGCTTGGTGCGGCAAGTACGCTGCCTAATACTAATAATAAGGCGTTAACTTTTTTCATGAATTTGCTCCATTAGGCACTAATACATCGCGAGCACCGTTATGACCTGGTGAACTCACGATACCCGATGTTTCCATTTGTTCTACTAAACGTGCTGCGCGGTTATAGCCAACACGTAATTTACGTTGCACTGACGATACCGATACTTTGCCGGTTTCAATTACAAACGACACAGCTTCGTCGTATAACGGGTCTGATTCTTCATCTGCGTTTTCGCTAGCTTCACCTGGTAATAAAATATCTTCACTGGCATCACCATTGAGTATTTCATCAATATAATTTGGTTTAGCACGCGCTTTCCAATCGTTTACTACGGCGTGTACTTCGTGGTCGTCTACAAATGCGCCGTGCACACGCTCTGGTACGCTAGTGCCTGGCGGTAAATAAAGCATGTCACCCATACCTAGTAAGTTTTCGGCGCCTTGTTGGTCAAGTATTGTCCGTGAATCTATTTTGCTCGATACCTGAAACGCCATACGTGTTGGAATATTAGCTTTAATTAAGCCGGTAATTACATCTACCGACGGACGCTGCGTAGCAAGCACTAAGTGAATGCCTGCCGCACGTGCCTTTTGGGCTATACGTGCAATAAGTTCTTCTACTTTTTTACCTACTATCATCATCATGTCGGCAAATTCGTCTATTACTACAACAATACTTGGTAATTTACCTAGCTCGTCGGGGCCTTCTTTCATGCCATCAGTGTCTTTAAATAATGGATCAAGAATTGGGTAACCCGCTTCATTGGCTTCAAGCACTTTTTGGTTGTAACCTTTTAAGTTACGCACACCCAATGCTGACATTAATTTATAACGACGTTCCATTTCGCCAACACACCAACGCAGTGCGTTAGCGGCTTCTTTCATGTCGGTCACTACTTCACACAATAAATGCGGAATGCCTTCATATACTGAAAGCTCAAGCATTTTAGGGTCAATCATGATCATACGTACATCGTCAGGACCCGATTTGTACAGCAAGCTTACTATCATGACATTAACGCCCACTGATTTACCTGAACCAGTAGTACCGGCCACCAATAAGTGTGGCATTTTACCTAAATCAGCACATACCGGCTGACCGGCAATGTCTTTACCAAGCACCATGGTAAGTGGCGACGGATTTTGCTCAAATTTAGGGGCGTTTATAACTTCTGATAAACGAACTATTTCACGGTGTTTATTTGGAAGTTCAATACCAACATAGGTTTTACCCGGAATAACTTCTACAACACGTACACTAATTGCCGAAAGCGAACGGGCTAAATCTTTAGCCAAGCCCGTAATTTTAGACACTTTTATACCTGGCGCTAAATCAAGTTCAAAACGTGTAACAACGGGGCCTGGGTATACCGCTACAACAGTTGCTTGTACGTTAAAGTCGAGCAGCTTTGTCTCTACTAGGCGCGATACTGTATCGAGTTCTTCTTGCGAAATTGGGTTTTTAGCTTTGTCCGGTCTATCGAGTAAATCAAGTGACGGTAATGGCCCCGGTGGTGGCTCTTGCGTTAATAATTGCTCAAATTTTTCTTTTGCTGTTGGTGGTGGCTGATAGGCTGCTTTTGGCTTAGGCATTGGCCTTGCTGGCGATACAACCGTTGTAACTGGCTTTTCAGGTTCTACAACTTGGCTTTGATCAAGTGCATTTAATGCAGCAGCCGTGTCCATTGGCTCGTCGTCTATGGCGCTAAAGCCAATTTCTTGATCGAGTATATCGTCGAGTTCATCAAACGGCATAAAGTCGTCACTAATTTGTGGCTCGCTAAATGGCGTTTGCGGTTTGTTAATTGCTTTTTGTTTATCTGCTTTTTTAGCCGATGCAGGCAGCTCTATTTGCTCTTTTATATCGTCTTCAAAATGGGCGTCTACTTCATCGTTATTATTTACTGTACCTGCAGCGTGTTCTCGGTGCATCCAGCCTTTTGCATACGACACGATAAAACGATAAAACCTAACCATTAAATCGCCAAGATAATCAACAAAATCAACCCACGATACACCCGTTAATAGAGTTAGTCCGGCAAAAAAGAAACACAGCAATAATATAGATGTACCGGTAAAGTTAAATGCAGGCATCATGGCTGATGCAATAACATCGCCCACTACCCCACCAGAAGAGAAGTTATAAATATCGTCAAAGTTGATACTGCTAATAGCGGTAGCTGAGGTAATAAATAAAGCAAAACCAATAACTCGCAGCGCTAAAGTAGTGTAATCAAGCTGTAAAATGCGGTGAGGTTGTTTAAATAACAAGTAGCCAAATAATTGAATGGCAGCAGGTACTAAATAAGCCAACCAACCAAAAGTAAGTAATAAAATGTCAGCTATCCATGCACCAGCTGTGCCCGTAATATTTTTTACGTTTCTAAATTCACCAGTTTGCGACCACGAAGGATCAACTGGATCAAAGCTGATTAAGGCACATAAAATAAATATTGCTGTAAAGGTACTGATAATCAGCCCTGTTTCTAATAGTCTTTGCACACCGTTTAGGCGCATAGTTCCCTATTCCTCTTTATTATTCTATTTTATTCACACTTACTTAGCAGTGAAATACCTTAGCAGGAAATGCAATTTGTTGCACTTTATCTTAACCTTGATGGCCTGATTATGAACACGTTTTTATAATTTAGGCAGATAAAAGCAAATGTCAGCCTATTATAAATACTGTTAAGCAATATACGGGCGAATAATTACACCTTCTTCACCTTTTACTTCTTCCATTACTACATAAGTACGGCTTTCACTTACATTTGGAAGTTTCAATAGTATGTCGCCTAATACGCCACGGTATTCTGACATATCATTTACGCGTGTTTTAAGTAAAAAGTCGAAATTACCCGACACCAAATGGCATTCTATAATTTCTTCATGCTTTTTTACAGCAGCACTAAACTCATCAAATACATCGGGTGATGTTTTGGTAATTGTTACCTCTACATACACCGATAAACCTTGCCCAAGCTTAGCAGGGTCGACCACTGCTTTGTAACCTAATATGTAACCTTCTCGTTCTAGTTTTTTTACCCGTTCGAGACAGGGCGTGGCGCTTAGGCCAACTCGTCTGGCCAGTTCAACATTGGAAAGGCGCCCATCATGTTGTAATTCCATCAAAATTTTTCGGTCAATTCTATCTAATAACTGATGCATAGTACCAACTAGTTTTTTATGCTGTTTATTTTTATTATTTAGATAATAACACTAGAACCCACTTTAAAAAAGGTGAGACACACTGGCTTATGATGAATATAATAGTGAAAAATGTTAATCCGTTCTTAATAAGGCAAATGTTATGATTATTGGTGTACCTAAAGAAATTAAAAACCATGAATACCGTGTAGGTATGGTTCCTGCGAGTGTTCGTGAATTAGTAAACCACGGTCACCAAGTGATTGTAGAAACTGATGCAGGCATGGGCATTGGTTTTACTAACGAAGACTACACACAAGCAGGTGCTGAAATTTTAGCAACTGCTGCTGATGTTTTCGCTAAAGCCGACATGATTGTAAAAGTAAAAGAGCCGCAAGCTGTTGAACGTGCAATGTTGCGTGAAGACCAAATCCTTTTCACTTACTTACACCTTGCACCTGATCTTCCACAAACTGAAGACCTTGTAAAAAGTAAAGCTATTTGTATTGCATACGAAACTGTAACTGACTCTCGCGGTGGTTTACCGCTTCTTGCGCCTATGAGCGAAGTGGCTGGTCGAATGTCTATTCAAGCTGGTGCACAAGCGCTAGAAAAATCTAACCACGGTCGCGGCATGCTATTAGGTGGCGTACCAGGTGTTGAAGCAGCTAAAGTTGTTGTAATTGGCGGCGGCATGGTTGGTCGTAGCGCTGCTCAAATGGCTGTTGGCCTTGGTGCTGAAGTTGTGGTTCTTGATCGTAACATCGACGTATTACGTGCACTAGACGCGCAATTTGGTAATAAAGTAAAAGCTATTTACTCAACTGCTGATGCACTAGAAAAACACGTACTAGAAGCTGATTTAGTAATTGGTGGCGTACTAATCCCAGGTGCAGCTGCACCTAAACTAGTCACTGCAGAGCACATTAAAGCAATGAAACCTGGCTCTGCAATTGTTGACGTTGCAATCGACCAAGGTGGCTGTATTGCTACTTCTAAAGCAACTACGCATGCTGATCCAACTTTCATCGTTGATGAAGTTGTTCACTACTGTGTTGCTAACATGCCAGGTGCAGTTCCACGCACATCTACGTTTGCACTTAACAATGCAACATTGCCTTTCATCATTAACCTTGCAAACAAAGGCTATAAAAAGGCGCTACTAGATGACGCTCACTTCTTAAAAGGCTTAAACGTAATTAAAGGCCAAGTAACTTACAAAGAAGTAGCTGAAGCGTTCAACATGGAATATGTTGACCCACGCACAGCGGTAGAAAACGCATAATTTAGCGTTTCGTAGTTAGGTTGGTATTAAGTAATGTAGCTACCTAACTACAACCCATAAAAAAAGCAGCTAATTAGCTGCTTTTTTTATGTCTGATTTAAAGTAAATTTATATGAAACGCTTAATTATAAAATCTACTTTTACGCGCTTAGCTTGGCCAAGTAGTTTTTTAACTGGCTGCGGGTAATCATCCATTGTTTCTAAATCATCTGGGCCTGTTAAACGTCGGCAGTGTTGTAAAATTTCCTGCTTTTCGTTATCAATAGCATCCATAATTGTTTGCTCTGGATCTTCTATTAAAATACCGTTTTCGATATCAAGACCCCATGCACGCGGATTTAAGTTATGCCCACTCAGTAAATGTTTTGTTCTATCTGAGCAAATACCTTTTAAATGAAACGAATTACTTTCATCTTTCCACAGATACACATTTAAATTACCGTTATCGATGTGACGTTTTTGCGTTTTTACAAACTTATGCAAAATAGTTTCGTATAAATAAGGTAATGCCCCTATTTTACTAAACGGCTCACTTGGCGGTAAATAAAAGTCATTGGCTGTTTTATCCCCCACCACAATAGTAACTTGCTTACCTTGCTTTAATAATCGGCGCAGTGATCGCATAAGTGGCGCCGGAAAATTAAAGTATGGCGTATACAACACAAGCTCTTGCTCTGTGGTATCAAATAACGCTTTTATTAAACGATTTAATTCGTTATTACGACGACCAAGCCCTAAAAACAAACGAATACCTAATGCTTGCGTATTTAGTTGCTCTGCTGCGTTGTAACTTGCGACTTTTAAATCACGCATTAATTGCTTTTGATCAAGTTTGAAGTCGTGTAAACGCTTAAGCGGTCGTGTGTCTATGCGTGGCACAGCAACGGAGCTAATTAGCTTTGTCTCAATAAAATCAACCACTGAATCACACAGCTCGCTCTGCGTTATTAAAAAGTAACGATCGAGTCTGTAACGCTCGTTATACTGCAAATACACGTTGTTTAAGCTTGCGCCGCTGTAAAGTAAGGTATCGTCAATGACAAAACCCTTTAAATGTAATACGCCAAATAATTCTTTAGCTTTTACAGGTACGCCATAAACTTGTACGTTCAATTTAAACTTTTCTAAATCGTCACAGTATAAACTTGCGTTACCATCAGATTTCTCTGCACCAATTAAACCACGTTGCGCACGATGAAAATCCACCAGCACTTTTATTTCAAGTGCTGGGTTTGTTAATGACACACGGTGCAAAGCTTCTAAAATTTCGCGACCTGCTTCGTCATCTTGTAAATAAAGCGCTGTGATATAAATTCGTTTTTTTGCGCTACTGATCAAACGTAGCAATTGCGTTCGGTAATCTTGCGCATTGGTTAAGACGTTAACGTCTTTTGAAGTCAACCCGAATGCGGGTTTTTCCTGCCAAAATAACATAGTTGCCTATTCACTTGGGTCACATGATTTATCAGTGACAAATAAAATTAGGTAAAACATAACAAAAAAAATCAAAGTGGTCATGAATTAACGTTGTTTTGTTGCCTGTTAGTCTATTTATTGAGCTACTTTACTTTATTAAACGCAAAAGCCACAATCTCTAGTACACAATACTGCACAGCTTTTCGATTTGCTAAAAAAAATAATCTCGGATTTTGTTTACTTCTGCCTTGTTTTTCTTAGAATCGAGCGCATTAAAGACCGTATTAAACGTTTAGGAAAAAATAATGACTGAAGCAAAACATTGTAAGCTACTAATTTTAGGCTCTGGCCCAGCTGGTTATACTGCCGCAGTATATGCAGCACGTGCAAATTTAAACCCTGTTTTAATTACAGGCATTCAACAAGGTGGCCAATTAACAACCACGACTGAAGTTGAAAACTGGCCTGGTGATGCACACGGCTTAACAGGTCCTGCATTAATGGATCGTATGAAAGAGCACGCTGAGCGCTTTGAAACTGAAATTGTGTTTGATCACATTAATAAAGTAGATGTATCTAAGCGCCCTTTCACACTAACTGGCGACCAAGGTACTTACACATGTGATGCGTTAATCATTGCAACGGGTGCGTCTGCTAAATACTTAGGCTTAGAGTCTGAAACTAATTTCCAAGGCCGTGGTGTTTCAGCATGTGCTACATGTGACGGCTTTTTCTATAAAGGTCAGAAAGTAGCGGTTGTTGGTGGTGGTAATACGGCGGTTGAAGAAGCGCTTTACTTATCTAACATTGCTGACGAAGTACATGTTATTCATCGTCGTGATAGTTTCCGCAGTGAAAAAATACTTGCAGACCGCCTTGCTGAAAAAGCAGCAAACGGTAACGTTGTAATGCATTACAACCGCACGCTTGACGAAGTATTAGGCGACCAAATGGGTGTAACAGGCGTTCGTATTAAAGATGCACACTCTGATGCAACTGAAGAACTAGATTTAGCTGGTGTATTTATTGCTATTGGCCATAAGCCAAATACAGATATGTTTGTTGGCCAACTAGAAATGAAAGATGGCTACTTAGTTGTAGAGTCTGGATTGAACGGTAACGCGACTCAAACAAGTGTAGAAGGCGTTTTTGCTGCTGGTGATGTATCTGACCACATTTACCGTCAAGCAATCACATCAGCGGGTACAGGCTGTATGGCTGCCCTTGATGCAGAACGTTTCTTAGATAATTTATAAGCAATTAAATAAATTATTATAGGGCTGATTATTCAGCCCTTTTTTTATGCCTAAAATATAGTTACACTTTTACGATCAATTATAAGATAAGTACTGTATGAGAAATCAGCTATACCAATTAAGCGAAAACGATATAGCATTCCCCAATCCGGAATACGCATTAGAATCCCCTGATGGCTTACTCGCAATTGGCGGAGATTTAAGTTTACCTCGCCTAAGTAATGCCTACAAAAGCGGAATATTCCCTTGGTTTAGTGAAGATGAGCCTATTATGTGGTGGTCGCCGAGCGAACGCGGGATTTTTGAACTGGATGATTTTCATATAAGTAAGAGTCTGCGTAAGCATTTAAAAAAGCACCCTGTGAGAGTAACCATTAATAATGCCTTTGAAGAGGTGATAGAAGCATGTCGCGATCAACGCCTTGACACCGATGGTACCTGGATCACTTCTGACATGCTCAGCGCTTACGTTAATGCACACAATGCGGGCATTGCTCATAGTTTAGAGGTGTGGAGTAACGGAGAGCTTGCAGGAGGCTTATACGGTATTATGCAAAATGGTGTATTTTGTGGCGAGTCGATGTTTCATCATCAAACCAATTGCTCTAAGCTTGCGATGTGGGCACTGGTAAATTGGCTTAAACGTCACAATGCGCATTTTATTGATTGCCAGTTAGAAAACCCTTATTTAATGACCCTCGGTGCACAAGTAATTCCTCGCTCAACATTTTTGACTAAACTAAAAGCTGCACATAACTATATCGTTAACCCTATTATGTGGGAGCCACAAGAACTTGACGCAATCTATGAATGAACAACTTCCTGCACGTGTTGGTTTAACCCAAGAGTTTGACTGTAGTTATTTGCCCAACAGACAAGAACAACTTTTAGTTATTCTAGATCCTAGTTGCTACAGTACCGACAAATTTGAGTCATTATTAGGTTTGGGGTTTCGTCGCAGTGGTAACCAAATATACCGTCCGCATTGCCCAATATGCAGTGCATGTAATTCTGTACGTGTATTAGCACAAGACTTTATCCCCTCAAAATCGCAAAAACGTAAACTAAACAAAGCAAAAAGCCAGTTTGAAGTGAAATATTCGACGCAAGAGCGACCTGAGTACTATCCGCTTTATAGTAAGTACATAACAATGCGTCACCAGGATGGAAGTATGTATCCTCCTGAAAAAGAACAGTTTCAAAGCTTTTTACTTTGCAGTTGGCTCAAAATCACATTTATTGAACTATGGCACCAAGATACTTTAGTCGCAGTTGCCGTAACTGATTGTATGAATAGCGCTATTTCTGCAATCTATACCTTTTTCGACCCCGATTTTGAACACTATAGTTTAGGCTCTGTGATGATATTAGAGCAGCTTAGATTTGCAAAAGAGCAAAATAAGCAATACGTGTACTTGGGCTATCAAATTGATGAATGCAACAAAATGAAGTACAAAACTCAGTTTTTACCAGCTCAAAAACAGCTTAATGATGAGTGGGTGGCTATTTAATTTGCAAATATAGCCCCTGCGCCTTTACTTATTGGTGTATTTTGGGCAAAATCTGCAGCGTTTAACTATTAAAGAGGTGTTACGCTAAACATGGCGAAAGAAGACGTAATCGAAATGCAAGGGACAGTCCTTGATACTTTACCAAATACAATGTTCCGAGTTGAGCTAGAAAATGGTCACGTAGTTGTGGCTCATATTTCAGGCAAAATGCGCAAAAACTATATCCGTATTTTAACCGGCGATAAAGTAACGGTAGAAATGACTCCTTACGATTTATCGAAAGGTCGTATCGTATTCCGTGCTCGCTAAGTAAGTGCGTAAACGAGATTTAGTTTTTGGCTAGTGTTTACTAGCTTTAAGCGTTTATTAAATGTAATTGATAGACATTGACTAGCAATTACATTTAATAAACAAAAAGCCCAGTTTTTACTGGGTTTTTTGTTGCCTATAAAAAAGGGCAAAAAAATGGCCCGCTATTATGTAGCGAGCCATTTTATTTAACTAAACTTTTTTAATTAACGTTTTACGCTGGTGTTAAGCTACTCTCGTAATCAAACCGAATCTTCTTGTCTTTAACCGATACTTTAACCGTACCGCCATCAACAAGTTCACCAAACAGTATTTCGTTAGCTAATTGCTTTTTAAGCTCTTCTTGAATAACACGTGCCATTGGTCGTGCACCCATTGCTTTATCGTAGCCTTTATCTGCCAACCACTCACGTGCTTTAGACGTAAGCTCAAGGTTAACCGATTTTTTATCAAGCTGGGATTGCAGTTCCACAATAAATTTATCAACCACCATTAAAATAACTTCACGTTCAAGGTGATTAAACCAAATGATGTTATCTAAACGGTTTCTAAATTCTGGCGAGAATACTTTATTAATTTCGCCCATTGCATCATGCGTATGATCTTGCTCTGTAAAACCAATCGACTTGCGTGTGGTTTCTTGCACACCAGCGTTAGTTGTCATTACCACAACTACATTTCTAAAATCGGCTTTACGACCGTTATTATCGGTTAACGTACCGTGATCCATTACCTGTAGTAGGATGTTATAAATGTCTGGATGCGCTTTTTCAATCTCATCTAAAAGTACAACTGCATGTGGGTTTTTAATAACAGCTTCTGTTAATAAACCGCCTTGCTCAAAGCCAACATATCCTGGTGGAGCACCAATTAGCCGACTAATAGCATGGCGCTCTACATATTCAGACATATCAAAACGAATAAACTCAACACCCATGCATTTAGCAAGCTGTTTAGTGACTTCTGTTTTACCTACACCGGTAGGTCCTGCAAATAAGAACGAGCCAACTGGTTTTTCTTCGCTTGATAAACCAGAGCGAGATAAACGAATAGCTGATGTAAGCGCGTCAATAGATTGATCTTGCCCAAACACAAGCATTTTAAGATTACGGTCTAGGTTTTTAAGCGTTTCTTTATCTGTTGATGATACGCTTTGCGCTGGGATACGTGCCATTTTAGATATAATTAGTTCTATATCTGCCACGCCAATGGTTTTTTTACGTTTAGAGCTAGGTTGCAGGCGCTGACTTGCACCGGCTTCATCAATTACATCAATTGCTTTATCTGGCAAGTGGCGTTCATTAATGTATTTAGCACTTAGCTCTGCTGCTGCTTTTAATGCTTTTTGAGTATAACGAATACCATGGTGCTCTTCGTAACGCTCTTTTAAGCCATTTAATATTTTGGTGGTATCGGCAACACTTGGTTCAAGCACATCTATTTTTTGAAAACGACGTACTAGTGCACGATCTTTCTCAAAAATATTTTTATACTCATTGTAAGTTGTTGAACCCATACAACGTAACTTTCCACTTGAAAGCAGTGGTTTAAGCAAGTTTGATGCATCCATAACGCCACCAGACGCTGCGCCGGCACCAATTATGGTATGTATTTCATCAATAAATAAAATAGACCCAGGCTGTGCTTGTAGCTCTTTTAATAAGCTTTTAAAGCGCTTTTCAAAATCGCCACGGTATTTAGTACCCGCAAGCAATGCCCCCATATCTAGCGAGTACACAACTGCATCTGCAATTACTTCTGGTACTTGCTCGTTAACAATACGATACGCTAAGCCTTCGGCAATTGCTGTCTTACCAACACCTGCTTCACCAACTAGTAATGGGTTGTTCTTTTTGCGACGACACAATACTTGTACCGTGCGCTCTACTTCGCTGTCACGTCCAATCAAAGGGTCTATATTGCCTTCACGTGCTTGAACGTTTAAGTTGGTTGTAAAGCTGTCTAGCTTGCTTGCTTCTTCATTTTGTACTTCTTGCACTTCTTCATGAATATCATCGGTGTCATCCCCTAACTCATCATCGGCTTTAGAAATACCGTGTGAAATAAAGTTAACAATATCTAAACGCGATACATCTTGCTTTTTAAGTAAATAAACAGCTTGGCTCTCTTGCTCAGAAAAAATAGCAACTAGCACGTTTACGCCAGTAACTTCATTTTTACCTGACGATTGCACATGAAACACCGCACGCTGTAATACACGCTGAAAACCAAGCGTTGGCTGAGTTTCACGTTCTTCTTCTAGATCTGGGATGACGGGTGTTGTTTCGTCAATAAATTCTAATAATTCGGTTTTTAAGCCAGAAAGATTAACACCGCACGCATTTAGGGCTTCTCCTGCTGAAGGATTATCTAACAGCGCAAGTAAAAGGTGCTCTACGGTCATAAACTCATGACGGCGAGTGCGCGCTTCACGAAACGCGGCATTTAATGTGAGTTCTAAGTCTTTGTTTAGCATTGGCAACCCCTTACTGAGATAATAATTTATACCACAACAATCGGATGTTTGATCACCCTAATTGGTATTTATTCCTGCTCACAACTACAAAGCAGTGGATGCTCGTTATCACGCGCGTAGCGGTTAACTTGTTCAACCTTAGTATGGGCTACATCGGCGCTGTAAACACCGCAAATACCCTTACCTTTTTCATGAACCTGAAGCATCACGTCGGTTGCTCTATCGCTATCCATATTAAAAAACGTCGTTAAAACTTCTATTACAAAGTCCATCGGCGTGTAGTCGTCGTTATTTAAAACAACTTTATATTTTCGCGGTGGTTGTAGCTTTTGCTTTTCACTGTCGCGAACTGTGTCAATTACACCTGAATCTTTCATACCACTCATAATTAAATATAGTCTTGTCTTTGTAACTCAAGCAAACTTGAATAAAAAATAAATAAAATGTTAAAAAAATAACTCAAAACACTTGACTGGTTGGCTAAATAAACTACAGTCAAACATAGATTGATTAAACCTTAATCAGTCTAGCAAATTATACGGTTTAGAATAACTAAATTAGTCAACTTATTGAAGGATGTAGAAGTATGGCTTGCGGTAAAGTTAAATGGTTCAACAACGCCAAAGGTTTTGGTTTCATCGTAGAAGACGGCTGCGAGAATGATATTTTCGCTCATTACTCAACTATTGTAATGGACGGATATAAAACACTTAAAGCTGGTCAAGATGTAACTTTCGAATTAGAACAAGGGCCTAAGGGCCTCCACGCTAAAAATATTGCCCCTGATGGCGACATTATAGAGTGAACAATGTTCTGTTCGACTAAAGCGAGTGACCTTTTTAGATCCTCGCTTAATTCCTTAAGCATACTTTTTATCTCTTCACCCTTATTTATTGCCCCTTTTTGCCCAAATTCAACCCTTTTCCTTGAATTTATTTTATATACCCCAATGTTCTAAGAGTTAATTGTTTAACTGAGTATTGAGCTCGTTCATACTCTGGCCCTTTTTATTTAAGCTTGTTACACTCTTAATGCTAGAACAGCGCATTAACACAACAGTTATCATACTTTTGCCAGTTTTAAATGTACTAGGCTAAAGGCTGATTTATTTTTGTTGATTTTTTAGCTATAAATACAATTCTAGTTCGTCAGGTGTGACTATTCTGCTTTTATAAAAAAGCAACGCTGAGTAGCAACGCTGAGTACCAACACCTAACAAACTATTCATTACGAGCGTACGTGTTTATTAACTTGTTTAATAATATTTACTCATTAGTAATGATTTTCTTTGCATTGTTGAATAAGACCATATCGGTCGACTATCTAGGAATGATGATGACATCAAAAATTATCTATACAAAAACGGACGAAGCTCCGGCACTAGCAACTTACTCGTTGCTACCGATCATCCAAGCATATACAAATGCGGCCGGTGTTGAAGTTGAAACTCGCGACATTTCATTAGCAGGTCGTGTAATTGCTAGCTTCCCTGATTATTTAACACAAGAACAACGCATTGGCGATGCACTTGCTGAACTTGGCGAGCTTGCTAAAACACCAGAAGCGAACATCATCAAATTACCAAACATCAGTGCATCTGTTCCACAGCTGCGTGCTGTAATTAAAGAGCTTCAAGCAAAAGGTTACGCGCTTCCAGAATACCCTGTTGAACCTAAAAATGATGAAGAAAAAGCAATTCAAGCTGCTTACGACAAAATTAAAGGCAGTGCAGTAAACCCAGTACTACGTGAAGGTAACTCTGATCGTCGCGCACCAGGTTCTGTAAAAGAATATGCACGTAACAACCCACATTCAATGGGTGCGTGGAGCAAAGATTCTCAGTCTTACGTTGCAAGCATGAGCGAAGGTGATTTCTTTGGGTCTGAGCAATCAGTCACTGTAGATACAGCCACTGATGTGCGTATTGAACATGTTGCAACTAACGGTGACGTTACTGTTCTTAAACAAAGCACACCTCTTTTAGCTGGCGAAGTAATTGATGCATCAAGCATTAGCGCTTCTAAGCTTCAAGCTTTCTTGGCTGCTGAAATTGATGCTGCTAAAGAAAAAGGTGTTTTATTCTCGCTTCACATGAAAGCGACAATGATGAAAGTATCTGATCCAATCATCTTCGGTCACGCTGTTAAAGTATTCTACAAAGATGTGTTTGCTAAACACGGTGAGCTTTTTGAAGAGCTAGGTGTTGATGTAAATAATGGTTTAGGCGACGTATATTCTAAAATTCAAACATTAGACGATGCTAAGCGCGAAGAAATCGAAGCAGACATTCAAGCTGTTTACGCTAACCGCCCTGCTATTGCTATGGTTGATTCTGACCGTGGTATTACAAACTTACACGTACCAAGTGACGTGATCATCGATGCATCGATGCCTGCAGCAATCCGTTCAAGCGGTCAAATGTGGAATAACGATGGTAAATTACAAGACACTAGCTTTGTAATTCCTGATCGTTGTTACTCAAGTGTTTACCAAGCAACTATCGATTTTTGTAAAGAAAATGGCGCGTTTGATCCAACAACAATGGGTAGCGTTCCAAACGTTGGCCTTATGGCTCAAAAAGCTGAAGAATACGGTTCACACGACAAAACATTTGAAGCTAAAGCGGACGGTTCTATCCGTGTTGTTGATGCAAATGGTAATACATTACTTGAGCACAGTGTTGAGCAAGGCGATATCTGGCGTATGTGTCAGGTTAAAGACGCACCAATCCAAGATTGGGTTAAGCTTGCAGTAAATCGTGCTCGCGCAACAGGCGTTCCAGCTATTTTCTGGTTAGACGAAAACCGTGCACATGATGCGCAGCTAATCAAAAAAGTAAACAAATACCTACCAGATCACGATACCGCTGGCCTAGATATTCAAATTTTAGCACCGCTTGAAGCAACATTGTTCTCATTAGCGCGTATTAAAGAAGGTAAAGACACGATTTCTGTAACAGGTAATGTATTACGTGATTACCTTACAGACTTATTCCCAATTTTAGAGTTGGGTACGAGTGCTAAAATGCTTTCAATTGTTCCACTTATGAACGGTGGTGGCTTATTTGAAACTGGCGCGGGTGGTTCTGCACCTAAGCATGTTCAACAATTCGAAAAAGAAAATCACTTACGTTGGGATTCTTTAGGTGAATTTTTAGCACTTGCTGCATCACTTGAGCACCTTAGCGTAACTACGGGTAACAACAAGGCACAAGTACTTGCTGATACGCTTGATAAAGCGACTGGCACATTCCTTGCTGAAAACAAGTCTCCTTCACGTAAAGTGAAAGAAATTGATAACCGTGGTTCTCATTTCTTCCTATCTTTATTCTGGGCACAAGAACTTGCTAAGCAAAATGATGACAGTGAACTTAAAGCACAGTTTACTCAAATTGCTAGCGACCTTGAGTCTAATAAAGAGCAAATCGTAAGTGAGCTTAACGATGCGCAAGGCCCTGCAGTTGATTTAGGCGGTTACTTCCAGCCTAACGATGATGCAGCGTTTAAAGCGATGCGTCCAAGCACTACATTTAACGATATTCTTGCTAAATTAGTATAAATATCGGTTTAAATTTAAAAGCCGCTTACTTGCAAAAGTAAGCGGCTTTTTTATGTCTAAACTTTACAAAAAAAGGCCGCTATTTATAAAATAGCGGCCTTTGAATAATTAAATTTATTTATTTAATTAATTAATTATTTAGTATCATACCAATTCGCTTAATTAAGTGATCAACTTTGAGGCAAGAAAATCTTGTCGATAACAAGGCAAAAATTTCGTTATTTAGTTGCTCTATATCAGAAATTTTTAACGCAGTTACCGTCAGATTTAATCCCTCAAATTGATTAAGTATTATTGCGGGTTGGTATAAGCACGTGGCATTTTTGAATCTGTCGTATAGCGGTCACGAAGTTTATCTTGACGAGATTGTGTAGATACCTCAACCCCATTGATAAACATTTTGCTCACATGACTGCTTAGTTCAAACGGGTCATTACTCCACATTACTACATCAGCGGCTTTACCAACTTCAAGGCTACCTGCATTAATACCAAATACATCAGCAACGTTTGATGTAACCGCTTTTAACGCACCTTCTTGGCTCATACCGTACGACACAGCATTACCAGCATCAAAACGTAGCTGATAAATGTTGTGGCTTGCATCGCCGCCTACTGTTAGTAATACTTTAACGCCCGCTTTTTCAAGCACACTAGCATTATCTAAACTCGCATGAAGCGAATCAAAGCTTCCTGGTAAGCTATCCATTGCACTAATGATCACTGGGATATTTGCTTTAGCAACGCGCTCTTTAACTACAACAGCATCTTGCGCACCGTTAAGCACTAAATTAATGCCAAATTGCTCTTTTACTTTAATGAGCTCAATAATATCAGCCGCACGTGATACGCCAACCACTAATGGCATTTCGCCAGTGAGTACTTTTGCCATGACTTTATCTTCAGTACTTGGTTTGTCATCATCTTTTTTGGCTTTTTTACCAGCTTTAGTTTTGTGCTCATCAAGCTTATTAATCAGTGTTTGCAAAGTAAAAGCACGAGAGCCTTTGCTGCGCTCACCTAAGTAAACAATTAAAGCGGCCTGTTTTTGTATGTCGCTGTCAAAACTACCACTTAAATCAACAACACTCGCAAGGCCTGAAAAAATGCTATCGCCGCCATGTGGAGTAATTACATCGCGTGTTACGCCGCCTTTACGAGCATAAGGCACTAAGCTTGAATGAGCGTTGTAAGCCAAGCTTACGTCAAAATCGATACCGGCTTTATCCTCGCCTGCATCGCGCGAGCCCGCAACTGCACTTACTTCAACTAAACCAAGTTGGTTAATACTTGCAATAAAGCCAGGGGTTACAATTTGACCTTTTGCATCAATAACCTTATCGGCTTTCACTTCAGTTGGGTTAATCGCGGTGATTTTACCATCTGTCATTACAATGCTTGCCGCTTCTAATACACCTTGATCAGATGACGTATGTAATGTTGCATTAATAATTGCTAGCGATTGTGCGCTTACAGCACCAGATGCTAATAATCCTGCAGCAACCAGAGAAAGCGAAAACGAACGTGATAAATTTTTCATTCTGGGTGCTCCTTATTGTTGACCTAACATAAAATCACTTACTGCTTGATACGCGCTGTCGTTTCTATCGTAAACTTTTGCACCATCAACAAACACTTGTTCAGCTTTAGCATAAACACTAAATGGGCTTTGATTCCAAATAACAACATCGCCCTGCTTACCGGCTTCTAGTGAACCTGTTTTGTCATCAATACCTAACGATTTAGCAGCGTTAGACGTGATCCATTTAATAGCGTGTTGCTCAGAAATATCAAAACCATTTTCGTTAGCGCGGTACATAACCTTGCCCGCTTCTTGGTTTAAACGCTGAATAGTAGTATCTGAATCTGAGTGAACAACTGCACACGAGTTTTTAACCGCATCAACAATAGCCACGTTTTCTTGTACCATATCGTAGGCTTCCATTTTAAAGCCCCACCAGTCTGGCCAAAGTGCAGCACACGAACCATTTTGGGCAAGTAAGTCAGCAATTTTATATGCTTCTACACCGTGATGAAAAGTACCTGCGTGGTAACCAAATTCTTTTGACAGGTCAATCATCATTGCCATTTCTTCAGCTTTATAACAATGATTATGAATCATCACTTCGCCTTCAAGCACACCGCGTAGCGTATCGTGTTTAATATCACGTACTGGTGCTTCTGGGTTTAAACCTGCCGCGTAATCGGCATCGTACTTATCCCATGCACGTTTGTATTCAGCAGCCTCAGCCCATGCCATACGGTAACCAGCCATATTACCCATACGAGTTGAAGGCAGCACGCCTTTGCGACCATAAACACGTTTAGGGTTTTCACCACATGCCATTTTTAAACCATACGGCGCGCCAGGAAATTTCATGCCTTGCATAGTGTGTGCAGGTACATTTTTAAGCGTAACACCGCGACCACCAAATAAGTTAGCTGAGCCTGGTAAAATTTGCAGAGAAGTAATGCCGCCTTCGCGGGCGCGGTTAAAGCCTGGATCTTGTGGCCAGACAGAATGCTCAACCCACACTTCTGCAGTGTTAGGGCTGGTCATTTCGTTACCATCTTGATGCGACTCAACCGACGGGCTTGGGTATGCGCCTAAATGTGAATGTACGTCAATAATACCCGGTGTTACCCATTTGCCTTGTGCATCAATTGTAATATCAGCAGTGGCTGTTAAGTCTTTACCGACTTGTTGTACTTTGCCGTCAACAAGTAATACATCTGTTTCATCTAAACGCTCACCAGTACCTGTTAAAACGGTGGCATTGGTAATTAATGTGCTAGATGTAGAAACTGGCTGATAAGTACTTGGGTAAGGGTTTTTGTTAATTGTTATTTTATCGTCTTGCGGGCCGTTTTCTTGGCAACCTACAAGTGCAGCAGCTAAGCCCACTGCTAATAAAGAAGGTGCAAATTTTTGCATGTTGTTTGGATCTCCTGTTTTTTTGCTACTTTAGCGAAAGCTAAGGAATAAAGCCAAAAAAACAGGTGAAAACGCAGTTAATTAAGATGAATATCTGTAATTATTTCTTTATATAATTGTTATACAACTTTTCAAGCGCACCTTCGGTGGTAAGCGAGGGGTCTTTGCTTATAAAGTGCTTTACCGTACGCGTCACAAAATCAGAGTTTTGCTTATGTAGCTTTGAAAAATCTTTAATAAGTGTATTACCGTCTTTAGCTGCAGTTACTTTGTCATGACGGTGACGATACTGGCTCAATGCTTTATTAAAATCACCTTGGTAGTCTTCAACCAAAATTTTATAAAAGTCACTTTTTTGTACGTTTAAATCATTAATGCAGTAATTTAGCGCTTCTTTAAAGTCGGTAAATATCATGCCCTCTACATCAAACTCTTTCGTTTTTTCACGCACAGCTACTTTGGCATCTTCTGTGGCATAGCTAAAACCCGTAAAGGCTAAACGCTCAGCGGCTTCTTTTCCTAATTTCATACCCGCTTGAATACTATGGGCAAACTCGTCGCTCATGTCGCCAAGTTCGCTTTCTTCCCACATGTTATAAACGCGCAGTGGTTTAGCATATTTATTTGAGAGCTTTTTTTTAAGCTTGGTAAAACGCTCATCAATCGTCATCAGTCTTTCGTTATGTAAAAGTGCATGACACTCATAACACGCAGGGATAGAGATAAAGTCAGCCTCTTCACCTAAATCAACAATGCTTTGTAGCATATGCAATGGTGGACAATGGTCGCGCTCTGTTGCTTCACAACCACAATAAAAACACTGGTTAAAATGCTGCTGATCGCAAGCGTATGCTTGCTGATAATAACTGGCTAACGTTTTGCTCACCGTTGCTCCTAAAAAAACACGACTAAATTATGGGGGCGATAATAACAGCCTGAAAAAATAAATCAGCTGTAATAAAAAAATTTATATAAGTGTGTCAAAAAACATACTTAAATTGCTATTAATTCATACATCTAATTATAAGTGTGTATTAATCACATACTTGCTTACAGCTTGTTGCATTTGGTTAACAGCTTTTTTATTCAATTCGTTTAATACTTACCCTGCACCCGCAAATAATGAGGAATAAATTATGAACATATTAAAAGCAACTTTATATACTGGCTTAGTATTAAGCGCGGCACTTATTACAACGCCAACTTTAGCAGCAAAATTTGTTGCTGCTGATACAAGCCCAGGTACACAGGCTTGTATGGCTGTTGCGTCTAATAAAGCCTATAAATTGCGTGCAACACTGCGTGATTTACGTACCAGTAAAGCCGCCATCAACAAACTGCAATGTAATAACTTACCAATAACAGAATTTGTATCACTTTATAATTTAGATAAAAGCGCTAATTATCTAAATATTGAAGCGACAACACGCACATCAATTAAAGATTTAGCCAAAGTAAACATGCCTACAGTAACTATTATTACAAGCCCTAAATAAATGGCAGCTAAAAAGCAATTAAGCAGGCTGTTAAACCGCTTGCTTAATTCATTTTAAGTTAGATAATCACCGCTATTAAGCCAAATAAACCACCAAATACACCGCCCCACACAACAAGCCAGCCTAGGTGCTCGCGGATCATAGTTTGAATAATCTCTTTCACCATCTTAGGGGTAAGCTCATCTAAGCGCTCATCAACTAGTTTAAGCACTGTTTTATATAAACTCTCTGCGCTGTTACCTTGTGAAAGTGTTTGGGTTACTAATGCTTTAAAATCGTCAGTTTGAGAGATCTCACCAAGCGACAGTTGCATTTTTTCAATAAACTTTTCACGCATTGGCTCTATTGCCGCTGTACCGCCAAACATTCCTAGCATACTGCCAAACTGAGATTGCTCTATTACTTCTAACAAATTGTCAAAAGCAGGGTTTAAATCAACATTGCTAATTATTGGCTCAAAGTCGATATTTGGCTGTGCTTTATTTAGTAAATTATTAATTTTTTGCTCTGAAAAAAACTCCGTTAATATTAAGTTTCTTATGGCCACTTTAAAACTTTCAAATTTAAGTGCTATAACGCCTGAGCCATATAAAAACGGAACCTTTTCGAATAACATATGAATAGCCAATAAATTAGTTACCGCACCAGAAAGTGCAAATAAACCAACAGATAGCACAATTGCTTGGTTAAACACAAAACCTACAACAACACATAAACCTGCTAGCGAATTGGTTATTAAACTTTTGTTCATTCTTACTCCATTACAGTAAATGTAGTTTTATGCAATATAGCCGTTAATTTTACAACGTTTAGATTGTTAAATTAATTCCTTTTTGCCATAGTTTAACTATCTGTTTAAAAGGTGAGCAATTGTTATGTGGAAAACAGTAAACGAGCACATCAGCCAAGCTATTCATTATGATTTTAAACACACCCACAAACGCCAACTACAAAGTTCCAGCTCCGATAAACTATTTCATTTAAGTAACGGTACACAAAACTACTTAGTAAAAGTAGCATTAAAAAATGAACTCGAACGTTTTGAAAGTGAAGCTATCGGTTTAGAACTTTTAGCACAAAATAGTGTATTTATGGTGCCCGATTGCATTGTAACAGGTGCAAACATAGAATTTTCGTTTATCGTTTTAGAATGGCTAGTACTTGATAAACAACCTCATGATACGTGGTCTGCTATGGGTAAAAACTTGGCTAAAATGCACACCATACATGAACAGGCTATGTTTGGTTTTGATGTAGACAATTATTTAGCTACAACCATACAACCTAACCGCTGGCATAAAAAATGGGACGTATTTTATGCCGAAGAACGTATCGGCTGGCAATTACAGTTACTCGCTGAAAAAGGCATTAACTTTGTTGAACCCGAACGCTTAATAAATACGATAAAAGAACAACTCCATAGCCATCAAGTAAAGCCATCATTACTGCACGGTGATTTTTGGCGCGGAAACATGGGGTTTATCAATATGCTTCCAACCGTATTTAATCCAGCTTGTTATTATGGTGATCGGGAAGTTGATATTGCGATGAGCGAGTTGTTTGCCCCGCTCCCTGAAAATTTTTATACTGCCTACAATCAGCAATATCCGCTTTCGCAAAACTATCAAAAACGAAAATTGATTTATCAATTATACCCAATTTTAAATCACGCTAACATTTTTGCTGGACACTATCTCACTGAAGCAAAACAACATATAGAAATGCTCACAGCAACCAATGTAAAATAAGTGTCACAATCCTCCAGACCGACTATATTTAGTAAAGTAAGGAGTTCAGCTTTGATCCATTAAGTTTTTGCTAGAGTTATTTGCAACCACTTAATTATTTATAACTGGAGTGATTATGAAAGACTTTTTGTCACAACGAATCGCCTGCCCACATTGCGGACACCACATTCATTTAGACTTAGATGCAAGTATGGGCGATCAAGATTATATAGAAGACTGTGCAGCCTGCTGTAACCCAATTCATTTAAACATGCATATAGACTATGCTAACAATAAATTAGAGCTACACGTAGACAGCGACGACGAACAAATATTTTAATTTAAACCTGATGGCGTAAGTAATTTTCTACCGTGTTTACAATAGTATAAGTTTGCTGATCTACTTCAATATTTAGCTTATCACCTACTTGTGCTGCACCAATGTTTGTAATAGCGAGCGTTTCGGGAATAAGGTGTAACCAAAATCCTTGCTCGTCAATTTCACCCACGGTTAAGCTTGCGCCATTTATAGCAACAAAGCCTTTATATAACACATACTTTTTCCACTCTTTTGGTAAGCTTAATTGAATTTTACAGTTATTCTCAAGCTTCACAATTTGAGAGATTTGTGACGTACAATGAATATGCCCAGACACTATATGCCCACCCAATTCAGTACCAAACGTAACTGAGCGCTCGTAATTAACTAAGCTGCCTAGCTCAAGCAACCCTAAATTAGTTAGCTTTAGGGTTTCGTCAATCACATCAAAATGTACTTGCGCCACCACATCATGGTTACTTAGTTCAACTTGCACAACAGTTAAGCAACACCCGTTAATAGCTATACTTGCGCCTAAATCTAGGTGTTTTACATATTCATCACTTACCGATATAACTAAACGTAGAACGCCGGCTGTTTGAGTTTTAGAAACCACTGTTGCTTGCGTTTGCACTATTCCTGTAAACATAAAATCACTTAAAATTATTACAAAGTGATAGTTTAACGTATCAACTAATAAAATCATTCACAACTGAGATTTTTATTTGAAACACAATAGATTACAATTGTGTTCTGTTTTATTAAATAGCTGTTTTTATGACCTTTTGTAATTGGGAAGCTAAACGCTTACTCTCTCTTGCTCTTCCTGTTTTTTTAGCTCAAGTTACCCTTGTTTTAATGTCGGTGGTCGACACTATTATGGCCGGTCAAGTAAGTCCTACAGATTTAGCGGCACTGTCTATTGCCACAGGTATTTGGAATCCTTTGTTACTTGCATTACAAGGCATTTTATTAGCGCTCACCGGTATCATTGCTCAGTGCGCAGGTGCGAATGACAAAAAAGGTATTAGCCATTATTTTCAACAAGCCCTTTATTTAACCGTACTATTGAGTGCTATAGGGTTCGGTATCACTTATCTAGCCGACATAATTATATTAAGGCTCGATACCAGCCCAGCAATTGCAAGCCTTGCTTTTGACTACATTCATTTTGTTAAATGGGGTGTATTCGGCTTTTTAATTTTTACCACTTATAGAAACATGACCGAAGGCATGGGCATGACTAAACCCGCTTTTTACATAAGCTTGCTGGGTTTAGCTGTGAATATTCCGGTAAATTATATTTTTATAAATGGTTTGTTTGGTTTACCTGCCTACGGCGGCGCGGGTTGTGGTATTGCAACAGCAATTGTTTTAACTGTTATGGCAATTGCACAAGTGACTTACTGCCAACTAAGTAAAAAAGTAGACGCTAAAGGCCTGCTTACTCCATTTGAAAAACCTAACCTAGCCACCATTGTAACTATTACAAAATTAGGTATTCCAATTTCATTAGCCACCTTTTTTGAAGTAACCTTATTTGCCTGTATTCCTCTATTTATAGCGCATTTAGGCGCTGTGGCTGTATCAGGTCATCAAATAGCAGCCAGTGTAACTACATTATTGTTTATGATGCCGCTAAGCCTTTCTATCGCTATTAGTATCCGTATTGGTAATCTATATGGTCAAAATCATTTAAAGCAATTAAGGGTCGCCGTGTCGACCAGTTATATTTTAGCGATTGTTATCGCACTGTTTTTAGCACTTATTACATTTACAGGTCGTGATTTAATTAGCCAGTTGTACACAGATAGTCCCGAAGTAATTGCCCTTGCTACCTCAATTATGATTTTAGCCTGTGTTTATCAACTACCTGATGCTCTGCAAGTAGCAGCAAACGGTGTATTACGGGGTTTAAAATACACAGCACCTATTTCCTATATCACCTTTATATCGTATTGGTTAATCGGCTTTAGCTTAGGTTACGTATTGGCAAGAACAGACATAATAGTGCCAGCAATGGGGCCACACGGTTTTTGGGTCGGAATAATAGTCGGGCTAACCGTTGCCGCCGTATTGTTGATGCTCACAGTAAATAAGCGCTTTAAACGTGAACCATTCATTACCGAGTAAATTAATAATAAAGCGCTCACTACCAGTCGTTATATTGCTGTTAGTGAGCGTTTTTACGCTAACTAGTTGCAGTAAAGCACCTAGCTCAATAAATAATACCTACATAACGCGTTTAAGTGACACACTTAACACCTCCCCCATTACACCGGTAGTGCTTGAGCAATTAAAACTAACAAGACCGTCAGTGCTCAGCGAGAGCAAAATTACCCTAAGCATAGTTGAATTTGCTGGGCTTACCCGCTGTAGGCTTAATGTACTTATAAGCGAGCACAATAATCAACTTGGCAAAACAGCAACTGCGGCGAGCCAACTAAAGTACCAAATAAATTTCATTCAAAGCGCTGATAATTGCTTAAATACACTTGATGACAATACCGCTATTTATAGCAAAATAAGTGACGCAAAAAAACAAAAGCAAGCACACTTAATGCACTACTTTAATACCATGCTATTTAAAGAGCCTGAGCTCAACCGCACTTGGTTACTCACATCAAACGAGCTTTCAATGCAACCTGCAGGGTATAGCGACACTGTAGAGGCGCTTACGCAACTTGTTACTATAAAAAAACAGATAAAATCTCAGCAATTTAGTCAAGTTAATACTGACAGCCTGTTTAATGCATTAGAGCAACTCAACAAATACAGATTTAACCAAGCGCTTATTCAATCCGCTAGGCAACAAATAGCACTCAACAACAGCGCAACACAGTTTGTAAAAACAATAAGCTTCGGCGATCTTTGCCCTACGGGTAAAAATAAAAAAGAAGCTAAAATAATAAGTAATGTATTTCAAAAATATTATTTAAAACAAATTCAGCCATACCAAGCACAACTGACCGGATACCTTGAAGTATTACAACCACTTTACAACCGACTTTGGTTTGAAGAAAATATAACGGTTAAGCAAATTAATTATTTAATAGATGAAAACTCACCCAACAATTTACTAAATCAATTAAAAGGCTCAGCAGTAGATCATGTAGTTTGGTGGCAAAAATTTTATAAAACGTGTGAAATAAGCCCAATATGAATAAAAAAACGGCAAATAAACTCAAAAATAACAAACTTGCTTGATTCACCACCCGCCACGCTATATATTAGCCGCCGTTGTTAAGTAATTAACAACTTACTTAAACAGTAATACGACTGTAGCTCAGTTGGTTAGAGCACTACCTTGACATGGTAGGGGTCGGTGGTTCGAATCCACTCAGTCGTACCAACATTGATGAAACGTATAATTGAAGGAAAGAGCACTACCTACTCTTGACCACCCGGTCCAAGGGTCAGTAACTCGAATCCACTCAGTCGTACCAACATTTAAGTAAAATAAATAAAAGTACATCTGAAGGAAAAAGCACTACCTACTCTTGATCACCCGGTCCAAAGGTCAGTAGTTCGAATCCATTCAGTCGTACCAACGTTTAAGTAAAATAAATAAAAGTACATCTGAAGGAAAGAGCACTACCTACTCTTGACCACCCGGTCCAAGGGTCAGTAACTCGAATCCACTCAGTCGTACCAACATTTATTCTTAACTTAAAGAGTAAATCTATTTAAGTTAAACCTCAAAAATTGTACGACTGTAGCTCAGTTGGTTAGAGCACTACCTTGACATGGTAGGGGTCGGTGGTTCGAATCCACTCAGTCGTACCACTTCAAAGTAATAAAAAACCAAAAAAACACTACCCACTCTTGATCACCCGCTCCAAAGGTCGATGGTTCCAATCCACTCAGTCGTACCAATTCAAAGTAATAAAAAACCAAAAAAAGCACTACCCATAGGTTCTGCTTTAGGATTTGCTCTAATTATTAGAAACAAATTCGACTTTAAACTCGCCTAAACCTTCATATTTAATTGACGTTACCTCATTTATATCTAACTCCATCACACCGTTATAAGAACCGGTAATGAAAATTTGATCTGTTTTTAATTCAAAGCCATTAGCCGCTAAGAAATTTATAGCCCAATAAAGTGGCTCCTGTGGCAAGTGAGCTGGGTGTTTACCAATATGATTTGACTCCCTATCGCCTTGCTTAACAGTAATATGTATGTTGCTGCTCTCATATACTTTTTTAATGTCTACTTTAGGGCCTAAATAAACACCTTGATTAGACAAACCATCCGCTAATTTTTCGAAATGTGTAGCCGAATAATCGTCTGTGAATCTATTTTGAATAAGCTCTAAAGCAAGGTGGGCACTACCAATTGCATTATCTACCTCTTCATTTTTATATTCTTTAAAGATATCTAAATTTTTATTCAACACAAAGGCAATTTCAGGCTCCATTAATGCTTTATCGTTCTTTGTAATAAGCTCGCAATGTTCGATCGATTTAATTGGCATGTGAAGAAGAGGAGCTAAAATGTATGCACCATTGTCTAATGGCAACATACATTTCCAGCCATAAACCGTGTTATTATTTAGCTTAATCATTAATTTTTGTACATTAATTACGTCATTCATTGAGCTAATAGTCAGGTTTTCAGGGAAATCTGAAACTTCATTATTGTGCCCTCTTTTATTCAATAAATACTTTGCAATACTGGTAAACTTTGATGAGTTAGTCATTTTATTCCTATTAAATCAATTTATAACAAGGCTTAATCACGGCGTGAAGTTTGTAACCTAGTGAGCTCGATAACTGCTCCTGCGTTACTCTACTGGCTTACATTCATGTAAGAATAAGTAAAAACCGAGTAAAGCTTCCGTGTCCTGCTCACGCCCCTTATCTGCATCAATATAAGCAACAAAGAGTTAATCATCCCTAGAAAGAACCCAAGGGCGCGAATGTTTGGTATTTATGCTGCGTTATCAACTATTTATTGGGAATAACCACACTACACAGGCTCTGCGCCGCCTAAAAACCAAACAAATTGCTGTAAATTCAACCTCCCAAGTTCAACACGACCTAAGCATTTTCTATTCAAAGTACGGCTTTTAGATTAAGTATTTCCTGATAATCATGCAGCAACATACACACCAAAACATACTACATTTACATACATTAAGTGTATTGTTTAGCTTTGCTTATTATAGGTTTATTACAATTTATCAAACAAACGGGCACGCAATGTTGGGTTGTGAATTTGCTCTATTAGCGGAGTAAGGCCAACTATGGATGAGCCTGTATAGTCAATATAGCTCTGTATCGCGTAAAATTTTGCTTCCTCACCCTCTAACATATGTATCCATTCTAGTGCCTTATTAAGTTCACCTTCTGGCCATTGACTAATAATAGAGTACGCTAAATCTGGCTGTAATAATGATGGGTAAGTATAAAATTCATCTTGTAGCTTTTGTGGGTTTTGACTCGTTAATTGTAGCGCTAGTTCATGTTGAATTAGTTTACGATCATTCGCTTTTATTTGTGTATTTATTTCAAGGTATTCTAGTAACTGAATAGGATCGTGTTTTGCCCACACTTTTAACAAGCTGAGTTCAGCCTCTTTTTTGATATTGGAATTATCTAATGCATTTAGCCAATCAATTGCATAATAAGGATTTACTTTCGCCTGTGCATTTAAGTATTCGTTAACAATATTCAAATTTGAATAAAACTCTTGTGTACTTAAGATGATGTCACTTGCTATTGATAAATTTTCTGAGATTAATATACGCATTACTTTACTGATATATAACGTACGTTCCTTAGTAGCACGTTGCTGATTAAGCCAACTCAAACAAGAATAAGGCGCTTTTTTTATCCACATTTTTAAAATGTCGCTTATTTTTTCTATACGTTGTTGTTGAGCGCCTATTAATAACGCTTTATTCAACATAATTATATATTGCGGCTTTTTAACTATAGACTTAGAGGCACTGTTGCTATTAAGTATTTTTTTTGTAAAACGTGGGGGAACGTCTACTTTATAAAATTTAATATTACCATCTTCTATTGGCTTATCATTAGGGCTATTTGCCAAATGTATACATACACAAGCTATTATTAAGCACATAAAAGTAAGACCCAAGCGGCGTAAATTTGTATTCGTCATATTATTAAGTCCCTAAAATCATTGCTCTGCGACTTGAAAATAGCATGCCTCAAATCCTTTTGAGGCTAATTAGTTTTAATTTATATTACACTCACGGCTAAAGTATCTATTTTGCCTTTATTTTTAGTTTTAACCGTAATTGTCGCGCTGCCTTTATTTTTGGCTTTAACAACTCCGGCATTATTCACGGTAGCTACATTTTTATTGCTAGTAGAATAAATAACATTTTTGTTCGTTGCGCAGGCAGGTAACACCGTCGATTCAATCGTTGCTGACTGGCCTTTTCTCAACGCTTGTGTTGGTGAACTTATACTCACACTGTTAACACCAACCCACGTATCAGGGCATGAATTCCCGCCCTGAGAATCCCCTCCATCTGGATTTGTATTATTCCCAACTTTTACCCATGATCTAACATAATCAACTTCCATAGACGTTGGAAAACCTTGCTCTGAGTTATTAGCTGATGGATAAAATTGATTACACTTCCACTCGGTATGCGGGGCGCGAAGACCTTGCGATAGAGTTAGATTCATTTGGCGATGC
This sequence comes from Pseudoalteromonas fuliginea, assembly GCF_000690055.1. Classification (GTDB taxonomy): domain Bacteria; phylum Pseudomonadota; class Gammaproteobacteria; order Enterobacterales; family Alteromonadaceae; genus Pseudoalteromonas; species Pseudoalteromonas fuliginea. The sequence goes on from NZ_JJNZ01000043.1 coordinate 57,418, forward strand.
CAATAAAGATTTTTTTTCTGACCTACAACAACGCCATCTACATACCACGTAATGTCATCTTTAGTTACATTAACTCCATAGGTATGAAAATCATTACGCGGATCAAAAGGTAGGTGGTAGCCGCTATGGTTTGTATCAGGAAATGTACCAGGGCGCATCCAAGTAGGCTTGCCATTTTTTACTACAATATTATGCAGATCATGGTCTGACTCTCTTACCGAGCGTTTTTGAGTTAGCTCCACTACATCTATTTCGCTGTACTGCACATCGCCTTCTTCAGTTAAAGAGCGGTCAATTGTGCTGTACATCCAAAATGCAGGTGAAACACCAGGAAACGTACTTGCGCCTTTAATGCGCGCTTCATAATATCCGTAGTTGCCTGTAGCTCTAGACTTAGCTACCCCTGATGTATAATAAAGTGGATAATTAGTCAGTTGTTTTTGATTACATCCATCCCAAAAGTTACGCTGATGCGTTTCACGCTTAGTTGTAAGCTTTAATTTTCCATCGGAGACGGTTGCATTTTCATTCTTCCAAGACCAAACACCGTAGTTTTCAGTTTGAAAATTCCACTTAGTCGCGTCTTTTACATCGAACTCATCCGAGCGCTTAACTTGTAAAATCCATGTTTCGCCAGGTTTTGCTATAGGTGGTTGCATGTCTGCTTGGGATGCTGAACTTATTAGTAGCATACCTAACGCTGATACCGGTAAAATTACTGTATTTGTAAGGTTCATTATTTATCCATTAGTTGTCAGTATAAACCGAATCTGTAAACACATAAAAACTGTGTACAGAATTGCGTGGTCAGGCATTAATTTACACAGGGAAACAAGGTTATTTAACTGCATAATTTAATGCCTAACATCAGCCGATAAATTGCACGAATGCAACATGGCCGATTAGCTAATTTAATATGAAAATAATGGTATAAACCTCAAAATATGGGTACTAAGTTCTCTAAAAACGGCTTTTACCCATTATTTAGTTGTAGTTTTCCCAGTAAAAATATCTTTAAATTGCCTCGGGGTAAAGTTTGTTCTTTTTTTGAAAACCGTAGCAAAATAATTTGAATTATTAAAACCAACCTCAAAGGCCGTTTCTGTTACGGACTTTTCAAGCAACATAACCTTTGCTTTTTCTATTCGTATATCAATTATTTGATTGTTAATTGTATTACTTGTTACCTGCCTAAATTGCTTTATTAAGTAAGAACGACTTACTCCAATGGCACAGGCAATTATGTCAATGTTAATGTTTTTAGAGTAATTTTTGTCGATATATCGCTGCGCAGCTCTTACAACATCTTCATTAACACTAACCCCTTTGGTATTAGTGTTATGTTTTACTAAATGTTTGTCGGATAGAAAAATGTAAGTAACTTGGGAAAAATATTTATTAACGTATTTAAAGACCGAGGCTAAGTAACGTTTATTTAGCTGTGATTTTACGACGCCGAAACATACTATTAAATTAGCTTTTTTAAGCTTATTCTTGAGCAAAAGAGAGCTATTTATAAACTTATTTTTATCCAATGTATGATTTTTTTCAGGTTTAAAGAGTGACGCTGGCGCAGTATTTAACCTAAGCGCGTTATTTGTAATGTATATATCTTTAAATATTGCTGCAGCCCAAATTAGACCACAAACACTTGTACCCGCATAATAGAATACCCAATGCTGGTAAACACTCCCTAGCACAGCGACAACACCTAAACATAATGCACTGTATATATAGCCATGGTTTTTCAGATTTTTCCCATGCAAAAGCAAATATCCACATGGCAAAATTAATAACATCATAATAGCCACTACCTGTAAGTAATAAACATGGTTTATTACCAGCCAAGTAAAAGGTCCAATAACGACCCCAAAATCTAAAAGCACGTTTATTTTAGGGTGAGTCAAATCAGTTAATACCAAATAACTAAGTGAAAATACAAAGCCAAAAGCGTAGCTGAAATATTGTACTGCATGGGGCAGCAATATGTCTGATTGTCTAAAAAGGGCAACCAATAAAGAAGGAAGTCCGAACCAAAAAAATAAAATAGTACGCCCGAGCTGCAGGTAAGGTTTAGTATGCTCAATAGGAAGTGCGTTAAGTAAAGGCCCGCACAAATAAAAAATAAATGTAATAAAAAATATTACATAATAGTTATAGGCAGTACCAAAACGTTTACGTACGAGAGAGAAGTAAACCAGTGCCATAAAAAATATATTAGCTACCAATAACGGAATAATACAACGCATAAATATATCCCACGTTAATAGGTTTTCTATCAAACTTTACCCTACCTTTTATGTATTCAATTAACTAACATATTATGTTTATATAAATAACACAAATAAGCCAGTTTAATTTTGTGTTTAAGTAGCATGTGGGAACTAAAATCGCGAATACAAAATGTGTTTTACAAATTTAACTTGACGCCAATACATGTGATGTTTAGATTCGTATGACGCAATATTGCTTTAAGTTTATTTATCAAATATACGGTTTCATTAGTAAATACCTTTAATCTGACACAACTACACACCAATATGGAGATCACTATGTATCATAAGAAAAAGATTGTGCTTGCTATTTTAGCTACCCTTTCAAGTTGCTCTTTTGCACAAGCGGCTACACAAAGCGAAGGTAAAGGTGACACTGAAATAATTGTAGTTACGGGCGTTCGCTCAAGTTTAGAGGCCGCGTCCTCATTAAAACGTTACAGCGATAGTGTTCAAGATAGTATTGTTGCTGAAGATATTGGTAAGTTTCCAGATCAAAACGTTGCCGAATCCTTGCAGCGTATTCCAGGTGTTTCAATTAACCGTGTAAATGGTGAGGGCTCAAAAATAACAGTTCGTGGTTTCGGCCCAGAATTTAACGTTGTTACTTTAAACGGACGTACATTAGCAACCTCTGAAATTGGTCGCTCATTTGATTTTCAAGTATTAGCAGCAGAGCTAATTTCGGGGGCTGATGTAGTTAAGTCCCCCACCGCTAAAACGCCTGAAGGCAGTATTGGTGCTTATGTTAACGTTAAAACAGCACGCCCTTTAGATAATCCAGGATTGCATGTGCTGGGCTCTATAAACGCTAAATACAGTGAGCTTTCTGGCGAAACAAGCCCTGAATACTCTGCATTATTTAGCAATACGTTTGCTGATGAAACATTCGGTTTTAATATTGCTCTTTCGCAACAAAAAAGTGATAACCGATACGATTCAATGGGTACAACTCGCTGGTTATTACTTAATAATGAGCCAGGTGTTATTGAAGGCGACATTCATAATTTAGATGGAAATGTGGTGACGCCGAGCATGCTTCGCCATGCAGGTCGAATTGAGTACGCATTAGGACAAGAGCATCGCGAACGTATTGGTATTAATACCAGTTTTCAGTGGGCACCAGATTCAAGTTTCACTAATACATTTGATTACATGTATACCGACCTCTCGGTAGAAACTCAAACTCAAGGTTTACAAGCCGGTTTACAATATCCTAATTGGCGAAATGTGGTCGTGTCAGACAAGGGTACAATTTTATCAGGCACTAAGTTTTCGGGAAGAACACTGGGCGGAACCGGTGACAATGTAGATTTTAGAATTGATGTTTTATTTCAAGAGCTTGAATCAAAATCAAAAACACAGGCGTTTGGATTTAATTCTGTAAAAGAGTTTGATGTATTAACGCTTGAGTTTGATATAAGCCATTCAACATCTAAATCAACGCCGCGAAATGACTTATTAGTTCCTAATTATATCTCACCTGAGCGAAACGACAGTTTAGATTTTGATTTTAGAAACACTGATACCGTTAATTTAGACACAACCATTGATTATGCTTCGCCGACAAGCGTAAGAGCACATTGGAATCAAGTTTCACATTACGAATTGCAAGACACGATTACGGAGCTACAAACAAAAGGGAAATACCTACTCGACTTAGAGTTCACTGAAAGCCTAACCTTAGATTCAATCGATTTTGGTATTGCGTATTCAGATCGTGAAAAAATAAGAGATCGCTTTGAAACATTCCATGAAGATAACTGTGGCTTAGTAGCACCCGATGCCGATATTTGTGGCGAACTTAGAGACATGCCTGATGACATATTTTCAGCAAGTCCCTATTCAGATTTTTTAAGCAGTGAGCCGGGTAATTTTCCGCGTGACTTTTTGTTTGCTGATATAAATAAATACCATAGCGCTATTCGTGATATGACCAAAAACCCAAATTGGCCAAACGAGCAATATAACGAAATTGCATCATCAAGTGTGAAAGAAGAGAAAATAAGTGCTTATTCGCAGTTGAACCTAAGCGGCTTAATTAGTGATTACGATTGGCGCGGTAATGTAGGAGTTCGTTACGTAAAAACTGATACAAGTTCAAGTGGTTACGGTAAACGACGTTTAGGTTATACCGGTGAACTTGATAATGGCCAACCTTTACTAGTAGTTGATTACACAGACCCAGGAAGCCTTAAAGCAAAAAATAGTTACACTAACTGGTTACCTAGTGTTAATTTTAGTATTAATTTAAGTGATAATTTATTGGTAAGAGCCGCAGCTGCTAAAGTAATGTCGCGCCCTGCCATTGACGACATTGGTGTACAAACAACGTATACAGATATGCAAGCAGGTAGCTTTTCTCAAACAGGTGGCAATCCTTATTTAGCACCCTATAAGGCTGATCAATACGATTTATCTTTTGAATATTATAGTGATAGCGGCGATGCTTACGCAGTTAACTTTTTCAAAAAGGATATATCTAGCACAATTGCACAAATAACTTATTTAGATAATACACCCGACATTTGGGATGGGTCGCAATATATTGATTCATCAGTAAGTATTGATGGATACGGCAATGTAAACGAAACCATTAATACGAAGCAAAACCAATCAGGCGGCTCAATTAGTGGGGTAGAACTTGCTGTACAACATAACATGGATTATTTACCGAGCTTTTTAAATGGCTTAGGTGTGCAAGCAAACTATACATGGGCTGATACAACAAATAAAAACACACAAAAAATAGAGCTTCCAGGTGTCACCGACCCTGGTGATAAATTGGAGGGATTTGCCGAAAACTCTTATAACATTGTTGCCTACTACGATAAAAATGCATTTCAAGCGCGTTTAGCCTACAACTGGCGAGATGACTTTTTAAGTAGCCGAGCAGGTATACGCAGTGGTGGATTACCAGAGCATACTGCAGCCTATGGTCAGCTCGACTTTAGTATGTCTTATGTGGTTAACGATAACTTTACGCTTACGGGCGAAGCAATAAATATAACTGATGAACGTACCTACCAATATGCCGATGTAAAAGAGCGTGTAATTAATACCCAATATACTGGTCCGCGCTACCGTATAGGTTTACGCGCTAAGTTTTAACGCTTTATTGCAGTAACCCAAATTGTTATAAAGATCGCTCATCAGCGATCTTTATTATATTCCCACTATGCAACGTTTAAAATTAGTTACCCCCCCTATTTTGTACACATTACATTGACCAGCCAAACATAATATGTTTATATTGAAGGTATGAGCGAACTTATATATTACGACCTAAAACAAACATCAGGAATGGCAGCGAGCCTTTCTGTTCAAGTGGCTAAAGAAATTGGCAGACGCATTGTGTCTGGATCATTTGAAGCCGGCAGTTTAATTGATGATGAAGATGCACTCGCTAAACGCTACCAAGTAAGCCGTGTGGTAGTACGCGATGCGGTAAAAATCTTAGTAAGCAAAGGTCTACTTGATGTACGCAGAGGTATTGGCACGCGTGTACTACCTCGAGATAGATGGAACATGCTGGACGATGACGTATTAGCATGGCATTTGTCAGCACCACCTAATCGTAAGTTTTTAGAGCAATTAATGGATGTTCGTTTGGCTTTTGAACCAAAAGCTGCTCGCTGGGCTGCAGAACGCGCACGTCCCGAAGATTTAATTGAAATTGCAGCTGCATGCGATCGCATGGCTGAAACAGATAATAGCGCAGAAGATTTTATTATTGCTGACTCTTTATTTCATAAAGCCATTATAAAAGCAGCTCAAAATAGCTTTTTAGCCTCAATGGAAGGCGTTATTTATTCTGCACTTTTAGTCAGTATTAAAGTAACAAATAAAGACCCCCGCGATAACGGTGCATCCATTCCATTTCATCGTGAAGTCTACGAAGCAATTGCTGCAAAAGATGCCGATAAAGCCGAATTACTCACCGAAAAACTCCTCAAAGATGCCAGCTTTCGTCTTTCTGCTACAGTAAATAGCAAATAGCCATTGTTTATTGTCGCAAATTCGTATAAATAGTATGTATAAATAAATAATACGGACACTAAGATACTATGAGCGAATTAACGTACTACGATCTAAGACGCAGCAGCGCCATGTCACCCAGCTTACCGGTGCAGGTAGCTAAAGAATTAGGCCGTAGAATTGTTGCTGGCACATATACTCCTGGCTCGCTAATTGATGATGAAAACCGTTTAGCTGAACGCTTTCAAGTAAGTCGAGTTGTTGTTCGTGATGCAGTAAAAATTCTTGTCGGTAAAGGACTTTTAGATGTCCGCCGAGGCATTGGCACTCGTGTAAAAACGCGTGATAACTGGGCTTTACTTGACGATGATGTTCTTGCATGGCATTTAAGCGCCCCACTTAACCCCGAGTTTTTAACTCAATTAATGGAATTTCGATTAGCATTTGAACCAAAAGCAGCCAGTGTAGCAGCCCAACGCGCAAAGCCTGAGGATATTAAAGCAATTGAAAATGCATTAAATGAAATGCAAAGTTCGGTAAGCGATTTAGATAAATTTGTTATTGCTGATGCACATTTTCATGGCGCTATTTTACGGGCTTCTCATAATGAATTATTCATTTCGATGGAATGCGTTATTTTTTCAGCGTTACTTGTCAGTATTAAAGTAACGAACCAAAGTGCACAAAGTAATCATGCTTCAATTCCATTTCACAGAGAAGTATTTGATGCTATTGCTACGGGTAATAGTGAAAAAGCTCAAGCCCTTACCGAAAAGCTTTTAGCTGATGCTAAAGCCAATTTAGCTAAGTTAATGGATATTTAATTTATTCTAAATAGCACCGCTAGCTCATCATTTAAAGTGAGAGGAATGATGAGCTAGCGATGCAAACACAACAACGTTTTTTATAAATTCAAATTAACTAAAGGTAATATGCAGCGTACTTTTTAGCATTAGCCGTAAACTCTTCTAAACCCATTCCTACTTTATATAAACCACTCCCTAAACCAAACCCTGATGCGCCTGCATCAACAAACTCATCTTGATTCTGAGGCGACACGCCACCGACAGGATAAATATCAATATTGGAAAGTACTGTGGTAATCGCTTTTAAACCTTTTGGACCTGCGGTATCTGCCGGAAAAAATTTAAGTGCGTCTGCACCAGCATGAAGTGCGGCAAAGCCTTCAGTCGGTGTATAAAATCCTGGTACGCAATACAGTCCTTTTAATTTACTAAAACGGATTAGCTCTACATCGCTATGCGGCGATATAATAATACGGCCACCCGCTTTAATTACTTGATTAACTTCGTCTTTGGTAACAACCGTACCTGCGCCAATAATGGCTATATCTGCGTACTTATCACTTAATAGCTTAATACTTTTAAATGCATCAGGAGAATTAAGTGGCACTTCAATTACGCGGTAGCCAATATCAATAAGTACCTCTGCATAATCAAGCACTTCGATTGGAGTAATACCTCGTAAAATAGCAACCAGTGGTAATTGTTTCATAGCGTGAGTTAACGAAATTAATGACATAATTGAGATTCCTTTTCAGTGACTAAACCCGCATTTATAGCAAGCGTAAACATGCCTTTAGTTGATGCTGTTGCACTGCTTAAAATAGAAGAAGTAAAGCCAAGTTCTTTTAACGCTTCACAATAGAGAGTGTTCAAGCTCGAGTTACCAATCAAATAAACATGCTTAATGTCATTTAACTTACTTCTAATACCCGCGAGCTCAGCGCCAATAAGTAAACCAGATATGTAACTTGGGACGTTTTGTAGCGCTAATTGTTTATCTAACTTCAAAGTACGCGCACTAAATAATGCACTTAATAAACTGCTTTGAACCTGACTAACCCCAACGCCTTTTAAAAAGCTGGGCATGTCTGTTTGAGTGCTAACTAGTGACTCTAACCCTTCACCTAAAATGCTTTGTTTAGTCAATAAATCAAACATTTCACCGGTCATGAAGGTGGTAAGGCTGGTGATTACTGTTTTATTTTGAGTATCTTTAGCAACTTCTACCCATTTAGAGTGTGTGCCTGGTAAGCAAAACATAGTCTCACCCAAGGTTTGATTACTTAGCTCACCCGCTGTTTGCTCTACATCTAAAACGGCGCCAAATACTTGTACTTCTTCACCACGCATTACATCACATACGTTATTTTCCATAACGTATTTAATACCCGGCACAATGCTAATTCGTAGATCTGCTTTATTATTTGCTTTGCAAAGGCTTACGCTCATACTGTCAAGGTTGGCTGGCGTATTTACATAGCCTGTATCTTGCCAACCAATTGCGCCGCCTACCATTCCAGCCATAATAATCGGCATTTTATATTCTAATAACCAATCTGATATATAGCTAAGTAATACGGTTTCTAAACAACCATTTTTAATCGAAAGTACGCCCTGCTCACCATTGACAGTATCTAAAATCATGCCTTTGTTATCGACTAAGAAAGCTCTAAAGTTGGAGCTTCCCCAGTCAACAATAATTAATGCTGGTAAGTTGCTTTTGTTATTACTCATGAACTCTGCCCTTAATTATTAAATTGATACTTCGTAATGTTTAATAAAATCAAGATCAGGCTCAATACCAAGGCCTGGACCTTGTGGTAGCGCAACAGTTCCGTTGTTATTTTTAACTTGCTCGTTAATGTTTAGAGACTCTTGCAATAGCTGCTCCCTAAATAAGTTTGGCGTTGTATCGTACTCAAGCATAGGCTGTACTGGGTGTGCAGCACCAGGTAAATCAGGTAATGCAGCCAATAAATGTAGGTTAGTGCCAACCGCAATAGCCGAACCCCACACATGGTTTATAACAGGAACAAAATGCGCGTGCGCCATCGCTAATACTTTTTGATACTCGGTAATACCACCTAGTGCACATACTTCTGGTTGCAATAAATCGACGCAGCGGTTTTTAATTAAATCTCTAAAGCCCCAACGAGTAAATTCAGCTTCGCCACCAGCAATGCTCATATCAAGTGCTTCACATAAATCGCGGTAGCCTTGATGATCCTCTGGTGCGACCGGTTCTTCGAACCAGTACACGCCTAAATTTTGCAGCTCTCGACCTAGCGGAATAGCTTCGCGCGCGGTGTATGCATGGTTAGCGTCAACCATTAGCCGCATATCGCGACCAATGCCTTTTCGCACAGCTTCAACAAGCTTTATATCGCGATCTGGTGAAAGGCCTATTTTCATTTTCATTGCCGTAAAGCCCATTTCTTTAATACGTTGGCTTTCTTCGGTAAAGCGTTCTTCTAGGTTAGGAAACTTTTGTAACATCATGCCGTACCCATAAGCAGGAATTCGGTCTCTAAAAGCCCCCCCTAACAACTTATAAACGGGTTGATCTAAAAATTTACCTGCAATGTCCCACAAAGCAATATCTACACCAGATAAAGACTGAATAGGCATACCTTTTTGACCATGATCGCGCAGTAAGTTATAAACTTTATGCCAAATTACTTCTCTGTCGAGTGGGTCCATTCCCAAAATCATGGGTTGAATAACATGCTCAACAATGGTTTTATTAGCAAATGCCACGCCACCACCGCCAAAACATTCGCCCCAACCTGTAATACCTATGTCGGTACGAACTTCAACTAAATGCGCAGTGCGTTTAGCGTAATATTGCTGCGAATAACCAAGTTCTTCGTCTAGGTCATATTGTAAAACGTGGCTAATAATTTGAGTGATTTTCATTGTCTGTTCCTTAAACCTTTAACGCACGTGAAACACGCTTATAGACAAGATAATCATCTAAAGCTAATAACGAGCAATCAGCCCCAACACCCGATTGTTTAATGCCAAAGTGCGGTAAATTAATACTGTATTTAATACCGTTTACTTGTACTTCGCCAAAACGTAAATGCTTTGCAAAGTGAGATATTGTGTCTTCGTTGCTGCTAAAAATAAATGAGCTCAAACCAGCATCGGTGTCGTTCGCATCTTTAAGTACCTGTTCTTCATCGCTAAATGTAACAATGCTAATAACCGGGCCAAATATTTCTTCTTTATAAATTTTCATGTTCGAGTCAATATTGGTAAGCACCGTTGGCTCGTAAAAATAGCCAATAACACCTGCGGGCTTTTTACCACCACACTGTAATTTAGCGCCATTTTGCTGTGCACCTTTGACAAGATCATCAATACGCTGCCATGAGTTAGCATCCATAACCGGGCCCATATCAATAGCATCATTTTTATCAAAACCAACTTTTACTGCTTTTGCACGAGTAAGTACTTTTTCAATAAATTCGTCTGCAACGCTTTCGTGTACAAATACACGATTTGGAGTAACACAAATTTGCCCTGCGTTGGCAAACTTAACGCCACAAATTACATCGGCTGCGTTATCTAAATTTGCATCGCTGCATACAATGGCAGGCGCATTACCACCAAGTTCCATTGAATAACGCTTGATTGACGTAGCACCGGTTGCAATTACATGTTTACCCACATTTGTAGAACCAATTAAAGTAAGTACAGAGGGGATAGTTGATGCTGAAATAGCATCGCCTACGGTGCTATCCGTGCCCGAAAGTATATTAACCACACCAGCTGGCAATCCGATTTGTTCACATAATTCGCCTACTGCATAAGCAGACAAAGGCGTTTTACTTGACGGCTTTACTACAAGCGGACAGCCCGCAGCCATGGCCGGCCCTAATTTATAAGCTAAGTTTAATAATGGAAAGTTCCATGCTAAAAATGCTGCAGCCACACCAACAGGTTCACGCGAAAGAACGTGGCTGTGCGTACCTTCATTATCTGTTAATTCTTCATCGGCGATATTAACAATGGCATCAGCGTAAAAATTAAGGCTATCAACTAACATTTGAAAGTCGTCAACTGTTGACTGCCATGGTTTAGCCATTTCTAAATGCACACATTCACGTAAATGTTGCTCGTTTGCAATTACCGCATCACGCAGTTTAAGCATCCATTGAGCACGCTCTGTTGCAGGCGTTGTAGACCAACTTAAAAATGCTTCTTGCGCAGACTCTAAGGCCATGTTTGCCTCATCAATACCTGCAGCCGAAATTTCGCCTACAACTTCGAGTGTTGCAGGATTAATAATTTCAGTCGTTGCGTCACTCGTTATTAATTTTCCACCAATATACAATTGTTTAGAAAGCATTCTGTCGCTCCATTATTATCTACAACACCCTAAGGGCTAAATGATTAAAGTAAGACACTTGGCCTCAATACATAATAACTATTTAAACATATGATGTTTGATTGAGCAAACACAAAATACATTTAATTAACAAAAAAACTCATATGCCAAGATTTATGAGCATTGCCTCTAATTAAGCCCTCCTCTTCACTCGCCATGGCTTTGTGTAAAGAATCGTTATTGCCTATGCAAGGTTCTATCCCAAGCACAAAAGGTGGAAGATGCTCATTGGCAGACCAACCATTGTAATTAAACCAAAGCCCTAAATGACTTATGCTTGCTGATGAAAATTCAAACCCGCAGCTTTGCCGGGCTTTATCATCAACCAGTTTTACAATTATATTTTGATCTTTATGAGTGCCCGTATTTAAGTGTTTGCTAAAAACCTTACTTGCAAAACCACTGTTATACGGCATGACTTTGCTTAGCGGCGGGACTCTAGTTGAGCACTCATTCCAGTCAACAAACACACTATTAACGTTATAAAAACGACTAAGCCCTTCATCAACTTTAAACTCCATCTGTTTGTTATTTATTAAAATACGCATCTCTGGCTTTATGGCAAAAATAGGATGCGCTGACCAAATAAAAGGGAGATTATGAGTTGTGTTATTTTTTACGTGGTAATCAACAAGCAGCCGCTTATTGTGTTTTTTCAAAGTAAACGTTCTTATAAATGTAAAAGTAGAGTCAAAAACCTCAGCTTGTAAACTAAGTATTATTTCTTCATCGCTGATATGGGTATTCGTTATCTGCCATGACTGGCACCACAACTCCCCATGATCATGTGAAAAATGCGCTTTATCGGGAATATAATCATACAATTGAGGAGAAATACTCGGAAAACATTCATCCCAGCCACCACTATCATGCTCAGAAAAATCATTGTTTTTTGAAGGTTTTAAAGTAATTTGTTTATCGTGTGCAAGCCACTCTCTATTGTGATTTAAACTCACAATAGAGATGACTTTTGCACCCAACTGAGGAATGACTGTGATAGCAAGCTCACTATTTTTTAGCAAAATAGCCTCAAACCCATGAGCTTTACAGTGTGTTAAATTAAGCACTTTAATCGTGATAAATTACAGAACGGCCACCATCAATAATTAAGCTTTGCCCTGTCATAAAACTCGAATCTGAACTGGCTAAAAATACGGCTGGATAAGCGATTTCTTCAGTTGTTCCATTTCGTTTTAAAGGATGTACATCGCCCATTGCTTTGCGTGAAGCTTGCGGATCGTCTGTTTGCTCCCACGACTTAAACGCCATAGGTGTTTCTATCATGCCTGGGCAAAGTGCGTTTACTCGTATGTTGTGCTTTGCGTATTCAACGGCCAAGTTTTTAGTTAACCCTATAACCGCATGCTTAGTTACCGCATATGGAAAATATCCCGGTACAATTTTATAAGAATGTACTGAACCTACATTTATAATACTGCCACGGCCTAAGTCTTTCATATGCTCAAGTACAGCTACAGCACACTGCCACATACCTTCAACATTAACCGCAAAGCTATCCCGCCACATTTGTGGAGTAACGTCATCTACGTTGCGCCCGGGGCTAATTAAAGCCGCGTTATTAACTAAAATACTGGGCTTGCCGAGTTCATTAACTACTTTTTCAACCATGCTTTTTATAGCCGTTTCATCACTAATATCGGTATGAGCAAAAATAGCATCAAAACCTTTGCTTTTTAGCTCTGCTACAACACTTTCACCCATTTCTTTATTTATATCAGCAACACACACTTTAGCACCTTGCTCACAAAATACGCGTGCAACTGTTTTACCAATACCATCGGCTGCGCCAGTGACAATAGCAACTTCGTTTAATAATCGTGATGACATAGTCATATTCCTTATTTATTGAACCCAGGGACCAAATCGCGTTCAATGGCCTCAATAGACTTGCCCTTAGTTTCGGGAAGTATGAATGCCATAACAATACAGCCTACAATAGCGACGCCTCCGTAATATAAAAACGTGTTTGCTGCGCCCATGTTCTCTAATTGCCAAGGGAAAAACTGCTGAATACTCCAGCTAGAAATACTCTGTACTAAGGCAGCAAATGGTAGCGCAACGCTGCGTACTCGGCTTGAAAATATCTCCGAAAATATCACCCACATTATTGGCCCTATCGACATATTAAAAGCCGCTAAAAATGCAAATAGTCCAAATAAAACATACGCAGGACTAATATTTATAGAAGCATTAATAATTGCACCCGTAACAACTGGTAGCTCTTTTTTACTGTAAATAGTGGCAAGATCTGCTTTTAGAGCAACATCGGTGCTGTATATTTTATTTTCGAAAACGTGCAGCTTTGTAATATCTACTTTTTGCTCTGCAACTTTGGTTATTGCTTCACTGTTAAGTGAGTACGTGGCATTTTCAAAGCCATACCAAATTGATACATGCGCAACAGCAATAAGCAGTAAACCGGTAATCGTTAATGTTCTTCTGCCGAGTTTTTCAACAAAAAATATGGCGACCAATGTAAATAATACAGATACCGCACCAAGTACTATTGTTTGCAAGAATGAGTTTTCGACGCTCATACCTATTTGTTCAAATACCGTAGGTGCATAAAACAATACCGCGTTCATGCCGGTTGCGCCCTGCACTACTGCGTAACATACAGCAAGTAATACAACAAAACGCATAGGCTTACTAAACAAGACTTTAAGTTGTTCAAGCGCACTGTTTTTTGAATCTTCTTGAATGGTTGCTTTAATATCATTAAGTACTACTTCGGTATCGTTGTTATTGATTCCCATACCTTTGAATACGGCGCGTGCTTCTTCATCACGTTTTTTGCTTATTAACCAGCGCGGAGATTCAGGAATCGTCATTAATAACGAAAACCAAATAATATTAGGCACAATTTCAAAGCCAAGCATATAACGCCAAATATTGGCTTCATTTAACCATTCAATTGAGCCCATGTTTTTAACAAAAAAGTAATTAACAACAAACGCAAATAAACTACCTAATGTTATAAGCAACTGATTAACTGATACAAATTGGCCTCGTTTATTAGCGGGTGCAATTTCACCAATATACATGGCTGAGACAGTTATAGAGGCAAATGCGACCCCTCCTATAAAACGCCCAACAACCAGCATGGGGTAACTTACTGCAAAAGCAGAAATAACCGTAGAGAGTGAATACGTTAAAGCAATGCCAATAAGTACCTTTTTACGACCAAATTTTTGACATAAAGTACCTGTAAAAAACAGTGCGATGATTACGCCAACAATGGCGCAACCAACAACATTACCTGTTTCCAAACTGGTTAGCTCAAACTGCGAGCTAACATAGCGTAATGCTCCGGATATATTGGCCGCGTCTAGGCCAAATACAAACCCGCCAAATGCTGCAATGAGGGAGTACTTAATCGCTTTTGTTGATTGTGTGTGTGTGTCTTTCAATGTATTACCCTTAGTTTATTTTTATACTTTTATTGTGTTGGTAATGAGTGATCTACAACATATAAAAGAATAACATTGATAGAATTAGTAAAAACAATATAAACATATGATGTTTATCTGTGCAATGTGTTTTCCTCTCACATCTAATTAATGTAAGAGGAAAAAACACAAAATTAATATTTAAAGTAAATACTTAAAATTAAAAGCCGTCTATTTTAACGCAAGGCTCAAACACGCCTTTTACCGCATTTTTAAATGCAAGCGTAGTGCCGTGAGGTATAGCATCAAATGGGGTATCTTCTAGGCCACATTGTGCTGACGTTACGTAAAGTGTTGTACCGTCATCGCCAAACGCTGGGCAGGTAGGGCGAGGTGTTTGAGTCGCTAAGCTTTCAATTACCTTTGCTTCGGGCGATATGCAATCTACACGCGCGCCATCCCAAAGTGCAATCCACATGTTGCCTTCGCTATCAATTACAGCCCCATCAGGTGATACAGCTGAACTTGAATAGTCAAAAAACAACACACTCTCCGCTATTGGCGAACCCGTAAGTGAGTCGACGTCAAATCGGTAAATTTTTTGCGTTTTTGAATCTGCGTAATAAGCTCTAGCACGCGACTTATCAAAACAAATACCGTTGGGTATCGTTAAATCACTAACAACCTGAGTAAGTACTCCGTTGTGAAAACGATATATAGCCCCTTCGTTTTCTTTAGCATCGCCATGCATTGTGCTTATCCAAAACCCACCCCACGGATCGGCACGTCCGTCGTTACTTCTGTTGTCAGGTTTATCTGCTTCAACACTGCACAAGAAAGTTTGCTTATGCGTACTGGTATTATAGGCACTTAGGCCTTTATCACTTGCTAGTAATAGGGTTTCATTGTTTACCAAAGCCAGAGCGGTAACCATATCATCTAAGCGTTGCTCAACTTTATGGTCGCCTTTTTTGCTGTACAAAATATGGTTTGGAAAATCAACCCAATAAAGCGTTTGTGTGATCGGGTGCCACAAAGGGCCCTCGCCGACAAAATTTAGTGTGTTATCAAAAACAGTCGCTGTAAGTGTATTCATTTAACTCTCTAACTAGTTACCAGTTGGTATGTGAACCATCACGCTTTGATAAATGCGGCGCTTCGGTTTCTACTGGGGTTGCCAATCTAAAGGCGGCTTCGTTCACTTCAACACCTAAACCTGGTACTTCAGGAATAGTAAATTTATTGCCTGTTAATACATGCTGCTTAGGAAAAAGAAGTGGATCATGGGCGCCAAATTCACTAAACGGACCTTGGTGTGTTTCCATTAAGCCTAAGTTTGGTAGTGCTGCTGCAAAGTGATTTGTTGCTGCTGTACACACGGGACCAAGCGGGTTGTGTGGCATAACATCTATATAATGTGCCTCAGCCCAACCAGCCACTTTCATTGCTTCTGTTAAGCCTCCAATGTTACACACATCCACACGTAAATACTGAGTAAGTCCCTGTTCTATATAAGGCTTAGCTGCCCATTTAGAGCTAAACTCTTCACCAATTGCAAAAGGAATATGCGTTAAAGTACGCAGTGTTTTATAGGCATCAGGAGATTCATGACGAATCGGTTCTTCAATAAAATCGAGTGTGTCGGGCTTTAAACGTTGGCAAAACGAAGCGGCCTCAGCCACGCTTAATCTGTGATGGTAATCAATACCGAGTGTAATATCAGGCCCCAGTACTTTTCGTAATTCATTTAAGCAACGCGCTGTTCGCGTTATAGATTCTTGTGGTTCAAAAAACTGTAAATCGTCAAAACGACTCGGTATGACTCTTATTGTTGTCCAGCCGAGCGCGATAAGCGCTTTTGCTTCTTTAACTAAATCGTCAAATTTATCAGGATCTGCTTCTGTATAACAACACGCAAAGCACGCTATGTGCTCGCGTTGTTTACCCCCTAACAACTGATAAACAGGCACTTGTAATGACTTACCTAAAATATCATAAAGTGCAATATCAATTGCCGAAATAGCAGCCGTAATTACACGGCCCCCTTCAAAATAATGACTACGATAAAGCTCTTGCCAAATACGGCCTATTTTACGCGGATCTTGCCCTTTTAAAAAACCCGAAAAGTGCTGTATTGCGCCAATAACTGCCTGCTCTCGATTTGATAAACCCGATTCGCCCCAGCCAACTATGCCACATTCGGTTACTACTTTTACTAATAGCTGATTACGTTTTCCTACGCAGCCTAAAAGCGCTTCAACGGATTCTATTTTCATTATTATTACCTATGCGTTATTAAGGTTGAGTTGCTGGTAAACGGTATTTATCCATGCGGTCTATATCATATTTTTCATATTTTCTTTTTAATAACCAGCGCGGGCGCTCTAACGTTAATTCCCATTCAAACAATGATTTAAACATAGTTTTAACACGTTCAGGATTTTTTGCTGCTAAATCTGTTTGTTCACTAATGTCAGAGCTTAGGTCGTATAGCTCTGCTGGTCTGTCTGGGTAACGAATGAGTTTCCAATCGTTATCGCGTATTACAGCTCTGTTTTCTTTTTTCCAGTACATCACTTTATGTGGGCGTGCTGTGTTTTCACCTTGAATATAAGGGAGTAAATCAACGCCATCAATATCACTACCTAACGCTTTACCTTTAGCTGCACTGTAAAAAGTAGGCAGTAAATCGAGTGTGCTTACTGGGTAGTCGTAAGTCGAACCTGGTTTAATATGCTTTGGCCAACTAATTAAAAATGGTACACGAATTCCCCCTTCTAACTGGTTTGATTTAGTACCTGCAAGTGGTGCATTATTTGATGCGTTTTTATCAGATGGGCCACCGTTGTCGTTTGAAAAAACTACAATAGTATTGTCATCTAAGCCTAGCTCTTTAAGTTTATCAAGTACGTAACCACTGGCTCTGTCTAGACCTAGGGTCATTGCAGCAAGTTCTTTACGTTTACCCGTTAAGTTTGGAAACTTAGCTAAATCTTTAGGATCTGATTCAAGCGGAGTATGTACTGCATTAAAAGCTAAGTAGATGAAAAATGGTTCGTCTTTGTTTTGTTCAATGTATTTAGCGGCTTCTTTACCTAACACATCGGTTAAGTACTCTTTTGGCTCTTCGTAATTACCAAAGTCGCGTTCTAATTTTTTATCAAAAAAATGTTTGTTTCCATTTTTCATTTCTTGTTCTGAATAGTTAAAGTAGCTTCTGTCGCCACCTCTAAAACCTAAAAAGGTATCAAAACCACGTTTTAAAGGATGAAATCTGTCGGCGTCACCTAAATGCCACTTACCAAATACCGCTGTTTTATAACCCTGCTCCTTAAGGTAATCGCCCATTGTTTTTTGATCTAATGGCAAGCCCATATCTGCACCTTTAAGTGCCGAGTTATCGCTCATAAAACCAGGTACATTAATTTCTTCGTAACCAAAACGTTGCTGGTACTTACCTGTCATTAAACCTGCGCGTGAAGGACCACAAGTAGAATCACTCACGTAACCTTGGGTAAAACGGACACCGCTTTGGGCGAGTTTATCTAAATTAGGTGTTTTAAGCTGCGTACTACCTTGAAAGCCAAAATCACCAAAACCTGCGTCATCAGCAAAAATTAAAACAATATTAGGTTTTTCTGTTTGTGCTTTTGCCATTGCATTAGCACTAACGCAAAAGCCTAAACATACAGAAAGAAGAACAAGTAGCTTATTCATCACAGTTTCCTATTTAATATAATAGTTAAGCACATAGCTAAAAAATATTAATTACACCATAGCTAACATATTGGTTATATTAGACTATTACGGCTAGTTAATTTTATGGTTGAGTTGTAAATAATGCGTTTATAAATCACAATATCGCTACACTAAACAAAACATAACAATATTGCAAACATATGATGTATGATATTTTAAAATTAATTTTTCAATTTCTCACTATTACTTAAGCCTAATAACAGTATCAGCTTAAAGGTAAAGCCCATTTATTAATTGCTTAGCTGCGGCCCGTTATTTAATTTTAAGTATGCATTCGTGTGCTATTAAAGGTGGATTCTAAAATGATAAATATAAAAAACAGCCTTTTTGTTGTTCTTTTTTTATGCAGCTGTTTTTCAACGATTGCAAACGATGAGTGCCAGTCT